>NZ_CP099734.1:0-715438 GCF_025398175.1 Photobacterium sp. TY1-4
TTGTCATCTTCGCTTTGGTTGCAGTGCCTTCAACGCCTTCAGGAAGAACTCCCTGCGACAGAATTCAGTATGTGGGTTCGACCGCTTCAGGCCGAGCTTACCGATAATACGCTGACCTTATTTGCGCCGAACCGGTTTGTCTTGGATTGGGTCCGGGACAAGTACCTCAATAATATCAATCGGCTGCTGAACGAATTTTGCGGTAATGATGTGCCGATCCTGCGTTTTGAAGTGGGCAGCCGTCCGGTAACGGCACCGCCGCCTCCGCCGGTGGCCGCCGCACGCGTCTTGCAACCTGCGCCGGCGATGGTCGATGACACCCCGACGCGGCACTGGGAGCCGGCGCCATCGCCGGTTCAGCCGGAGTCGCAGTCCGGCTACCGCTCGAATGTGAATCCGAAGCATAATTTCAATAACTTCGTGGAAGGTAAGTCGAACCAGCTGGGACTGGCCGCTTGCCGCCAGGTGGCTGATAACCCGGGCGCAGCCTATAACCCGTTGTTCCTGTATGGCGGCACCGGCCTGGGTAAGACGCACTTGCTGCACGCGGTGGGCAATGCAATTGCCGACCGCAAGCCCAATGCCCGGGTGGTGTACATGCATTCGGAGCGCTTTGTCCAGGATATGGTCAAGGCGCTGCAGAACAACGCGATTGAAGAGTTCAAGCGTTACTACCGCAGTGTGGATGCGCTGCTGATCGATGACATTCAGTTTTTTGCCAACAAAGAGCGCTCGCAGGAAGAGTTTTTCCACACCTTTAACGCCCTGCTTGAAGGCAACCAACAGATCATCCTGACCTCGGACCGCTACCCGCGGGAGATCAGCGGGGTGGAAGATCGCCTTAAATCACGTTTTGGCTGGGGCCTGACCGTGGCGATTGAGCCGCCGGAGCTGGAAACCCGGGTCGCGATCCTGATGAAAAAGGCCGAGGATCACCACATTCGCCTGGCGGATGAGGTCGCGTTTTTTATTGCCAAGCGACTGCGCTCAAACGTCCGGGAACTGGAAGGGGCCCTGAACCGGGTCATTGCCAATGCCAACTTTACCGGCCGGGCGATCACCATTGACTTTGTCCGGGAAGCCTTGCGTGATTTGCTTGCGCTGCAGGAAAAACTGGTCACCATTGATAATATCCAGAAGACGGTCGCGGAATACTATAAAATCAAGATGGCTGATATGCTGTCCAAACGTCGTTCCCGCTCAGTGGCCCGTCCGCGCCAGATGGCGATGGCCCTGGCCAAAGAGCTGACCAACCATAGCTTGCCGGAAATCGGCGATGCCTTTGGGGGGCGCGACCATACCACGGTGCTGCACGCCTGTCGGAAAATTGAACAGCTGCGTGAAGAAAGCCACGATATAAAAGAAGACTATTCCAACCTGATTAGAACCCTGTCGTCCTGATATGAAATTTACCGTAGAACGCGAATATTTATTAAAGCCGCTGCAGCAGGTCTCTGGTGCCCTGGGCGGCCGCCCATCTCTGCCGATCCTGGGCAACCTGCTGCTGCAGGTTGAAGACGGTTGCCTGTCAATGACCGGTACTGATTTGGAAGTTGAATTGGTGGCGAAAGTGGCCCTGGCAGCCGATTGTGAACCGGGCGCGATCACCGTCCCGTCACGGAAGTTTCTCGATATCTGCCGCGGGCTGCCGGATGGCGCACCGATTGCCATCAGCCTGGAAGGCGATCGGGTGATGATCCGCTCCGGCCGCAGTCGTTATTCCCTGACAACGCTGCCGGCGGCTGATTTCCCGAATATTGATGACTGGCAAAGCGAAGTTGAGCTGTCGTTGCCGCAAGGGCAGTTGCGTCAGTTGATCGACAGCACCCAGTTTTCCATGGCCCATCAGGATGTCCGGTATTACCTCAATGGCATGTTGTTCGAAACCGATGGCCAGCATCTGCGCTCGGTGGCGACGGACGGTCACCGGATGGCGGTCTGTGCGACCGATACCGGACAGGTGTTGCCGGAGAAGCAAATCATCCTGCCGCGCAAAGGGGTTCTGGAGCTGATGCGCCTGCTTGATACGCCGGATGCTGAAGTGACGTTGCAGATCGGCAACTCGAACCTGCGCGCAGTGGTCAACAATTTCGTCTTCACTTCCAAACTGGTCGATGGCCGTTTCCCGGACTATCGCCGAGTCCTGCCGAAGGGCAGCAACAAATTTGTCGAAGCCAGCTGCGATGAGCTGCGCAAAGCTTTTTCCCGGGCGGCGATTTTGTCGAACGAGAAATTCCGCGGTGTGCGGGTCAACCTGTCACCGGGCGAGATGCGGATCACTGCGAACAACCCGGAGCAGGAAGAAGCGGAAGAGTTCCTGGATGTCGATTACCAGGGAGAGCCGCTGGAAATTGGCTTCAACGTCAGCTATGTGCTGGATGTACTCAATACCCTCAAGTGCGAGCAGGTCCGCTGGTCGCTGACCGATGCCACGGCCAGTGCCTTGCTGGAAGACAGTGCCCAAGATGACGCCATGTACGTCGTCATGCCGATCCGACTGTAAGTGATGGTCCTGACACGGCTGATGGTCAAAGACTTCAGGAACATTGAAGACTGCGACCTGAGTTTGTCACCCGGCTTTAATTTTCTGGTCGGCGCCAACGGCAGCGGTAAAACCAGCGTGCTGGAGGCTGTCCACTACCTCGGGCATGGGCGATCGTTTCGCAGCCACCTGACCAGCCGCGTGATCCGCCATGAACAGCCCGAGTTGTTTGTGCATGGCCGGATGAACACGGCTGCCGGGCTGGAGCTCCCGATCGGGATCGGGAAGAAGCGTGATGGCACCACTGAAGTTAAAATTGGTGGAGAAGGCGGGCAGAAGCTGGCCCAGCTGGCGCAAATTCTGCCGCTGCAACTGATCACCCCGGAAGGCTTTGAGCTGCTGATTGGCGGTCCCAAATATCGCCGCGCCTTTATTGATTGGGGCGTGTTTCACGTCGAGCCCCAGTTTTATCATGCGTGGAGCCGGATCAAACGGCTGACCAAGCAGCGTAATGCGCTGCTGAAAACGGCGCGTAGTTACCGTGAGCTGAGCTACTGGGATCAGGAGCTGGCGCTGTTGGCCGAAGAGATCAGCCAATGGCGCAGCCAGTATCTGGATGCCGTGAAGCAGAAAGCCGCGGAGATTTGCCAGCATTTCCTGCCAGAATATGATATCCAGCTGGGGTACTACCGCGGCTGGGACAAAGACACCCCGTATGCTGAGCTGCTCAAGCGCAATTTTGAACGTGACTGTCAGCTCGGTTATACCGCAAGTGGCCCGCACAAGGCCGACTTGCGTTTGAAAGTGGCCGGGACACCGGTCGAAGACGTGTTATCTCGGGGGCAGCTCAAACTTATGGTCTGCGCATTGCGCCTGGCCCAGGGGCTGCACCTGACGGAATCAACCGGTAAACCGTGTATCTACTTGATCGATGACTTTGCATCTGAGCTCGATAGCCATCGGCGTGCGCTGTTGGCGCAACGGTTAAAAGAAACCGGCGCCCAGGTGTTCATCAGTGCCATCAGCCCTGAGCAGATTGCCGATATGCATGATGAAAAGGGCAAGATGTTTCATGTGGAACACGGTAAAATAACCGCAGGATAATTTAAGCGAGAGTAACTCAATGTCCAACAACTACGATTCATCAAGTATCAAGGTCCTGAAAGGCCTTGATGCGGTACGTAAGCGCCCAGGGATGTACATTGGCGATACCGATGACGGTACTGGCTTGCACCATATGGTGTTTGAGGTCGTCGATAACTCCATCGACGAAGCTCTTGCTGGCCATTGTGAAGATATCATTGTCACGATCCACGAAGATGGCTCGGTGTCGGTGAGCGATGATGGCCGTGGTATTCCAACCGAAATGCACCCGGAAGAAGGGGTGTCAGCCGCGGAAGTCATCATGACTGTCCTGCACGCCGGTGGTAAGTTTGACGATAACTCGTACAAAGTATCCGGTGGCCTGCACGGGGTGGGGGTGTCCGTCGTGAACGCCCTGTCCGAAAAAGTCGAACTGACCATCCACCGCAACGGCCAGATCCACCAGCAAATTTATCACCATGGTGAGCCTCAGGCGCCGCTGGGCGTGATTGGAGAAACGGATCGCTCCGGGACCCGCATCCGTTTCTGGCCAAGTGCAGAGACGTTCACCAACATTGAGTTCCATTACGAAATCCTGGCCAAGCGCCTGCGCGAACTGTCGTTCCTGAACTCCGGCGTGTCGATCCGACTGATTGACGAGCGCGAAGAAGACAAGCAGGACCACTTCATGTACGAAGGCGGGATCCGGGCATTTGTTGAGCACCTGAACCGCAATAAAACACCAATCCACCCGAAGGTGTTCCACTTTGAGTTCACCCGCGAAGATGGCATCGGCGTGGAAGTGGCGATGCAATGGAACGATGGTTTCCAGGAAAACATTTACTGCTTTACCAACAACATTCCACAGCGTGACGGCGGGACCCACCTGGCGGGTTTCCGTGGTGCGTTGACGCGGACGTTGAATAACTTCATGGATAAGGAAGGGTATTCGAAGAAAGCCAAGACCGCGACTTCAGGGGATGATGCCCGTGAAGGCCTGACCGCAGTCGTGTCGGTCAAAGTGCCGGATCCGAAGTTCTCTAGCCAGACCAAAGACAAGCTGGTTTCCAGCGAGGTGAAGCCGGCGGTTGAATCCACCATGGGTGAAAAGCTGAGCGAGTTCCTGCTGGAAAACCCGAGTGATGCGAAAACCGTATGCACCAAGATCATTGACGCCTCCCGTGCCCGTGAAGCGGCCCGCAAAGCGCGTGAAATGACACGTCGCAAAGGGGCGCTGGATCTGGCCGGTCTGCCGGGCAAACTGGCGGATTGCCAGGAAAAAGATCCGGCGCTGTCCGAACTCTACATTGTGGAGGGTGACTCGGCCGGTGGTTCGGCCAAGCAGGGGCGTAACCGCAAGAACCAGGCGATTTTGCCGCTGAAGGGTAAAATCCTGAACGTCGAGAAAGCCCGTTTCGACAAGATGCTGTCTTCTCAGGAAGTCGCCACGCTGATCACCGCGATGGGCTGTGGGATTGGCCGGGATGAATATGATCCGGATAAGCTGCGCTACCACAGCATCATTATCATGACCGATGCCGATGTCGACGGCTCGCACATCCGGACGCTGCTGCTGACCTTCTTCTACCGTCAAATGCCGGAGCTGATTGAACGTGGCCATATCTACATTGCGCAGCCACCGCTGTACAAAGTGAAAAAAGGCAAGCAAGAGCAGTACATCAAAGATGATGAAGACATGGTGCAGTACCAGATCGCCCTGGCGCTGGACAATGCAGCCCTGTATACCGCAGAAGGCGTGCCGCCAATTACGGGTGTTGCGCTGGAAGAGCTGGTGAAGCAGTATAATGCATCGTCCAAACTGGTGGAGCGCATGAGCCGCCGTTATCCGGTGCTGATGCTGAACGAGTTCACCTATCAGCCACGCCTGGCGATTGACATGCTGGCTGATGAGGCCGTCGTCAATGGCTGGACCGATGCGTTGATCACTGCACTCAATGCCAAACAGAGCGGTGAAAGCCAGTTCCGCTTTGAGGTGGTGCGCGATGAAGAGCATCACGTGTGGTTGCCAAAAGTCGTGGTTCGTACCCACGGCGTCGATCACGAATATCTGCTGAGCTTTGATTTGCTGAACTCCAAGGAGTACAGCAAGCTGGCGGATCTGTCTGAAGTGCTGCATAACCTGCTCGAAGACACGGCTTATGTTCAGCGTGGTGAGCGCAAGCAAGCCGTCAGCTCGTTTAAGGAAGCCCTGGATTGGCTGGTGAAAGATTCAAGCCGTGGCCTGAGCCGTCAGCGCTATAAAGGTCTGGGTGAGATGAACCCGGATCAGCTGTGGGAAACCACCATGGATCCGGAAACCCGCCGGATGATGCAGGTGACCATCAACGATGCCGTTGCGGCCGATGAGCTGTTCACCACCCTGATGGGCGATCAGGTTGAACCACGTCGTCACTTCATTGAAGAGAATGCCCTGAACGCCAACCTCGACGTTTAAGCAAGCCAGTCCAGGATGACAACGCCGCTCTGATGAGCGGCGTTTTTGTTTTTTGGCGCTTAAGAAACTATGACACGGTTGGCATGCTGTCACGCTCTGTGGGGGCTGAAAGAAGTCATGCACTGCGGCGCTTTGCGGCGAACGTAGTATGGTGGGGCAGGTTATCCCCACTGCGTTATGGGAGCCAAGAGCCTGCATCGGACTGGTATGGCTGCATCACGCGTGTTGCAGGGCTGGCAGCTAAACGCTTGGCTGGGGTGCTATGGTGGACTGAGTGAAAAAATAAAAAAATATTTCGCGCAGTCTTGAATCTGTTTTGAGTGACCTTATATCTATTGATGAAGCAGGAGGTGCCAGCGATTGGGCCTTGCAACGCTTGTCCGATGGGAGAGCAGCTTCATCAACATTGTTTATAGTTATTGCTTCAAAGAAGGATAGTTATTATGCGTACATTAGATTTCACTCCTCTATATCGTTCCGCCATTGGTTTTGATCGTCTGTTCAACCAGATGGAGCAAAACCTGAATACCAATAATGGTGGGTATCCTCCTTACAATATTGAGCAGCGTGGTGAGAATCAGTATCGGATCACGATGGCCGTCGCCGGCTTTGCTGAATCGCAACTCGATATTACTCAGCAGCAGAATAAGCTGATTGTCCGCGGAACCCGCGAGAGACAGGATGCAGGCGAAGAGCGTCAGTATCTCTATCAAGGGATCGCCGAGCGTGATTTCGAGCGTAAGTTCCAGCTGGCCGATCATATGAAAGTGACCGGCGCCGACATGGAAAACGGTTTGCTGCATATTGAGCTTGAGCGTGAAGTGCCGGAAGAAGATCAACCCCGTAAGATCGCCATTAACGGCCAACGTTTGCTCGAAAGCGAATAAGCCGGGATGGTCTCAGACCGATAACCGAATAGAGAGTGAAGGCCTGCATCATGCAGGCCTTTTTTGTTTCACGTGAAACAACGTCTCTGTCGGACTGGCTTCAGCGCGATGAGGACATGCCGATAAGATGTCACGACTAACTAAGTTCGAAGCTGCGTTTCGGTTGTGTGTGACCGGTTAGATTCCTACCTTTGCTGGGTCGTCATTGGGTCTTTTCCTTGAAGCCCGTGAGATGTCTACTCAGCCAATCGTGAGCTCCGGTTGCGTCGGTGTGATGGTTTCTCGTGAAACATCGAAGGTGTCTCAGTTAGATGCGGCGTGCCAGAGGTGAAATATGGTAGGAGGTGGCCTTAGCTATTTCGATAGCGGGTCTATTGTGAGCACCGCTTTGTCGTATTGGTATGGGCCTCTGGTTGAGGTCATGGGGACAGGGCGCACTTCGGACTCACGCTATCGGATGGATAAAGCGTGCGGCTCTGTCGATGGTCAACTGGACACTGTGATTTCGCAAGCTGCCATTCGTTTGGATGTTCTGGCTCAAGCCAGACCTTGTTTCACGTGAAACAGGGACGGAGCATCGGTCAGATTACACTCCTTGACCCCGATGAGTGTGGTGTTCGACTTTGGCTGATGGGGTTAGTCGTTCTTGGCGATGCGTGGATAGGGCCGACTAATCAGGCTCGACGCACACGGGAAATCATCCGGGTCTATACAGTGCACGGTGATAAGCGCTTGGACGGTTTGGTGGATTGTTGCTGAAGGTGGAATGTTCTCGTAGTGGCGGGTTTCAGATAAAACACAGGGCAGCCGCTTGGCTGCCCTGACAGCGTGATTACGCCTGGTAGGCTTTCATGACTTCCTCGGCAATGATGGCAATACCGCGCTGCATGGTCTCATCGTCCTGGACATAGTTCATGCGCAGGCACTCATGGCCGTGGCTCCAGTCCTCGTCCAATCCGATGAAGAAATACTCGCCAGGCACAATGAGGACACCGCGCGCTTTGAGACGGCGGTACAGTTCCATCGTGGTGATTGGCAACTCTTTAAACCAGAGCCAGAGGAACATCGCACCTTCGGGTTTGTGAATCCGAAAGCGTTCATCGGTGATAGCCTCTTGCAGCAGGTGGATCGCATGCTGCGATTTCTGCTGGTAATACGGTTTGATCACCTGCTCACTTAACCGCAGTAAGTCCTGCTGCTCGATCATCTTGTGCGCAATCGCCGGACCGATACTGCCCGGTGCCAGGCTGACCACGCCGTTCATATTGGTCAGGGCAGTTGTGATCTCTTCACTGGCAACGACAATGCCGCATCGGACACCGGGCAGCCCCAGTTTCGACAGGCTCATACACAGAACGGTGTTTTCGTTCCAGAACGGAGTGACGTCTTCGAAAATGATATCCGGGAACGGCATCCCGTACGCATTGTCGATGATCAGCGGAATGCCATGCTGCCGGGCGAGTTCGTCCAGATGGTTGATCTCTTCGTCGGTGAGCACATTGCCGGTTGGGTTGGTGGGGCGGGAGGCGCAAATCGCCCCGATGCTATCATCAACCGTCAGTTGATTGAAATCGACATGGTATTTGAACTGGCCATTGTCGAGCAGGGTGATTTCCGGACGATAGGATATAAACATCTCTTCGCTGATCCCGGCATCACCATAACCGATATATTCCGGTGCCAGCGGCAGCAGAATTTTCTTATGGCGTCCGCCTTCAAACTCACCCGCCAGCAGGTTGAACAGGTTGAAGAATGCACTCTGGCTCCCGTTGGTCAGGGTGATGTTCTTTGCCGAAATATTCCAGCCATAGGTGGCTTTGAGCAGATCCGCCAGTGCCTGGATGAAGATGTTTTTCCCTTGCGGGCCGTCATAGTTGGTCATGGCGGCTGTCAGCTCGCCACTGGCCAGCATCGTTGCCGTGAGTTGCTTGAAATAGTCGAGCATCTCCGGGATCTGAGCAGGATTGCCGCCACCGAGCATAATGGCGTCAGGGTTACGTAAGCCGTCATTTAAGTCATCCATTAGCTGAGTGATCCCAGAATAACGGGCAAACTTTTCTCCGAATGTAGAAAACTCCATGTTTACTTCCGACCTTAGTAATTTGTTCTTATATTTAGTTATACGCTAACTGTATAACTTGTGTGCAGGAATCAACATACCTTATTGTGCGGAGAAGGGAAAGTGAGCAAACCGACAGGTTGGCTGTTTCACGTGAAACCATTGTCGACGTGTGAGCCCCGGTTGAAAAATCAATCTCATGGCGTTGGCTCTGACTACGTCAGCACGCAGCGTTGTTGGTGGTGAAGAGAGCGCTGGGGGAAGGATGTGAAGGGGGTTACGCGGTGGATGCCATCGGTAACAGAGCCGTGAAACGGTGAGCGTAGATATAAAAAAACCCCGTGCAAGCACGGGGTTGATCAAACAGCGTTCGCTTATTTCTGAAGCAGCGAGATATCGGCAACTTTCAGGAATTCGTTCCGCAGCAGGTTCAGCATGGTCAGACGGTTCACTTTCAGTTGCTCGTCCTCAGCCATCACCATCACGCTATCGAAGAACGCATCGACGGACTCACGCAGGGTCGACAGTTCAGACAGTGCTTGCTGGTAATCGCCAGCGGCAAAGACAGGTGCCAGGGCTGCCAGTTTGGCTTCGACTTTCTCGGCCAGTGCTTTCTCGGCGGGTTCAGCCAGCAGGCTGCTGTCGATGCTGGTCGCTAGCTCACCGTCAAATTTCGCCAGGATGTTGCCGACACGCTTGTTTGCTGCAGCCAGGGATTCCGCAGCATCCAGCGAGCGGAAGTGACTGACGGCTTTCACACGCTTGTCGAAATCAGCAGGCTGGGTCGGGCGGCGGGCCAGGACGGCCTGGATCACGTCAACACTGTGGCCTTCGTCCTGGTACCAGGCACGGAAGCGGCCCAGCATGAAGTCCAGGACTTCGCTTTCTACGTTTCGGTTGGTCAGCTTGTCTGCCAGCAATTCATGGGCTTTGGCGATCAGGTCGATCAGATCCAGGTTGTAGCCTTTCTCGACGATGATGCGCAGCACCCCCAGGGCAGCACGACGCAGGGCAAATGGATCACTGCCTTTCGGTGCCTGACCAATGCCAAAGATACCGACTAGGGTATCTAGCTTATCGGCCATGGCGACAGCGGCAGATACCCCGGTGCTTGGCAAGCTGTCGCCGGCAAAGCGAGGCATGTATTGCTCGTTCAGCGCCAGGGCAACGTCCTCTGCTTCACCGTCGTGGCGTGCATAGTGCATGCCCATCACCCCTTGGGTGTCGGTGAATTCGAAGACCATCGAGGTCATCAGATCACACTTTGACAGCAGGCCGGCACGTTCCGCATGCTCAACATCGGCACCAATCTTCTGGGCGATGTAACCCGACAGGGCGGTGATGCGATCGGTCTTGTCACGCAGGGTGCCCAGTTGCTTCTGGAACAATACGCTGTCGAGTTCAGACAGACGTTCTACCAGCGGGCGCTTGCGGTCGGTGTTAAAGAAGAACTCTGCATCGGCCAGGCGTGGGCGAACGACTTTCTCGTTACCGTCGATCACTTGCTTCGGATCGTTGGAGACGATGTTGGAGACGAAGATAAACTTCGGCAGCAGCTTGCCGTTGGCATCGTAGACCGGGAAGTACTTCTGGTCGCCTTTCATGGTGTAAACCAGCGCTTCTGCCGGCACTTTCAGGAACTCTTCCTCAAAAGATGCCGTCAGCACGACCGGCCACTCGACCAGTGAGGTGACTTCTTCCAGCAGGTCATCTTCCAGATCAGCGCTACCGCCAACTTCCAGTGCAGCTTTCTGGGCATCCGCCAGGATCAGGGCTTTACGCGCTTCGTAGTCTGCCATGACTTTGCCGCGCTCTTCCAGGATGGCCGGATACTGATCAGCATGGTCGATGGTGAACTCGGCTTCGCCCATAAAACGGTGGCCACGGATCACGCGATCAGCATTCACACCCAGAATCGTCCCCGGGATCAGTTCGTCACCCAGCAGCATGGTCAGGGTTTTCACCGGACGAATGAACTGGGTGTCTTTGTCACCCCAGCGCATTGGTTTCGGGATCGGCAGTTTCGCCAGGGCATTGGCCGCTAGCTTTGCGACCAAGGCTTGGGTCGATTGACCTTTGACTTCTTCCTTGTACAGCAGCCATTCGCCTTTATCGGTCGCCAGGCGTTCAGCCTGCTCAACGCTGATGCCGTTACCGCGGGCCCAGCCTTGTGCGGCTTTGGTCGGGTTGCCCTCGGCGTCAAAGGCAGCACTGACTGCCGGGCCGCGTTTCTCAACCACTTTATCAGGCTGGCTGCCTGCCAGGGCGGTCACTTTCAAGGCCAGGCGGCGTGGGGCGGCATACCACTGGATCCCCTGATGGGCCAGATCGGCGTCATTCAGTTCGGTGGCAAAGTTGTCCGCAAAGGCTTCGGCCAGAGTACGCAGTGCCGTTGGCGGCAGCTCTTCGGTGCCAAGTTCAATCAGGAAATTTTTATCGCTCATGCCACTTCCTTACGGGTTCTTTTTGCACATTGGGAAGCCCAGCGCTTCACGGGAGGCGTAGTAGGCTTCGGCAACTTGTTTAGTCAGGTTGCGAATTCGCAGGATGTACCGCTGACGCTCAGTCACAGAGATGGCTTTGCGGGCATCCAGCAGGTTAAAGGCATGGCCGGCTTTCAGAATACGCTCATACGCTGGCAGCGACAGCGGGGTTTCTAGTGCCAGCAGCTCCTGACACTCTTTCTCGCACTGGTCGAAGAAAGTGAACAGGAAGTCTACGTCCGCATGCTCGAAGTTATAGGTCGATTGCTCCACCTCGTTCTGATGGAAGATATCGCCGTAGGTGACTTTACCCAGCGGGCCATCAGTCCAAACCAGATCGTAGACCGAGTCAACGCCCTGGATGTACATCGCCAGACGCTCGATACCATAGGTGATTTCACCGGTGACGGGTTTACATTCCAGGCCACCAACCTGCTGGAAGTAAGTGAACTGGGTGACTTCCATACCGTTGAGCCATACTTCCCAACCCAGACCCCAGGCGCCCAGCGTTGGGTTTTCCCAGTTGTCTTCCACGAAGCGGATGTCATGGATTTGGGTATCAACGCCCAGTGCTTCCAGAGAGCCCAGGTACAGCTCCTGGATGTTGTCCGGAGACGGTTTGATGATCACCTGGAACTGGTAGTAGTGCTGCAGACGGTTCGGGTTTTCACCGTAACGACCGTCAGTCGGACGACGGGAAGGTTGCACATACGCTGCTGCAATCGGCTCAGGGCCCAGCGCACGTAAACAGGTCATCGGGTGAGAAGTACCTGCACCGACTTCCATGTCTAGGGGTTGCACAATGGTACAACCTTGCTGGCCCCAGTAATCCTGCAGCGCGAGGATCATGCCTTGAAAGGTTTTAATATCGTATTTCTGCATTGTCAGCTTCGCGAGATTAGTGGATGAATGAATTCAATGTAACAATCCAGTATACCCTGCATGGCTTTAGCCGAGTAGGGTCCCTGCATGTTTTTTGGCCGTGTTTCCCTCATTCCTCTCAATTGATTGGCTCAATCTGCTGAACGGCGAGATTTCCTCATCTTTTGACATTGCTCTGATGTTCTCTTTCGCTTGCTCAATACAATATCTTGGCGCAGCGACATCGCCGGAAAGCGATGGGGCGAGAACAATCACATCGATCAGAAATCGAGTAAAAATGGAAACCATGATGGATAGCAAAATCACACACAAGCCAGCCAAATGGGTGCGGCAGGTCATTTTTGCCACGGCAGCTGCCGTGACAGCAACAGGTTGTAGTACGGTGAACCCTTATACCGGGGAAGAGCAAACGGCGAAAGCTTCCAGCGGTGCCCTGATTGGTGCGTTGGCCGGTGCTGCCATTGGTGTGGCGTCATCGAGCAAGAGCGATCGCGGCAAAGGTGCCTTGATTGGTGCGGCCTCAGGCGCGGCGCTGGGCGGCGGCGTCGGCTACTACATGGATGTGCAGGAAACTAAACTGCGTCAGCAACTCCAGTCGACCGGGATCAGCGTGAGCCGTGACGGAGACAACATTGTGCTGAACATGCCTAATGCCATCACCTTTGGGTTTGATCAGACCGATCTGAGCAGTGCTGCAATGAGTGCGCTGAAGAACGTCGCGCTGGTGGTGAAAGAGTATGATAAGACCATGCTCAATGTTTATGGCTTTACGGACAGCTCCGGCTCGGACTCGTACAACCAGCGCCTGTCCCAGGTTCGCGCCAGTGAGGTCAGCAACTATCTGATGCGTGAAGGGGTGGCAGCGAATCGTCTGATCACCAAAGGGATGGGCGAGTCTCACCCGATTGCCTCAAACAGCTCAGAGCAAGGCCGGGCGGAAAACCGTCGGGTTGAAATTGTGCTGTCCCCAACGTCTTAATCTTTGCTTATATTGCTGCCGCCGCAGTGTCGGTGGCAGCGTATTTGCACACGCGTTTGTGATCGGCCCCGACAATTCCTGGCTTGATCTGGCTCAGGGTTCTGTTTATCATGCCTGCTCCTTTGGGGAGTAGCCTCTCTATCTTCGAGATAATCGTCAACATAATTGAAGCAAAATCTTCATGGCGATTATGACTCACATATCCCTACGTGTGAGTTTGGCGAGACCATCGGCAAACCAGCATGAACCGGGGTGGGGCATGTGCGTTTGCTCGTGGTTGATAACAAATCCTCGCCCCCAAGAGCACGTCGTGAGCATTCTAGCTGTTTCCATTACTACGGTAGCCCTGGCTGAGATCGGGGATAAGACCCAGTTACTGTCCCTGTTGCTGGCAAGCCGTTATCGCAAACCGTTTCCTATCATTCTGGCGATTTTTCTCGCCACACTTGCCAACCATGCCCTGGCCGCCTGGCTCGGTGTGGTCGTTGCGGACTACCTGACCCCGGAAGTCTTGAAATGGGTCCTGGTGGTGAGTTTTGTCCTGATGGCCGGTTGGATCTTAGTGCCGGACAAACTTGACGATGACGAGAACATTTCCAATCGCGGCCCTTTTATGGCCAGTTTTATCGCATTTTTTATTGCTGAGATCGGGGACAAAACCCAGGTGGCGACCACCATGCTGGGGGCGAAGTTTCACGACGGATTGTTGTTGGTGATTGTCGGCACCACCATCGGGATGCTGCTGGCCAATGTACCGGTGGTCCTGCTTGGGAAGCTGTCGGCTGATCGGATGCCGTTGGGGTTGATTCGGCGGGTGACGGCGGCGTTATTTGCCGCGTTGGCGCTGGCTGCGGTGTTTGGCTTGTAATTTGGTCTTTGGGGGATTCGGGATTTGGGGGGATGTAGGTGTTTCACGTGAAACACCAATCGAAGCCCTGGAGGTGACAACCCGATGACAGCGCTGCAATTTGTGAAGCAAACAGCAATCTGCTCACCCGGCTCGTGATAAGGTGAAACCAGTAACGATAAGTTGTACGTGGAGGAAGCTATGACGCGTTTTCTCGCAATTTCACCCCAAAGCCAGTTCTGGTTGTTTCATGTCGCCCTGGCGCTCAATATTCTGGGGATGGTGCTGACGGATATGTGGTTGCCGATGGTGGTCGGGGCGATTGTGACGACCTACTTGTCGGTCGACGCCTTGGTGCGGTTGCGCTATGTGTTGCCGCTGAAAAAGGAAATCCGCGAGCTGCGCCATGAGCTAGAGCGTGCGAAGCAATCGTCTCGTGATCAGTAATACATTTGGTTGACGGTCGCCACGTGGGGCGTTGTTCCAGAATTGGACCGGACATTAGGTTAAACAGAAAAAAGGCAGCTCTCGGAGCTGCCTTTTTTAGTTAGTGCCTTTGCGGATCAGGTACCGGTAAGGGAGCTGATCGGTTTCTGCGGCGAGCAGGGTATGATCCATAAAGCGGCAAAAGCTCGGGATATCCCGGGTGGTTGAGGGATCATCTGCGGTGATCAGTAGGGTTTCACCTTCTGCCATCTTACGAACCGTCTTACGGACCATCATTACAGGCTCAGGACAGCGCAGTCCAAGGGCTTCCAGGCTGTGGGTCGGGTTGTCAAAAGTTGCAGTCATAATTCATACGAGTGGTTTCGAAGCCTCAAATCATACTTATGGATAAGAATTAATCAATAACGCTTGGCAAATCAAACGAAAGCGTGTAACGTATTTAACAAGTCATTAACGTTCGTCTTCTCAAGGATTAGGAGGAACTATGTTGACTCAGATGGATCGCTTAACCATTTATTGTCTGTTGTGTTTCATTACGTTTTGCACGCTTGTGATCCGCGGACCGGACAATGCCAGTATTTTCGCGTTGGGGGGCCTGATTGCCGCCGCGCTAGGACTTTGGTTCGAGCTCAGCAATGCCAGCGAGCTCGAGGAAGAAAATTAACGAATTTGCACATCTACTACACTCCCAGTTTTCTTGGGCTTCCCCGCTTATATAGCGGGTTTTTTTTTATGGGTCGGGCGATAATGGCAGCTTAGCAGTGGATACAGGTGTGATATGGAGCTGGAAGATATCTATCGCCGCGATCTCAATTTACTGGTCGCCCTGCAGGTGCTGGTGGAAGAAGGCAGTGTCAGCAAAGCCGCGGTACGGCTGAATTTAAGCCAGTCGGCGATGAGCCGGGTCTTGGGGCGACTACGTGAACTATTGGGCGATCCCTTGTTTACCCGCCAGGGACAACGACTGATCCCGACCAACCGGGCACTGGAGCTGAGCGAGCAACTGAACGCGCCGCTGGAGGCGATGCGCAGCCTGTTGACGCCGAGTGATTTTCGCCCCGACGTCTGCGAGCAGCAGTTTGTCATTGCCACCACCGACTATGCAATGCAAACCATCCTGCCGTTTGCTTTACCGCGAATTTATCAGGAAGCCCCGCATCTCTCGCTGGAGTTTGCTCCCCTGCAACATGATCATATTCTTACGCAGCTCACCACCGATGGCTGCGATATGGCCATTTGCCGTCCGACCGGGCCGATTGCGCCGCTGCGTCGGGCGCACCTCGGCAGGGTTGGGGTGTCTTGCCTGTTGTCGCAGCAGCATCCGCTGGCTGAGCGGGCGTTAACCATGGCCGATTACCTGGCTTATCCCCATGCGCTGATCGCGATCAGTGACGGGGTGAAGGCACTGATTGATGAGGCGCTGCGCGGCTACCCGGAGCGGAAATTGGCGCTGCGGGCCTACCACCTGGAAGCTGCCCTGGCGGTGGTCGAGACTATGCCGCTGATTATGACGGTGCCGGCCGATCTGGCCTATTTGGTGGCAGAAAAGCACCACCTGGTGGTCAAACCGCTGCCGTTCACGTTTGAGCCATTCGACTACTCCCTGATCTGGCATCCGCGCTGTGAACATTCGGCTGCGCAAATCTGGTTGCGGGAGTTGATCAAGGAAGAGTGCGGTAAGCTGATTGCCCGCCGCGTTGATGAGATGGGTCTGTCGAACACTGCCTGCGAGCAGGCCGATGGCCCCGGCTGAACGCACCGAAAAAGGCCAGCATCAAGCTGGCCAAGGTCGTCATGGAGATGATGGTTGTGGGACTTCGTTTACAGCTTGATCACCACGCGTCCGGTGATTTGGCCGTTGGTGATCGCTTCGGCGCACTCAGCTACCTCTTCTAAACTCACTTCACGGCATGCCTGCTCGAAATAGCTCGCCGGCAGCAGCTCACCCAGACGTTGCCACGCGCGTTGGCGTTTCTCAAACGGACACATTACTGAATCGATGCCCAGCAGGGACACATTGCGCAGGATGAACGGCATCACGGTAGTCGGCAGGTCGAATCCGCCCGCCAGGCCGCAGGCGGCGACGGCACCGTGATAGTCGATCTGAGCCAGGACTTTGGCCAGCACCTTGCTGCCGACGGTATCTACGGCACCAGCCCAGAGCTGTTTCTCCAGCGGGCGTGCCGGCTCTTCCAGTTCGTGGCGCTCGACAATCCGGGTGGCTCCCAGAGATTTGAGCCATTCACCGTTCTCTGCGGCCCGGCTGGTCACCGCTGCGACCGAGTAACCCAGTTGGGCCAGCAGGGTGACGGCGACAGAGCCGACGCCACCGCTGGCACCGGTCACCAGGATTTCGCCGGATTCCGGGGTGATGCCGGCATCGACCAGGGCCTGGACGCACAGCATCGCGGTCAGTCCGGCGGTGCCGACCATCATCGCCTGCTTGCCGTCAAAGTGTTCCGGCAGCGGAACCAGCCAGTCGGCATTGAGGCGGGCTCTTTCTGCCATCCCACCCCAGTGGGTTTCACCGACGCCCCAGCCGGTCAGCACGACTTGATCGCCAGGTTGGTAGCGATCATCCTCCGATTCGACTACGGTGCCCGCCAGATCAATGCCCGGCACCATCGGAAACTGGCGGATGATTTTTCCTTTACCGGTGATCGCCAGGCCGTCTTTATAGTTCAGGGAAGAGTGGTCGACATCAATCAGGACATTGCCTGCTGGCAGCTGGCTGTCATCGAGTTGTTCAACGGCGGCCAGGGTTTGTTTGTCTTGCTGGTTCAGTACCAAAGCTTTAAACATAGGGATGCTCCGAGTTTATCAAGCGTCTTATATTGGCTTTGAGTGTAGACGCCAAATAACTATGAAAAAAATGAAACTTAATCATCTGATCTATGTGGCATGTGCATAGTTAACCTAGATCAAAAATAGTTAACCCAGATCAAAAAAGCCCGCAGTTGCGGGCTTCATCGACTGAGTTGGGTTTATTCCACGCGCTCGAACACGGTGGCAATCCCCTGGCCTAAACCGATACACATGGTGGCCAGACCGAACTGAGCATCCTGATGCTCCATCAGGTTGATCAGCGTGGTTGAGATCCGCGAGCCGGAGCAACCCAGCGGGTGACCCAGGGCGATGGCGCCGCCGTTGAGGTTCACTTTCTCATCGACGTGATCCAGCAGGCCGAGATCTTTGGCACATGGTAGCGACTGGGCCGCAAAGGCTTCGTTCAGTTCGACCAGATCGATGTCGCCCATGGTCAGGCCGGCCCGTCGCAGGGCTTTCTGAGTGGCCGGCACCGGACCGTAACCCATGATGGATGGATCGCAGCCGGCAATCGCCATCGATTTGATCCGGGCACGGATGGTCAGGCCCAGCGCTTTGGCCTTGGCTTCGCTCATTACCAGCATCGCCGAAGCACCGTCAGACAGCGCTGAGGAAGTTCCGGCCGTCACGGTGCCATTGACCGGATCGAAGACCGGACGCAGGCCGGCCAGGGTTTCGACCGTAGTTTCCGGACGAATGACCTCATCATAATCGAACAGCTTCAGCGCGCCGGTTTCGTCATGGCCTTCGGTCGGCAGGATTTCATTCTTGAAGCGTCCTTCCAGCGTTGCTGCGTAGGCGCGCTGGTGGGAGCGGGCGGCGAAGTTGTCTTGCATCTCGCGGCTGATCCCGTGCATCCGGCCTAGCATTTCCGCGGTCAGGCCCATCATCCCGGCAGCCTTGGCGACAGACTTGGACAGACCCGGGTGGAAATCGACGCCGTGGTTCATCGGCACGTGGCCCATGTGCTCCACGCCGCCAATCAGGCAGATCTCAGCGTCGCCGACCATGATGGTGCGTGCGGCATCATGGAGGGCCTGCATCGAAGAGCCACACAGACGGTTGACGGTTGTTGCGCCGACGGTGTGCGGGATGCCGGCCAGCAGGGAAGCATTGCGGGCGACGTTAAAGCCTTGCTCCAGAGTCTGTTGCACACAGCCCCAGTAAATATCTTCAATCGCGGCCGGATCGACCTGCGGGTTACGGGCCAGCAGCCCCTGCATCAGGTGTGCAGACAGATCCTCGGCTCTGACGTTGCGAAACGCACCGCCTTTCGAGCGTCCCATCGGGGTACGGATACAATCAACAATTACGACGTTATTCATTTCTTATCCCTCATCCTTAAGCGTTGGTCTGCACGTGGTAGTAGGTTTCACCCTTGGCGGCTTTCTCTTTCAGGCCGGCCGGCACTTCATAGACCGCGCCCAGATGCGCGTATTGCTCGGCCATGGCGACATAGTTGGCCAGTCCCTGGGTGTCGAGGTAGCGGAACACACCGCCACGGAACGGAGGGAAGCCCAGACCATATACCAGCGCCATATCGGCTTCTGCCGGGCTGTCAATAATGCCTTCTTCCAGGCAGCGGACGACTTCGTTGACCATCGGGATCATCATCCGGGCAATGATGGCGTCGGCTGCAAATTCTGCCGGGGCACTGACGACCGGGGCCAGCAGGTCGGCGGTTGCCGGATCGACGGTTTTCTTCGGCTTGCCTTTGCGATCGAGGGTGTAGGCATAGAAACCGTTGCCGTTCTTCTGACCGAAACGTTCGGCGTCAAACATCACATCGACTGCGTCACGGTAGTCTTTGCCCATGCGATCCGGGAAGCCTTCGGCCATCACGGCCTGCGCATGGTGCGCGGTATCGATCCCCACCACATCCAGCAGATACGCCGGGCCCATCGGCCAGCCGAACTGCTTCTCCATGACTTTGTCGATTTTGGTGAAGTCTGCGCCATCGCGCATCAGCAGGCTGAAACCGGCGAAATACGGGAACAGGACGCGGTTGACGAAGAATCCCGGACAGTCATTGACGACAATCGGAGATTTACCCATCTTGGCGGCATAGGCCACGACACGGGCAATGGTTTCTTCCGACGTGTGTTCACCGCGGATAATCTCGACCAATGGCATCCGGTGGACCGGGTTAAAGAAGTGCATGCCGCAGAAGTTTTCAGGGCGCTTCAGTGCCTGGGCCAGCTGGTTGATCGGAATGGTGGAGGTGTTCGAGGCAATCACGGTGTCTTCGCCGACCTGAGCTTCAACTTCGGCCAGGACCGCTGCTTTGACTTTCGGGTTCTCGACCACCGCTTCGACCACTACGTCGGTGGCTTCAATGCCGGTGTAGTGCAGGCTCGGATGGATGGCCGAGAGCACTTTGGCCATCTTCAGGCCGTCGATGCGACCGCGCTCAAGCTGTTTGTTGAGCAGTTTGGCCGCTTCACCCATCCCCAGATCCAGCGATGCATCGGCGATGTCTTTCATCAGCACCGGCACGCCCTTGAGGGCGGACTGGTAGGCAATCCCGCCACCCATGATCCCGGCACCCAGTACGGCTGCTTTTTGGGTCGCTTTCCCCGCTTTGGCGGCCTGTTTGGCTTTGCCTTTGAGGAGTTGGTCGTTGAGGAAAATTCCCACCAGGGCTTTAGCAACGTCGGATTTGGCCAGGGTGACGAAGTGTTTGTTTTCAATGGCCAGCGCTTCATCACGGCTGCAACGGGCTGCCTCTTCAATGGTGACCACGGCGGTGATCGGGGCCGGGTAGTGCGGACCGGCGACCTGGCTCACCATGCCTTTGGCCATGGTAAAGCTCATCATCGCTTCGATTTTGTTCAGGGTCAGCGGCGCTGTCTTCTGCGCGCGGCGATGCTGCCAGTTCAGTTTGCCGGCAATGGCGTCCTTGAGCATGGCCAGGGCGGCATCTTTCAGGGCTTCCGGCGCGACGACGCCATCGACCAGCCCCAGCTTGAGGGCATCGGCGGCTTTCTTATCTTGACCGGCCGTAATAATTTCCATCGCGGAGTCGGCGCCAATCAGGCGCGGCAGGCGTACGGTACCGCCGAAACCGGGCATGATCCCCAATTTGGTTTCCGGCAGGCCGATGCGGGCGGTGTTGTCTGCCAGGCGGAAGTCCGTCGCCAGCACACACTCGCAGCCGCCGCCCAGGGCATGGCCGTTTATGGCGGTCAGGGTCGGGACCGGCAAATCTTCCAGTTTGTTGAAAATGTCATTGGCGTAGGTGAGCCACTGCGACAGCTCATCCGCAGGTTTGGCAAACAGGCCGAGAAACTCTTTGATATCAGCACCGACAACAAATGCATCTTTTGCCGAAGTCAGCAGCAGGCCTTTGAGGTCTGGCTGTTGGTAAAGGGCATTCAGGGCTTCGTTGAAGCATTCCAGGGTTTTTAAATCGAACTTATTGATAGGGCCTGGGGCGTTGAGGTTAAGCTCCGCAATGCCATCTTCCAGATAGCTTACGGATAGGGTTTCACCTTGGTAAATCATGTTCTATCTCCGTGAATTCCGGTTCTGTGCCGAATTGATTTAACTGGTTTGACCTGTTGTTAGGCTAAAGAATAGTCTGAACCCGTCCAAAAACAATTACAACACTTATTTTAAACAAATGTTTAACTTTTTCCGGTGCGCAAGAAAGTTGCATTCCGGATTGTGAGTTTGCTCAGGCCTTTGTTGTGTTATCCTGAGCGATTATTTTTTTCCGCTTGGCAGTGTGATCACAAAGATGGAATCGGAACCTTATCCGGTCCCGGCGGCGCCGGTGACATTTGAGGAAGAGATCAAGAAAAGCCGCTTTATTACCTACCTGGCGCATACCCCGGGCATCGAGGCGGCCAAAGCGTTCGTACAGCAGATCAAAAGCAAGCACAGTGATGCCCGTCATAACTGCTGGGGCTTTGTGGCCAGACGGCCGTCGGACTCGATGTCGTGGGGCTTCAGTGATGACGGCGAGCCGTCGGGGACGGCTGGCAAACCTATCCTGGCGCAGCTGAGCGGCTCGGGCGTCGGTGAGATCACCGCGGTGGTCACCCGCTATTCCGGTGGCATTAAACTCGGCACCGGCGGGTTGGTGAAAGCGTATGGCGGCGGGGTCCAGCAAGCGCTAACTGTGCTGCAAACCAAAGAAAAAGTAATCACTTCGGTACTTCGCCTGCGCTGTGCGTATAATCAGTTGTCGCTGGTGGAGTCGTTGCTCGCCGAGTATGCCGGTCGTCAGCTCAGTGCTGATTTTGGCCAAGAGATTGAGATGACCATGGAAGTGGATAGCCGTTGCGTGGCGGCCTTGATGGCCAAACTGACCAACCGCAGCGGCGGGCAGCTCTGCCCGGTTGTGTTACCTCATGTGTCGACATCATAACCCGAATAACCAGATGAGAGCCGGCGTAGGCTATGCAATTTCGTTCCATTATCAGAATCGTCGGGCTGTTGCTGGCCCTCTTCAGTGTCACCATGCTGGCCCCGGCGCTGGTGGCGTTTATTTACCGTGACGGGGCCGGTTTTCCGTTCGTCGTCACGTTCTGCTTATTATTAGCGGGTGGCGGCCTGCTCTGGTTGCCGAACCGCCATTCCCGTCGTGAACTGAAAGCCCGGGACGGTTTTGTCATTGTTGTCTTGTTCTGGACGGTGATCGGCAGCGCGGGGGCGATCCCGTTTCTGCTATCGAAAACCCCTGATTTATCCGTCACCGATTCTTTCTTTGAGTCTTTTTCCGCGCTGACCACCACGGGGGCCACCGTCATTGTGGGGCTCGATGAGTTGCCCAAGGCAATCTTGTTTTATCGCCAGTTGCTGCAGTGGTTCGGTGGTATGGGGATCATCGTGTTGGCGGTTGCCATCTTGCCGGTGCTGGGGATCGGGGGGATGCAGCTGTACCGGGCAGAAATTCCGGGGCCGGTCAAAGATGCCAAAATGACGCCCAGGATTGCGGAGACCGCCAAAACCCTGTGGTACATCTATCTGACGCTCACCATCTGTTGTGCGGTTGCCTTTTGGCTGGCCGGAATGACGGTCTTTGACGCGATCTCACATAGCTTTTCGACCATCGCCATCGGGGGGTTCTCGACTCACGATGCCAGTATGGGCTATTTCAACAGCCAGGCGATTAACCTCATCACGGTTGTGTTTCTGCTGATCTCCGCCTGTAACTTCTCGCTGCATTTTGCTGCGTTTGCCAATGGCGGGATACACCTGCGCACCTACTGGCGGGATCCGGAATTCCGGACGTTTCTCGGCATTCAGCTGATTCTGTTCCTGATCTGCTTTGGTTTGCTGATCAAGCACCAGTCTTACGGGTCGACATTTGATACGTTCGACCAGGCGCTGTTCCAGACGGTGTCGATTTCAACCACGGCCGGCTTTACCACCACCAGTTTCTCGGAGTGGCCGCTGTTTTTGCCGGTCCTGTTGCTGTTCTCTTCTTTTATCGGCGGCTGTGCCGGCTCGACCGGGGGCGGGATTAAGGTGATCCGAATTTTGCTGCTGATGCTGCAGGGCGAGCGTGAACTGAAGCGATTGGTTCACCCCCGCGCGGTTTACACCATCAAAGTGGGCCGCAAGGCGCTGCCGCAACAGGTGGTGGATGCGGTCTGGGGCTTCTTTTCCGCCTACGCGCTGGTGTTTGTGATTTGTATGTTGGCGCTGATCGCCACGGGGCTGGATGAGTTGACGGCCTTTTCGGCGGTGGCGGCGACGCTCAACAATCTCGGTCCGGGGCTGGGCGAGGTGGCGGTTCATTTTGGTGAGATTAATGACGGGGCCAAGTGGGTATTGGTGATAGCCATGCTGTTTGGTCGTTTGGAAGTCTTTACATTATTGGTGTTATTTACGCCGACATTCTGGCGTAACTAAGGAGAGAGAATGGAAAAGGTGTTACTTCTTCATTCAAGTAGCGATGGGCAGACGGTGAAAATTCTTCGCCATATCGAGCAGGTGCTCGGTGAGGGATACCAGTGTGAGCTGGTGGATTTGAATACGCTCCCGCACATTGACTTCAGTGGTTATCAGAAAGTGTTGATTGGTGCCTCGATTCGCTATGGCCATCTGAATAAGAAACTGTATCAATTCATCGATATCCACCAAAAAGCTTTAGAAACGCATAAAGCCGGCTTTTTCTGCGTCAATCTGACGGCCCGCAAGGAAGGGAAGAATACGCCGGAAACCAGCGTCTATATGAAGAAGTTTCTGCAGAAGTCGCCGTGGCATCCCAAACTACAGGCAGTATTTGCTGGCGCCTTGCGCTACCCGCGATACGGCTGGTTTGATCGGGTGATGATTCAGTTCATTATGCGATTAACCGGCGGAGAAACGGATACCCGGCAAGAAGTGGAATATACGGACTGGGACAAGGTTTCGCAGTTTGCGCAGCGTTTTGAGCAGTTTTAAGTGCGATTTATCACGCTTCTGGGTGTTTTTTGTTCGTTTGATGGCCTTTGATAAAAAAAATCAAAATAACCCCTTGCGCCGGGAAAATATCTCCCTATAATGCGCCTCCGTTGTCACGAAAAACGGTTCGCAAGAAACGTTGTGAAAACAAGTTCTTTAACAATTTGACCATGCAATCTGTGTGGGCACTCGTGAAATGATAGTCAAAAGATTTATCAGTGAGCTGAGTGACCAAATTGATACTTCGGTATCAGCACAGTCAATTTATTTTTGCTTCTGCTTTTCTTAAAAGCGGCGGCAAGAAATCAGTAATCACTGAGCCGTTTCTTCGGAAACACCAAAACTTTAATTGAAGAGTTTGATCATGGCTCAGATTGAACGCTGGCGGCAGGCCTAACACATGCAAGTCGAGCGGCAGCGACAACATTGACCCTTCGGGTGATTTGTTGGGCGGCGAGCGGCGGACGGGTGAGTAATGCCTGGGAATATGCCCTGATGTGGGGGATAACCATTGGAAACGATGGCTAATACCGCATAATCTCCTGTCTTTTACGAGATGGGAGCAAAGAGGGGGACCTTCGGGCCTCTCGCGTCAGGATTAGCCCAGGTGGGATTAGCTAGTAGGTGGGGTAACGGCTCACCTAGGCGACGATCCCTAGCTGGTCTGAGAGGATGATCAGCCACACTGGAACTGAGACACGGTCCAGACTCCTACGGGAGGCAGCAGTGGGGAATATTGCACAATGGGGGAAACCCTGATGCAGCCATGCCGCGTGTGTGAAGAAGGCCTTCGGGTTGTAAAGCACTTTCAGTCGTGAGGAAGGCGGCTAAGTTAATAGCTTAGTTGTTTGACGTTAGCGACAGAAGAAGCACCGGCTAACTCCGTGCCAGCAGCCGCGGTAATACGGAGGGTGCGAGCGTTAATCGGAATTACTGGGCGTAAAGCGCATGCAGGCGGCTTGTTAAGCCAGATGTGAAAGCCCGGGGCTCAACCTCGGAATCGCATTTGGAACTGGCAGGCTAGAGTCTTGTAGAGGGGGGTAGAATTTCAGGTGTAGCGGTGAAATGCGTAGAGATCTGAAGGAATACCGGTGGCGAAGGCGGCCCCCTGGACAAAGACTGACGCTCAGATGCGAAAGCGTGGGGAGCAAACAGGATTAGATACCCTGGTAGTCCACGCCGTAAACGATGTCTACTTGGAGGTTGGTGTCTTGAACACTGGCTTTCGGAGCTAACGCGTTAAGTAGACCGCCTGGGGAGTACGGTCGCAAGATTAAAACTCAAATGAATTGACGGGGGCCCGCACAAGCGGTGGAGCATGTGGTTTAATTCGATGCAACGCGAAGAACCTTACCTACTCTTGACATCCAGAGAACTTTCCAGAGATGGATTGGTGCCTTCGGGAACTCTGAGACAGGTGCTGCATGGCTGTCGTCAGCTCGTGTTGTGAAATGTTGGGTTAAGTCCCGCAACGAGCGCAACCCTTATCCTTGTTTGCCAGCACTTCGGGTGGGAACTCCAGGGAGACTGCCGGTGATAAACCGGAGGAAGGTGGGGACGACGTCAAGTCATCATGGCCCTTACGAGTAGGGCTACACACGTGCTACAATGGCGCATACAGAGGGCTGCAAGCTAGCGATAGTGAGCGAATCCCAAAAAGTGCGTCGTAGTCCGGATTGGAGTCTGCAACTCGACTCCATGAAGTCGGAATCGCTAGTAATCGTGGATCAGAATGCCACGGTGAATACGTTCCCGGGCCTTGTACACACCGCCCGTCACACCATGGGAGTGGGCTGCACCAGAAGTAGATAGCTTAACCTTCGGGAGGGCGTTTACCACGGTGTGGTTCATGACTGGGGTGAAGTCGTAACAAGGTAGCCCTAGGGGAACCTGGGGCTGGATCACCTCCTTAACGATATGACGCATTGTTTGATGCAGTGTCCACACAGATTGCTTGGTCGAAATAGAAAGAACATGTTTTTCTAAGTGCCCAAACTTAGAAACCAAAGTCCCATTCGTCTAGAGGCCTAGGACACCGCCCTTTCACGGCGGTAACAGGGGTTCGACTCCCCTATGGGACGCCACGGGTCGTTAGCTCAGTTGGTAGAGCAGTTGACTTTTAATCAATTGGTCGCAGGTTCGAATCCTGCACGACCCACCATCTTTCCACGAAGGATGTAAAACCGTTTTGCTTCTGCTTTTTCAAAAGCGGAGACAAACAGCCGTGGGCGATTAGCTCAGTTGGGAGAGCACCTCCCTTACAAGGAGGGGGTCACTGGTTCGAGCCCGGTATCGCCCACCACTTTTCCTTTATGCTGCGTTATCGCATTTCTCGTTTAGCGAACTAAACGTCGAAATACGAGACCTTGCCTAAAGAAAAAGCACCACATAATGGGGCTATAGCTCAGCTGGGAGAGCGCTTGCATGGCATGCAAGAGGTCGGCGGTTCGATCCCGCCTAGCTCCACCACTTTCTAAACACACTTGCGAGTGTCGTTAGAAAGTGTCTATTCCTTCGGGATAACAACACATGCTCTTTAACAATCTGGAAAGCTGACTAGTAATTCGATTTTTAGGAATCGAAATTATTGTTTCACCGCAAGGTGAAACGAGTTCTCAAGCAATACACATTCAAGTGTCTTGTGTAAGTTTGCTTTCACTTTTCAAAGTGAAGACAGACAAAGAGTCCGGCAAAACAAACAATTCCATCTTTTACTCAGATGGAAACCTTGGTTGTTTACGATACAGACCCTTTGGGGTTGTATGGTTAAGTGACTAAGCGTACACGGTGGATGCCTGGGCAGTCAGAGGCGATGAAGGACGTACTAACTTGCGATAAGCGCAGATGAGGCAGTAAGAGCCACTTGAGTCTGCGATTTCCGAATGGGGAAACCCAGCTGCAGAAGCAGTTATCATTAAGTGAATACATAGCTTAATGAGGCGAACCGGGGGAACTGAAACATCTAAGTACCCCGAGGAAGAGAAATCAACCGAGATTCCGGCAGTAGCGGCGAGCGAAACCGGATTAGCCCTTAAGTTGGTTTGATGTCAGGTGAATGAGCTGGAAAGCTCAGCGATACAGGGTGATAGCCCCGTAACCGGTAACATCTTATCAGTGAAAACGAGTAGGACGGGACACGTGTTATCTTGTCTGAAGATGGGGGGACCATCCTCCAAGGCTAAATACTCCTGACTGACCGATAGTGAACCAGTACCGTGAGGGAAAGGCGAAAAGAACCCCTGTGAGGGGAGTGAAATAGAACCTGAAACCGTGTACGTACAAGCAGTAGGAGCACCTTCGTGGTGTGACTGCGTACCTTTTGTATAATGGGTCAGCGACTTAATTTCAGTAGCAAGGTTAACCATCTAGGGGAGCCGTAGGGAAACCGAGTCTTAACTGGGCGTGCAGTTGCTGGGATTAGACCCGAAACCAGGTGATCTAGCCATGGGCAGGTTGAAGGTGCGGTAACACGCACTGGAGGACCGAACCGACTAATGTTGAAAAATTAGCGGATGACTTGTGGCTAGGGGTGAAAGGCCAATCAAACCTGGAGATAGCTGGTTCTCCCCGAAAGCTATTTAGGTAGCGCCTCGGACGAATACTACTGGGGGTAGAGCACTGTTAAGGCTAGGGGGTCATCCCGACTTACCAACCCTTTGCAAACTCCGAATACCAGTAAGTACTATCCGGGAGACACACGGCGGGTGCTAACGTCCGTCGTGGAGAGGGAAACAACCCAGACCGCCAGCTAAGGTCCCAAAGTTATCGCTAAGTGGGAAACGATGTGGGAAGGCTCAGACAGCCAGGATGTTGGCTTAGAAGCAGCCATCATTTAAAGAAAGCGTAATAGCTCACTGGTCGAGTCGGCCTGCGCGGAAGATTTAACGGGGCTAAGCGATACACCGAAGCTGCGGCAATGTAGTTTACTACATTGGGTAGGGGAGCGTTCTGTAAGCTGTTGAAGGTGGTCTGTAAGGGCTGCTGGAGGTATCAGAAGTGCGAATGCTGACATGAGTAACGATAAAGGGGGTGAAAAACCTCCTCGCCGGAAGACCAAGGGTTCCTGTCCAACGTTAATCGGGGCAGGGTGAGTCGACCCCTAAGGCGAGGCCGAAAGGCGTAGTCGATGGGAAACGGGTTAATATTCCCGTACTTCTTACTATTGCGATGGGGGGACGGAGAAGGCTAGGTGGGCCTGGCGACGGTTGTCCAGGTTCAAGGGTGTAGGCTGATGGTTTAGGCAAATCCGGACCATCTCAAGGCTGAGACCCGATGTCGAGCTGCTACGGCGGTGAAGTCATTGATGCCATGCTTCCGGGAAAAGCCTCTAAGCTTCAGATAGTAAGGAATCGTACCCCAAACCGACACAGGTGGTCGGGTAGAGAATACCAAGGCGCTTGAGAGAACTCGGGTGAAGGAACTAGGCAAAATGGTACCGTAACTTCGGGAGAAGGTACGCTCTTGACGGTGAAGTCCCTCGCGGATGGAGCTATTGAGAGTCGCAGATACCAGGTGGCTGCAACTGTTTATTAAAAACACAGCACTGTGCAAAATCGAAAGATGACGTATACGGTGTGACGCCTGCCCGGTGCCGGAAGGTTAATTGATGGGGTTATCTTCGGAGAAGCTCTTGATCGAAGCCCCGGTAAACGGCGGCCGTAACTATAACGGTCCTAAGGTAGCGAAATTCCTTGTCGGGTAAGTTCCGACCTGCACGAATGGCGTAATGATGGCCACGCTGTCTCCACCCGAGACTCAGTGAAATTGAAATCGCAGTGAAGATGCTGCGTACCCGCGGCTAGACGGAAAGACCCCGTGAACCTTTACTACAGCTTGGCACTGAACATTGACCCTACATGTGTAGGATAGGTGGGAGGCTTCGAAGCAGGTACGCCAGTATCTGTGGAGCCGTCCTTGAAATACCACCCTTGTAGTGTTGATGTTCTAACGTCGCCCCCTTATCGGGGGTGCGGACAGTGCCTGGTGGGTAGTTTGACTGGGGCGGTCTCCTCCCAAAGCGTAACGGAGGAGCACGAAGGTGGGCTAATCACGGTCGGACATCGTGAGGTTAGTGCAATGGCATAAGCCCGCTTGACTGCGAGAATGACGGTTCGAGCAGGTGCGAAAGCAGGTCATAGTGATCCGGTGGTTCTGAATGGAAGGGCCATCGCTCAACGGATAAAAGGTACTCCGGGGATAACAGGCTGATACCGCCCAAGAGTTCATATCGACGGCGGTGTTTGGCACCTCGATGTCGGCTCATCACATCCTGGGGCTGAAGTCGGTCCCAAGGGTATGGCTGTTCGCCATTTAAAGTGGTACGCGAGCTGGGTTTAGAACGTCGTGAGACAGTTCGGTCCCTATCTGCCGTGGGCGTTGGATGATTGAGAGGGGCTGCTCCTAGTACGAGAGGACCGGAGTGGACGAACCGCTGGTGTTCGGGTTGTGTCGCCAGACGCATTGCCCGGTAGCTAAGTTCGGAATCGATAACCGCTGAAAGCATCTAAGCGGGAAGCGAGCCTCAAGATGAGTCATCCCTAAGGCTTTAAGCCTTCTGAAGGGTTGTCGTAGACGACGACGTTGATAGGCAGGGTGTGTAAGCGCTGTGAGGCGTTGAGCTAACCTGTACTAATTGCCCGTGCGGCTTAACCATACAACACCCAAGGGGTTTTACGGACTCCACGAGCACTTGAATGCAGTGTTTGAGAAACTAGTTAACTTTTCCAGATTTAGTGTAGGGTCACATCGCTCCTTGCCATCCATGGCATCGCGATATTAGTGAATCCCTTCACGTCGAATTTGCTTGGCGACCATAGCGTTGCGGACCCACCTGATCCCATGCCGAACTCAGTAGTGAAACGCAGCAGCGCCGATGGTAGTGTGGGGCCTCCCCATGTGAGAGTAGGACATCGCCAGGCTTTGATTTATAGGAAGCCCGCTGGGTACAGCGGGCATTTCTTTCGCTCCGACTGATTGCAATGTGAGCGACGTCAACAGAAGGTTTTTACTTTTTCGCCAACCGCGAAAAAAGATGAAAATTTTGTCTTGACTGGATATCAGAAACGCGTATTATACGCCTCCTGACTTGCTGAAGCGCACAGCGCCAAGGCATTGAAAGTCAACGTTCTTTAACAATTTGACCATGCAATCTGTGTGGGCACTCGTGAAATGATAGTCAAAAAGACTTATCAGTGAGCTGAGTGACCAAATTGATACTTCGGTATCAGCACAGTCAATTTATTTTTGCTTCTGCTTTTTTAAAAGCGGCGGCAAGAAATCAGTAATCACTGAGCCGTTTCTTCGGAAACACCAAAACTTTAATTGAAGAGTTTGATCATGGCTCAGATTGAACGCTGGCGGCAGGCCTAACACATGCAAGTCGAGCGGCAGCGACAACATTGACCCTTCGGGTGATTTGTTGGGCGGCGAGCGGCGGACGGGTGAGTAATGCCTGGGAACATGCCTTAGTGTGGGGGATAACCATTGGAAACGATGGCTAATACCGCATAATCTCCTGTCTTTTGCGAGATGGGAGCAAAGAGGGGGACCTTCGGGCCTCTCGCGCTAAGATTGGCCCAGGTGGGATTAGCTAGTAGGTGGGGTAACGGCTCACCTAGGCGACGATCCCTAGCTGGTCTGAGAGGATGATCAGCCACACTGGAACTGAGACACGGTCCAGACTCCTACGGGAGGCAGCAGTGGGGAATATTGCACAATGGGGGAAACCCTGATGCAGCCATGCCGCGTGTGTGAAGAAGGCCTTCGGGTTGTAAAGCACTTTCAGTCGTGAGGAAGGCGGCTAAGTTAATAGCTTAGTTGTTTGACGTTAGCGACAGAAGAAGCACCGGCTAACTCCGTGCCAGCAGCCGCGGTAATACGGAGGGTGCGAGCGTTAATCGGAATTACTGGGCGTAAAGCGCATGCAGGCGGCTTGTTAAGCCAGATGTGAAAGCCCGGGGCTCAACCTCGGAATCGCATTTGGAACTGGCAGGCTAGAGTCTTGTAGAGGGGGGTAGAATTTCAGGTGTAGCGGTGAAATGCGTAGAGATCTGAAGGAATACCGGTGGCGAAGGCGGCCCCCTGGACAAAGACTGACGCTCAGATGCGAAAGCGTGGGGAGCAAACAGGATTAGATACCCTGGTAGTCCACGCCGTAAACGATGTCTACTTGGAGGTTGGTGTCTTGAACACTGGCTTTCGGAGCTAACGCGTTAAGTAGACCGCCTGGGGAGTACGGTCGCAAGATTAAAACTCAAATGAATTGACGGGGGCCCGCACAAGCGGTGGAGCATGTGGTTTAATTCGATGCAACGCGAAGAACCTTACCTACTCTTGACATCCAGAGAACTTTCCAGAGATGGATTGGTGCCTTCGGGAACTCTGAGACAGGTGCTGCATGGCTGTCGTCAGCTCGTGTTGTGAAATGTTGGGTTAAGTCCCGCAACGAGCGCAACCCTTATCCTTGTTTGCCAGCACTTCGGGTGGGAACTCCAGGGAGACTGCCGGTGATAAACCGGAGGAAGGTGGGGACGACGTCAAGTCATCATGGCCCTTACGAGTAGGGCTACACACGTGCTACAATGGCGCATACAGAGGGCTGCAAGCTAGCGATAGTGAGCGAATCCCAAAAAGTGCGTCGTAGTCCGGATTGGAGTCTGCAACTCGACTCCATGAAGTCGGAATCGCTAGTAATCGTGGATCAGAATGCCACGGTGAATACGTTCCCGGGCCTTGTACACACCGCCCGTCACACCATGGGAGTGGGCTGCACCAGAAGTAGATAGCTTAACCTTCGGGAGGGCGTTTACCACGGTGTGGTTCATGACTGGGGTGAAGTCGTAACAAGGTAGCCCTAGGGGAACCTGGGGCTGGATCACCTCCTTAACGATATGACACATTGTTTGATGCAGTGTCCACACAGATTGCTTGGTGAAATGGTTTTAGAACTCGCGAAAGCGCTAATCAATAACGTCAGTTATTGATTAACGCTTTGTGCGTTATGCTCTTTAACAATCTGGAAAGCTGACTAGTAATTCGATTTTTAGGAATCGAAATTATTGTTTCACCGCAAGGTGAAACGAGTTCTCAAGCAATACACATTCAAGTGTCTTGTGTAAGTTTGCTTTCACTTTTCAAAGTGAAGACAGACAAAGAGTCCGGCAAAACAAACAATTCCATCTTTTACTCAGATGGAAACCTTGGTTGTTTACGATACAGACCCTTTGGGGTTGTATGGTTAAGTGACTAAGCGTACACGGTGGATGCCTGGGCAGTCAGAGGCGATGAAGGACGTACTAACTTGCGATAAGCGCAGATGAGGCAGTAAGAGCCACTTGAGTCTGCGATTTCCGAATGGGGAAACCCAGCTGCAGAAGCAGTTATCATTAAGTGAATACATAGCTTAATGAGGCGAACCGGGGGAACTGAAACATCTAAGTACCCCGAGGAAGAGAAATCAACCGAGATTCCGGCAGTAGCGGCGAGCGAAACCGGATTAGCCCTTAAGTTGGTTTGATGTCAGGTGAATGAGCTGGAAAGCTCAGCGATACAGGGTGATAGCCCCGTAACCGGTAACATCTTATCAGTGAAAACGAGTAGGACGGGACACGTGTTATCTTGTCTGAAGATGGGGGGACCATCCTCCAAGGCTAAATACTCCTGACTGACCGATAGTGAACCAGTACCGTGAGGGAAAGGCGAAAAGAACCCCTGTGAGGGGAGTGAAATAGAACCTGAAACCGTGTACGTACAAGCAGTAGGAGCACCTTCGTGGTGTGACTGCGTACCTTTTGTATAATGGGTCAGCGACTTAATTTCAGTAGCAAGGTTAACCATCTAGGGGAGCCGTAGGGAAACCGAGTCTTAACTGGGCGTGCAGTTGCTGGGATTAGACCCGAAACCAGGTGATCTAGCCATGGGCAGGTTGAAGGTGCGGTAACACGCACTGGAGGACCGAACCGACTAATGTTGAAAAATTAGCGGATGACTTGTGGCTAGGGGTGAAAGGCCAATCAAACCTGGAGATAGCTGGTTCTCCCCGAAAGCTATTTAGGTAGCGCCTCGGACGAATACTACTGGGGGTAGAGCACTGTTAAGGCTAGGGGGTCATCCCGACTTACCAACCCTTTGCAAACTCCGAATACCAGTAAGTACTATCCGGGAGACACACGGCGGGTGCTAACGTCCGTCGTGGAGAGGGAAACAACCCAGACCGCCAGCTAAGGTCCCAAAGTTATCGCTAAGTGGGAAACGATGTGGGAAGGCTCAGACAGCCAGGATGTTGGCTTAGAAGCAGCCATCATTTAAAGAAAGCGTAATAGCTCACTGGTCGAGTCGGCCTGCGCGGAAGATTTAACGGGGCTAAGCGATACACCGAAGCTGCGGCAATGTAGTTTACTACATTGGGTAGGGGAGCGTTCTGTAAGCTGTTGAAGGTGGTCTGTAAGGGCTGCTGGAGGTATCAGAAGTGCGAATGCTGACATGAGTAACGATAAAGGGGGTGAAAAACCTCCTCGCCGGAAGACCAAGGGTTCCTGTCCAACGTTAATCGGGGCAGGGTGAGTCGACCCCTAAGGCGAGGCCGAAAGGCGTAGTCGATGGGAAACGGGTTAATATTCCCGTACTTCTTACTATTGCGATGGGGGGACGGAGAAGGCTAGGTGGGCCTGGCGACGGTTGTCCAGGTTCAAGGGTGTAGGCTGATGGTTTAGGCAAATCCGGACCATCTTAAGGCTGAGACCCGATGTCGAGGTGCTACGGCACTGAAGTCATTGATGCCATGCTTCCGGGAAAAGCCTCTAAGCTTCAGATAGTAAGGAATCGTACCCCAAACCGACACAGGTGGTCGGGTAGAGAATACCAAGGCGCTTGAGAGAACTCGGGTGAAGGAACTAGGCAAAATGGTACCGTAACTTCGGGAGAAGGTACGCTCTTGACGGTGAAGTCCCTCGCGGATGGAGCTATTGAGAGTCGCAGATACCAGGTGGCTGCAACTGTTTATTAAAAACACAGCACTGTGCAAAATCGAAAGATGACGTATACGGTGTGACGCCTGCCCGGTGCCGGAAGGTTAATTGATGGGGTTATCTTCGGAGAAGCTCTTGATCGAAGCCCCGGTAAACGGCGGCCGTAACTATAACGGTCCTAAGGTAGCGAAATTCCTTGTCGGGTAAGTTCCGACCTGCACGAATGGCGTAATGATGGCCACGCTGTCTCCACCCGAGACTCAGTGAAATTGAAATCGCAGTGAAGATGCTGCGTACCCGCGGCTAGACGGAAAGACCCCGTGAACCTTTACTACAGCTTGGCACTGAACATTGACCCTACATGTGTAGGATAGGTGGGAGGCTTCGAAGCAGGTACGCCAGTATCTGTGGAGCCGTCCTTGAAATACCACCCTTGTAGTGTTGATGTTCTAACGTCGCCCCCTTATCGGGGGTGCGGACAGTGCCTGGTGGGTAGTTTGACTGGGGCGGTCTCCTCCCAAAGCGTAACGGAGGAGCACGAAGGTGGGCTAATCACGGTCGGACATCGTGAGGTTAGTGCAATGGCATAAGCCCGCTTGACTGCGAGAATGACGGTTCGAGCAGGTGCGAAAGCAGGTCATAGTGATCCGGTGGTTCTGAATGGAAGGGCCATCGCTCAACGGATAAAAGGTACTCCGGGGATAACAGGCTGATACCGCCCAAGAGTTCATATCGACGGCGGTGTTTGGCACCTCGATGTCGGCTCATCACATCCTGGGGCTGAAGTCGGTCCCAAGGGTATGGCTGTTCGCCATTTAAAGTGGTACGCGAGCTGGGTTTAGAACGTCGTGAGACAGTTCGGTCCCTATCTGCCGTGGGCGTTGGATGATTGAGAGGGGCTGCTCCTAGTACGAGAGGACCGGAGTGGACGAACCGCTGGTGTTCGGGTTGTGTCGCCAGACGCATTGCCCGGTAGCTAAGTTCGGAATCGATAACCGCTGAAAGCATCTAAGCGGGAAGCGAGCCTCAAGATGAGTCATCCCTAAGGCTTTAAGCCTTCTGAAGGGTTGTCGTAGACTACGACGTTGATAGGCAGGGTGTGTAAGCGCTGTGAGGCGTTGAGCTAACCTGTACTAATTGCCCGTGCGGCTTAACCATACAACACCCAAGGGGTTTTACGGACTCCACGAGCACTTGAATGCAGTGTTTGAGAAACTAGTTAACTTTTCCAGATTTAGTGTAGGGTCACATCGCTCTTTGCCATTCATGGCATCGCGATATTCGTGAATCCCTTCACGTCGAATTTGCTTGGCGACCATAGCGTTGCGGACCCACCTGATCCCATGCCGAACTCAGCAGTGAAACGCAGCAGCGCCGATGGTAGTGTGGGGCCTCCCCATGTGAGAGTAGGACATCGCCAGGCTTCCAATTTAGTGCGGAGTGGTAGTTCAGTTGGTTAGAATACCGGCCTGTCACGCCGGGGGTCGCGGGTTCGAGTCCCGTCCACTCCGCCAATCATTAAGTCCCTAGCAGCAATGCTGGGGATTTTTTGTATGTGCAGTACAAGAGCGGTAGTTCAGTTGGTTAGCCTATTTACCTTGCCTATCTATCTTGAGAGCAGAGCGGCCTGTCATGCCGGGGGCGCGGGTTCGAGTCCCGCCGGAGTGCCGGCCCAGCCGCTCCGCCACTTATTAGAAAGCCCCGCTAGAAATAGCGCAATGCTGATCAGTTAAGGATCGGTTGACTGATCCTTCTGATGCGTCAAAATCGGAAATCATTTACTGGTTTCCGGTTTTTTTATGCCCTTAGCTTCCGCACTCACAGATTTTCTTGAAGAGTCTCCTGTCGATATCTCCCAGCTGACCACTTTCTCTGAACACGTTCCCGACGAGTGGGTTGCCAGAGCTACATCTTTATCGACTCAGGCAACCATCAGACGAAGACGGCTCCCCAGTGATATGGTGCTCTGGCTTATTGTCGGTATGGCCTTTTTCCGCAATGAGCCTATAGCTGAAGTGGCCCGCCGTATGAATGTCTGTGCCGAAGGGTTGGCAAACGAGGAACTCCTGGCCAAGAGTGCTCTGACACAAGCCCGTCAGCGACTGGGAAAGGAAGCGCCTAAATGGCTGTTCAAACAGTGTGCTCAGGTATGGGGTAAAGAAAGGTACCCGGAAGACAGCTGGAATAAACTTCAGGTTTTTGCTGTTGATGGGGCTCTGTTCAGGACCCCGGATACCCCCGGGCTTCGCGAACACTTCGGTTCGGGAAACACATCCGGAAAGCGCCAGACACCTTACCCTGTACTCCGTCTTGTCACCATGATGAACGTGCGTTCCCATATCATCATTGATGCCGATATCAGCCCTTATCGCCGAGGTGAAATACCGCTGGCCCAACCCTTTATCAACTCGCTGCCGGATAACTCGGTGACTTTGCTGGATAAGGGATTTTACGGAGCAAGCCTGTTGCTGGGCATCTCTGCCAGCGGGGCAAACCGACATTGGCTTATTCCTGCTAAAAAAGGCGTGGTATACACACTTCTCGACGAGGAGGAAACCAATGACAACCTTATCGAGATGAAGGTCTCGCCCCAAGCGAGAAAGAAGAATCCGACCCTTCCTGAGAAATGGCAGGTACGGGCAGTCACCTATGAGGTAGACGGGAAAGAGAAAACGGTTTTCACCTCCCTGCCAAGAGAGATGTACAGCGCCGAGCAGGTTGCCACCCTATACCACGAACGCTGGGAGATTGAACTGGGCTACCGCGATATAAAGAGCTCCATGCAGCACAATTCTCTTACCTTGCGGAGCAAAACGGTCGAGCTGGTTTATCAAGAGTTATGGGGGTTGCTTCTCGGCTACAACCTGGTCAGGAGAGAGGCAAGCCAGGCGGCTGTGGCGCATGACAGAGCCCCCACAGAAATAAGCTTCAAGTACGCCTGCCAGTTTATTGCAAGTCAGCTCAGGGTAATGAGTAAGGCACTGTCACCGGGAAACACGCCCAAGAGGCTAAAGGCACTACGGGGGGACCTGTCAGTGCTCTTCAAGGAAAATCGCCCCAGGCCATCTAGGCCCAGGGCAGTTAAGATATCAAAGACCCGCTACCCGGTTAATCGCCATGCAGCTCCCCTTAAGTGAACTGCATTGCGCTAGAAATAGCGGGGCTTTTTATCGTTTGTTAGATCTGGAATGGACACTCACGAGCCTTCGGCTTGAATCCCGGTCGTGCGCGACCCCGGCCGTTCCGCCACCTCTTAGAAAGCCTCACTAGAAATAGCGAGGCTTTTTTGCGTTTAACGCTCCCCCGAGCCCTTTGGTCTCTTGGTCTCGTACGGCCGATGACGGCGCGTTAATCAATGAGTGCCAGCATTGCTTGCGTCAGGGGCTCTGTGGCTCGATTTTTCAGGCAACACAGTCCCAGCTCCATCGCAGCAATCGATTCGGATTTCAGGCGTTCGACCTTATCTTTCACCGGGCTGTTATCGATCACTACGTCAGGGGCTACCCCGATGCCATATCCGAGCGCCACCATACTGACAATCGCTTCATGGCCGGCAATCTGGGCGTAAATATTCGGTCGGATATGTTTGGCTGCCAGCCATTGGTTGGCCAGGGTCCGGGCGGTGCCGGACTCCGGCAGGATCAAGGGCGTGTTGGCCCAGTTGACGTGCTCGCCGACGAAACTCGTCCCGGTCGGGTTAAACTTTGGCGCGATCACGGACAGGGAGACGCTGTCGATGGGCTTGAAGACCAGGGAGGCCGCCATTCTGTCTTCTTTCGCAGCGATGGCGATGTCTGCACTGCCATCTAACACCTTTTCAATGGCCTGGGCCGGGTCGCCGGTGATCAGCTGAATTTCGATGTTGGGATACTGCTGGCGAAACCGTGCCAGGAGGTCGGGCAGGTGACTGTAACTGGCGGTGACGGAGCAGAACAGCGTCAGCTTGCCTTTGAGCAAGGCTTCATCATCACGCAATGTTGTCTTGATGGTTTGCCAGTCTGAGACGATCTGCATCGCAACCGGGAGCAAGGTTTCACCGGCTGGGGTCAGGCTCACGGCTTTATTATTGCGGATAAACAGCGCCTGACCGATCTCATCTTCCAGCCGCTGAATAATGCGGCTCAGTGCCGAAGGGCTGATATGGACTGCGGTAGCCGTTTTGCTGAAGTTCCGGCTGTCACACAAATGCAGAAAATAATTGAGATGCTTAATATCCATTGCTCATCCATGTTGCAATAAATGCAAGTAGTGATTGTTAATATATCACTTTAGGCAATTTATACCCTGATCTATTATCAAATCAATGCAAAGGAAATCACTTTCTTTGCCACGGAATAAAGTCTTGATGGAGCATAAAAATGGCGAATTACTTCAATACCCTAAACCTACGCCAGCAGTTAGATCAACTGGGCCGCTGCCGCTTTATGGATCGCGCTGAGTTTGCGACGGAAGCCGATTACCTGAAAGGCAAAAAGATTGTGATTGTCGGCTGTGGAGCCCAGGGCCTGAACCAGGGCCTGAACATGCGTGACTCGGGTCTCGATGTGGCGTATGCACTGCGTCAGGCGGCGATTGATGAGCAGCGTCAGTCGTACAAGAATGCGAAAGAAAACGGGTTTGAAGTAGGGAGCTATGAGCAACTGATCCCGCAAGCTGATCTGGTGGTGAACCTGACGCCAGATAAGCAGCATACCAACGTGGTGGAGACGGTGATGCCGCTGATGAAGCAAGGGGCGGCACTGGGGTACTCGCACGGTTTCAACATTGTTGAAGAAGGGATGCAGATCCGTCCGGATATCACGGTGGTGATGGTGGCGCCGAAATGTCCGGGTACTGAAGTGCGCGAAGAGTACAAGCGTGGTTTCGGTGTACCGACTCTGATTGCGGTTCACCCGGAAAACGATCCGCAAGGTGAAGGCCTGGAGATTGCCAAAGCCTGGGCAGCGGCGACGGGTGGTCATCGCGCCGGCGTTTTGGAATCTTCTTTCGTCGCGGAAGTGAAATCTGATCTGATGGGCGAGCAGACTATTTTGTGTGGCATGCTGCAAGCCGGCTCCATTGTGTGCTACGAGAAAATGGTCGCCGAAGGCGTAGACCCAGGTTATGCCGGGAAACTGCTGCAATTTGGCTGGGAAACCATTACCGAGGCACTGAAGTTCGGTGGGATCACTCATATGATGGATCGCCTGTCGAACCCGGCAAAAATCAAAGCCTATGAGTTGTCTGAAGAGCTGAAAACTCTGTTGCGTCCGCTATACAACAAGCACATGGATGACATCATCGAGGGCGAGTTCTCTGCCACCATGATGGCGGACTGGGCCAATGACGATGCGAACCTGCTGGGCTGGCGTGCGGAAACAGCGGAGACGGCGTTCGAGAACTATCCAGAGTCTGATGTGAAGATTGCCGAGCAGGAGTACTTTGATAACGGGATTCTGATGATCGCCATGGTCCGTGCCGGGGTTGAACTGGCGTTCGAGGCCATGACGGCTTCCGGGATCATTGATGAGTCGGCGTACTATGAGTCGCTGCACGAGCTGCCGTTGATTGCTAATACTATTGCCCGGAAGCGCCTGTACGAGATGAACGTGGTGATTTCCGATACCGCGGAGTACGGCAACTATCTGTTTGCCAATGTCGCCACCCCGTTACTGCGTGAAAAATTCATGCCGTCCGTGAATACCGATGTGATTGGTAAGGGGCTGGGTGAAACTTCAAATCAGGTGGACAACCAGCAGCTGATTGATGTGAATGAAGCCATCCGTAACCATCCGGTAGAGTGGATTGGTCAGGAGCTGCGCGGTTACATGACTGACATGAAGCGCATTGCGGTGGGTGACTAAGTACGGTTGTGGCTGATGACATGTCGGCCACGCTCACTTGAGATGAAAAAGGCTTGGTGGGGACACCAAGCCTTTGTTGTATCTGGCCCTTGGATCGGGATTAGTCCTGATCGTTTTCGCCAAGTTTGGCTTCGAGTGCAGCCAGCTTCTGTTCTAATTCTGTCAGTTTTTGGCGGGTGCGTAGCAGCACCTGAGTCTGGACATCAAACTCTTCGCGGCTGACCACATCCAGTTTACTCAGCTGGCCCTGGATGACCTGACGCACTTTGTGCTCAACATCGTTGCCAAGCTCTTTGACCGGCTGCGGCATCGAATCGTGGATCTGTTTGGCGACCTGCTCAAGTTTCTTTGGATCAAACATCGCGGTGTTAACTCCGTAACGGCTTTGAATTTGTTGTCGTTATTTTATGCAAATCTGTCAGGGTTGTCGTCGACAATCGCAAATAAAAAAGGCCGCACGAGGCGGCCTTTCTGATAGCTGTTGATTAGACAACGTTTTGGGCTTTCAATGCATTGCGTGCTTCGTCAGCCCGTTTCAACTTTTCCAGATCTTTGTCCTCGACAAAGATCGGCAGCGGCTTGTGCACGCTGGCCAGATAGGTGTAGATCACCGGCAGCACGAACAGGGTAAACAGGGTCCCAATCGCCAGGCCGGAGACAATCACGATCCCGATACTAAAGCGCTGGGCTGCCCCGGCGCCGGTGGCGTACAGCAGTGGGATCAAACCGGCAATCATTGCTGCCGTGGTCATCAGGATCGGACGCAGACGAACTTTGGCCGCTTCCATGACCGCTGCCATGCGATCTTTCTGGTGGTGCAACTGCTCTTCCTTGGCCACTTCACAGATCAGGATCCCGTGCTTGGTGATGAGACCAATCAGGGTGATCAGACCGACCTGAGAGTAGATGTTCATCGATGCCGCGCCCCAGGACAGCGCAATTAATGCGCCACAGATCGCCAGCGGGACCGAAACCATGATGACCAACGGGTCACGCAGGGATTCGAACTGGATCGCCAGAACCAGGAAGATAATGGCTAGCGCCAGACCAAAGGTGACGAACAAGGCATTGCCTTCGGTCACGAACTGGCGCGATTCACCCATGAAGTCATACTGGTAGCCTGACGGCAGTTTGCTGGCCGCGTCGTTGACGAACCAGTCGATGGCAGAGCCCATCGCCGTGCCCGGCGCCGGAACGGCACCAATGGTCGCCGAGTTCAGCTGGTTGAAGTGCGGCAGGGCACGCGGCTCAGCCACAACGTCGATGGTCACCAGGCTGCCCAGTGGGATGGACTTGCCATCAGCAGCGCGGACATAGAAGCCGTTCAGAGATTCCGGGTTTAGGCGGTATTTACGCTCGACCTGCGGGATCACTTCATACGAGCGGCCATCGAGGTCAATCCGGTTGACGTAGCCGTCGGCCATCATGGTACTCAGGGTGATGCCGATATCCTGCATGGTGACGCCATACGCCCCAGCCTTGTCTTTGTCGATGCGGATCTTCATCGTCGCTGAGTCGTAGTTCAGATCCAGATCAGAGTAGACAAACAGCGGGCTGCTTTTCACATCCGTCAGAATGTCAGTGGCAACCTGGAACAGGCTTTCGAAGTGGTTCGGGGTGGTGATCACGAACTGCAACGGCAGTCCTGAACCTGCACCCGGCAGTTCCGGCATCTGGAAAGCGGTGATCGACATCTCCGGGACGTCTTTGACCAGTCCGGTCACCCGTTTCACCACATCTGCCTGACTGGCTTCGCGCTCACTCCAAGGGACCATGGAGGCAATCCCAAACGCCTGGTTGGACGCCGGAACGCCGGAGAATACCTGGGAGAACGCCACTTCCGGTTGATCGGCCAGCATTTGGTTGACCTGGGCCATCGAGTTCTGGATGTAATCCAGGTTGGCATTGGACGGGGCGGTGCCCATCAGCATCAGCACGCCTTTATCTTCCGCCGGGGCCAGTTCGCTTGGAATAAAGCGGAACAGCATCGGCAGGGTGGCAAAGACGATCACGGCAAACACAATGACGACCGGACGCATTTTCATGATCCCGCCCAGCATTTTGGCGTAGCGGTTGGTCATGCGATCAAGGAAGTCATGCACAGATGATTCAAACTTGCTCGGCTTCTCATTGGCCTTGAGCATTTTTGAACACATCATCGGCGACAGGGTCAGGGCCACGATCCCGGACACGAAGACCGCCCCGGCCAGGGTCAGGGCAAACTCCTTGAACAGGGAGCCGGTGATCCCGCCCATCATCGCAATCGGCGCATAGACCGCACCCAGCGTCAGGGTCATTGCAATGACCGGCACCGCAATTTCCCGGGTACCGATAATGGCGGCACGGAATGGGGATTCACCCAGCTTAATGTGACGGTCGACATTTTCCAGCACCACGATCGCATCATCGACTACCAGGCCGATGGCCAGCACCATCGCCAGCAGCGTCATCAGGTTCCAGGAGAAACCGAAGCTCTGCATGACCATGGCAACGCCGATCAGCGACAGTGGAATGGTGACAATCGGGATAATGACCGCGCGGAATGAACCCAGGAACAGGGTGATCACCACCAGAACGATCAGTGCCGCTTCAGCAATGGTCTTGATCACTTCGTTGATCGATTCATTGATCGCAATCGTGGAGTCATACAGCACATCCATCTGGATGTTGCTTGGCATGTTGCGCTGTAGCTCCGGCAGGAGGTGGCGCACATCGGCTGCGATGTTGATCGGGTTGGCACTTGGCGCGGCGTTGATCGCGGCCACGACGGCTTCACGGCCGTTGGCGGAAGCCCGGTAGGTATCGTGACTCTTCTCCAGGGTGACCTTGGCAATGTCGCCGAGGCGGATCACCTGGCCTTTCTGCGTCGAGACCACCAGTTTTTCCAGATCATCGGTGTTGTCGACCTGGGTTTCTGCGGTGCCGTTGTACAATACATATTCACCGATAGACTGACCGGTCGCCGACTGGTAGTTGTTGGCGTTCAGAACATTCATCACATCGGTGGCCGTCAGGTTGTAAGCGGCCATTTTGGCCGGATCCAGCCACACGCGCAGGGCATACTTCATCCCGCCGTACAGATCGACTTTGGAGACCCCGTTGACGGTAAAGAACTGCGGGTTAATTACCCGCTCCATGTAGTCGGTGATCTGGCTTGAGGCCAGCTCGTCACTGGTAAAGCCGATATACATGACCGCCGTGGTGGAGCCGGTCGACATGGTAACTGTCGGGTCCTCGGACTCTTTCGGCAACTGGGAGCGCACCGAATTGGTCTTGGCCAGAATATCTGCCAGGGCAGCATTCGGATCGGTATTGAGCTTCATGGTGACCGTGATGGTCGAGCGCCCTAACACAGAAGACGACGTCATGAAGTCGATGTTATCGGCCTGCGCGATGGCCTGCTCCAGCGGCTGGGTAATAAAGCCCTGGATCAGATCGGCACTGGCCCCGTAATAGCCGGTGGTCACGGTGACCACCGTATTGGTCATGTCCGGGTATTCACGGACCTGCATTTTGAAGATCGCTTGCAGGCCGAGCAGGGCAATCAGAAAACTGATTGAGACCGCCAGGACAGGACGTTTAATAAAAACATCAGTAAAACGCATTAATCCTCCGGATTATAGCATTGGGGTTTCAGCTGGCGCTTCCAGGGCATCGCTTTCGACGATGCGTACCTTGGCATCATTGCTCAGACGCAGCTGGCCTGAAGTGACGACGGTATCACCGGCTTGAACGCCCTCAAGGACATGCACCGTCGAGCCTTTTCGTTCACCGGTTTTCACCACGGACTGACGCACGCGCAGTTCACCCTGATCGTTTTTGTTGACCAGGTAAACATTATTGCCGTACAGAGTATAGGTAATCGCCGTTTGCGGCAGGATCACCTGGTTCTCCTGGGTCGGCAGGATGATATTCGCCCGGGCAAACATCCCGCTGCGCAGCTGACCGTTGTTGTTCGGGATATCGGCTTGCACCTGAACCAGACCACTCTGGAAGTTCACCGCAGGTTCAATGGCGCTGATTTTGCCGTTGAACGGGGTGTCCGGGTAAGCATCGACAAAAATTTCCACATCCTGGCCCAGGTGAATATCCGAAATGTCGGTTTGCGGTACGGTAAAGCGCAGGCGCATCAGGGTGGTGTCTTCCAGGCGCACAATGTCATCGGCCGGTTGGATATACTGGCCCAGGAAGACGTTGCGCAGGCCGACCACACCGTCGAACGGCGCTTTGATGGTCCGGCGCTCGATGGTGGCTTTCAGGCTTTCGATATCTGCCGACAGAGAATAGTAGGACGCTTCCGCATCGTCATAGGCTTCTTTCGAAATCGAACCTTTTTTGTACAGTCCCTGATAGCGGATATATTTGGCTTTAGCAGCAGGCAAGCGGGCTTCGGAGCTCTTCAGGTTGGCTTTTTCTACCGAGGAGTCCAGAAAGACCAACGGCTGGCCGGCTTTGACGGTGGCACCGGACTCGAAGTCAATGCTGTCAATCACACCGGAGACTTCCGTAGTGATGGTGACCCCCTGGTTCGGTTCGATAAAGCCGATCGCGCCAATTGCCGGTACCCAGTCTGCTGGCGTCGCTTCCATGACCGTTACCGGAAATTCCGGCTCCGGCATATTGGCCATGTATTCTGCTATCTTTTTCTGCTTGAACAGGTTGAAGCCGATAACGGTTCCAAACAGCAGCAGTGCGATAGCTAGCATTACTATCCATTTTTTCATTGTGTGGTGTGCTCCGGAGTTACTTTAGTGATGCTGTGTAATGGCATCCCAACAGGCTTCGAGGGCCGCCTCCCGGCTTTTCTCGTCGACGTTCAGGACACCGGTAAGGTGTTTACGTGCCAGGCAAGCGCTGGGCTCAAGGCCGAGGACACTGAGTATTTCGTTGTCGAGCGGCTTCAGCAGGCCCTGGGCTTTCCCTTCCTCAAACAGGCGATGGACTTTGGAAAACAGTTTTTGTTCGCGCTGTTGCTGCTCCATGGTGTTGCGCCGGGGCAGGTTCTCAAACTGGCCGCGATTGATCAGCGGGGCATCTTCCTGATACGCCATTGCCCAGATATTCAGCCACATGGTACGGAAACGTTCTTTCAGTGGCATGTCATCGGTGACGTTCAGGGTGACCAACAGGGCCACCCGGGACAAAATATGGTCGTAGAGCTGATGTAACAGGTCTTCTTTATCTTCGAAATAGCGATAAATGGTGCCGGTTGCGACTCCGGCTTCCCTGGCGACCATCTGCATGGACAGACCATGAAATCCATAGTCCGCCAATAACTTTTCAGTTGCGCGCATGATGCGGGCTTTCTTATCACACATAGACGGTTACAAATGTAAAAAAAGGGGGTGAATGAACGTTCATTCATTATTTTAAGCAGCCAAGTGTCTTATGCAAGCCATTTCTTACGTTTGCCCCGTTGAACTCTGGTGAGCGTGCCCGTACCTCCGGACTGAATAGACAAGCTGTGATAACTCGCTACAATGCGCCTGCTGATCTTTAAATGACCAACGATGACACAGGATACGCCGATGAAACTGAACCCAAGGCAAACCGAAGCAGTAAAATACGTGTCTGGCCCATGTTTAGTCTTGGCCGGGGCCGGTTCGGGCAAGACTCGGGTGATCACCAATAAAATCGCGTATCTGGTGCAGCAGTGTGACTATAAAGCCCGCAACATTGCGGCGCTGACCTTTACTAATAAAGCGGCGCGGGAAATGAAAGAGCGGGTCGGGCAGACGCTGGGCCGGCAGGAAGCCAAGGGGCTGATGGTGTCGACGTTCCACACCCTGGGGTTGAACATGATCCGCCGCGAATACAAAGCGCTGGGGCTGAAAGCCGGGTTCTCCTTGTTTGATGATCAGGATCAGATGGCGCTGCTCAAAGAGCTGACCGAGCAGCAGATCGACGGCGATAAGGATCTGCTCAAGCAGTTATTGTCGACAATCTCCAACTGGAAGAACGACATGCTGTCGCCGGCGGACGCCAAAGGGTACGCCAAGTCTGAGAAAGATCAGCTGTTTGCCTACTGCTATGAGATGTATCAGAAGCAGATGAAAGCCTATAACGCGCTGGATTTTGATGATCTGATCCTGATGCCGGTGCTGCTTTTGCGGGATAACCAGGAGGTGCGCCAGCGGTGGCAGAACCGGATCCGCTACCTGCTGGTGGATGAATACCAGGATACCAACACCAGTCAGTACTTGTTTGTGAAGTTGCTGGTGGGTGAGCGCTCACGGTTTACCGTGGTCGGCGATGACGATCAGTCGATCTATTCCTGGCGTGGCGCCCAGCCGGAAAACCTGGGATTACTGAATCAGGATTTTCCGTCGCTGAAGGTGATTAAGCTGGAGCAGAACTACCGCTCGACCAGCCGCATCCTGCGCAGCGCCAATATCCTGATTGCCAATAACCCACACCTCTTCGAGAAAACCCTGTTCTCGGAAATTCCCGATGGCGAGCTGCTCAAAGTGATCACCGCCAAGAATGAAGAGCATGAAGCGGAGAAAGTGGTCGGGGAGCTGATTGCCCATCGCTTCCTCAATAACACGGCTTATCAAGACTATGCGATTTTGTATCGCGGTAACCATCAGTCGCGGCTGTTTGAAAAAGCCCTGATGCAGAACCGGATCCCGTACAAAATCTCCGGCGGCACCTCGTTTTTTGCTCGGGCAGAAATCAAAGACATCATGGCCTACTTGCGCTTGCTGACCAACCAGGATGACGATAATGCCTTCTTGCGCATTGTCAACACCCCGCGCCGGGAGATCGGCCCGGTCACGCTGGAAAAACTCGGTACCTACGCCAATATGCGGGGCAAGAGCCTGTTCGAAGCCAGCTTTGAGATCGGTCTGGAGCAGCATCTGGGTGGGCGCGGCCTGGAATCCCTGCGTCGCTTTACCCGCTGGGTCGTCGAGCTGAGTGATAATGCAGAGCGCGGCGACACCGTTGCGGCGGTGCGTCAGTTGATCCGGGATATCAACTATGAAGACTGGTTGTACGAGAGTTCCGCCAGTCCGAAGGCTGCTGAGATGCGAATGAAGAATGTCTCCGACCTGTATAGCTGGATCACCGCTGACCTGGAGGGGGATAACTATGATCAGGAAGCCAAGAGCCTCAAAGAGGTGGTTCAGCGTCTGACCCTGCGCGATATGATGGAGCGGGGCGAGGACGATGATGATGCCGATCAGGTACAGCTGATGACGCTGCATGCGTCCAAGGGGCTGGAGTTCCCGTATGTTTACTTGATCGGGACGGAAGAAGGCATCCTGCCGCACCAGACCAGTATCGATGAGGACAATGTCGAAGAAGAGCGCCGTCTGGCCTATGTCGGGATCACTCGGGCACAGAAGGAGCTGACGTTTACTCTGTGTAAGGAGCGCCGTCAGTTTGGTGAGCTCCTGAAGCCGGAGCCGAGCCGGTTTCTTTATGAGCTACCGCAGGACGATCTGGACTGGGAAACCGAGAAAAAACCGATCAGCCAGCAAGAGCGGATGCAAAAAGGCCAGGCGCACATTGCCAATATCCGGGCAATGTTTAAGAAATAGCGTCGAACCACAGACTCAAGGGTCATGATTTCTCCATCAAAAAGGGTTGGCATCGGGCCAACCCTTTTGCGTAGATGATCCTTGGGCCAATGGGCGACGGCTTACAGGCCTTCAATCATGTGGTCGATCGCGGCAATGATTTCATCATCGCTACAGTCCATACAAGACCCTTTGGCCGGCATGGCATTGAAGCCGTGGATGGCGTGATCGGTCAGTACATCTTTCCCTTTGGCAATGCGTGGCGCCCAGTCATCGGCGTTGCCTTTCTTCGGCGCACCCATCACCCCGCTGCCGTGACAGGCAACACAGAACGTACCGTAAACAGCATCGCCGGTGCGAGGGCCAGCTGCGACGGCCTCACCTGCCGGTGCATCCCCTTCCAGATAGATCGAGCCAACTGGCTTGATTCGTTCTGCAATAGCTTCGTCTGACATATCTGCGGCCACGGCAGAGCCGGCAAAAGTTAATGCTGCTACTGCGGCTACGATTAGTTGTCGAAGAGATAATTCCATTGAGCTCACCTTACACTTCCAGATTCTTATGTGCGATTGCCACAGTCGTATTGCAAAAGTTGTTGTTAATCGTACTGTTGGGACAAGGCAGTGATTATGTAAAAGTTGTTTAAAATGTAAAAACCCGGTAATTATATCCCCTATTTTTAATGTGATAAACCAGATGCCTGTGTTTGTATGATACGAATCAACAGTTATTTGATTAGATTTACAGCGAACGAGAAAAAAATTAAAAAAAAGACTAGACGAGGCAGGGTGTGATCCGTAATATTCACCTCCGCCGATAGGGCGTGGCGCCCGTAGCTCAGCTGGATAGAGCGTTGGCCTCCGGAGCCAAAGGTCGAAGGTTCGAATCCTTTCGGGCGCGCCATTCCGGTCTAGGACGGCAAAGTAATAAAGTAACATTGGTGGCTATAGCTCAGTTGGTAGAGTCCCGGATTGTGATTCCGGTTGTCGCGAGTTCAAGTCTCGTTAGCCACCCCATTTTAAAGGGGTATTGATTTATACTGATCAGTATCCAGGGGTGAAAACTCCATACAGAACAAAGTCGGTGAGTCGCACAGTTGGTTGCGTATCTTCGGCTCTTGGGAATAGCAGACCAGAGGCGTTCCTCTGGAATCACATCCCAAGAAAACAGAATATTGTCGGTGAATAGCGCAGTTTGGTAGCGCATCTGGTTTGGGACCAGAGGGTCGGGGGTTCGAATCCCTCTTCACCGACCACTAACAGTGGTGGCTATAGCTCAGTTGGTAGAGTCCCGGATTGTGATTCCGGTTGTCGCGAGTTCAAGTCTCGTTAGCCACCCCATTTTCAAGTCTTCGTTTGCGAAGCACTGTCGGTGAATAGCGCAGTTTGGTAGCGCATCTGGTTTGGGACCAGAGGGTCGGGGGTTCGAATCCCTCTTCACCGACCACCATTAGAAACCCTAGCTTTCGAGCTAGGGTTTTTTTCTATCTAGCGTTTGCCGTTTTGGTTACGGGACGCGCCGGGCCGGGTGCGGGAGGCCGCCCCGTCCGAATCCCGCTTCACCGACCCCCATGAGATACCTGGCTTTCGATCGAGTTTTTTCTATCTGGTGTTTGCTGTTCTGGTCACGGGACACGCCGGGCCGGGCCGGGTACGGAAGGCCGCCCCGTCCGAATCCCTCTTCACCGACCACCATTAGAAACCCTAGCTTTCGAGCTAGGGTTTTTTTCTATCTGGCGTTTGCCGTTTTGGTTACGGGACGCGCCGGGCCGGGTACGGAAGGCCGCCCCGTCTGAATCCCGCTTTACCGGCCACCATGAGATACCTGGCTTTTGAGCTAGGGTTTTTTTCTATCTGGCGTTTGCCGTTTTGGTTACGGGATGCGCCGGGCCGGGTACGGAAGGCCGCCCCGTCCGAACCCCGCCTCACCGATTACAGTGAAAGCCTCCAGAACGATAGAGCTGGGGGCCCATCGCCTGATTTCCTGCCCTCTGCGCTGTTTCACCTTCATGCAGCCGTAGGCGTGGAGTGCTTGCTGGCATGTATCCTTGTCTCTAATCTTCCAGTTTTACACGATCGGTTGTGCACCCATGTTCGTCCCGCAGATGATCTGGCCGGGTCAGCAACTTCGCACAGGATTCCTCTTTATTGATGATGTTCATGATAGTGAGTGCTTTACCTCTCATTTTTGCTGATTGCCCGGGATAAGCGGGTGAAGGCAGATTAAAGAATCGCGCTTCTTCACACTTGTCGGGTATCGGCGGCTGATTGCTTGTGATCTGCGTCAAAACACGACATTTCAGTTCACAGCGAAACCGATATCTGGTCAGAGTTTTATGCTGATATGTTGGGTGGTGTCGTGTCTCTCATTCTGTTGTTTCTGTTATTTGTCGCACATACATACTAAAAAGAGTTGTGATTTCGGTTTGTTGTGTTGAATTTGTTAAATCCCCTGGTTGTTGCTTTGCTATTTTATGCAAACAGATGCGATGGGTTGGAATAGCTTATAACCACGGTGTTAGTGTGTTTCACTGATGAAGTCGCGTCATGATTAGGGATTGGTTGCTTATTTCAGCTTGTCTTGTTTGCTTTATAAATATCCTTTGGCTGATTATTTATTCGTAAAATATTCATTATTTCAGATTTTCAGCATGTTTTGTTGATTTTTTGTGAAATCTTTGCCAAATTGTCTTCTGAACATATATTCAGCAAATTGTGCTGATTTCGAAAGGATTCACTTTTTCAGACAGGGCAGAGCACTGCCGAGCAGTTGGGGTCTGGTAATGGCACTATTAGAAGTTAAAAATCTCCGCATCGAATATCCTTCCCGTCATGGGGTCCATGCTGCGGTGAAATCGCTGTCGTTTACGATTGAGCGCGGTGAAATTGTGGGTGTGGTCGGCGAATCGGGGGCGGGGAAATCAACGGTGGGCAACGCCGTCATTGATCTTCTGAGCCCGCCGGGGCAGATCGCCAGTGGCGATGTTTTTCTGGATGGCGAAAAAATATCCGGTTTGTCTCCGGAGGCGATGCGTAAGGTTCGCGGCTCCAAAATCGGTTTCATTTTTCAGGATCCGATGACGTCGCTGAACCCGCTGTTTACGGTAGAGCAGCAGCTGACTGAAACCATTGTGACCAATCTGGCGGTCAGCAAGGAAGAAGCCTATACCCGTGCGGTCAGCCTGATGACGCAGGTCGGGATCCCGCAGCCGGAAGTCCGGATCAAACAGTACCCGCATCAATTCTCCGGCGGGATGCGCCAACGGGTGGTGATTGCGATTGCGCTGGCCGGCGAGCCGGACCTGATCATTGCCGATGAACCGACAACTGCCCTCGATGTCTCGATTCAGGATCAAATTCTCAATTTGATCCGTGAGCTGTGCGTGAAGAAAAACGTCGGCTGTATGCTGGTGACTCATGATATGGGCGTGGTGTCGAACGTGACCGACCGGGTTGCCGTGATGTACCGCGGTGATTTGGTGGAAATCGGCAAAACGGCCCAAGTGCTGGGCCAGCCATCACATCCCTATACCCAAAGCCTGATCTCTGCCGTGCCGCGCTCTGACGTGAAACTGGATCGTTTCCCGCTGGTGAATTACATCGAAGAAGCCGGGGAAATGAGCAAGCTGGATGTAAAGAATCACTGGCTGGGCCAGAGTGAGGATCAGCGCAACTATACCGGGGCATTGCTGCAGGTTGAAAACGTCAATTTACGTTTTGTCACCAAGCACTCGTTTTTTGAGAGCCGACGGGAGTATGTCCAAGCCTCCAATAACGTCAGCTTTGAAATCTTTGAAGGGGAAACCTTCGGTCTGGTCGGGGAGTCCGGCTCAGGCAAATCCACCATTGCCCGGGTCATTGCCGGTTTGTATCCGCCGAACTCAGGTAAGGTTGTCTTTGAAGGCATTGACTTGACGGCACTGAAGAGCGAGGCCGAACGGCGTCCGCTGCGTCGTCAAATGCAGATGGTGTTCCAGAACCCGTATTCATCGATGAACCCGCGGATGAAAATCGCCGATATTATCGCCGAGCCGATCCGTTTCCATCGGCTGACCGACAATGATGCGCAAACCCGGCAAATTGTGAACGACCTGCTCGATCATGTTGGTCTGGGGAGCGCCGCCGGGGTGAAATACCCCCACGAATTTTCCGGCGGCCAGCGTCAGCGGATCTCGATTGCCCGCGCACTGGCCACCCGTCCACGCCTGCTGATTTGTGATGAGCCGACCTCGGCACTGGACGTATCGGTGCAGGCACAAATCCTCAACCTGCTCAAAGATCTGCAAGATGAGTTGAACCTGACCATGCTGTTTATCAGTCACGATTTGCCGGTGATCCGCCAGATGTGTGATCGCATCGGCGTGATGCAGATGGGGACTTTGCTGGAAGTGTCGCCGACCGAGCAGCTGTTTAACTCGCCGCAACACGAATATAGCCAGCAGTTGATCTCCCTGATGCCGGAATTTAAAGGCATGAGTCAGGAAGGATTGAAATTAGCCTAACCCTGTTACCCTGCCCGTAACCGGGTGGCAGGGAGCATAATTGACAAAAGCAAACACAATGAGAAAGGGAGTGACCTCCCCGCATAAAGGAGCTATGCAATGAAAACCATCAAGACCAAGCTGGCTGTCGCTTTAATGGCTGCAGGCCTGAGCTTTAGTGCTGCTGCCGCTGATATTAAGGTCGCCTATGATGCTGACCCAGTCTCGCTTGATCCGCATGAGCAGCTATCCGGCGGCACGCTGCAAATGTCTCATATGGTCTTTGACCCGTTGATCCGGTTTACCCAGAATTTGGATTTCGAGCCGCGTCTGGCCACAAGCTGGGAACGTGTTGACGAGACGACGTTCCGTTTTTCACTGCGCAAAGGAGTGAAATTCCACTCCGGCAACGAACTGACTGCGGATGATGTGGTGTGGACGTTTAATCGTCTGAAGCGCTCCGCAGACTTTAAAGCGATTTTCGAACCGTACACTGAGATGAAAAAGGTCGACGCGTACACGGTTGAGCTGAAATCCAAAGGGCCTTATCCGCTGGTGCTGCAAACCGCGACCTACATTTTCCCGATGGACAGCAAGTTCTACAGTGGCCAAACCGCGGACGGCAAAGACAAGTCTGAACTGGTCAAACACGGCAACTCATACGCATCGACCCATGTCTCCGGGACCGGTCCGTTTATCGTGACGGCGCGTGAGCAAGGGGTTGAAGTGGTCTTTGAGCGCTTTAAGGATTACTGGGATCAGGACACGAAAGGGAATGTGGATAAGCTGACGCTGGTGCCGATCAAAGAAGATGCGACCCGTGTGGCCGCGCTGCTTTCCGGTGGGGTGGACATGATCTATCCGGTTGCACCGAACGACCATAACCGTGTGAAGAACACCAAAGGCATCGATCTGGTGACCCTGCCGGGGACGCGGATCATTATCTTCCAGATGAACCAGAGCAGTAATGAAGCGTTGAAAGATGTGCGTGTGCGCCAAGCCATTGTGCATGCGATCAACCAAGAAGGCATCGTGAAGAAGATCATGAAGGGCTTCGCGACGGCAGCTGGCCAGCAAGGTCCGGAAGGGTATGCCGGGTATAATGCCGATCTGGTGCCGCGCTACGATCTGAAAAAAGCCAAGCAGTTGATGAAAGAAGCCGGTTACGAGAATGGCTTCAAGCTGACCATGATGGCACCGAACAACCGTTACGTGAACGACGCCAAAGTTGCGCAGGCAGTGGCAGCCATGCTGTCGAAAATCGGCATCAAGGTGGACCTGAAAACCCTGCCGAAAGCGCAGTACTGGCCGGAGTTCGATGTCTGTGCGGCAGACATGATGCTGATTGGCTGGCACTCGGATACGGAAGACTCTGCGAACTTCTCAGAGTTCCTGACCATGACCCGCAATGAAGAAACGGGTAAGGGTCAGTATAACTGTGGTCACTACTCGAATCCGGAAGTGGACCGTCTGGTTGAGGCCTCGAACGTAGAAACCGATCCGGCCAAGCGGGCGCAGATGCTGCAGAAAGTGGAAGCGACGCTCTACAACGATGCTGCGTTTGTCCCACTGCACTGGCAGAACCTGGCCTGGGGTGCCAGCGAGAAGCTGAACATCAAGCCGGTTGTGAACGCGATGAACTATCCGTACTTCGGCGATCTGGTTGTGGAAGAATAAAAACAGAAAACATTGGCGGTCTCGCCAATCAGATTCGGTGCCGGGGGAAACGCCGGCACCGATTTTCAGGATGATAGAAGGGGCAAGGAATGTTTACGTTTCTGGTCAAGCGCCTGTTTCAGGCACTGATAGTGATGTTTGTGATCAGTCTGGTGGCGTTTGCCATTCAGGATAACCTGGGAGACCCGCTGCGCGAGCTGGTGGGCCAGTCGGTATCAGAAGCTGAACGTCAACAACTACGGGATGAGTTGGGTCTCAATGATCCGTTTCTCACCAAATATACCCGCTTTTTGGGCAATGCGGTCCAGGGCGATCTGGGCACCTCTTATTTTTACAAGCGTCCGGCAACGGATGTGATCCTTGACAAACTGGCGGCCACGCTGGAGCTGGTCTTCGGTGCGACGCTGATCATTATTCTGGTGTCGATCCCGCTGGGCGTCTATTCGGCGATTCACCCGAAAAGTTTCTTGACCAAAGCTGTGATGGCCTTCAGTAGTATCGGGATTTCGATTCCGGTCTTTCTGACCGCGATCATGCTGATGTACATTTTCTCGATTGAGCTCGGCTGGCTGCCGTCTTACGGTCGTGGGGAAACCAGTGATCTCCTCGGCTGGGACTCCGGTTTCTTTACCTTAGATGGCCTGAGCCACCTGGTACTACCATGTATTGCCCTGGCGTCGATCATGCTGCCGCTGTTTATCCGCCTGGTGCGCTCTGAAATGCTCGAAGTACTGAGCTCGGAATATATTAAATTTGCCAAGGCGAAGGGCCTGGCTATGAACAAAGTGTATTACCAGCATGCCCTGAAAAATACCATGCTGCCGGTGCTGACGGTGGGCGGGGTTCAAATCGGTACCATGGTGGCTTACACCATTTTGACGGAAACCGTCTTTCAGTGGCCGGGAATGGGCTTTTTGTTCCTGGAAGCGATTAACCGGGTGGATACGCCGTTAATCACGGCCTATGTAATTTTTGTCGGCCTGATCTTTGTGGTCACCAATACCATTGTTGACCTGTTGTATGGCCTGGTGAACCCGACTGTCAATCTGACTGGCAAAGGAGAGTAAGTCATGAGTAGTACGACAGTGACCACACCGAGCCGCTGGGAGCGGTTTAAAAAGTCGGACTTTTTGTATTATTTCCTGCGAGACAAAGTCGCGATGACCAGCTTTGCGGTCTTTTTGGTCTTTGTGCTCTCGGCAGTGTTGGCGCCGGTACTGGCTCCGACCAACCCGTATGATCTGGCAGCCATTGATATCATGGACTCGGAGCTGCCACCGTCCTGGATGGAAGACGGGGACAGCCGCTTCTGGCTGGGCACCGATAACCAGGGCCGCGATATCTTTTCGACCATTCTGTATGGCTCGCGTTTATCGTTGACCATCGGCTTGCTGGCCGTGGCGCTCCAGATGGTGCTCGGGATTATCATCGGGCTGAGTGCCGGTTATTTTGGCGGCCGGATCGATAGTTTCCTGATGCGTGTGGCTGATGTGCAGCTTTCTTTCTCGACCATGATGGTGGCGATTATCGTCTCGGCGATTTTCCGCACCGCACTGGGTGCTGAATTGTATGCCCAGTATGCGGTGATTATGCTGGTGGTGATCATCGGGGTTGCGGAATGGCCGCAGTATGCCCGGACCGTCCGGGCTTCCGTGCTGGCGGAGAAGAAGAAAGAGTATGTGGAAGCCGCGCGGGTGATGGGCTTTAAAGCACCGCGGATCATGTTCCGCCATATTCTGCCGAACTGCCTGTCGCCGATCTTAGTGATTTCCACCGTACAAGTGGCCAATGCCATTATGTCGGAAGCGGCGCTGTCCTTCCTTGGCCTGGGCCTGCCGGTTGATCAGCCGTCGCTGGGCTCGCTGATCAGCATCGGTTTTAACTACATCTTCTCCGGCTCATGGTGGATCACCGCCTTCCCAGGCCTGGTCCTGGTTACGCTGGTACTGGTAATTAACTTGCTGGGAGACTGGCTGCGGGATGTCTTCAACCCGAAAATCTATAAAGGGTAAGTGGATACTTCGCATGAACAAGCGGCCGTATGGCCGCTTTGTTGTTTTCGTGTGATGTTAACCAGGTTCAACGATTTCAACGGCTGGGTTGTGATGGTCGGCGATGAGAAGCGATTAAGGACCGACGTTCTGGCATTTGAATGACGAGGGACGGAAACCGATGGCGATGTTGCAGGAAGCGGAAACGATGAGTTTTAGGACTGGGTTGCAGGTGCCCTGGAAGATCTAGCCTCGATTTTTAAGAAACTGCGAGATAATCAAGGCGGCCGAATTGGCCGCCTTTGGGTTATCTGCTTTGCAGGATAATTACTGTTGCACGGAGTAGCTATAAGAGGTGTGGTTCCCTTCCACAGCACGTTTCTCGCGGTGTAAAACGCCATCTACCGGGTTGTATTTCCAGGTGATTTCGTATTTATCGTTGTTTGAACACTCGGCCCAGTCAGTCGGCTCGTCCGCATCACAGAAGTTATAGGTCTGATTGAGTTCGGTAACAGAGCAGGTATGGCCGTTGTCAACCAGGCAAGGCAGATCGCGTGGTATCTCCCCCCAAGTATACAGGGTGCCATCGATCGTCACGCCAGTCTCGGCGTAATGCAATGTTTCACTTTCATCATCGCCATAATGGGCCGTCCAAGTGGTGTCTGTGAAGTTCACCTGTTGGTTAAACAGGCTTTCTACCTGAGCTTTGGCAGCAGACTCTGAGTCATGTATGGACGCAGAGAAGGCGCACCCTTCAGACGTGTTGCCTTCTGGGCAGAGCGGGTCATCCCCGACTTCTACGCCGGCATCAACCAATAACAGAACCGTGCCATTGTCGGTCCAGATCGTATAGGAATCGTCCGGACCGCTTCCCTCACCTTCAACCCATACCTGGTACAGGGTGTTCTCGTTGATTTGGTAAGGGGTAAAGGCAACCGTCATTTGGATCGGAGCGCCCCAGCCGGTATTTGGGCTGTAGAACCATTCTTGTTGTTGGATAATACCTTGGGTATCCCGGTACATGTGTGTCACGATGCCTTCCCCGTCATCGATATGCACGGTGTAGAGACCGCTCTCGTCGATGTTCAATGACGCTTTGGGGGTAATGCTGTCGTTCCGGTCAATATAAGTGTTCAGCATCACTTCTTCACTGACGGAGATGCCGGTTGGCGACGCCAGGGCCACCACAGACTCACCGGGTTTGAAGCTGGCAGTGCCGGCGTAATCAAAGTCGATCATACACTCGGTACTCTCACGACGGCCAAAGGCGAGAGATTGGCGCTGGTTTGACTGCGACTGTTGCGCCAGGCTATGGAAGCCTTGCTCAAATTTATCGTTTAACAGATAAAAGTCGTACACCATGCTGTCACCGAACTGGTAACCAGGATTACCATCAGGGTCGGTGGAGTTATCGGCAATAAAGCCGAGAGATTCACAGCTGGTATTGAGATACAGGTTGCCATCCAGGGAGTCGGATTCATTTTGCGGCTGGACTCGCGTGAAGGCATCAGCTTGGGTCAGCTTGTTGTTCACCATCGCGGTCGCTGTCGGCTGTTGCCAATATTGGTCGGCGCTGGCCTTGCCGATATAGAACGTCAGCGAACTGGTCTTGGTTTCGCTCTCCAGCATCATGCCGGCCGCCGCTTTGGTGATGGTCGCCTGTTGGGTGACCGAGAGCAGGTGGAGACGCGGCATCTCAGGCTCATTGGAGCGATCTTCAACCAGCTTCAGTGTTTCCGGGGTTTTCCCGTCGAACTGAATCGTCAGGTTATCGCCATCCAGCGCCCAGGTGCCGGTTTGCTGCTGAAGACTGTCTTCTGCAGGACATTCGCCGTTGACGGAATCGGCTTCCAGGATCTTGTGATCAGGTGTCAGGCGCAGTGCCCAGCAACTTGGCTTAATGGTCTTTTGTGTCTCCCTGTCGGCATTGAAACGGTAGAGGTGTCGATCCACCAGCAGATCGCTGAGCGAGTTGCTGGTGGCCGGTTTCTTCTCGATTGAGAGCTGAAGTTTCGCGCTTTCCTGGTTGTTGTCATCATCCTGAGCCGTGATCGTGATACTAAAATCACCCGGTACCCGAGGTGTCCCGCTAATCGTTATCATCGGGTACTGAACGTCGTAACTTAAACCGGTATTGCCGTCGACCACGCTGTAATTGAGGACATCGCCGTCTTCGTCGGTAAACAGATCAGACATATCCAGAGATAATCCGCTGACCGTTTGACCTTCCTGGAGTGCCAGCTGGTTCACTTCATCTTGCAGTGTGGCGAGTTTGTCAGCGTGCACTACAGGCTTGGTATTAAAGACTGCGACCTCAAATGGAATGAGCGTGGTGGCAACGCCGACCTGGTTACTCTGGGCATCCAGATCTTGAGCGGTCAGCGCCAGGTAGTAGATCCCTGCCTGTGCTTTGGACTGGCTGCTTTCCGTGTCTTCAATGGCGCGGATGGTAATGTTGCCGTTGTGATCGATAGAAACATCGATACCGTTGTCAGCCAGGTGCTGTGAGCTTTCGGGAGTGATCGATACGTCTGGTGCCGTGGCTTGGTCTTCATCGTTGAACAGGTCATAAGCTGCGGTGCCCGCCGTGTAATTGAAGTTCTGGCCGGATTTGAGTTCAGCGCCCGCCAGATCCTGGGACAACTGTTTCAGCACTGTTGCATTTACAGTGGCCTGGTAATTGGCAACTGCTGGCTCGACTTTCTCTTCTCCGTCGATTTTGGTGACCGGCACGACAGGTTTGTAATTTGGGTTATCCAGTTGTTCTGTCGTCGCGCTATTGACTGCATCAACCGTTTGGGCGACTACCTGCTCTGCCACCTTATCCAGGCTGACATCGGTCGCTGTTTGGTGCTGGGTTTCGGTCAGGATCTGGGCGGTCTTATGGAGTTTGCTGGCCAGCAGTTTGGCTTCCTCTGAGGCAGCGGCCGTTTTCTCTTTCACATAATCAGCATACAGGTTGATCTCAATTTGGCTGTTGGCCTCTTTCAAGCCGCTGAGCATCAGGCGAACCTGGTTTTCCGCTGCCGCTTGATCTTTGCCTTGCTTCATTTCAGCAACGATCAGATCAGTGATCGGGCTGGCAATCGGGCTGCCCGCCGGGGCACGAAAGACGACATCTTTGCCCATGGCTTGATCCGGCTGGTCCATGTCGACCGTATAGATCCCCGGCGCAATGCCAAACTCCGGATAGGTTTTGTAAGGTTCCAGGATTTTCACGACCAGTGGGTTGCTTTGGATGCTTTCTTCGATGCTCTTCTTGACCTTGATGTCCAGTTTCCCTTCGGCATCCGTCAGAACCAGCTTGCCGTCGATGTCCGTGATTACTTCGTTGGCTTCACAAAGTCCGTTCTGATTGGTATCAGAGCAGATTAGGGCATTTTTCAGGTAGCCATCCATGGTGGTGATCACTACGTCGCCAGCGGCGGGTTCGGTAATATGCGGTTTTTTTTCGTCGCCGCTACCTGAGCCGCTTTCTGAACCGCCACCACAACCTGTCAGTGCAAGCGCCACGGACACCGCCAGTAAACTCATTTTTTTCATGTTTCATTCCTTGTGCTCTAGAAGTTGGCTGAAGCCAAATTGCTTTTATTTGTATTTGGTCTTCTGCAACCGCTCAAAGAGAAAACCAAAATAGGCATTTTTTAAAGCGGACTCACATTGAAAGCAAGGTACGAAAAAGAAAGGAAAAACCGTAAAATTTATTTTGTTTTTTTTATCGCTAACCGGCTTCCGGCGCGATGGCATGTCTGAATGTGAGCTACAAATTTTCTCTTTGTTCGCTGTTTTGCCGGGCGTGGTGATAAATCATATTGAGCTTCAGCTCTTCGAGTAAATGCGCATACTCCGGTTTCGGGCGGAGAATGTAGCTGTATATTTCACCGGCGACGAAAGGGTTTTGATCTTCAAAATCGTGGTTGATGTATATCGCTGACTGGGCTGTGTCATAGGGATTTGCATGACAGTCCAGATGCGCAAGATCATTGGGACGGGCGCTATCGGAGATAATGGGCCCGACACGGCCTTGTCCGGCGAGTCGTGAAAACAGGAAGTAGGGTTGGATGGCTTGGCAGTCGAGTTGGCCCGCCACTCGGAAGATGTTCAGATCGCTATCGTAGCGTTGATACTCGGCAGGGTTGATTGCGCGGCGGTCAAAGATATAGTTCATCACCGTTGTGTCGATGTAATTGTCTTGCGGATCGGTGAGTTGATAATCAAATGAGTGGCCCTGGTAGAGTCTTTGGCCCGTATGGACGTTGAGTCTGCGTTCCATGGCAACTTTGTCGGTTTGCAGTGTATAGGTTTCGTAGCCATCCCCCCTTTTGACCGTAGTCAGAAGGTTGTTGCTCTCAGGCGCGAATCTGGAAGGATAGATCTTCCGTACGATCCACCGCTGCTGGGCATCAAAATCAGATAAGTCGCTGGTGAGCAGCAGATCGTCCTGCTCAAACTGGTAACTGCCAACCAGGCGAAGATCGTCTTCATCCGGACAGCGGGTGCGGTTTCGGGCGGCGGCAAAGAACACCTGTTCATTGACCAGTTTCCACGCCTCACAGTACACCACTTCGTACGGGTAGTGTCGCCCGCCCAACTGCTGCGTTGTTTCCAGGCGATAAAACGTGGTACTAACCAGGGGATGTGTTTTATCGTTCATGGATCGGTTGATAAAGGGCAGTTCGAACGCTGCCGTCACCCAGGCATCTTGGTCGTTTCCGTGGTGATCGTCCCTGACTGCAATCGTCAGCATGGCGGTCGCAATGGCGGCTGACGGCGCTCCCAGCAGATGTATTCTGGAGCCATAGCGGACTTTCAGGCCGGGTACATTGGTCTGGATTTGCGTGGTCAGAAAGTCGTTGTCCGGATCGGTAAAGAGATCCTCGACAGAGAGACTAACACTGACCGGACTGTTTTGCGTCAGCTCCCAGCCGTAGATTTGTCGCTGTAGCTGCGCGTATACATGTTGATTGAGCTGCGGCTTGCGGTTTTTGGTCAGAAATGGGCTGCTTCCCCCGGGTTCGGGCCCGGGTTCGGGAGCGATGGTAACGGACTGCATGGCGGTCTCCTGCACGGGCTGTGGCGTAGCTTCGTTTGACGCGAGGAGAGCCATCGCTGGAGCGGAGTCCGAACCCTTTGTTTGTTGCTGCGTTTGCCTGGTTTCCTGTCTGGCTGGAGACGATGACGTATTCACTAGCGTTCGAGCGAAAATCGATGGTTTCGTCTGACTGAGTGCCTGTACCGCCAATGCCTTGCCAGCTGACAGGGAGAGAAACGCCTGGTTGTGGCTGCTCAGCAGCCATAGGGCGGTGGCGATAATGGCTGTTGTGGCAGTGAACAATAATCTTTTTTTCACGCGTCATGACGCCATTCTTGATTGCAGCCAGCAGCGGGAGAACTTGAGATCTTTTTCGATCAGGCTGGCACTGCACTCGAGGAGCTCGCTGATTTCCTGGTTTTTGAGCCCCATCAGGTACTTCAGCTTGAGGGCGTCTGACTGGCGCGGGTAGTGGGCACTGAAATTCTCCAGAGCTTTATCCATAATGATGAATTGCTCGAACCTGTCCTCGTTGGAAGACGGCAACGAAGTGAGTTGCTGGCGCTTCTGAGCCTGCTGCGCGCGGGCATTGTCGATCAGGATCTGACGCATCACTTTTGCCGCCAACAGAAAAAATTCTCGTTTATTGGCTATCTGGCTCGGATCGCTGCTCGATAGTTTCAGGTAGGCATCATGGATCAACGCCGTGGTGCTGTTGACACTGTCGGCGAGTACCTGGTTTGCAGTGCCGTGCTTTTCAGCGCTGCGCGCTCGCTCCTGTTGGGCAATCTTTCGTAGCTGAAGGTAAGCGAACTGATAGAGCTGACTTTCAGCCTGCTTATTACCGGATTGCCACTGGTGGATAATCTGAGTGATTTGTGAGTAAGGCTGACTCATGAACGTACTCCGGAAACTTTGATAAATTCAGAGATCGCAAAGGTATCAATGCGATCTGAACCATCTGGCTGAGGGGTGACGATTTGGCGATAGCGGTAGAGCACTCCCTGGTCCCAGAATTGCCCGGCAGGGAGGTATTCCCAGGTGGTGTATTGCGGTTGTGCGTCTTGTTGATACCAGCGAACCAGGACATTCAACTGCGCCAGCTGTGCCTGTCGGTTGGGGTTTTGCAGCCACCACATATCCGCATAGTGCTGGGTCACGTCTTGAGGATAAGCTGCTTTTGTCTCGGGGCATTGGTCGACATTGTCGGGTCCTGAGAAGACACGCCCGGCTTCAATGAGCAGGCAGGACTGACGGATCGCTGTGCCTTGATAGGAGGTCTGGCGCCATATCCCTTCATGGGCAATGCGATGGCCTTTATCCCGGGGGTAAGTAAACCAGATCATCTCGGTCTTATTCGCGTGATGTACCTTTTCATGGCGTCCAAGCCCTTGGACTTTTTCCATCAGTAGTTGCGTCTGTGGGTCAAAGTTCAGGGCGAGTGTGCGGTATTTCCAGTCTCCTTCATCATCATGATTATCAAGAGAGAACCCATTGAGGTCATTGCGGGTACAGCCGGTGGCCGCGCAGCCAATCAGGCCGTCCCAATCGGCAAAGTTTGAAAGGGGCTCTTCTATTTGGCTGTGGTTAGAACCGTGGCGGTCGAGATCACAACCGTGAAAATAATCCCCCACACTTGGATACTGGATCAGCTTGTCTGTTGTGATTTCGTAGGTCACTTCTCCAATGGGTGGATTGTAGTTCGGATCATGCGCCCTGCGGGCGTCGAGTGCACAGACTCTGCCCTGGCCGTCTTTCTTCTTAATGATAATGTTGGCGAGGCGCACATGAAGTGGCGCGTAGATCACTTCATTTGACCTGAAATTCTGCTCAATATAGCGCTGGCTTTGATTTAAGTGGGTAACTGCCTCTTCAACCGAGACGAGATCTAAAGCCAACTTGCCTGCGCTGTTGTCCAGAAAGCTGAGATCGAGGCCTTGTAGTTGCTGTTGGAATTCCGGGGAGGATAATGCTTGACTCATTAATAGGATCTCTTCGCGGTTTTGTGGCGTTTCGTCAAGCGACAGCAATAGCCGCGTCATATTAATGCTGCGGCTGGGCTGGGTTGTTGAGGCTGTGGGGGTGATCACTTCCCGGCCCGAGAGTGTGGTCAACAGGTAGCTGTTGTCATCTTTGCCGAGAAAAAAGCTGATGACGTCTCCCGGATGATATTGAAAGGCCCCTTTTTGGGTGGTCCCGGATAGATCTGAGCTGGTTTTGTAATACAACCCGGTCACCGGTGCATCAATAAAGTAACCGGTCTTGGGTTGTTGTGCCTGGGTGGTCAGGGGGATGAGGCTGAGGATCACAGCCATGACAAGAGAGTACTTCATTGGGTTACGCCTTCTGGATCACTTTGCGTCTGACAACCGCCCTGAACAAACTGACAGCCGGGGCTAATGTTGTGCTTCTCCGGAATGGGGGTGATCATGGCCAGTAATATTTTTTGTTTGATGTGCTTCGGGATCTCTGGGTTGGACAAAATCCTGCGCCGTGTGAGTTCAAGCATAGTGTTGACGCTGAGGTGTTTGGTCTCGGCCGCCTTGCTGTGAAACATCAAGCTGGTCACTTCATACATCATCTCTTCTGCAATCATTTTTTCCTGTGCCAGCTGGCGATTTTTGCTGATTAAAGTGCTGGTGAAGAAAATCCCGGCCAGGATCAGCAAGGTCAGTAAAAAGGTTGGTACGGGCCTGCGTTGGATCAGTCTTTGAACGCTGTAAAGGGGCGCATGTAGCTTGAGTGAAATCGGACGGTACGCCAGCACATGCTCAATATCATGCCGTAGTTCACTGACGCTGGAGTAACGCTGTGCTGCTTCGGGCTCCGTCGCTTTACGACCTATTAAATGAATGTCGGAGTGACTGCGCTCTTGAGGAAACATCCATAGGAGGATTTTCCCCAGCGAATAAAGATCACTTTGTTGCGTGAGGAAGGCGCCGGCTTTTTGTTCAGGGCTGGCGTACTTTTCGCTGTAAGCAATGCATGGATGATCAGCGCTGGCCGGCGTGCCACTGACTTTTTGCGTGAGGTTAAAGTCGAGTAATTTCGGATTCTGTTCGCGGTCGATCAGGATATTGTCCGGCGTCAGATCGGCATGCAGTACCTGATTTTGGTGAGCGTGTTCAATGGCCTGGCAAATTTTGCTCAAAAGTTGCAGTTTACTGGTTGGTGTCAGATGCGTGTCTTGCAGATACTGGTTCAGCGTCCTGCCTTCAATCTGCTCCATCACAATATAAACCGAGTCCTGATGGATGCCGCCATCAAAAATTTTCGCGATATAGGGATGACTTAACCGTGCCAGCAATTGGGCTTCTTCGAACAGTGCCCGTTTTCCCAGAACCCGGCTCAGGCTGGGCTGAATGAATTTGATCGCCAGGTCTTGCTCAAACGTTTCATCGGCCCGTCGAGCGGCGTAGACAATGGCGATACCGCCACGGCCAAGCTCATGACGAAGCTGATATTTGTCGATTGACTGGTTGCTGAAATCCAGTTCATCTTCAGTGGCTTGTCGGGCATGGAAGGTCAGCAAATCGGTAAACGGGTCGGCGGCTTCACTGTTCAATAATGCCGAGACCTCGTGAAACAGCCCGGGCTGTTGTCCTTGTATTTGCGCGAGCAGCTGTTGTTGTTCATTGTGCTCCAGATCCAGGAGGTGATAAAACAACTCGGTGGCGTGGTGCCCTGTCTGGAAGTGAGATGTCATGATGATGATCTAATCAGCTGCGTTTTATCCGGGGGGATGGTTGATGTTGGCTTGTAACTGAACAGACAATGTGTTCGAAAGATGAATGTCATCCCCATTGATGGTGAGGCCGCAATGGTATGCGCCGCGGGTCGTCAAAATACAATTGGTCTATCTATCCGTTCAATGTTGATAGACCCGTTTATAGTATCGGATGCATATTTACAGGAAGGCGTATTTTTGATCAATGTCTCATTTTTGTGTCTGTGATACCGGGCAAATTATTTTATAAATCAACACAAGCAAATGTCCTGCGCAGGGTGTTTTTAGGGAGATGCATAACTGACCGAGGATGACTCGCACTCACCCGGTGGCCGGAAAACAAAAAGCCAGCTGCAGGCAGCTGGCTTTAACGGGACAAAGGTTGGATGACCTTAGAAGATCAGGTGACCCATCAGCGCGATGACTGGCAGGGTGATCAGGGTCCGCAGGATGAAGATCAGGAACAGCTCCCATGGTTTGACCGGGATTTTACTGCCGATCAGCAGGGCGCCGATTTCTGACATATAAATCAGCTGCGTGACCGACATCGCTGCAATCACGAAGCGGGTCAGGTCGCTCTCGATGCCCGAGGCCAGAATTGATGGCAGGAACATATCGGCAAAACCGACCACAATGGTTTCAGAGGCGGCGGCCGCTTCCGGGATCTGCAGCAGTTCCAGGAACGGGATGAATGGCTTGCCCAGGATGCTGAACACCGGGGTGTTTTCCGCAATCACCAGAGCCACGGTCCCGATGGCCATCACCACCGGCAGGACGCCAAACACCATATCGACTGCGTTGTGCACGCCTTCTTTGAGCACTTTGCGCAGGCTGGTGACTTCGCTGGCTTTTTCCAGCGCTTGCTCCAGGCCAAAACCAATCACGCTCTTGCCGGCCGGCACGGCTTCTAAATCTTCAGTTGGAGCGGTGTCATCAATAAAGCGATCTTTTTTCCATGACAGCGGCGGCAGGCGTGGCACGATCACAGCAGCGACGAAACCGGCCAGACAGACCGTCAGGTAGAAAGGCACAAACATGTGCTCCAGGTTGACCTGGGCGATCACCACCAGGCTGAAGGTGATCGACACTGCAGTGAAGGTCGTGCCGATCACGGCTGCTTCACGTTCTGTATAAATCTTGCTTTCGTACTGTTTGCTGGTCATCAGCACACCGACACTGCCATCGCCCAGCCAGGAGGCGATACAGTTGACCGCCGAGCGACCCGGCAGGTTAAACAGTGGACGCATGATGCGGGTAAACAGCGCACCGACAAACTCCAGCAGGCCGAAATTCAGCAGCAGCGGCAGCAGCAGGCCGGCAAAAATAAACACGGACAGCAGCACGGGCAGCAGATCATTGAGTACCAGGCCACCGGTTGCGCCATCGTGGATCATCGCCGGGCCGACCTTGAAATAAGTCATCAGCACGAACAGTGCGCCAAGTTGCTGGACCACAAACCAAGGCAGGCTCGGATTGAACAGGCCGCTGAGGAGCCGGCTATTGAGAATGGCACGTGGCTTGAAGGTTTTGGTAAAAAGGGTCGCCACAGCTGCCAGGGTGATCACGAAGGTGACCATGGTGGTCAGCATGCCGTCCAAGAGCGTCTGGACGGATTTGGCCAGGACCGCAATCGGGATGGTGAGCGCATCCTGGTATTGGATGGGCGCCATAAATAAAAATACCCCCAAGAAAGAGGGAATAAAGAACATCAGCCAGTTTGCTTTGCGTGAGGGTGATGTTGTGAGTGCCTGTTCCTGCATATTCGACCTTTAACGTACTGTTTTCGTTCAGAGTGATGGCTATTGTTATTATTGGTGGAATAAATATTCACTGATTTTCCATAATCACGTAGTGAAAGATTACATTTTTTAGCTATGAAATGGAATACTTTGCGGTGTTTTCTGTGTTTCTATTCACTTTATGCTAAATTTGACTGTAATCACACCGCGCTAATGTTGACCTTTTGATAACAAATGATCAACAAGAAATTTAAGTCTGAATCCAACCGCGATCATAGTTTTGATAACTTTGTTGTTATTTTCACGATTGCTGAGGTTTCGTTACGGTCGGTTGCGGGTGAATGAGTTGTCGCTGGAAATGGGCGAAATATGCTCATTTTTGCATTCGCACCGCCAGTTTTAGCGTCGGATCTGTGCAATCGGTTGTTGATGATGAGCGGGGATCGCCAGGGGATGGCTTGGGTGAGCATGCACCCGCCCTGGGGTGGCTGGGCGCATCACACGGTGCAGCGAGGCGGATGGCAGTGCAATCGGCGATGTCACCCGGCATATTCATCATCTCTGCCGGGCTGCGCGCCATGGCCGGTTCTCGGGCAAGGTTATGCGCGCTCGGCCCGGATGATATTCCGGCGCTGGGTGGAGTGCTCTGCGTCCGTGACGGTAAAGTTGTTGGTCAGGGAGTGCAGCTTATCACCCAGTTTGGTGATGTCGTTGCTCAAGATGGCGCAGAGCTCAATCACACGACGGGTTTCTTCAAAACTGCTGTCCATTTGCTGGAAATTGTCTGAGACGCCGGACAGGACCCCGAGCTGTTCATGAATGGCATGGTCAATCTGGCTGACATGCGCTTCAATTGTATGCATCGCCGTTTCTATGTCAGCCCAGTTTGATTCGGTCTGGGTGACTTTGGCGGTGCAGTCTTCAGTCGACACCAGGCCTTTTTCCATGATCAGCGACAGGTGGGAGGTACTGCTACTGATGTTGTTGACCATATTGGTGACATCGTCGGTCGACTCCCGGGTCCGGGCGGCCAGGCCGCGGACTTCATCCGCCACCACAGCAAATCCCCGACCCATTTCTCCGGCCCGGGCGGCCTCAATTGAGGTATTCAGGGCCAGCAGGTTGGTTTGCTCGGCAATGCTGCTGATCACATCAACAATCCGGACAATTTCCTTGGCATCATTTTTCAGCTGGACCACGGCGCTGGAAACATCGCCAATTTCCTGCTTGAGCTCCTGCATTTTCGCGACGGTGGTACTGACGGCTTTGCGGCCGTTGCTGACTTCGTTGGTGGCATTCTCGGCGGCGGCTTTGATGTTGCTCAGCTCGCTCTCAACCGTGCGGCTGGCGGCCAGCGACTGGGTCAGTTCATCTTTCGCGCCCAGCGGAGCCGGATTTCGGGCAATCAAGGCCGACTGAAATGACTGCGCTCGGTCCGATAAACCGGAAAGCATCTGGCTGACGTCGGCGGTGCTGCCCGGGTTCAGAGCGGTAAACTGGCGGGAAAACTGGTTTTGGTAGTAATCCGTCAGCGCCGGATCGGCGGTTTGGGTGAGGGGCCGTTGAAAGAAGGCCTGATTAAATGCCTGCATGGCCTCGATATACATCAGGTTGTCTGACGTGGTGTTGATTTGACCGTAAGCCGTCGAAAAATAGTTCTCAACCTGCATCGCAGCCTGATTTCGGCTGGCGACCAGCTGGTTTTGTGCGTTGACCAGCAAGAGCTGCCGCGCTTCGTTGAGAGTCAGTGAGCCGAGGATCAGGCTACTGACGATGACAAAGGTAATAGCCAGGGCTGTGGTACTGAACAGCAGTTTTGATTGTAGCTTCATCACTCGATCCATGAATGTAGAAAAAATGCGTTGATCCTAGACTAGCATACAGGCGCATATGTGCTGTTGTGAGTGGGTTAATCGGGATGTTTGCGGATAAGGCTATCGCAGAACACGGTCCGCCAAAAGGAAGCGAGCGCAGATGATTTACGAGTGACTTGCAAGGGGATAGCGTGGTTGGGGAAAGTACAGGGCGCAATGATCGCGCGCCCTGTGTCGCTGTGATGCGCTTAGCGCATGGTCACAAACTCTTCCGAGCCCGTCGGGTGGATCGCCACCACGCTGTCGAAGTCCGCCTTGGTGGCGCCCATCTTCATTGCAACGCCGAAGCCCTGGATCATCTCATCCACGGTAAAGCCGATGCCGTGCAGGCCGACCACGGTTTCTTCCGGACCGGCACAAACCAGCTTCATCTTACATGGCTGACGGTTGCTGGTGACTGCGGTGTACATGGCGGTAAAGCCGGATTTGTACACTTTGACGTTGTCTTCGCCGTACTGGGCAATGGCTTCCGGCTCGGTCAGGCCGATGGTGCCGATTGGCGGGTGGCTGAAGACCACGGTCGGCACCAGCTTGTAATCCATCTTAGCGTTCGGCTTGTTGTTGAACAGGCGCTCAGACAGCTGGCGACCTGCTTTGACTGCGACCGGCGTCAGCTCGATCCCGCCTTCCATGATATCGCCGACACAGTAGATGCCCTCAACATTGGTTTGCTGGTACTCATCCACTTTGATGTAGCCGCGATCGTTGGTTTCCACCCCGGCTGCCGCCAGGTTGATTTTGTCCGTGGTCGGATTGCGGCCGATGGCCCAGATCAGCAGGTCTGTGTTGTGGGACTCACCGTTTTCAAAGTGCAGGGTGGTGGTGCCGTCGGCTTCTTTGACCACTTCTTTTGGCACGGAGTGGGTGTGCAGCGTCGGACCTTCGTTGTCCATCACTTCAACCAGCGTCTCAACGATCATCGGATCAAAGCTGCGCAGCGGCGACTCTTTACGCACAAACAGGTGGGTTTCAGTGCCCAGGGCATGCAATACTCCGGCAATCTCAACTGCAATATAGCCAGCGCCGACAACCGCGGTGCGTTTTGGCTGCTCGTTCAGGGCAAAGAAGCCGTCGGAGTCGATCCCGTGCTCGGCACCCGGAATATTCGGGATGGTCGGCTCGCCGCCGACGGCGATCAGGATGTGATCGGCGCTGTAATGCTCGCCGTTCACTTCTACGGTTTTCTCATCAACAAAGCGGGCAAACCCGTTGATCACTTCAATTTTGTTGTTGCCCAGCACGTTGTCGTAGGCGGTGTGGATCCGGCTGATGTAGGCTTCACGGCTTGCAACCAGCTTGCTCCAGTCGAATTGCTTCACTTCCACATCAAAGCCGTAATCTTTGGCGTACAGGTGCATGGCTTCTGCAATCTGGGCGCCGTGCCACATGACTTTTTTCGGCACACAACCGACATTGACACAGGTACCGCCCAGAGCTTTGGCTTCAATCAGCGCGACTTTGGCGCCATACATTGCCGCCCGGTTTGCCGATGCAATCCCGCCGCTACCACCACCGATACAAATGTAATCAAAATGCTTCGCCATGACTTTCTCCGCTTGGATAATTCGATATATTCGCCTGCGACAGGTTGAGCGCTGCAGGGGAAACTGGCCCTAGTGTAATCAAGAAAGTTGAGAGTTACGAGTACCGGGCTGGAATAACTCATGGCCAGAAAAAAGCGGGCCGGAGCCCGCTGTTGTGGAAGGTTGGTCAGAGAGCGCGTCGGCCGCCGGGTTACTCCGGAACGATCCAGTCCACTTTATAGAAGCCGTGGGTCGGGGCGATGGCCTGTTGCAGCCACGGCAGGATGGCCTGCATCTGGCTTTCCAGCTTCCACGGCGGGTTAATCACGATCATGCCCGAGGCCGTCATGCCGCGCTCGGTCGTATCCGGCTCCACGCCCAGCTCGATTTGCAGAATTTTACGGATCCCCAGGCCTTCCAGACCGGCAATCATCTGGTCGATATTCTCGCGGTACACCACCGGATACCAGATCGCGTAAGTGCCGGTCGCCCAGCGCTTGTAGCTTGCTTTGATCGCTTTCACCACGTCCATGTACTCGTGTTTGAGCTCATAGGGCGGGTCAATCAGCACTACCCCGCGGCGCTCTTTCGGCGGCAGGCTGCCCTTGAGGCGGGCAAAGGCATCTTCTTTATAGATTTTGACTTGGCGATCGCCGCGAAACTCCTGCAGCAGCAGGGGGAAATCAGTCGGATGCAGCTCGGTCAGCACCATGCGGTCCTGCTCGCGGAGCTGGGCGCGGGCAACACGGGGAGAGCCCGGGTAATAGCGCAGCGCATCGCCCTGGTTCAGTGTCTTGATCGCTTCAATGTAGCAGGCGATGTCGGCCGGCATATCGTCCCGCTGCCAGATCCGGGCAATGCCCTGCTTGAACTCGCCGGTTTTTTCGCTGCGCTCATCTTCCAGATCGTAGCGGCCCACACCGGAGTGGGTGTCGTGGTAGACAAAGGCTTTGTCCTTTTGCTTCAGGGCATCGAGGATCAGGCTCTGGACGATGTGTTTCACAACGTCGGCATGGTTGCCGGCATGGAAACTGTGGCGATAGCTCAACATTGCAAGGCTCTCTACAGGTCAGGGTGGAATAGGGCGCCTATTATGGCGGAAACGCGGTGGGGCGCAATAGCGGCGGATCTCCGCAGCAGGGGCGATGCTTTTGCCGGGCAGGGGACGGATTCCGGGTTAGACTATAAGGATAAAGGTGGAATTACCGCCCTTAAGGGATTGAATTTATAAGTTTGAAGACACATCTTGTCAGGAACAGACAAATTAAGGATTAGCGCATGTCGAACCCATTACTCACCATGACGGATCTGCCTCCGTTTTCTCAGATCGAAGCGGCACATGTTAAACCGGCCATTGAGCAGGCGATTGCCGATTGCCGTGCCAAGGTTGAAGCGGTGCTGGCCAACGAGGCGCTGCCGAGCTGGGACACCATTTGCGCGCCGCTGGCCGAAACCGACGATCGCCTGAGCCGGATCTGGTCGCCGATTAGCCACCTGAACGCGGTCAAAAACAGCGATCAGCTGCGCGAAGCATACGAGAGCTGCCTGCCGTTGCTGTCGGATTACGGCACCTGGGTCGGGCAACATAAAGGGCTCTATGAAGCGTATAAAGCGATCAAAGCCGATGCCGGGTTCAGCCAATTGAGCCAGGCCCAGCAGAAATCAGTGACCGATGCGCTGAAAGAGTTTGAACTGTCCGGGATTGGCCTGCCGGCGGCGGAGCAGCACCGCTATGGCGAGATCAGCAAGCGCTTGTCTGAGCTGTCGTCGACGTTCAGCAACAATGTGCTGGATGCCACTATGGGCTGGACCAAGCTGGTGACGGATGAAGCTGAGCTGGCCGGCATGCCGGAGTCGGCGTTGCTCGCGGCGAAAGCTGCTGCCGAAGACAAAGATCTCGACGGATACCTGCTGACGCTGGAGATCCCGTCTTACCTGCCGGTGATGACCTACTGCGAGAATCGCGCGTTGCGCCGGGAGATGTATGAAGCCTTTGCCACTCGCGCTTCGGACCGCGGCCCGAATGCCGGCAAGTGGGACAACAGCGAAATTATTGCCGAGAAGCTCAAGCTGAGCCACGAGCTGGCACGCTTGCTGGGCTTCAATTGCTACAGTGAGAAGTCCCTGGCGACCAAGATGGCCGAGACACCGGATCAGGTGCTGGGATTCCTCAATGATCTGGCTGCCCGCGCCAAGCCGCAGGGTGAGCGGGAAGTGGCGGATCTGCGTGAGTACGCTGCGGCTGAATTCGGCGCGACTGATCTGGAACCGTGGGATCTGGGCTTTTATGCCGAGAAGCTCAAGCAGCACCGCTACAGCATTTCCGACGAGCAGCTGCGTCCGTATTTCCCGGAGCATAAGGTCGTGGCCGGACTGTTCGAAGTCCTCAAGCGGGTATTCGGCATGGACGTTCAGGAGCGGCAAGGCGTTGATACCTGGCATGAATCGGTGAAGTTTTTTGATATTTTCGACGCCAAAGGTGCCCTGCGCGGCAGCTTCTATCTGGATCTGTACGCTCGTGATAACAAGCGTGGCGGGGCTTGGATGGACGAGTGTCTGGTGCGCCGAACCCGTATGGACGGCAGCCTGCAAGCTCCGGTGGCTTACCTGACCTGTAACTTCAACAAGCCGGTGGGCGGCAAGCCAGCGTTGTTTACCCACGATGAAGTCGTCACCCTGTTCCACGAAACCGGTCACGGTATTCACCACATGCTGACTCAGGTCGATATCCCGGCGGTATCCGGCATTAACGGCGTGCCATGGGATGCGGTCGAGCTGCCAAGCCAGTTTCTGGAAAACTGGTGCTGGGAAGAAGAGGCGCTGTCGTTTATTTCCGGCCACTATGAAACCGGTGAGCCGCTGCCGAAAGCAATGCTGGAGAAAATGCTGGCGGCCAAGAACTTCCATTCGGCCATGGGGATCCTGCGCCAGCTGGAATTCGGCCTGTTCGATTTCAGCCTTTACACCGATTACGATCCGGAAGTCGGCGCCCAGGTGCTGGAAACCCTTCGCAACGTGAAATCCCGGGTCTCCGTGGTTCAAGCGCCTGAATGGGGCCGTTTCCCGCACAGCTTCAGCCATATCTTTGCCGGTGGCTACAGCGCAGGTTACTACAGCTACCTGTGGGCGGAAGTGCTGTCCTCCGATGCCTACGCCCGCTTCGAGGAAGAAGGGATTTTCAACCCGCAAACCGGGGCTGATTTCCTCGACTGCATCCTAGAGCGCGGCGGCAGCGAAGAGCCAATGGCGCTGTTTAAGCGCTTCCGGGGCCGGGAGCCGAAGATTGATGCACTGCTCCGTCATTCCGGCATCACCGGATAATTGACTGATTGGGCTGGTTATTTCACCTCATTGCTGCATCGGACATGCTCATTGATAGTTATCAACTCCGCGTGTCCTTTTTGCTCTGAGGTGAAATTCCTGCGCCGAATCAGCAATGATAATTTTGCAGGCGAAGGGCATGCTCATGGATGGTGATGAACGCCGCGTGCTGGCTTAGCTCTGGAACGAAATACCGGCGCTGAACATCAGAAAATAAAAAAGCACCCGATTGGGTGCTTTCTTGTTTGGCGCTTTGTTGTTTTGGAGCCTGTTAGCTTTCGATCAGCGTCAGGGGCCAACCCATATCGGTTTGGCGGTTGGCTTCCTGTTGCAGCTCGGACCGGGTGAGCGGGTTGTCGGCCAGCCAGTGCGCCGGGAGGGTCAGGGTCAGTTGGTTGTCCTTGACCGTCAGGGTGGCGGGTGGCTGATTGCTGTCGTCGCGGCGGTGACACAGGATCACGGCCAGACGCAGCAAGCGCAACAGGCGGGTGGCCGTCTGGGCCGAGACCGCATGTTGCTCCGGCAGGCTGCTCAGCTGCTCGCGGAAGCGGCGCAGCAGTTCGGCAATCAGGTGTTTCTGGGCCCGGGTGAAGCCGGGCAGATCGAGATGATGGATCAGATAGGCGGCATGTTCGCCGCTTTGCTTGAACTCAATACAGGTGCCGATCTCATGCAGGGAGGTACAGGCATGGAGCAGACACTCGGCCTGCGGCTCCAGTTGCCAGTGCGGCTCACAGCTGGCCAGCAGGGCCATCGCCGTTTGGGTCACGGTCTCGGCATGCTGGCTGTCGAGCTGGAAGCGGGCATGCAGGCTGTCCAGGGTTCGGGTCCGTACGTCATGATGACGCATCTGGCTCATCATTTCGTACACCATCCCTTCGCGCAGCGCACCCCCGGCCAGGGTCATCGACTCAATGCCCAGGGTTTCGAAGATCGCGATTAGAATCGACAGACCGCTCGGGAACACCAGGGCGCGCTCGAGGGTCAGTCCTTCAATATCCAGATCTTCAAGATGCTTGTATTGCATCGCCTGACGTTGCATGCGTTTGAGTTTGGGGAGGGTGATCAGTTCGTCCATCCCTTGTGCCAGCATGATTTCCTGCAAGGCCTGGACGGTGCCGCTGGCGCCGACACAGGTCTCCCAGCCCAGGGACTGGTAGTGCTCAATCATCGGCTCAATCGCCAGCTTGGCTGCCTGAATTGCCGCCTCGAAGTTTTCCGTGTTGAGGCAACGATCCTTGAAATAGCGCTCAAGCCAGGTCACACAGCCGATTTTCAGGCTGGTCAGGGCACTGGCATCGAGCCCTTCGCCGATCACGACTTCAGTACTGGCCCCGCCGATATCGACCACCAGGCGCTTGCCGCCGCCACCGGAGGTGTGGGCAACGCCCTGGTAGATGATCCGGGCTTCTTCTTCGCCGGGAATGATGGCGATTGGGTGGCCCAGAATCGTTTGGGCTCTGGAAAGAAAGACATCGGCATTGACGGCGGTCCGCAGGGCTGCGGTACCGACAATCCGAATCCGCTCCGCCGGGATATCCTGCAGTCGTTCGGCAAACAGGCTCAGGCAGTCCCAGCCGCGTTGCATGGCATCATCGCTGAGCTCGTTATGTTCGTTCAGCCCGGCAGCCAGGCGCACTTTGCGCTTGATCTTTGCCAGGGTATGCACGCTGCCGGCGACTTCCCGGACGATCCACATATGGAAACTGTTCGAGCCTAAGTCAATGGCGGCATACAGCGGGGAGACGGTTCTTTCCATAGCTTATCTTATTGTTGTTTCTGTGGTGGGCGACGGCGGCTACGCTGACGCGATTGCCCCTGACCTTTGCGCTGCGACGAGCCACTGCGGCGGTTGCCACCCTGGCGCGGTGCGCGTGGGATGCTGACTGGTGCCGGCAGGTCGGTCAGGAGCGCTTCACTGTCGTACTTGGACTGCGGGATCGTATGTTCAATGTATTGCTCGATAGCCGGCAGGTTAATGGCATATTCTTCACAGGCAAAGCTGATGGAATGGCCGCTGGCCCCGGCACGTCCGGTCCGGCCGATACGGTGCACGTAATCTTCGGCATCGTCAGGCAGGTCGTAGTTAAAGACATGCGTTACCTGCGGAATATGCAGGCCGCGGGCAGCCACGTCGGTCGCCACCAGAATATCGACTTCGCCCTGGGTGAACTGCTCCAGGATCCGCACGCGTTTTTTCTGCGGGACGTCACCGGTCAGCAAACCTACGCGATGTTGGTCGGCGGCCAGGTGGGCCCAGATATCTTCACAGCGGTGTTTGGTATTGGCAAAGACGATCGCGCGATCCGGCCATTCTTCTTCGAGCAGGGTTTGCAGCAGGCGCATTTTTTCCTGGTTCGACGGGTAGAACAGCTCTTCTTTGATCCGGTGGCCGGTTTTCTGCTCCGGTTCGACCACAACGCTTTCCGGGTTGTTCATGTGTTCGAATGCCAGTTCTTTCACCCGGTAGGACAGGGTGGCAGAGAACAGCATGTTCATGCGTGCTTTCGGTGCCGGCATACGACGGAACAGGAAGCGAATGTCTTTAATAAAGCCCAGATCGAACATGCGATCGGCTTCGTCCAGTACCACGACCTGAATCGAGCGCAGGTCAATGACGCGTTGCTTATAAAAGTCGATGATCCGGCCGCAGGTGCCGATCAGAATATCGACGCCGTCTTCCAGGGTCTTCTGTTGCTTTTCATAGGCTTCGCCGCCATAGGCCAGGCCGGCTTTGAGGCCGGTACTGTCGAGCAGCGGTTGGGCATCATTGAAAATCTGAATGGCCAGCTCGCGTGTAGGTGCCATAATGATGGCACGGGGGTGATTTGGCTTACGGTCCTCCGGTGCCGGATTCAGCAGCAATTGGTTGAAAGTCGCCGTCAGGAACGCCAGGGTCTTTCCGGTCCCTGTCTGCGCCTGACCAGCAATGTCTCGGCCGGTGAGCACTACCGGCAATGCCAGCGCCTGGATCGGCGTACAATGATGGAACCCTTTGGCTTCCAGTCCTTGTAATACCAGGGGGTGTAATCCCAGGTCGGCAAATTTCTGCTCTGTGATGTGAGTCGTCTTCATTCGTATAGAATATCAGCTTAGGGTTGCAATACGAAACGGATTCCATTCAAATAGAGCATCGATTTGCTGGTTAAAATCAAATCAGCCAACAAAATCAACCATTGGAGTGGAAGATGAGCGACAAGATTGTGCAGCTGACAGACGCAAGTTTTGAAAGCGATGTAATTAATGCTGCGGGCCCTGTTTTAGTCGATTTCTGGGCTGAATGGTGCGGGCCTTGTAAAATGATTGCCCCGATTCTTGACGAAATTGCGGATGAGTACGAAGGTAAGCTGACGATCGGCAAACTGAATATCGACCAAAATGCAGGCACTCCGCCGAAGTTTGGGATTCGCGGTATTCCGACGCTGCTGTTGTTCAAAGACGGTGGTGTGGCTGCGACTAAAGTCGGTGCCCTGTCCAAAACTCAACTGAAAGAGTTCCTGGACGCGAACCTGTAAGCCGCTTTCAGTAAACCATGCACAATTTCTCGTTGTGCATGGTTTGACTTCCGACTATGCTAGACGGACAGCATCTTTAGTGCTAACTTATTGCACGTTAATTGTATATTTGTTCATTCCTTGACCAGCCCCATTGGTCGACTCTATCTCAACTAACATAGAACCCCGATTTTGACTGACAAGAAACCCACCACTATGAATCTAACAGAACTGAAAAACCAACCTATTTCCAAGTTGGTTGCGCTTGGAGAAAGCTTAGGACTCGAGAACCTGGCGCGTTTGAGAAAACAAGACATTATCTTCGCAATTCTCAAGCAGCATGCAAAAAGTGGTGAGGACATTTTTGGCGATGGTGTTCTGGAAATCCTTCAAGATGGCTTCGGCTTCCTCCGCTCAGCAGACAGTTCTTATCTTGCCGGTCCCGACGACATCTACGTTTCTCCTAGCCAAATCCGCCGCTTTAACCTTCGCACTGGTGACACCATTTCCGGCAAGATCCGTCCGCCGAAAGATGGCGAGCGTTACTTCGCGCTGTTGAAAGTGAACGAGGTGAACTACGACAAGCCGGACAACGCGCGTAACAAGATCCTGTTTGAAAACCTGACCCCGCTGCATGCGAACGAGCGTATGCGGATGGAACGCGGCAACGGTTCGACAGAAGATATTACCGCGCGTGTGCTGGATCTGGCATCGCCAATCGGTAAAGGTCAGCGTGGTCTGATCGTGGCGCCACCGAAAGCGGGTAAAACCATGCTGCTGCAAAACATTGCACAAAGCATTGCTTACAACCACCCGGAATGTGAGCTGATGGTTCTGCTGATTGACGAACGTCCGGAAGAAGTGACCGAGATGCAGCGTCTGGTGAAAGGGGAAGTGGTCGCGTCGACGTTCGATGAGCCGGCCTCTCGTCACGTTCAGGTCGCAGAGATGGTGATCGAAAAAGCCAAGCGTCTGGTTGAGCATAAGAAAGATGTGGTGATCCTGCTGGACTCCATCACGCGTCTGGCCCGTGCCTACAACACCGTGGTGCCGTCTTCCGGCAAAGTCCTGACCGGTGGTGTGGATGCCAACGCCCTGCATCGTCCGAAGCGTTTCTTCGGTGCGGCCCGTAATGTCGAAGAAGGCGGTAGCCTGACCATTATTGCCACCGCGCTGGTGGATACCGGCTCGAAGATGGACGAAGTGATCTACGAAGAGTTCAAGGGTACCGGTAACATGGAACTGCACCTGTCGCGTAAGATTGCAGAAAAACGCGTCTTCCCTGCGATTGACTTCAACCGCTCAGGCACCCGCCGCGAAGAGCTGCTGGCGAAAGCTGATGAGCTGCAGAAAATGTGGATCCTGCGCAAGATTGTTCACCCGATGAGTGAAACAGATAGCATGGAATTCCTGATCGATAAGCTGTCGATGACCAAGACCAACGATGAGTTCTTCGATGCGATGCGTCGCCAGAAGTCTTAATTTCGTCGGCTGACTCACAGTTTATTTAAACGCCACCTTGTGTGGCGTTTTTTATTATCGGCGCTTGTCGCATAATCGGCGGAGTCGTCTGGCTGTGTCGGCGCAGTCACGGAAAGCGGTTGTGAGGGTTATACTGTCATCCTTTCGACACACAGCGACACTATACTGCGCGTACCCGCAAGGAATGCCCGCGCGCTGCCAGGATGGCGGTTGACCGGGGGCGGGACGGATGATGTTTTATTCACCATAAGGAGGTGGTGATGATGATGCGACAAACATGGGGTCTCATGTTGCTGTTGTTCGCAGGCAGTTTGCACCCGGCGGTTGCCGCCCAGGAAGTATCCCAGCAGCAACTGGCACAAGTGGCGGCCTCGGCCCGGGTTCAGGATCGGGTGACAGCACTGACCAAGCTCTACAATCGCAGCGATTTCCGGGCGCTGGAATTTAACCTCTCCCAGCTGCCGCGTCTGCAGCAGGAAGCGGTTCGCGCCCAGCTGGTGGCCCATGCAATGGCCCACGGGGCGCTGGATCAGGCCAAAGCGGATTGGCTCCAGGTACAGGCCGAACGCAAGCAGGCCTTTACGGTGGTGGAGCAGGGTGACGGCTACCAAATTACCCAGTCCGCGTTTCATTATCCGGCTCAGGCCCGTAGCCTGGTGCGGCAATGGCAGGAAACCCAGCTCGGGCAGCAGATGGTGGCCCAGGCCGAAGCCGGCGAGCTGGTGCTGTCACGCTGGCTGGCCGGGGATCTCCATACCCAGCAAACCCGCCGGGATCTCTTTTTGCAACGCCTGCCGCAACTCTCTGCGTCGGCGGTTGCCAATCTGGTGGCCCAGTTTGCTTCTGATAGCCAGCTGATGTGGCTGCCGGATAACGGGGTGATCGCGCATCTGGCTGCGGTATCCGGTGATCCGGCTATGTATCATCTGCTCTGGCGGCGGCGCACGGATCGCTACAGCCAGGCTGAGCTGAACCGGCTGGCGAGCCAGGCGCCGGAACCAACGGCCGTGACCCAGCTGATGGCGGCCACGATGAACCCTTCCCTCAAACCGCAGGCCTATAAGGCCCTGATCACGTTGAAGCCGTTACCGGCGGAGGCTCGCGCTTTCCTGTCCCAGAAACTGGATGAAGTTGATGACGGCCATCTGGTGGCTTCGGAGCTGGCCCGCCATGGGTATCGTCAATGGCTGGCCCAGTTGGCTTCCGATAGCCGGAATCCGTTGCGCAAAAAGCACTTACAAGCAGCCCTGGCCCTTGAACCCTGAGTCTTGGGGTTGATTTTCCCAGTGTGCTCAGGTTAACAACTCGTTATAATGACGCCCAATTTATTGCAGATCCCGGCCCGTGGCGATACGGTGCCGGGGTTTGGCGCGCTGAAGATAACGAGAATCACGAGCCTATGAAATTCAAGGATCTGCGAGATTTTATCCACTTTCTGGAGCAGGCAGGGGAACTGAAGCGAATCACCCACCCGGTCGATCCGGATCAGGAAATGACCGAAATCTGTGACCGCACCCTGCGTGCCGGTGGCCCGGCGCTGCTGTTTGAAAACCCGATCGGCTACGACATGCCGGTGTTGGCCAACCTGTTCGGCACCCCGAAACGGGTGGCGCTTGGCATGGGCCGCGAGGACGTGCTGGAGTTGCGTGAAGTCGGCAAGTTGCTGGCGTATCTCAAAGAGCCGGAGCCGCCGCGTGGTTTTCGCGATGCCATCGACAAGCTGCCGGTGTTCAAGCAAGTACTGAACATGCCGGCCAAGCGGCTGCGCAAGGCGCCGTGCCAGGAGATTGTCTGGCAAGGTGACGCAGTTGATCTGGATAAAGTGCCGGTGATGAGTTGTTGGCCCGGTGATGTGGCCCCACTGCTGACCTGGGGCCTCACCGTGACCCGAGGTCCGAACAAGAAACGCCAGAACCTGGGCATTTACCGTCAGCAGAAGCTGGGGAAAAACAAGGTGATCATGCGCTGGCTGGCCCACCGGGGCGGCGCGCTGGATTTGCGCGACTGGATGGAAACCCATCCGGGCAAGCCGTTTCCGGTCTCGGTCGCTTTTGGCGCCGATCCGGCGACGATTCTCGGGGCGGTGACGCCGGTGCCCGATACCCTGTCTGAGTATGCTTTCGCCGGGTTGCTGCGCGGCAGCAAAACCGAGGTGGTCAAGAGCATCAGTAACGATCTGGATGTACCGGCCAGCGCCGAAATGGTCCTGGAAGGTTACATCGACCCGAATGAGTTTGCCGATGAGGGGCCGTATGGCGACCATACCGGCTACTACAATGAGGTCGAACGCCACCATGTGTTCACCATTACCCATATCACGATGCGCAAGGATCCGATCTACCACAGTACCTACACCGGTCGTCCGCCGGATGAGCCTGCGGTGCTGGGCGTGGCGCTCAATGAGGTGTTTGTCCCGATCTTGAGCAAGCAGTTCCCGGAGATTGTTGACTTCTACCTGCCGCCGGAAGGCTGTTCGTACCGGATGGCCGTGGTGACCATGAAGAAGCAGTATCCTGGCCATGCCAAGCGGGTCATGATGGGCGTGTGGTCGTTCCTGCGCCAGTTCATGTACACCAAGTTCGTGATTGTGTGTGACGAAGACGTCAATGCGCGAGACTGGAACAGTGTGGTTCAGGCGATGAGCACCCACATGGCGCCGGCGCGTGATACGCTGATGATCGACAGCACGCCGATAGATTCGCTCGACTTTGCCTCCCCTGTGGTAGGGCTGGGGTCGAAAATGGGGCTGGATGCCACCCGGAAATGGGAGGCTGAAACAGCGCTCACGCCCACTGCTGACCGGTCGGCGCTCCAGGATGCCGCCGCGTTCGACGGCGAGGCGATCACCCGGGCCATTCAGGCGCAGTTTCCGGAGGCGGTGGATTGTTACTTGCCGCCGGCGGCCGCGGGCGGCATGGTGATGGTCAGCATGAAGAAGACGGCGGCGGATCATGCCCGCCGCTTGATTGACGGACTCTGGTCGGTGCTGACGCCGCAGCTCGGCACTCCGTTCCTGATCCTCTGCGATGAGGATGTCAATGTCCGGGACTGGCATGATGTGATCTGGGCGGTGACCACACGGATGGATCCGAGCCGGGATACCCACATGGGCGAGTCCGATCTGGGGTCGCGCATGGCGCTGGACGCCACCAATAAATGGCCGGATGAGGTGCAGCGCGAATGGGGTACCCCGATCGCCAAAGCACCGGCAGTTGTGGCCAAGGTCGATGCGATCTGGGAGACGCTCGGTATCCTGCGTTAAGCGGCGGGCCTGCGACACCGATTGCCAGTACGCTGAAAGCAAGAGTGATCGACAGCTCGATCAACAATCAGCAAGATCAACAACCAGCAAGATCAACAACCAGCAAGATCAACCGAAAGCGGCCGGCAGTGATGCCGGCCAGATGAGTGACCGATATGCACCAAGTACGCCTGTTGCCGCATCACATCACGTTTTTTGCCGACGAGCAGGAGACTGTTTTGCAGGCAGCGCTCAACGCAGGCGTCGCGTTTCCTAACCGGTGTCAGGTCGGGGTGTGTGCCATGTGTCTGTGCCGCAAACTCTCTGGCGAGATAAGTTACCAGCTTGAACCTATGCTTACTGAGAATGAGCAAGCCGAAGGTTGGATCTTTACCTGTCAGGCCACGGCCAAAAGCGACCTGGTACTCCAGTTAGACTAGAGGAAAACAATGTCAATACAATGCGAAGTAAAGTCAGTTGAACCGCTTGCGTGTAATACCTACCGTATTCTGCTTCAGCCGGAACAGCATCTGGACTATAAAGCCGGTCAGTACCTGCTGGCGGTGATGGGTGAAAAAGACAAGCGTCCGTTCTCGATCGCCAGCAGCCCGTGCCGTGCCGGTGAGATTGAGCTGCACATCGGTGCGGCCGACCACAATCCGTTTGCGATGGAAGTGGTTGATGCGATGAAAGCAGCCATGGCCGCCGGACGTCCGTTTACCGTGGAAGCGCCGCATGGTGATGCCTGGGTACGGGAAGACAGCGACAAACCACTGCTGATGATTGCCGGCGGCACCGGATTCTCGTACGTGCGCAGTATCCTGGATAACTGCTTGAGCCGTGGTGTCACCCAGCCGATCTTCGTCTACTGGGGCGGTCGGGATGAATGCCAGCTGTATGCCCATGAGGAGCTGCAAGCCCTGGCAGCCCAACACCGCAACCTGACCTATGTGCCGGTGGTCGAAACCGCGCCGGCAAACTGGCAGGGCAAAGTCGGCAATGTGCTTGAAGCGGTCAGTGACGATTTTGTCAGCCTGTCGGCGTACGACATTTATCTATGTGGCCGGTTTGAAATGGCCGGCGCGGCGCGTGAGCAGTTCATAGCGGAGAAAGGTGCCGAGCGCGAGCGGATGTTTGCCGACGCGTTTGCGTTCATCTAATCCTGTTGGAGCGCACCGGCTGTGATGTAAAAGCCGTACAGTAAAAGCTGTTTAGTAAAATGCTGTGTAGTAAAAGCTATACAGTAAAAGCTGTGCAGCAAAAGGCGAGTCAGAGACTCGCCTTTGTTGTTTTTGCAGTTGTCATGTTTCGCCGTGGCGGCTGTTTCCTCAGGCGCGCGCGGTGGCGATTTTGCGCTTGACCCAGGTTTCGTTGAGCCACAGCGAGGCGATGATGATCACCCCGCCGGCGATCAGGCGCGGATAGTCGACATCGCGGTTCCAGATCAAGATATTGACGATCAGACCGGCCGGGACCAGCGCATTATTCATGATCGCCAGGGCTCCGGTGTTGACCAGGGTTGCCCCTTTGTTCCAGATAAAATAGCCCAGGCCGGAGGCTACGATGCCGAGGTAGATCAGAATGCCCCATTGGGTCTCTGTAGTCGGTAGCTTCTCGGTGTTGCCGAACAGCAGGAACATCGGCAGCGCGACGCAGATGGCACCGAGGTAGAACAGGCCGAACACGGTATGCTGCGGCAGATCGGCCTGCTCCTGCTCCATGATCCGCTTGTAGCCGACCTGGCCGATGGCAAAGCACAGGTTGGCCCCCTGGACAATCAGGAAACCGACGATGAAGTCTTCGTTGATCCCCTCAAATTTGATGACGGCCGCGCCCAGCACGGCAATGGCCGCCGTCAGCAGGTACCAGGCCGAGAACTGCTTGTGCAGCAGATCGTAAATCAGGGTGACGTAAACCGGGGTGAAAATGGTAAACAGCAGCACTTCCGGCACACTGAGGTAGAGGAAAGACTGGTAGTAGAAGCAGTACATCAGCCCGAGCTGGCAGGCACCGACAAACATCAGCTTCAGGGCGAGGGCCGGGCGCAGGTGCTGTTTACGCAGAAACGGCAGGAACACCAGGGCAGCCAGGCTGACCCGGGTCAGGACCGAGAACCAGGCGTCGACCTGTCCGGCCAGATACACCCCGATCAGGCTGAACGAAAATGCCCACAGCAGGGTGACGGCAGATAAATATCCCATAGCTACAATTCGATTCCAGATGATGAAGGCCGCCAGTGTACCTGATCCTGCGGTGCTGAAATATCACAAATCGACATTTGAGATACGTCCCGGCACCGGTAGCGCAGCGGTTGATTTCGGCGGGTGAAGCGGCGTTCAGGCATAAAAAAGCGATCCCGGGGGATCGCTTCAGGTCGGGGCAAAGGCTGATTTATTTCAGCGGCACCATCAGCAGATCGACCGGGGTGCGGTTGATCAGCTGCTTGGCTGAAGAGAGGACCTTGCTCCAGAAATCCTGGTGATGGCCGCAAACAACCAGCTCGACGTTGATATCACTGATGGCATGGCAGATTTCTTCGCTGAGATCGCCGCTGCCGACCAGGGTATGAGAAACCGGGTAGTTGGCTTTGTCAGCCAGCGACTGCAGCTGTTTCTGGGCATCTTCCGCCATGCGATGCTGGGCTTCGGCCAGGTTGATATCAATCAGGCCGGTATACAGTTCGGCATAGTTCACATCAATATGGATCAGCGAAAGCTTGGCATCCAGTACTTTCGCCAGTTCTGCTGCCTTGGCAACCAGAGTATAGCTGTCGTCAGACAGATCGACTGCCACCATAATGTGTTGATAGGCCATTGTTTGCACTCCGTGTCATATGTTTGCACTCATGCTAGCATTGAACCGGATTGAAAAATATCGGTCTGATCGCATCCTGGGGGCCTGGCAAAGCGGGCGATCTACGAAAAGGATTTCTTTGAGTTGCATTCTCAATGTCGCATTGTGACAATGGGTTATCGGCGATTTCTTACCAATCCATAGGATTGGTATACACTAGAATAGATAGGAGTAGTGCGATGCTAGCTCAGGCAATGGTTGAAAAACTAAACGAGCAAATCAACTTGGAGTTCTTTTCTTCGAACCTGTACCTGCAGATGAGCGCTTGGTGTGAAGACAAAGGATTTGAAGGAGCGGCCGAGTTTTTGCGAGCCCATGCGGTCGAAGAAATGGAGCATATGCAACGTTTGTTCACCTATGTGAGCGAAACCGGTTCGATGCCAATCCTGGGTGCGATTGAAGCGCCGAAGCATGAGTTTGCATCGCTTGGGGATGTATTCCGCGAAACGTATGAGCATGAGCAGTTCATCACTCAGAAGATCAACACACTGGCTCATGTCGCGTTTACTTCCCAAGACTACTCCACGTTTAACTTCTTGCAGTGGTATGTTGCAGAACAACACGAAGAAGAAAAATTGTTTAAGGGTATCCTGGATAAGATTGAGCTGGTTGGTGAAGACGGTAAAGCATTGTTCTTTATTGATAAAGATCTTGCTGCACTGGCCAAGGCTGAATCGTCATCCGTGATGGATACACCAGCTGGCTAACGCCGCCGGGGCGCTGTGAGGTGCCCCGAGTTTCGCCCGGCCAGCCTGTGATGACACGTTGTTCGGGGGTTGTTATGATCAGTGGTGATGCGCTTCTTTTAGCTCTCTTTTTTGTCGCAGTCGTGAATATTTCCCGCTATGTCAGCACGTTAAAAACCCTGCTGGCGGTGATGCGCGAATGTGATCCGCTTCTCTATCAACAGGTCGACGGGCGTGGCTTCTTCTCTTCCCAGGGGAATGTCAGCAAGCAGATCCGCCTGTTTCATTATATCCGCAGCCAGCAATACCAGAATCACCATGATCCGATTTTTATGGAGAAGTGTGTCAAGGTGCGCAAGCTGTTCATCCTGGCCAGTACGTTTCTGACGGTCTTTTTGGTATCGATTTTTGTCGTCGCCTATCTGGGCATTTAATGTATTGCTCATAAATGTGTCACTTGCTGCATAGATCATGTTTTTTCATTGATTGAACAAAACGTTGCGATTAATTTATCGCCATTTGTTCCAAAAAATTGAAAGCGGTGTCTATGAACAGAGTGTATGTATGGTGGGCGGCCCTGGAGCGCGGGGTGAGCCAGGACTGGATGAGCAATGTAGGCTTGTTGCTGTTGCTCAGCGCTTGTCTGTGGGGAGCCTGGCTCCTGTTGACCCGTCATTTGCTGGTCGCGGTCGGGAAAACCCGGCTGGTGTGGGACGATGCGTTGGTCCATGCGGTCCGGCGCCCGGTCAGCTGGTTGATCTGGCTCTGGCCGGCCGCGTTCTCACTGGGCGTGGTGATCGAAAATACCTCAGATTATCCGACGCAATTTCTCTCCGTCGTCCGACACCTGATGCTGGTGTGGACCTTCATCTGGGTGCTGCTGCGGCTGATCACCAACGCCGAAGATGCAATCAGCGAGACCGCCAAGGACGTCACCACCATCAATGCCATCTCCAAGGTACTGCGCCTGATGGTGCTGGTGATCGGTGGCCTGGTGATGATGCAGAATCTCGGATTGAGCTTGTCCGGTGTGCTGACCTTTGGCGGGGTCGGTGGTCTGATTGTCGGTATGGCGGCCAAGGATTTGCTGGCCAACTTTTTCGGCGCGATCATGATTTACTTTGACAAGCCGTTCAAGCTGGGCGACTGGATCCGTAGTCCGGATCGCGAGATTGAAGGCACCGTGGAGCGGATTGGCTTTCGGATGACCGTGATCCGTACCTTTGATAAACGCCCGCTGTATGTACCGAATGCCGTATTCAGCTCGATTGTGGTGGAAAACCCGTCGCGGATGCTCAACCGCCGGATCAAGCAAAAGGTCGGATTGCGCTACCAGGATGCCGCGGTGGTCGAGGATGTGGCCGCCGATATCAAGGCGATGTTGCAGGCGCACCCGGATATTGATACCAACCAGACCCTGATCGTGAATTTTGACAGCTATGGCCCGTCGTCGCTGGATATTCTGGTGTATACCTTTACCAAAACCACGCAATGGGTGGTGTTCCACGAGATCAAGCAGGATGTCATGCTCAAAATTGTCGAAATTGTTGAGCGCCACGGCGCGGAGTTTGCCTTTCCGACTTCGACGGTTCATCTTCCCGAACCGGAGCAGGTGGCTGTAGCCAAGTCTGCCCGGATGGCCCGGGTCTGACGCCCGCCTGCCCGCTTGTCTGCGGGGGAGGCAGCGACTGGCGTGCAATGCACGCTGATGTGACATGTCGGGTCTGAAGCGCTTGGGTGTACAGCGCGCTGATGAGAAAGTAGGGTGGCAATCCGTCCCGGTCGCGGTAAAATAGCCCGGATTTTGAGGGATGCAAGCAGTGTGCGGGCATCCCTTTTTCATTGGCAGGCGAACGTGATAGAGAAAAGGGCTGGCGTGGTGAGCGGGACGGATATGGCAGAAAAGTTTGATGTGGTAATTATCGGTGCCGGGGCTGCCGGGCTGATGTGCGCAGCCGAAGCGGGCAAGCGGGGCCGCTCGGTGCTGGTGGTGGATCACGGCAAGAAGCCGGGCCGGAAAATTCTGATCTCCGGCGGCGGGCGCTGTAATTTTACTAACTATGATGTCACGGCCGGGAATTACCTGTGCCGGAACCCGCATTTTGTGAAGTCTGCGCTGTCTCAGTACACCCAGTGGGATTTCATTGCCATGGTTGCCAAGCATGGGATTGCTTTTGAAGAGCGTGATCACGGTCAGCTGTTCTGCGAAGACTCGGCTAAAGACATCGTCAAGATGCTGCTGGCGGAGTGTGACTTGCCGTCGGTTCAGCAGCGCTACCAAGCCGACGTCCACCAGATTGAACAAACCGAGACTGGCTTTCGCCTGATGCTCAACACCGATGTGGTTGCCTGTGACTCGCTGGTGATTGCGACCGGTGGCCTGTCGATGCCGAAGCTGGGTGCGACGCCGTTCGGCTACCAGGTGGCCGAGCAGTTCGGCCTGCCGGTGGTGCCGACGACCGCCGGGCTGGTGCCGTTTACCCTGCACAAAGAAGAGAAAGAAGCCTATGCCGAGCTGTCCGGGATCTCGGTCCCAGTGGTGGTGGAAGCAGCCGATGGCACCAGTTTCAAGGAAAGCCTGCTGTTTACCCACCGAGGCCTGTCCGGCCCGGTGATCCTGCAAATCTCCTCCTACTGGACGCCGGGTCAGGCGGTCACCATTGATTTGCTGCCGGATCTGGATTTGCAGGAGACGCTTGAGGCGATGCGGGACAAGCATCCGAACCAGAGCCTGAAAAACTCGTTGGCACGGCTGCTGCCCAAGCGCTTTATCGAAGTGCTGATTGCTCGCGGCGATATTCAGGACAAGCCGCTCAAGCAGTTCAATGCCAAAGAGCTGACGGCTCTGGCAACTTATTTCCACCAGTGGTCGGTTGCGCCGAACGGCACCGAAGGTTACCGCACGGCCGAGGTGACGCTGGGCGGTGTCGATACCGATTCATTGTCTTCCAAAACCATGGAAGCCAAACAGGTGAAGGGGTTGTACTTTATCGGGGAAGTGATGGACGTCAGCGGCTGGCTCGGCGGCTACAACTTCCAGTGGGCCTGGAGCTCCGGTTTCGTCGCCGGACAGCATGTATGATGCGCTGAATTCGTCGCGCTCGTGTGTTGAATGATGAATGCCCGGCAACACTCGGTATGGCCGGGCATTTTTGATCGGATGTTCCGTCGTTATCCGCGGCTCAGGCGGTGTGCATCGCCGTTTGAGGAGACAATTGACGGCTGCAACCCCAGGCGCACAGCAGCACCGCGGCACCGGCAGCCAGGGTGACCCCAAACCCCTGCTGGACCCCGGCGATATCAATCACCCAGCCTGCAATCGCAGCGCCGGCGGCCACGCCGATCCCCAGGCCGGTGATCATCCAAGTCAGTCCCTCCGTTAACTGCGAGGCCGGCACCAGACGCTCGGCCAGCCCCATGGCAATGATCATGGTCGGCGCAAAGAACAGTCCGGCCACAAATACCGTCACCGAGAGCGCCAGGATGCTGTTGACCGCCAGCAGCGGCAGGGTCATGGCGGCGGTGGCCGTGGCCGCTATCAGCAGCTGTTTCGACAGCGGCAGGCGAACGTTCATCGCCCCGAACACCAGTCCGGCCAGGCAAGAGCCGACGGCGTAGACCGACAGCACCACACTGGCAGCGACCGGTTGCCCCTGCGCTTTGGCAAACGCCACGCTGATCACATCAATGGTGCCGACAATCATCCCCAGCGCCAGGAGCGCCAGAACCAGCAGTTTCATCGACAGGCTGGCTAAGGCTGAGCCCGTGTGGGATGTGGCAGCAGCCTGGATTGGGGGCTCCGTTTGTTTCTGCTGTACAAAAGCCAGGACGCCGACTGCCTGGAGCAGAGCGGCTGCCAGCGGACCGGCCTCCGGGAAGACGGCGACGCTGAGCCCGACGGCGAGCGGCGGACCGAGGATAAAGCAAACTTCATCGAGGACCGACTCAAAGGCATACGCTGTTTGTAGTTGCGGTGTGTCGCGGTAAATCGCCGTCCATCGCGCTCTCACCATCGCCGGCATACTGGGCATACATCCGGCTAGGGCCGCCCAGACATAGAGGGTCCATGTCGGTGCCTGGAAATGGGTGCTCAGGAGCAGGAGCAGCATGCCCACCACACTGATCGCGGTTGCGAAAGGCAGTACCCGGCATTGCCCGTAGCGATCGACGGCCCGTGAAATTTGCGGGGCAGCCACCGCCATGGTCAGGGTAAACGTGGCAGCAACGGTCCCGGCGAGCCAGTAGGAGCCTTGCAACTGTGACAGCATTGTAATCAGCCCGATCCCGGTCATTGAGATCGGCATCCGGGCAACCAGCCCCGCCAGTGAAAAAGCGACGGTCCCGGGCGCGTGGAATAAGGCGCGGTATGGGTTGGCCATAAAACCTCCAAAAAGTGATCGAAAGCGCCCTACGCAACAACTCACATACGGGGCCTATGTAAAACTAATTGACATACGCTCCGTATGTCAAATATAACGAAGAAAAATCTTTGGCAGAGGAAAGACGATGGCGCGTAAAACCCGTTCAGAAACCATGGCGGAGACACGGCAGAAATTGCTGTCGACCGGTCGCGAGCTCTTTGGCACGGTGGGGTATGCCGAAACGGTGATGGATGATCTGACCGCCAAGGTAGGGCTGACCCGCGGCGCGCTGTATCACCATTTCGGGGATAAAAAGGGGCTGTTTCTTGCTGTGCTGCAAGCTCTGGATGCTGACATGGATGCACGTCTGGCACATATTTCCGAGCAGGCACCTGATCCCTGGCAGGCATTCCAGCGCCGCTGCCGGGCCTATCTGGAGATGGCGACCGAGCCGGAAGTACAACGGATCATGTTGCGTGATGCCGCGTCGGTGCTGGCGGCGGAGCAGTTGCAGGCGATGCAGCTCAACTGTGTGGCGTCGATCGCCGGGATGCTGGATGCGATGATGCAACAGGGGTTGATCCCACCGGCTTCCCCGCAGATGTTGGCGCGTTTTATCAACGGCGGTTTGACGGAAACTGCGTTGTGGATTGCCCACAGCGAGGATGCCCCGGCAGCACTGACCGAGGCGCTGGCGGGTCTGGAGGTGTGGCTGGCCGGGCTGGTGGCCGCGCGGGCCGCCTCACTCTCAGCTCCTGAGTGAGCGGTGAGGTTGGGGTTGCATCTCAGCCGGAGCTCGCGTGGTAATAGGCCAGCACGTCTTCGATAAAGGTGCGCAGCTTAGCCGTGCGGTATTGGTCCCGGGTATAGAGTAAATGAACCGGCCGCGCCGGCCCTTCAAATTCAGGGAACAGGCGGATCAGCCGTCCGTCTGCCAGGGCATCGCGGACCATTACCTCGGGCGCCATGGCTATCCCGGCGCCACGCAGCGTTGCTGCGAGTAAAGCCGTACTTTCGTTGATGTTCAGCCGGGAGGTGATCGGGATTTTCACGCCGGGCTGCCCCGGTTGATGGAAATGCCACATCTGGCAGGTGCTGGCGTTGGCCAGCAGGTAGCTCAGGCATTCGTGGTGGTTCAACTGGTCCGGATGGGTCGGCGTGCCCGCTCGGGCGAGATAGCTCGGGGCAGCACAGGCCACCATCCGGTAAGGCGGTAGCGGTCGGGCGATCAGAGAGGAGTCCGGCAGCGTGCCGAAACGAAACGCCGCTTCAAATCCTGCTTCATTCAGATCGACCCTACGGTCGGTCATCACCAGCTCCAGTTCAATCTCGGGATAGCGAGCCATGAAATCAGTGATAAACGGCATCAGGCTGTAGGTTCCGAAGGTTTTCGGCGCGCTGATCTTCAGTTTTCCGCGCGGGATCTGATCCAGCTCCTGGGATAACCGCTCCGCTTCCCGCACCGCACCGAGGATCTGCCGGCATCGTGCCAGGTATTGCTCGCCGAAGATCGTCAGGCTTTGCCTACGGGTGGTGCGGTTGAGCAGTTTAGCCCCCAGATGCTGCTCCAGCTGGGCAATTGATTTGGCCACCTGCTGCTGGGAGACACCGAGCTGCGCCCCGGCGGCAGTAAATGTGCCAGCCTCGACCGCGGCGACGAAAGTTTCCATACTCCGGAATCGATCCATGATTAACAACTTTGGGTTGTGAGTTTTCAGCATGTTAGGCCATTTATGCTCAATTCGTAAATCAATAAGCTGTGCCTGTAGCTAGTTGCCGCAGCACTTTGTGACTGGCGGTTGTATCACGGACATGGATTGAAAGAGGAAAACGAGGATGAAAATCGGAGTGATTGGTGCCGGGTTTGTCGGCCAGGCGGTCGGACGTTTGTTGCTCAAGGCCGGACACCAGGTGTTGCTGAGTAACTCGCGCGGGCCGCAGACCCTGTTCAGCTTGTATGGCGGGGTGCCGGGTTGTGAAATCGGCACGGTTGAACAGGCTTGTGAATATGGCGAGATGGTTCTGGTCGCTGTGCCGCTGGCCAGCTATCAGCAGCTCCCGCGCGACAAACTGGCCGGCAAGATTGTCCTGGATGCCGTGAATTATTATCCGGAACGCGATGGCCAGATCGCTGCGCTGGAGAATCGTCAAACCACGACCAGTGCGTTGTTGGCAGCGCATCTGGACCGGTCGGTGGTGGTGAAGGTGTTCAACGCCATTATGGCCCGGGATGTGGTGGTCGACGCCCGTCCGGCCGGGGATGCGGAACGCCGCGCATTGCCGGTGGCCGGGGATGATCCGGTGGCGAAGGGTCAGGTGATCCGATTGCTGGACCAACTGGGCTACGATGCGGTCGATGCCGGTAGTCTGGCAGAGAGTTGGCGTTTTGAACGTTCAAAGCCGGCGTATTGTTTTCCGCAAAACATCGCGGCGTTGCAGCAGGCGCTGGCCGCTGCTGAGCGGGATGTGGCGTTGCCGCTGAGTGCCTGGCATGCGGTTTTACAGCGCGAGCTCTAGGGATCGCACCCGGCGGTGGTCATGCCGTTGGCCCCGCCCGGGATATGACAGATGTCACGTTCGGGTGTGAAGAGTCACAAAAATTAAACAAATGACTGTGATGGATGAATTATAACTGTTGAATTTGACTAGTCTGTTTTTTAGCCTGTTCAAAAATAACAAATAGGTTTCATATGAAGGTTAGTCAACACAACGCAATTCTTCCGCTGCTGATCAGCCTGGCGCTCGTCGGGTGTGGGGGTGGAGACAGCAACAATACAACACCAACGCCGGGGACGGGTACGCCGCCGGGGAGCGGTACACCCAATGCAGTGACGATTTCTGTCATTGACGGCTATCTGGGGGATGCCCGTGTGTGCGTCGATCGCAATCAGAATCGCAGCTGTGATGCGGATGAATGGTTGGCCGCGGCCACTGATGCGCGAGGGCAAGTGCAGCTCGCTGAAGCGGATACCCAGTATGGGGTGATCGCGCAAATCAGTGCCGGTGAAACCCGGGACAGCGATCGCATCGGGTATGTCGCGACCTCGTATCAGCTGTATGCGTCCCCCGGCAGTGCGCAGGTGACGCCGTTTACCACGTTGGCGACCTTAAAAAACGTCTCCCTCTCGACGCTGGCGAGTCAGCTGAGTCTGCCGGAATCCGTGATCAGTGGGGATTTTGTGGCCCAGAAAGCGGGCAATCCGGATGCGGTATATGCCCACCTGATGGCGCGCAGCCTGGTACCGCAGTTGGCTGGCACACTTGCAGAAAACGATGTCCCAGCACTGGAGACGGAATTAGCGTTGATCAAGACTGAGATTGATCGCCAGGTCAACCTCGGCACCGATCTCAACGCCATTGAGGTGCGCATTGATCACCAGGGACAGGCGGTCACCAAACGGCTGACCGGGGATCTGGCCGGTTATCTGGATAACAAAAGCTTCTGGTTTATTCCGATGACGAATGTTGATTTCATTCCGGTTCCGGTGACGTTCAAAGATCAAATCTATTCTTCGAGCATATCCGATCGTGTTTTTCCCTACACGGTTGAAGATAATGTTCTGCGTTTTGACCGTTTCAGTGACACCTTTATCCACGCTTCTGAGGATTTAGCCTTGAGTCTGAGCGAGGAAGGTCGGTTATATCTGTGGTCTGAGCAGGATTTTTGGGAGCAGGTGCTACCGCTGACGGCGGAGCGCTTTGCCGGAAAAACCTGGTATCACCTGCGTGATTTAGGTTGGAGTGACACCGAGACGAAGCCTGCTTTGACAAAACTTGATTTCGCCGAGAACAATGGAGTGACTGTGACGCCGCAAGGAGAAGCGGCCATTACCGGCAGTTGGGAGATGGTGACGTTGACACTGGCCGACAAATCGACCTTACTGACCTTGAGAATCACCCTGCCGGAAGGCACCAATAGTGAGGGGTTGGCCGGGGAGACTCAGTGGACGCTGGGTGCTGTACTCGATGCCGGTGAGTTGATCATGGTGTTCAATAACGATTCTGGGCTGGCTGCTGATGATCTCCTGTTCCAGGATCCTGCATTTGCCCGGTCTGTCGCCGAGGCGTGGGTGGCTGCGGTCACGGCTGCGAATAATGCATCTTAGCCGTCAATCAGTCCTGTTGCCGGAACGTGCCCGTTAGGGGGCGACCGGCGCCATAAGATCTGAAATGCCCCCGTCTGAAACGCTGGCTGTGCTGCCAGCAATGGGTTCTCGGCAGCAAAGTGGCCGTTGCCAGAAATGGCTGTGGCAAAAGTTCAGTACCAGAGGCTCCGGCAGCGCATTAGTCGTCGATGGTGAGGGTGTTTACGCCATGTGGCCCGAGATGTGGCGGTCATGCCGTTGGCCCCGCTCGGGGATATGACAAATGTCACGTTCGGCTGTGAAGGGTCACAAAAATTAAACAAATTGCTGTGATAGGTGAATTATTACTGTTGAATTTGACCAGTCTATTTTTTAGCCTGTTAAAAAATAATCAATAGGTTTCATATGAAGATTAGCAAATACAACATAAGTAAACGTCACCTAAGCCTCCCGCTGCTGATCAGCCTGGCGCTCGTCGGGTGTGGCGGTGGAGATGACAATGCGGCGCCCAAAGTCACGGTGATTGATGGTTACCTGAGTGATGCCCGTGTGTGTGTCGATCGCAATCAGAATCGCAGCTGTGATGCAGATGAATGGTTGGCCGCGGCCACTGATGCGCAAGGGCAAGTGCAGCTCGCTGAAGCGGATACCCAGTATGGGGTGATCGCGCAAATCAGTGCCGGTGAAACCCGGGACAACGATCGCATCGGGTATGTCGCGACCTCGTATCAGCTGTATGCGGCCCCCGGCAGCGCGCAGGTGACGCCGTTTACCACGTTGGCGACCTTAAAAAACGTCTCCCTCTCGACGCTGGCGAGTCAGTTGAATCTGCCGGAATCGGTGATCGGCGGGGATTTTGTGGCCCAAAAAGCGGGCAATCCGGATGCGGTATATGCCCACCTGATGGCGCGCAGCCTGGTACCGCAATTGGCAGAATCGCTTGCTGAAAACAATGTTACGGCACTGGAGACCGAATTAGCGTTGATCAAGACCGAGATTGATCGCCAGGTCAACCTCGGCACCGATCTCAACGCCATTGAGGTGCGCATTGATCACCAGGGACAGGCGGTCACCAAACGGCTGACCGGGGAACTGGCCGGTTATCTGGATAACAAAAGCTTCTGGTATATTCCGTTGTCGAATAGTGACCATATCCTTAATAAAATAATTTTGGAAGATCAGCTGTATAAGTCGGGTATGTACGGCAAAGATATCCCGTATACCGTTGAGGATAATGTCCTGAAATTTTACCTGTTCAGTGACACTTTTATCCACGCCACGGAAGATTTAGCCTTGAGCCTGAGCGAGGATGGTCGGTTGTGTCTGTGGTCTGAGCAAGATTTTGAGACGCGAGTACTCCCGCTGACTGCGGCGCGTTTTGCAGGAAAAACCTGGTATCACCTGCGTGATTTAGGGCAAAAAACGCCGGAGATGAAGCCGATCCTGACCAAGCTTGCATTGGCTGAGGACGGTACAGTGACAGTCACCCCGCAAGGGGAGGCCGCGGTGAGCGGTCAATGGGAGATGGTGGCCTTAAAGGACTCGACCCATTTGGGGCTGAAAATTACCTTGCCCCCAGAGACGAACAGCGCCGGTTTAGGCGGAGAAACTGAATGGACGCTCAGTGCCTCGCTTGATGCCGGAGAGCTGATGATTGTCAATAATGAAGGCTCTGCGTTGAAGGCCGATAACCTGCTGTTCCAGGATCCGGCGTTTGCCCGGTCCGTCGCCGAGGCGTGGGTGGCTGCGGTCACGGCCGCGAATGCGTCTTAGCCGCCAACCAGTTTGTTGCCGGGACGTGCCCGTTAGGGGGCGACCGGCGACAAGCCCTGCCATAAGATCTGAAATGCTCCCGCTTGAAACTCTGGCTGCGCTGCCAGCGCCGGGCTCTCGGCAAACAGAGCGGCCGTTGCCAGGAAATGGCTGTGGCAAAAGTTCAATACCAGAGGCTCCGGCAGCGGCGCGATCTGTCCTGCTGCCCGGGCCTGGGTGAGTAACGCAATTAAATAAGTCATCGACGTCGCCATCAGCGCGCGATGTTGTTCACTGCTGCAGTAAGGGTTGTGGGCCATGTGCTGCATAAAGCGGATCTTGTCCGGATGGCGCTGGGCCCAGGTCAGAGCCTGTTGCCAGCAATCACTCACTTTGTCCCGGAGTTCCTCGCAGGTTGGCGCGGGTTGCATCACCTGGCCGAGCTCGGTTTTCACCATCTGGTACAGGGCGAGGATCAGTTCCTGTTTGTTGGCAAAGTGGTGAAACAGGGTGCCGGTTGCCACATCGGCCTGTTTGGCGATGCTGGCGGTGGACGTAGCCTCGATCCCCTGCTGGGCAAACAGGGTCAGCGCGGCGTTGAGGATTTGCTGTTTCTTGTGGGTCATCGTGCTGCCGCTGGTCATGCATTTACTCGTCATGCTGTTGTGAGTGATGGTCCTGCCGGACATTATGGAATACTCGCGATGGATCCTATCATGGCGGCCCTGCATAGAGCAGGGCCGGGATGTGCTAGCGGAGGAAAAACGCCAGCATCAGCTTTTGTAACCAGCCGCCGTACGGCGGGGTGATCAGTTTGCCGGTGCTGAATTTGCCGCGGCTGAGCACGGTTTTGGCTTTGGAAAAGGTCAGAAACCCTTCCTTGCCGTGATAGTGACCCATCCCGGACGGACCGATCCCGCCAAAGGGCGCATCGTCGGCGGCAACGTGGAACACGGCATCATTGATGCACATCCCGCCAGCGTGGGTGGTGGTTTTGATCTGCTGTTGCAACGCCGGATCCAGGCTCATCAGGTACAGGGCCAGCGGACGCGGCTGGCGGCGAATTCTCGCCAGCGCCTCGTCCAGGCTGTGGTACGGGATCACCGGCAGCAAGGGGCCGAAAATCTCTTCCTGCATCAATTGTATCTGCTCGTTGGTCTCAAGCACCAGGTGAGTGATCATCCGGTGCTGCTCATCATCACGTGCCTCAGGATGGCAGGGGATCACCTTTGCGCCTTGCTGCTCGGCGTCCGCCAGCCATGCGCGCAGGCGATCATACTGCTTGCGGTTAATCACAGAAGTGAAATCGTTACTGGCGACCCCCTGGGGATACATGGCCTGAAATTGTTTCTGGTATTCGGCTACAAAGGCGTCGTGCTGGTCCGCCGGGACCAGCACATAGTCCGGGGCCACGCAGATTTGCCCGGCATTGAGGCTTTTGCCGTAAATCAGGCGCTCTACGGCCAGTGGGATCGGTATATCCGGGGCGATCAGGGCCGGGGACTTCCCGCCCAGCTCCAGAGTCACCGGGGTGAGGTTGTCGGCGGCGGCGCGCATCACATGGCGGCCGACCTGTGTGGATCCGGTAAAGAGCAAGTGATCAAACGGCAGCGCGCTGAACGCTGCCGCAATGTCGGCCTCACCCTCAATCACCGCCACAGTCTCCGGCTCGAACTGGCTGGCCAGCAAGTCGCGCAGCACCTGGTTGGTGGCCGGGGTAAATTCACTCAGTTTGATCATCGCCCGGTTACCTGCCGCCAGTGCGGTGATCAGCGGCCCCAGGCTGAGCATGACCGGGAAATTCCACGGCACGACAATGCCGACGACGCCCAGCGGTTGGTACACCACCTCGACTTTAGCCGGGGTGAGCATCAGACCGGCATGGCGCCGGGCCGGCTTCATCCATTTTTTCAGATGCTTGAGGGTGTAATTCAACTGGGCGACACAAGGCAGGATGTCAGCGATCAGGGTGTCGTGATGACTGCGGCGGCCATAGTCCTGATTCAGGGCTTCGCACAAGGCCGTTTTGTGGTTTAGCAGTGCAGCTTTCAGGGCTTTCAGCTGATGAGTACGCTGTTCGAGCGAAGGCATCGGATTGGCGCGAAATGCCGCTTGCTGCGCATGCAGGATCGCCTGCATCTGGGGACGGTCGGTGGCTTGAATCGGCAGTGTCTCGATGGCGGTCATGGCTGGCTCCCTGTGCTGTTTGCATCCGGTGCGGGTAATGGTTACGAAAAACCGACTAGTCAGTCGGTTTTGAAAGTATAGCCAACTTGCCTGAATGGCGCTTGAAATTTTTACCCTTTGCGATGACCGCTCTGCTCTGCCGGAAAAGTGTCGATAAAGGTTTGATAATAATGGCTGAGTTGCGCGGCTTGCTGCGGCTCGCCGATTAAATCGAGCAGGGCAATCCCGGCTTCGCAGGTACAGAGGTTACCGGCTTGCTGATTGCGGCGCAGGGTGTACGTCGAGGTATCGGTGACCGACAGGCTCAGGCGTGGTAAGTCGGCCAGCCAGGGACTTTTGCGCACCATCTTTCGGGCTTCCTGCCAGGTGGCATCGAGCACAATAAACAGCGGCTGTTTACTAGGCTCGGCCTGAAACGGTGCAGCCGGGTGCTGCGCGTCCGCAGGAAACAGCAGCCAGGGTTGTAGATCCGGCTGGCGCAACTGGTCCAGTAAGGTCTGTGGCGGATTGACCCGATCCCAGATCTCCCGGCGGCAGTGGGGCAGCGTCCGCAGCATCAGGGCCCCGGTATTGGTGGTTTTGCTCAGCTCGCGGGGATGGGTCAGCAGGACAAACCGGGCCTGGCTGGTCAGTGTCGGCTCGGCCGGGCAAATACAGTTATAGTGAAAATGGCAGCGGGGACAGGACACGCAGTGACTCTTCTTTCTTCAGATGGCGGCAGTGTGGCACAGTTCCGGCTGTGGGTGCAATCTTCCGTACCGGTCGGCGTAGCCGATGACTTGTGCGTCCCGGCGGCTATGGTAGGCTGGGCGGCTGAATGTATGTCACCCGCCGGATGTCCCGGCCACAACGAGTGAGAGGAACGATGGCCTATTGGTTATTTAAGACAGAGCCGGATACGTTTTCGATCGATACCCTGAAAAAGCAGACGGTGTCCTGCTGGGAAGGGGTGCGCAACTACCAAGCCCGGAACATGATGCGTGATGACATCAAGCTCGGCGATCAGGTGTTGATTTATCATTCATCGTGCAAGGATGTCGGGGTGGCCGGGGTTGCGACCGTGGTGAAAGAAGCTTATCCGGATCATTTTCAGTTTGACCCGGAGAGTCCGTATTACGATCCCAAGTCGGACCCGGACAATCCGCGCTGGGTGATGGTGGATGTCGAGTACCAGCGCCACCTGCGTCTGGTGTCGCTCAAACGAATCAAAGCCAATCCGGCGCTGGCTGAAATGCCGCTGGTGAAGCGCGGCAGCCGGCTCAGTATTATGCCGGTCACAGAAGCGCAGTGGCAGGAAATTCTGGCGATGACCGGTCAGTTCTGACCGCTCCGCCGACGCTGCCACAGGCCACCCTGAGCCTGTGGCAGTCGCGTGCTGCAATAAAAGCCGGTGCCCGTTAGGAGCAGCCCCCCGGTCCTCACCGGCCCTGGACTGCGGGCCTTTTATCGCCGGTCAATCACAACAAGTGCTCGGCCAGATAGCGGGCAACCGCTTCCTCGCTGCTGCTGCCGATGACGCCGTTATCCGGCAGGGCCTGCTTGACCTTCTCGTGGGCGGTGCCCATCACCAGCCCTTTGCCGGCCATGGTCAGCATTTCCACATCGTTCATCCCGTCGCCGAACGCCAGGCAGTCCGCCAGGGTGTAACCTTTCTCTTTCGCGACGGCTTCCAGCGCATGGCCTTTGGACACCTTGGCATCCATCACTTCCAGGCACCAGGGGGTGGAGAAAGCGATGTTGGCGCGATGGCCGAAGATCTGCTTGAATTTATCTTCCCACAACGCCAGTTGGTCATGGTCCTGATCGTCGCGGATAAAGAACACTTTGGCGACGCCTGCCAGCGGCGGGTTGTCGACATCGAACAGCTGGTAGGTAAAGGACTGGTGGTACTCTTTGAGGTTTTCATCTTCGGTGCTGATCAGCCAGTCGTCATTGCGGTAAATATGGATTTTCAGTGCCGGATCATGCTTGGTCAGGTCGATCAGGCCCTGGATCACTTCCGGATGTAAATCCTGCTGGAAGATGACTTCGCCCTGGCAGTTGTGCACCCGGGCCCCGTTGGAGGTGATCATGTACGCCGGGATCCCCAGCTCATCGCGCATGTCGGCCACGTCAATGTGGTGGCGGCCTGTGGCAAAGATAAAGTCCTTGCCTTGCTGGTGGAGGCGGGTGAGGACGTCCTTGGTGAACGGGGTGATTTGATGGTCCGGGGTGAGCAGGGTTCCGTCCAGATCGGATGCGACAATTTTATACATGGCAACTCTCGGCTGATTGAAACACGCCCCCCGGCGATGCGCCGGGGGAACAACACGGTCAATCTTAAACCAGTTTGGTGTCGAGAAAAGAGGTTAATTTACGGTTCGATCGTTTCCGCTTTCCGGAAATGGGCGATGGTTGCGCCTAACACGGGGTGACGGTATTTGTCTTCCTCAAAAAGCAGCTCGTGGCGGGCGCCCTCGATGATCTTGAGCTGGCAGTCGCGTCCGGCCTGCTGCATGGTGTGGCAGAACAGGTTCTGGGCCTGGTTATCGACAATGCTGTCGTCGCTGCCCTGAAGCAGCAAGATCGGGGTGGTGATATCCGGGGCGCGGGCAATGCAGCGCCGGGCCGCGGCCAGTCCCTGCCAGACCCAACGGGCACTGGGGCCGCCGATTTTCAGCTCCGGTTTCTGCTCATACAGATCGCGGAACCACTGGTAGCGGATCTGACTCTGGCACAGGGGGTTATCGGAAAACGGTTTTGGGTAGTAGGGAACCTGCCCCGGGGCATAGTTAGGCTGGCGTTGTAATTGCTCCACCACCCGGGCCAGTGGGGACGCGATGGGCTTCATCCAGTTGTTGATGTTGATCCCGTGCATCGGGGCACTGAGCACCGCGCGGTCAATCAGTCCCGGATGTTCGGCCAGAAACAGGCTGGCAATGGTGCCGCCCATGGAATGGGCCAGCATGAAGTGCTGGCGGTAGTCGCGCGGGGCAATTTCACGCTCGAAGAAGGTTTTGAGATCGGTGACATAATCATCAAATTCTTCGATATGACCCAGTTCGGTATCTTCGGCCAGCCGATCGGAGACCCCCTGACCGCGGTGATCCAGGGCGAACACATCATAGCCCTGCTGCACCAGGTCGTAGAACAGCTCCTGGTATTTCCAGTAACTTTCGATCCGCCCGTTGACCACAATAATGGCTTTATCGTGATTGAAGCCGGTCAGGCTGACCCAGCCGACCTTGAGCTGGTCGACGCCTTCGAACATCCCTTCCCGTCGGTGTTGCCACAGCGACGCCACCGGTCCGGCCATGGTTTCACCAAACTGGGATTCCCGGGAAAACTGAAAGTAATGTGGGGGTTGGACTGTCATGGCAATTCTCAACGTCGCAAATCATTTAATCGTCAGGGAAGCCGAGTGGAGAAAATCGGCAAAAATCTAGCTTCATTATAACCTGCTTTTCTTCCTGTCGGGGTGACAAGCATATGCATTGAGTGATCTGTTGTTAACCTCTGGTGTTTGTCGGTCGCCTTATCCTACATGGGTCGTTTATACTGCTGCGAGAATATGGGTGTTGGTGCCGGATGTAACCTCGGCGCCGACGATGAACAGGGGAAAGGGAAAGATGAGTGTTGAAATCTGGTTCGCCTATCTGGCAACGGCCGTGGTCTTTAGTTTGGCGCCCGGCTCAGGTACGGTGAACTCCATCAGTAACGGCATGGTCTATGGCTGGCGCAAGTCCCTGGCCTCGATTCTCGGGTTGCAGGTCGGGTTGGGCATTCATATTTTGCTGGTGGGCGTTGGCCTGGGCGCGATTGTGGCGCAGTCGGCTACGGCCTTCACGATGATCAAATGGGTTGGGGTGGTGTATTTGATCTGGCTCGGTATTCAGAAATGGCGTGAGCCGGCCCCAACTGCGGCTGCAGGTGCCAAAGGTGGCGCCAGTGCCTGGCAGCTGTTCCGTCGTGCGGTGTTGGTGAACCTGACCAACCCGAAAAGTATCGTGTTCCTGGTGGCCCTGTTTCCGCAGTTTATCGACCCCAACGGTTCGCAGTCCGGGCAACTGATGGTGCTCGGGATCACCACCTTAGTGATCGACGCGCTGGTGATGTTGGGCTATGTCACCCTTTCCTCCAAGCTGACCGGTTATTTACGCTCCGGTAAAGTGATGGGTGGCCTCAACCGGGTCTTTGGCTCGATGTTTATCGGCTGCGGCGCCTTGTTGGCCACCGCCAAAGCCTGAGCACGCTCAGGTGCCGGATTTTTGTTATAATGACAAACTATTTATTTACATCTTCACCAGTCGAGAGGCACTCAAGGCATTATGTACTCTTATGTCGCACGCCAGCCTATTTTTAACCGTAAGCAGCGCACGGTAGGCTACGAGCTGCTGTTTCGGGACGGCGAAAGTAATGCGTTTCCGGTGATCGAGGCGAATCAAGCGACATGTCGCCTGCTGGTTGAAAACTATATGGCTGTCGGGGACAACCCGGCAACGGCCGGTCAGCGTACGTTTATCAACTTTCCCCACGAAAGCCTGATACGCCTGTTGCCGCTGTTGCTGCCCAAGCGCAAGGTGATCATCGAGGTGCTGGAAACCTGTACGCCGGACGAGGAGCTGTTTGCGGCGATCAAGCATCTCTACCGCCAGGGCTATGTGATTGCGCTGGACGACTTTGAGCTGGATCCGCAATGGCATCGTTTCCTGCCGTATGTTCACCTGATCAAGCTGGACTTTATGACCCTCGGGGCCGAGAAGGCTTGCGCATATGTGCGCAAGCATCAGGATCGCAAGCTCAAGTTTCTGGCCGAAAAGGTAGAAACCCGGGAGGAGTTTGAAGCCGCATCGGAAGCCGGATTTCATTTCTTTCAGGGCTACTATTTCAGCAAGCCCGAGTTGATGAAAAATCGCCAGGTACAGCCGGAAAAACTTACCACGGTGCGGTTGTTGCAGGAAATCTGCCGTGAAGAAGTCAACTTTCAGCGGGTTGAGCAGATCATTGCCGGCGATGTCCCGCTGTCTTACCTGCTGCTGCGCTATGTCAATACGGCGGCGCACCGCACGATTGAGCCGATCAGCTCTTTTCGTCAGGCACTGGTGTATCTGGGTGAAGAAAAAGTCAAAATGTTTGTCAGCGCCGTGGCCACCGCGCACGCGGGAGTCGACAAACCCAAGGAGCTGTATGCCCTGTCTCTGCTGCGGGCCCGGATGTGCGAGATGCTGGCGGCCCACAGCCGTCTGGCACCGATGAAGGACAAAGCCTTCCTGACCGGGATGTTTTCCCTGCTTGATGCGTTGCTGGATAACACCCTGGCGCAGATCCTCGGCGTGCTGCCGCTCGCCGCGGAAGTCCGGGAAGCCCTGTTGCATCGGGAGGGGGATTTGGGCCAGATGCTGGCCCTGATTGATGCCTACGAGCAGGCCGACTGGGAGCAGGTGAGCGTGTGCTGCCGGGCACTGGCTATCCAGGAGTCTCTGGTCGCCAAAAGCTACCAGCAGGCGATGCGGTGGTCGCAGAATTACCTCGATACCTCGGCCAGCACCGCGGGGATCCCGCCACCGGCGGCTTCCCCGGATAGCTAGATCTGGCAGCGGGCCCCAACAGCGGGCGCTCGTGAAACTTTGGTGAAAACGCGGTCACAGGCTTTCTCTGTGGCCGCGTTTTTGTTTACACTGATTTTTCTTTTTGGACTACACAAGGTCGGAGGCTGCGGCCGTGTCGGGGATCGCTTTAGGATTAGTCATGTTGTCGGCCGTGATCCATGCCGCCTGGAATCTGCTGGGCAAATCGCGTAAGCCCTCACCGGCGTTTTTCGCGGTGGCCAGTCTCGGGGCCGGCGGCTTGCTGATCCCGGTGATGGCCGCTGTGTTGGGAAGGGCGGGGGTGTTGCCGGGCGAGTTCTGGTGGGTGTTGCTCGGCAGTGGCTTTTGTCAGATGGTCTATCTGGCCAGCCTGGCCCGGGCGTATCAGCAAGCCGACGTCGGCGTGGTTTATCCGATTGCCCGGGCGTTGCCGGTGCTGATGGTGGCCACCGTCAGCAGTCTGCTGGGGCAGGGGCTCCCCCCGCTGGCTTGGTTCGGGATGGGGTTGGTGACGGTCGGTTGTTTGTTGGTGCCGGTGGTGAGCTTTCGCCGCTGGCGCTGGCAGGCGTATGGTCAGGCCGGGTGTCTCTGGGCCTTGCTGGCTGCGCTCGGGACGGCGGGCTATTCGGTGCTTGATGATCGGGCACTGCTCCTGATGGCCGGCCACTTTTCGCCGGACATGGCACCGGCTCTGGTGGCGTTTACCTATTTGGGGATGCAGTTTCTGGTGACCGGCGCCTGGCTGATGCTGTGGTGCCTGCACGCTGCCGGGCGGGCGCAGCTGCGTCAGAGCGGTGCCGACTGGCGGGTCGCCCTGCTGACCGGGATCATGATGGGGGGAACGTATGGCCTGGTGTTGCTGGCGATGAGTCTGACCGAGAATGTCAGCTATGTGGTCGCCCTGCGCCAGCTCAGTATTCCGGTCGGGGTCGCGCTCGGGGTCTGGCTGCTGCGTGAGCCGGCGCATCGTCCGCGCTTGATCGGCGCAAGCCTGGTGTGTGCTGGGCTGGTGGCGGTGTCGCTGAAATAGCGGTGAGATGCCGGGATGAAAAAAGCCGGGACAGGTCCCGGCTTGTGAAGGTTTCGTCTGTGGTCTGCCGCGTGTTGGCTTAGCCGCCCACGGGATTAACCACCGACGTTGTAGTAGGTTGCAGCACCCGGACCAACCGGGATCCCCAGGATAAATACCCAGACGTAGAACATCAGGCTCCAGCCGACGATGAAGACCATCGAGTACGGCAGCATGGTTGAGATCAGCGTGCCCAGCCCAAGATTCTTCTGGTAGCGTGTGGCGACGGCCAGGATCATCCCGAAGTAGCTCATCATCGGGGTGATGATGTTGGTCACTGAGTCCCCGATTCGGTACGCCGCCTGAATCGTCTCCGGCGCGTAGCCGACCAGCATCAGCATCGGCACGAAGATCGGCGCCGTGACGGCCCACTGGGCAGAGGCGGAGCCAATCATCAGGTTGATGAAGCCACACATCAGGATAAAGGCGAAGAACAGGGCCGGTCCGGTCAGGCCGATGGTTTGCAGGAAGTCAGCACCGCCGACAGCAAACACCTGGCCGAAGTTGGTCCACTTGAAGAACGCTACGAACTGCGCAGCAAAGAAAACCAGTACAATGTACATGCCCATCGAAGACATGGACTTCGCCATGGCGTCAATCACATCCCGGTCATTCTTCATCGTCCCGACGACTTTACCGTAGACAAAGCCCGGGATGGCGAAGAAGACAAAGATAAAGGCCACAATTCCTTTCAGGAACGGGGAGCCGGCAACCAGACCGGTTTCCGGATGACGCAGGATGCCGTTTTCCGGCACGATGGTCAGGGCCAGCAGTACCGAGACCACCAGCGCAGCCAGACCGGCTGCCTTCAGACCTTTTTTCTCCAGCGCCGTCAGTTTGCCCATGTTGTCGCTACCCAGATCTTCGCTGGCCTCTTCCGGGTTGTATTGACCCAGTTTCGGCTCGACGATTTTCTCGGTCACGAAGGCGCCCATGATGGTGATGGCGAACGTCGATGCGAACATGAAGTACCAGTTCACTTCCGGACCCACGGTGTAGGTCGGGTCGATCATTTGCGCGGCAGTTTCCGTGATCCCGGACAGCAGCGGGTCAACCGTTCCCAGCAGCAGGTTGGCGCTGTAGCCACCGGAAACCCCGGCAAATGCTGCAGCCAGACCGGCCAGCGGGTGGCGACCCAGCGAGTGGAACAGCATGGCAGCCAGCGGCACCAGCACCACGTAGCCCAGCTCAGATGCGGTGTTGGAGACAATACCGGCAAACACCACTACCAGGGTGACCATGCGGCGTGAGGCGCCCATCACCAGGCCGCGCATCGCAGATGACAGCAGGCCGGAGTGTTCGGCAATCGCTACCCCCAGCATCGCAACCAGGACGGTACCGAGCGGCGCAAAGCCGGTGAAGTTTTTCACCAGGTTGGCAACGATTTTCTGTGCGCCGTCTTCGTTGAGCAGGCTAATCACATGGATCATGCCGTCGGCCGCGCGGCCGGGTGCGCCTTCCGGACGTGGGTCAACGACCGAGACGCCAAAATAACCGGCAATGCCGGAAGCAATCAGAATCGCCAGACAGAACAGGGCAAACAGGGTAATTGGGTGTGGCAGCAGGTTCCCCAGCCATTCCACAGTATCCAGAAAGCGGGTAAACAAGGCTTTCTTTTTGGGTTGCAGCGTTTGTTGTGAAGCAGATGAGTGCATCACGACCTCCATTTATCGTACTAATCCCATCAATGGGTACATCTCTTTTCGGTGGCGAAGGTTACGCTATTGTTAATACCTTAAACAAGGCAAAAGTATGTCTAAATATTTCAAATGGTGGTTTTTTGTCTAATTTTGGTTAGTAAATTGATGCAATATGCTGATTAACTCTGTGGCGAATGGTCAGAATATTGATTTCAACTATGAAAGTGGTTGAGGATTAGTCGGCGGTCTGATTTTTGAAGAAACAAACACTTAGTTGACAGTATGAATGTCTGATGTGATCACTATCACGAAAATAAACATTGATGGCTGTTGGCCGCCAAAATTGAAACGGCTCGGTAACATGTCGGTGGTCTTTTGCATGTCCTGATCGCACCGGTCGTGCGGCAGACTCAGTGCTATAGTGGAACAAACAAGTGGCAGGCAGGGGAAGCCGGTGAGAGAGAAGGTGGTTTTTTTTGATGTGCTGCGCTGTGTGGCCGCCTTGGCAGTGGTGACCATTCACGTGCTGGGTCCTTACCGCGAGCAATTGGGGGTGATCAGCGACAGTGCGTGGAGCACGGCTATTGTCCTGAACAGCTTCAGTCGTTGGGCGGTACCGATTTTTATCATGATCACCGGTGCGCTGATGCTCTCCGATACCCGGCCGTTTGCGCCTGGGTATTATGTCCGGCGGCGGCTGGGCAAGGTGCTGATCCCGTTTCTGATCTGGTCTCTGTTTTATGCCGGCCTCTCAGGCCTGAGCGCGGACGGTTATGATGCCGGGCACGCCTGGGAAACACTGAAGCACATGCCTGAGCACGAAACCTATTACCATCTGGGTTTCTTCTACTACTTTCTGCCGTTGTATTTTGTGGTGCCATTTTTACGCTATTACGTCCAGCAGGCTGATCGGATCGGGACCCTGGGGCTGACGGTGACCTGGCTGGCGATGACGGGGTTGTATTTGCTCTCGGTGGATGGCCTGTGGAGTGAGCAGTTGCTCCTTTACAGCGGCTATCTGTTGTTGGGATACAGTCTGTTTGTCTATCGCTGGCCGGCATTGCCCTGGCTTATTCTGCCGGGCATTGCGGCATTGTTGCTGACGGCTTATATGGTGATCAGCCATAGTCTGGCGGCGGGGGAATATACCGTGGGCCGTTGGCTGTCGTATAAAACACTGAACACGGCCGTGATTGCGGCATTGGTGTTTGCTCTGTGCCGGCACTGGAGTGAGCGGATGTCTGCGCGCTGGCTCCGCGGCGCAGCGTTTGTCAGTCGCTACAGTCTGGGCATTTATCTACTGCATCCGATCTTTCTCTGGCCGGTGCGGGCCTATGACTGGTACTTCGCCCATCCCCTCATCATGATCCCTTTTTGGACCCTGATCATCACCGCCCTGGCGCTGGGAGCCAGCTGGTTGCTGGCGAGATACCGCCTGACTGCGTGGCTGGTGCCCTGAGCACAGCCTTGATCGGTTTGTGCTAGTCGCGCTGGAGCGCGAAATGGCGGAATGTCTGCCCCTGGTAGGTCATGGTGCCGCGATCGCCGGGGTTGAGCGCATGGTAGTAGTGAACACCAACCTCGAATTCCCGTTTCGGCCCGCCCCGAAGTGGCTGCACATAGATCCAATAGGCTTCGCTGTCTTCCCCCGGCCGCGCTCCGGTTACGGCAATGCTTTGTTTGTCCAGGATTTCGACCTGCACGGTTTTTTCCGGAGCTTGATCCCCCTGTACATGGCGGCGGTAGATCCGCAAGGCGTAGAAAGCAGAGAGGACCAGTAATCCGGTGACCATAAAAATGAGCGGGGTGGGCATGGTTGACTCCTGGCTGACGTGAGAGAGAGAAACCGCTGTATTATGAAAGAAGGGGCACCGCAGGCGTACCCCGGGACGGAGAAACTGTGACCTCTTTTGGTTTTCTGGACCGGGATGCAGGGCGTTGATACCTGGAGGGGATGATCCGGGATGGCTTTTAAGTCTATGATTTAACAATGTACAGAAGGCTTGCATCTCGTCCGTGGCACGATATGTTAGGGAAGAGAGAAGTCGACAGGAGTTCGGGGATGGCGAATATTGAGTTAGTGGTAACACGCACACGGCGCATTGAGCACTTACTGCGCCAGCATTACCATGCGGAAGGCAAGGGGCTGCATCAGCTCATCACCAGTTGTGAGGAGCGTCTGCCCCACGAGATTATCCCGAAATTGCGTTTTGTGGCCACGGTGCGCAATAAAATTGTTCACGAAGATGGTTATCAGCTGGATGACAAAGCAGGATTCCTGGCCGCTTGCAAGGCGTGTGAGTCGGAACTGACGCCACGCAGTGGCCGTTTTGTCTGGACCGTAGCCGCGCTGGTCGTGTTGGGCTTTACGGCGCTGGCCGTGTGGTTTTATTCAGAAAACTGGCACCATATCCGGCTGCTGCCCTGATCGGCCCGGCGATTCTTACCCTACCAGTCAACGGCCGCGAGCGGTGTCCGACGACAACCCCGTTGCGCGGCTGTCGTTTCACCCTGCCTGAAAATGAAAAAGGTGCCCTGAGGCACCTTTTTCGGCAAATTCTGTCGTGATTTAGTAGATCACAGGCAGCGTCATTAAGCCCACAATGACTGCAATCATCACAAGTCCTTGTTTCTGAGAAGATGTAAACATAAGAAAGATCCTCACTCTGCTGCTGTTGATTATATGTTCGACATACTAACACTTTATTCGGTGTTTGATCAATCTCATCTGGTTTTTTGTTATAAAAATAAATTTCATGGTGATGTTTTGCAGCTTTTATCGATAGTTTTTGTTTGTTTTTGATGGGGTTGATTTTGGTTGTGATCGTTTTTGTTGCGTGGTTTTTTTCTTAAGCTGATGATTTTAATGTGTTTATAATGTTAGATTCTTTGGGTCTTTTTTGGGTTCGATATATTATTGTTAGTTTTGTCGCCATATGGCTTCATCGGGTAAAAATTGGGGTTTTATTTTTATTTTAAATCTACTGTGATGGCGATTTGAAAGGGTTGAAAAGAAAGGTTGCATGAATATGCGAACTTTTGTCATATAAGATAATTTTATTCTGGTTATTCGCACTTATTTATCAAGATAGGTTGCAGTGGGCTAAAACAGTGTTTAGTTGACTTGTTGTTTGTTTACCTCCCTGATATATAAAAATAATTTATGTTTGTTCTCATAGGTCTTCTTGCCGGTTGTCTCATGATTTTGGGGAATTGGTGTCATGATGAGTCATTGTGAATGCTATTCAGTGACTATGGCGGTGGGAAACGTTTGCTTTTTTTATCTTGTTGAACAGTCGGTTTCGAGCTGCGGGCTGACAGCTGAGGTGATGTCAGTTTTTTCGGATAGCAGATTTGTTGTGATTGGCAAATGCGTCGTGCGTGATTTTATAAGCGGGGTCTAGTTCTGACGGTTCGCTGCTAGACAATCCGAATTGGGTTCCTAAACTGTCCCTGCTTATAACTATAATGATTTCGGTGATGTTATGTGGGTTTGGTTAGCCATCTCATTCTCTGCCCTTTTACATATGACGGCGGCCTATCATGGCCCGAAGTGGCAGTACTATGTGTTCAAGCCGCTGACGATGGTGCTGTTGCTGATCCTAGCCTGGCAATCCGGGCTCGACTCGGTCTACCGGCAGGCGATTTTTATCGGTCTGCTGCTGTCGACGGTTGGAGATGTGTTTCTCATGTTGCCCAAAGATCGGTTCATCCAGGGGTTGGCCAGTTTTTTGCTCGCCCATACCGCTTATTCGGTGGCATTCTGGAGCCAGATTGATGGCCCGATGGTCTGGTGGTTACCGGCGATGCTGGTGGGCGGGGGGATTATTGTCTTTTTGCTTCTCCTGCCGACATTAGGGGCCATGGCGATGCCGGTCATGGCCTATATTGCGATGATTGTGCAGATGACCTGGGCGGCTGGGGAGTTCTGGTTGACGGTTGGTTCAACCGCGGGTTTGCTGGCGTTGATCGGCGCGTTGGTCTTTATCATCTCGGACACGGTACTGGCTGTCGATCGGTTTCGCGGCCCTTTCCGTGCCTCTACCGGCGTGATCATGACCAGCTATTACTTGGCCCAGGCCTTGTTTACGGCCACATTACTGGTGTAGCGAGCACCCGCTCACGGGGGCGTTTCAAGCACCGTGCGGCCCACGATGGCTGGTCGGAGTGAAGGAGTGATGATGGCGGCATCCTGGATCCGGGTATATCAGGCAACCAATAATCTGGAAGCCCATAGCCTCAAGGGCATGCTGGAACATGCACAGATTGAGGTTGCGCTCAGCGGAGAAAATCTCGCTGCCGCCGCAGGGGAACTGCCTGCGGATGTCCTCCAGGTGAGTCTGTGGGTTCCGGCGGCGCAGGCTGATCGGGCGCGGGCGCTATTGAAGGCGTATGAATCTGCCGGGGAGCGCGAATGGTGTTGTCCGACGTGCGGGGAGCTGAACAGCGGCGCTTTTGAGATCTGTTGGCAGTGCGGGGAAACGCAGCCCTGAGCGACCCGAATGGAACGTCGTCAAACAGAGCTCCGAAATATTCAACATGGCGTTGACCTATCAAACATGTCTTTGCTCTACTAAACATAGATTTGAAATGACACTTTTTTGCGCTGGGTCAACGCCGTCGCGAGCGGGTGTGATTTAATCGGTGTTCCAGTCAAGCGCCCAGATGAGGACAACGATGAATTCAATCCATGCCCATACGGTACTGAACCTGTTGCTGGCGGCAGAAACGCCGTATACCGAGCAGTCGCTGCAGCAGGCCATTGCGGCGAGTTATGGTGAGCACGCCCGGTTTCATACCTGCAGCCTGCAAGATCTGACTTTAGAAGCATTACTGGTATTTTTCCTGGAACGCGGCAAAGTCGTGCGCGAAGGCGATACCATTGTGGCTAACCCGGCCATGATGTGCAGCCACTGACCGCGAGCGAACCGCGCCTGCCGCAATGATCCGGGTGGTAAAAAAGTCGCCACCCGGGTGCTCAGTTGTTATACTCTCCTGCCGTCGCTCGATCGCCTGGTCGATGCTGCCCACTATCTCTAATCTTCTGAATATTTTTCTCTTTTTGAGGTCTGCTCTGTGGAAATTATCTCTGCAGCGGTCATGCTGTTTCTGATCATGGACCCGCTCGGCAATTTGCCGGTGATGCTGTCGATCCTGCGCCATATTGAACCGAAACGACGTCGGATTATCATGATCCGGGAGTTATGTATTGCACTGGTGATCCTGCTGGCGTTCTTGTTCGGCGGCCAGAAAATGCTCAACTTTCTCCATGTTTCCACGGAAACCGTCAGTATCTCGGGCGGCATCATCTTGTTTCTGATCGCGATCCGAATGATCTTCCCGACCCCGGGTGGGGTGACCGGTCTGGCGGCCGGTGAGGAGCCTTTTATCGTGCCGATGGCGATCCCGATGATAGCCGGTCCGTCGGTGCTGGCGTCGCTGTTGCTGCTGTCGAATCAGGAGCCGGGGCGGATGTGGGACTGGGTGGCGGCCGTGTGCCTGGCCTGGGGGGCGACCTTTGTGATTTTGATGTTTTATGAGGTGTTTAACCGCTTGTTGGGCGAGAGAGGCCTGAAAGCCGTGGAACGACTGATGGGCCTGTTGCTGATCATGATTTCGACCCAGATGTTCCTGGACGGGATCCGAAAATTCTTCCAGTTGGGTGTCTAGTCGGCGGGCCAGAGACAGCGCGAGGCCGGTGGGCCTCGCGTTGGGTTACATCATGTGCTTGCGGCGGATATCCAGTAGCGCGAAGATGCCGAAGATCAGGATCGACCATTTCTCCCAGCGGCTCATGGCGATCTTGTCGCCGAAGGCGCCGAGGAAAATCAGCATTTGCAGGCCGTGCATCATCAGCAGGAAGCCGGTCATGATGTACAGGGCCATTGCGGCCACGCCCGGGAAGGGATAGAAAATATTGATGAGCAGAATCAGCCAGACAAAGCCGATGGCTGCTTTCGCCAGGGTAATTAGCACTTTCATGATGCGTCTCTCTCGTAGAGCCGGTAGCTGACCTGACCGGCAGTTTTTTCCTTGTATAAATGCCAATGGGCCGGCGTTTCCGGTAAGCCCAGCTCCTTTTCCGCCTCGATATAGATGATGGCACGGGGTGCCAGCCAGCCATTATTTTCCAGTCGCAGGATCACTTCAGGCAGTAAGTGCTTGCGAAATGGCGGATCAATAAAGATGATATCAAACGGCGTACCCGGTTTGTCGAGAAAAACCAGGCTGTCGGTTTGATGGATACGGGCATTGTCGGCCCCCAGAGTCTGGCGGTTTTGTTCCAGTTGCGTGGCCGCCTGGCGGTCCAGCTCCAGCATGGTGACGCTGTCGACCCCGCGGGAGAGCGCTTCAAAGCTCAGGCTGCCGCTGCCGGTAAACAGATCCAGGCAGTTCGCCTGATACAAATCGGGAGCCAACCAGTTAAAGACGGTTTCTTTGACCCGGTCGGTCGTTGGTCGGAGACCTTCAACATCGTGTACTGGCAGTTTGCGTCCGCGCCAGCGTCCGCCGATGATCCTTACGACCCCTTCCCGGCGGTGATCGGGCTGATTTCGCCCGGATTGTTGCCTGCGTCTCGTCATAGATTTATTCGACCGTTGAGAAAATGTTAGTATACAGCAGTTTTTAAGCTGCAAATTGTACCAATCAAGCTTTAGGATTTGCCAATGGCAGAAAAAAAGAAACGCGGATTATTTTCGTGGCTGGGTTTTGGTTCTGAAGAACAAACCGAGCAAACCGAGCAACAAGCCGCCCAGGCGGAAGAGAAAGCAACATCGGCGGACGACGCAACGCTGACTTCGCAGGAGTCGTCGACGGCGCAGTCAGCCACGGAACAGCCTGCGCCGGAAACGGCTGAGACGAGCCGCGAGGCCGTGCAGGACGTTGAGCCGGAAGTTGTTGTTGTTGCGCCGCATGAGGCTGCCGAGATCGAGCAGCCTGCTACAGCGGAACAACCGTCGGCCCAGGTATCTGAAACACAAGCACCGGAAACCCTGGCACCTGAAACAAAAGCACCTGAAGCCCAGGTTGCAGAAGCACAGGGTTCAGAAGCCGAGCAACCGGCCGACGAAGGCAGTGCGGTTCAGAGCGCCGAGCAGGAAAAACCGAAAAGTGAAGGCTTCTTCGCCCGCCTGATGCGCGGCCTGAAGAAAACCAAATCCAATATCGGGTCTGGCTTTGTCGGTTTATTCCGCGGCAAGCAGATCGACGATGATCTGTTTGAGGAGCTGGAAGAGCAGCTGCTGGTGTCCGATGTCGGGATGGATACCACGCTCAAGATCATTGAGAGCCTGACCGAAAAAGCCGATCGCAAGGCCCTGAAAGATGGCGAAGCGCTGTATGGTTTGCTGAAAGAAGAGCTGGGTGAGATGCTGGCGAAAGTCGAGCAGCCGCTGGTGATCGACACCACGCGCAAGCCATACGTGATCCTGATGGTCGGGGTGAACGGCGTCGGGAAAACCACCACCATCGGCAAGCTGGCCAAGCAGTTCCAGAGCCAGGGTAAATCCGTGATGCTGGCTGCCGGGGATACCTTCCGCGCCGCGGCGGTGGAGCAGTTGCAGGTGTGGGGTGAGCGCAACAATGTGCCGGTGGTGGCCCAGCATACCGGCGCCGACAGTGCATCGGTGATTTTCGATGCGATCGAGTCGGCCCGCGCCAAAAACGTTGATGTGGTGATTGCCGATACGGCCGGCCGCCTGCAGAACAAGAGCAACCTGATGGAAGAGCTGCGCAAGATTGTACGGGTGATGAAGAAAGTCGACCCGCAGGCGCCGCACGAAATCATGCTGACAGTCGATGCCGGGACCGGGCAGAATGCGATCAGCCAGGCCAAGCTGTTCAGTGACGTGGCGCCGGTGACCGGGATCACCCTGACCAAGCTGGACGGGACCGCCAAGGGCGGGGTGATTTTTGCCATTGCCGATCAGTTCAATATCCCGATCCGCTACATTGGTATCGGCGAGGGGATTGACGATCTCCGTCCATTCGCGGCCAATGAGTTTATTGAAGCACTCTTTAGCGACGAGGAGTAAATCGTGATCCGGTTTCAGCAGGTCAGTAAAGCTTATCGGGGCGGGCGTCAGGCCCTGCAAAAAGTGGATTTCCACCTTCAACCAGCGGAAATGGCGTTTTTAACCGGACACTCCGGGGCCGGTAAGAGTACCTTGCTGAAACTGATCTGTGCCATTGAGCGGCCGAGTGACGGCCAGATTTTTTTCAATGGCCACGAGATTACCCGAATTGAAAACAAGCATATCCCGTTCTTGCGCCGCAATATCGGGATTATCTTTCAGGATCATAAGCTGTTGATGGACCGCAGTGTCTACGACAACGTGGCCTTGCCGCTGCGGGTCGAGCTGGCTTCGGAAGCGGAAATTAAACGCCGGGTGTCGGCGGCGCTGGATAAAGTCGGGTTGCTCGACAAGGCCCGCTGCCTGCCGCTCCAGCTCTCGGGCGGGGAGCAGCAGCGGGTGGGCATTGCCCGGGCGGTGGTGAACAAACCGCGGTTGTTGCTGGCCGACGAGCCGACCGGGAACCTGGACGCAGCCTTGTCGCAACAAGTCATGCAGCTGTTTGAAGAGTTTAACCGGGTGGGGGTGAGCGTATTGATGGCCACCCATGATACCTCCTTGCTCAGCACCCATAATTACCGGCGTCTGGATCTGCACCAGGGGCACCTACGGGAGGTCGCACGTGGCGCGTAAACAACCGGGCTTTTTTGCCGTCCATAAAATGCAATGCCTCGGGGCGCTGTCGGAGCTGATGCGACGGCCGTTGGGCAATCTGCTAACCCTGGCGGTGCTGGCGTTTGCCCTGACGTTGCCGGCCAGTTTTTACCTGCTGGCGAAAAATATCACTCTGGTGGCTCAGGCCTGGCAGAATCCGACGCAGCTGACGGTGTATCTGGCACCGCAGGTATCACCGGGCACCGCGACTCAGCTCTCCGAGCAACTTGCTGCCTGGCCGGAAGTGGAGAATGTGCGCTATATCTCGCCGCAGCAGGGGCTGACAGAGTTTCGGGAGCAGGCCGGGTTTGCCCAGGCGCTGACATTGCTGGAGGAAAACCCGCTGCCGGCTGTGGTGGTGATCCGTCCGGTGGCGGCGTGGCAGGGCAGTGATCAGGCCGCACAGCTGGCAGCGAAATTGCGTGCTGAGGCGACGGTGGACGAAGTGCGGCTCGACAGCGACTGGCTGCAGCGTCTGGCGGCGATTAAGTCGCTGGCGATCACCCTGGCGGCGCTGATTTCCGGCCTGATGCTGTTTGCGGTGTTTCTGATTGTCGGCAACACCTTGCGCCTGCAGGTGCTCAACCAGAAAGACGAGATCCAGGTGATGAAGCTGGTGGGCGCGACCGACAGTTTCATCCTGCGCCCGTATCTCTATACCGGGGCCTGGTATGGTTTGTTGGGCGGGATCGCCGCTTGGGTGCTGGCCGCAATCGTCACTATACTGCTAGATGGCGCGGTCGCGCAGTTGGCCGCACTCTACGACAGCGGGTTCCGGTTGGTCGGCCTGAGCTGGGATGAGACCCTGATCCTGTTGATGACGGCGGCGTTTCTCGGGCTGCTGGCGGCCCGGTTGTCGGCCGGACGTCATCTGAAAGAAATTGAACCTGTGTAAATTTTCGGACTCTACAGATGGGTCATGTGGCGAGAATGCACATGACGGCTTGCAATGTTGGCCCTTTTCCGGGCATCATTACAGGTTATGACGATGTTCCATCAGTACACAAAACACACGAGGTTTGTTGAATGGCACAAGAAATGACTTCATTGGCGTTAGTTTCTACAGACAGCCTGGACAGCTACGTTCAGAGTGTCAACGGCTACCCGATGCTGTCGGCGGAGCAGGAACGTGAGCTGGCGGAGCGCCTGCATTACGAGGGCGATATTGATGCGGCAAAGTCGCTGGTCATGTCCCACCTGCGATTCGTAGTGCACGTGGCGCGCGGGTATTCCGGCTATGGTTTGCCGATGGCGGATCTGGTTCAGGAAGGCAACATCGGCCTGATGAAGGCGGTGAAGCGGTTTAATCCGGAAGTCGGCGTGCGTCTGGTGTCGTTTGCGGTCCACTGGATCAAAGCTGAAATTCATGAGTATGTGCTGCGCAACTGGCGTATTGTCAAAGTCGCCACCACCAAGGCGCAGCGCAAACTGTTCTTCAACCTGCGCAAGGCGAAAAAGCGCCTGGGCTGGTTCAATAACGACGAAGTCAACATGGTTGCAGAGCAGCTCGGGGTCGATGCCAGCGAGGTCCGTGAAATGGAGTCCCGTCTGGCGGCGCAGGATCCGACCTTTGAAAGCCCGGTTGATGATGATGATCGCGACAGCGGCTTCAGCGCGCCGGTTTATTTCCTGGAAGACAAATCATCCGATGTGGCCCTGAGTTATGAAGAGAATAACTGGGAAAGCCATGCCACCAATCGCCTGTCTCAGGCGTTGGCCTGTCTGGATGAGCGCAGTCAGCACATTGTCCGCTCCCGCTGGCTGGATGAGCAGAAAGCAACCCTGCAGGAGCTGGCTGAGCATTACGGAGTGTCTGCGGAAAGGATCCGTCAGCTCGAAAAAAATGCGATGAAAAAGCTCAAAGAAGCGGTGGGTGACAGTCTCTGAGGATCCTTGGAAACTATCCACAACGATCCGCACAAGAAACCGGCCTGGCGCCGGTTTTTTTGTGCTTGATTTCTGGGGCGCAGGTCACATTTATGGCCTGAAATTCGAATGAAAGGTAAACTTATCCACAGATTATGATCGGATCCGATCTACATGTAGTGGATCCTCTGGGCACGAAACACATTATCAACGCTATTCACAGATTTTTCCACAGCTGGTGATTATTTGTGCGTCTGGTGGGCGCAGAGGTTTGGCAGGAGACCTTCAACCCTGGCATGGCCTGGATGAGTGCCCCCGGGAGCCGTCGGGTCAAAGCCCTACTTTCTGTGCGAGGTTGTGAGTAACTTTGTGGGGTACAATGGCGTCCTGCGCTGACGACTTTGGACCGTCGCTCGGGGAACCCAAAACGGAGGATCATCACAGTTTTGGACCGGGGCGGATCCTGGCGGGATCAGCAACGCAATAACCCTAATGCTGACAAGGTCAGCAGGACTTCAGTGAGGCAATGAATGGATCAGTTCGAGCATATATCGGTAGAGCAGGCGTTTGAGCTGCTGCAACAAGCGGACACCGGGGCCGTGCTGGCCGACATCCGCGACCCGCAGTCGTTTGGTCTGGCGCATCCGGAGTCGGCGTTTCACCTGACCAACGAGACCATGGTCGCGTTTATGGAGCAGGTCGATTTCGAGCAGCCGGTGATCGTGATGTGCTACCACGGGATCAGCAGCCAGGGCGCGGCCCAGTATTTGATTAATCAGGGCTATGAGACGGTTTACAGCCTGGATGGCGGGTTTGAAGCCTGGCGTCGACAGGCGTATCCTTGTCACCAATAGGTATCATCCTCACGGAGACTCAGATGTATCGGTTAGCCGGATTAAACAACCCCCGCCTGGCGCAGGCATTTATTGACTATATGGCGTCACGGGGGATCCCTATGAGTCTGGCGCCGGAGCCGGAAGGGCGGTTCGCGATCTGGCTGGAAGACAGCCAGTATCTGGTAGAAGCCGAGGCTGAACTGAGTTTGTTTCTGGCCAATCCCGACGATAGCAAATACCAAGCGGCCTCGTGGGCGATGGCTGAGTCCCGCACGGCTCGGTTTTCCTACCATAGTCCGGATCTGCTGGCGATCATCCGCGCCCGGGCCGGGCCGTTTACCCTGGCGGTGATGATAGCTGCGATGGGGATTTACGGCTTGTGGCTGTTCGGGTTCGAGCAGCCGGTGTTCCGCTGGCTGCATTTTCCGCTGATGCAGGGGGATGAGTGGCAGCTCTGGCGTTTTTTCTCCCACGCGCTGCTCCATTTCTCGACCTTGCATATCCTGTTCAACTGCCTGTGGTGGTGGTTGCTCGGCGGTCAGCTGGAGCGCCACAGCGGCAGCGCCAAGCTGTTGCAGGTGTTTCTGCTCTCGGCCCTGATCTCCGGATTCGCCCAATTCTGGTTTTACGGTCCGGGTTTCGGGGGGCTTTCCGGCGTGGTGTATGCCCTGTTGGGGTATGTGTGGTGGATGGGATGGCTGGCGCCTGAGCGCGGTCTGGCGATCCCCAAACCTTACGTTGTCTTTATGCTGGTGTGGTTGGTGATTGGTTTTGCTCAGCCGATGGGGATGTCGATTGCCAATATGGCCCACTTGTTCGGGTTATTCAGCGGTTGTGCGATTGCGCTGGTCGACGGGAAGCTGCGTCGCCCGGCCCGCAGCTAGGCGAGGCCCGAAGCGGCGAATGCTGCTCGGCTGAACCGACCGGGTGGCGAACCGAATGGAGCCGATACCCGGCACTCCCGCGACTCCGAAGATCGGTACGCAAGCCTGCTCAATTCCTCTTTCTCCCTTCATGTTCACTGAACCTGTTGATCTGTCAGCCTACGTCTTACTTTTTACAAAAAAGATAGAGTTAATACTCTATATGTTAATAATTAATCTTCGTTTTTGATTCCTTTCACATTTTATTATCGTCTTTCGAGCAATAATTTGCACATTATGAGTACTTTTGAGTATTTTCGCTCATCATTTTTTTGCGTTTACGCAAACCATCGCTAACAGAACGACAACTTCTAAGGAAACTTTTATGTTTGGCATTTTCAAACCCGCCATGCATACGGATCGGCTACCGGACGGCCAGATCGATCCTGTGTATAAGCGCCTGCGCTGGCAGCTCTTTTTCGGTATTTTCTTTGGTTACGCCGGGTACTACCTGGTGCGCAAGAACTTCAGTCTGGCAATGCCGCACCTGATTGAAGAATACGGCTACAGCCGTGGTGATCTGGGTGTGGCCCTGGCCGCGGTATCGATCGCTTACGGTTTGTCGAAGTTCCTGATGGGGAGTGTCTCGGACCGCTCCAACCCGAGATATTTCCTGGCCGCCGGTTTGACGATGTCGGCCCTGGTGATGCTGTGCTTCGGCTTTATGCCGTGGGCAACCGGCAGCATTGCGGCGATGTTTATCCTGCTGTTTCTAAACGGTTGGTTCCAGGGCATGGGCTGGCCGGCGTGTGGCCGGACCATGGTGCACTGGTGGTCGCGCAAGGAGCGTGGTGAGATTGTGTCGATCTGGAACGTGGCCCATAACGTGGGCGGCGGCTTGATCGGTCCGATGTTCCTGCTGGGCCTGTGGGCGTTCAATGATGACTGGCGTGCGGCTTTCTACGTGCCGGCGTTCTTTGCCCTGCTGGTGGCGGCATTTACCCTGCTGGTGATGCGTGACACCCCGCAGTCGTGTGGTCTACCGTCGATTGAAGAGCACAACAATGATTACCCGGACAGCTACGACAAATCCCATGAGCAGGAGATGACGGCGAAGGAAATCTTCTTCAAGTATGTCTTCAACAATAAGCTGCTGTGGTTCATCGCGGTTGCCAACGCCTTCGTTTACCTGATCCGCTACGGGGTGCTGGACTGGGCGCCGGTATACCTGAACGAAGTGAAACACTTTACCGTCGATAAGTCTTCCTGGGCTTACTTCCTGTACGAGTGGGCCGGGATCCCGGGCACCCTGCTGTGTGGCTGGATGTCGGATAAATTCTTTAAGGGCCGTCGTGCGCCGGCGGGTATCCTGTTCATGGCGTTGGTCACCATTGCGGTATTGGTCTACTGGTTCAACCCACCGGGCAACCCAACGGTTGATATGTTGGCGCTGGTTGCAATTGGCTTCCTGATCTATGGTCCGGTGATGCTGATTGGTCTGTACGCCCTGGAGCTGGCACCGAAAAAAGCGGCAGGGACGGCTGCGGGTCTGACCGGCCTGTTCGGTTACCTGGGCGGCGCAGTGGCAGCGAATGCGATCCTGGGTTACACCGTGGATCACTTCGGCTGGGACGGCGGCTTTATGGTGCTGACGGCGTCTTGTGGTCTGGCCATCTTCTTCCTGACCCTGGCCCTGATTGGCGAGAGCAAGCTGCATAAGGAAGTTGTGCAAGCGCAGGCCGGGCAAAATGCGTGATTGAGATCGCCATCATTGGCATCTTGGCAACGCACTAGGTAATATGACAAGGCTTCGCATTCGCGGAGCCTTGTTGCAACTAGGAGCCGCGTGAGCAGTGAAGCAAAGCAAACGTCATCAGGAAATCATCGATCTCGTTAAAACCCAGGGGTACGTCAGCACCGACGATCTGGTAGAGCGTTTTAACGTGAGCCCGCAAACGATCCGTCGTGACCTCAATGAGCTGGCGGCAGACAACAAAATCCGTCGTCATCATGGTGGCGCCACCATCCCATCCAGCTCGGTCAATACCTCATACAGCACTCGGAAGGTGATGCAGCTGGCGGAGAAAGACCGGATTGCCCAGGCGATGGTCCGGCATATTCCGGACGGGGCGACGTTGTTCATTGATATCGGCACCACGCCTGAGGCGGTGGCACGCGCGCTGCTCAACCACCACGATTTGCGGATTGTGACCAACAACCTCAATGTTGCCAGTATTCTGACCGGCAAGGATGATTTTCGGGTGATCCTGGCCGGCGGTGAAGTGCGCAACCGCGATGGCGGGATTGTTGGTGAAGCCACGCTGGACTTTATCTCCCAGTTCCGGCTCGATTTCGGCATCATGGGGATCAGCGGCATTGACCTCGACGGCTCGCTGCTGGACTTCGATTACCATGAAGTGCGGGTGAAGCAGGCGATCATTGAAAACAGCCGTTGTGTGATGTTGGGGGTGGATCATACCAAGTTTGGCCGCAACGCCATGGTCAATCTGGGCGACATCAGCCAGATCGATATGCTGTTTACCGATCAGCAACCGCCGGAAGAGCTCAATAAGCGCCTGGTGGAGAACGAGATCCACCTCGAAATCATCAACTGAGCCGTCGCTTTCCCCCGACCACGGACCCCTCACGGGCTGCCTCAAAAAAGGCAGCCCGTTTTTTTTCTATTCTTGTTACCTGTCTCATACTTATGTAACAAAGCGAAAATATAAATGATGATCTTCGTCAACACATGATCTATTATGTTCGCAATCGAGCATTTTTGAGCGTTTTTGAAATTTTTATTTTCGATTGAGGTGGGGATATGAAGGTTGCGACATCTGAAATTCTGGATTTGATTGTAGTCGGCGGTGGGATTAACGGTGCCGGGATTGCGGCTGATGCCGCCGGTCGCGGCCTGAAAGTCGGGTTGTTTGAAGCCAGCGACTTTGCCTCGGCGACCTCATCGGCCAGCTCGAAGCTGATCCACGGCGGCCTGCGTTACCTGGAGCACTATGAGTTCCGTTTGGTCGGGGAAGCCCTGGCAGAGCGGGAAGTGCTGCTGCGCAAGATCCCTCATATTGCCCGCCCGATGCGCTTTCGTCTGCCGCATCGTCCGCATCTGCGCCCGGCCTGGATGATCCGTGCCGGCCTGTTCCTGTACGACCACCTGGGCAAGCGCACCACGCTGCCGGCCAGTCAGGGGCTGAAGTTCGGCGCTGACTCGGTGCTGGTGCCGGAAATCACCAAAGGTTTCGAATACTCAGATTGCTGGGTCGATGATGCGCGTTTGGTGATTTTAAATGCCATGGAAGTCGCGGCCCGCGGTGGCGAAGTGCGCAACCGCTGCAAAGTGGAAAAAGCTGAGCAGGACGGCGTGCTGTGGCAGGTCACTGTTCGGGATACGATCACCGGCGAGACGTTTGAGCGCCGGGCCCGTGCGCTGGTGAATGCGGCCGGTCCTTGGGTGAAAGCGTTTTATGATCAGAGCCTGGCGACCAAATCCCCGCGCAACATTCGTCTGATCAAAGGCTCCCACATTGTGGTGCCGCGTGCCCATGACGAGCCGCAGGCCTATATTCTGCAAAACGAAGACAGCCGGATTGTGTTTGTGATCCCGTACCTGGACCGCTTCTCGATCATCGGCACCACGGATGTTGAGTACAAGGGCGATCCGCGCGAAGTGGCGATCGACGACAGTGAAATCGACTATTTGCTGAAGGTTTACAACAATCACTTTACCCGCAAGATGGCCCGTGAAGATGTGGTGTGGACCTACAGTGGGGTGCGCCCGCTGTGTGATGATGAGTCGGACTCGCCGCAGGCAATCACCCGCGACTATACCCTGGAGCTGGAGCAGACCGGCAACCAGCCGCCATTGCTGTCTATTTTCGGCGGCAAGCTGACCACGTACCGTAAGCTGGCGGAAGCGGCGATGACCAAACTGGCACCGTTCTTTCCGCAAATGGGGCCGGCCTGGACGGCGGATGCGTTCCTGCCGGGCGGCGAAGCACACTTCGACGGCCAACAGCTGGCAACGCAGCTGCAGCAGCAGTGCCCGTGGCTGTCCCGCTTTACCGCAGAGCGTATGGCGACCAACTACGGGACCCGTGCCCTGACTCTGCTGGACGGGATCTGTGAAGAAGCTGAAATGGGCGAGCACTTCGGGGAAGGTTTCTATGCCCTGGAGCTGGATTACCTGATGAAGCATGAGTTTGTTCAGGATGCCGAGGATGCCCTGTGGCGTCGCAGCAAACTGGGCCTGTATCTCAGTGCGGCACAGCAGCAGGCAGTGGCGGGCTATATCGCCGCAAAGCAGTTGGCCCGCTCGGCTGCGGCCTGAGCTGAATCAGCATGAAAAAGGCGCTCAAAATGAGCGCCTTTTTCTTTTGATGCCCAAGGGCCCGTTACTGGTACAGGTATTTGGTAAACAGCAATTCGGTGAGAATGCGCTGGCGGGTTTCCATGATCAGCAGCTCGTTGACCTTGTTCAGGCACGCCTGGCGGATTTCTTCCCGTCCGGCCAGCGATTTGATCCGGGCCTCCGGCTGCTCACCGATGATGTTGATAATGGCATCGCGGATCAGCGGGGCGTGGTGCTCAACGTCTTTGATCAGGGACGGGTCGGCCACCATCAGGTCAACCTGGAGGCGCAGGTAACCCAGTTTTTTGCCTTGGGTGACATAGTTGGTCGTGATGTCCGGCTCCAGGGTGTAGTAAGTGTATTGCGGCGCAGCCGGGCCGTCCTCGTCAGCCATGGCCTGAAAAGGCACCGTCAGCACGGTCGTACACAGGGCCAGGGCAAAAAATAGTGATCTCATTATGACACTCATTCTGGATTGACCGCCGTTGGCCGGCGGTGAATTGCGTTCTTTCGATCGTAACGATATTCGTACCCGTTACGGCTTGCTACAATAGTGTTTCCTTATGGTAATCAATTAACAGAGCTCTACCAAGCCCTTGCTGGCGACGTGGTCGAGTTTTTATTATAAAGATGTCGAAATTCAAGCAGTTGTACAAACCTTTGCTGGATGGTGCCCAGTGGCAGTGCCCGCAGGACATTGCCGTGGAAGACACAGCGTTCGGGCCCTGGTTGCTTGAACCCGATTCGCTGTCGCGACGTTTTCAGCGCTATTGCGAGCATTTCACCGTGACGCTGCTGGAGCAGCGGGTGATTGGAAATCACCAGTTGCAGGCCGACGAGCGGGCCTTGCTCGGCGAGGCCGACTGCCTACTGCGCAAGGTGGTGCTCAAAGGCGATGGGGTGCCCTGGGTGTTTGCCCGGACGCTGATCCCGCAGACCACCCTGACCGGTCAGGAGCAGGATCTGGAGCAGTTGGGCGAAATGCCGCTGGGCTTTCGGGTCTTTACCGACCGCAGCGCCCGCCGCGATGCGCTGATGGTGGCCCAGGTTCGTGAAGCGGCCCATTCCCTGTGGGCACGTCGCTCCCGGTTGTGGGTCAACGACAAGCCGATGTTGGTTGCTGAATTGTTTCTTGAACAGGCCCCGATCTATGCAAAGGAGACGCAAAGTTGGAATTAAGCAAAGCAAAAGCCTTTTGGCAACTCGCGCGATTTGACCGCCCGATTGGGAGCCTGCTGCTGCTGTGGCCGACCTTATGGGCGTTGTTCCTGGCCGCAGACGGTTGGCCGGATCCACGGGTGATGGTGGTTTTTGTCCTCGGGGTGTTCCTGATGCGAGCGGCCGGATGTGTCATCAACGATTATGCCGACCGTCATTTTGACGGCCACGTGAAGCGCACGGCGCAGCGGCCGATGCCGTCGGGGAAGGTGTCTGAGCGCGAAGCGTTAGGTCTGTTTGGGTTGCTGGTGGTGGCGTCCTTTTTGCTGGTGCTGACCATGAACCCGCTGACGATCCAGCTGTCGGTGGTGGGTTTGCTGCTCGCTGCCGCATACCCGTTTATGAAGCGCTACACCCACCTGCCGCAACTGGTACTGGGGATGGCATTTGGCTGGTCGATCCCGATGGCCTATGCGGCGCAGGCCGGTGCGCTGCCGGAAACGGCCTGGTTGTTGTTTGTCGCCAATATTCTCTGGACCGTGGCTTATGACACCCAGTATGCGATGGTCGATCGGGATGATGATTTGAAAATCGGCATCAAGTCGACGGCGATCCTGTTTGGCCGCTTTGACAAGATGATTGTCGGCCTGTTGCAGCTGGGGACGGTCCTGCTGCTGATTGTTGCCGGTTCTCTGCAGCAACTGCACCCGATCTACTTTTGGTTCCTGCTGCTGGCATCGGCGCTGTTTGTCTATCAGCAGAGGCTGATCCGCGGCCGCGAGCGTGAGCCTTGCTTTAAAGCCTTTTTGAACAACAACTACGTTGGCATGCTGGTGTGGTTGGGGATGGCGGTGAGTATCGCTTTGAGCTGATCGGTATATCTTTTTGACATCCTTTGAAAAAAGCGCCGAATGGCGCTTTTTTTGTGGCCGCCGTGATCATGGTGACCATGTCAGCAACCCGTTTGTGTTGTGGGCGAGGGGACGCGCGGGCAGGGCTTTTAGGCGGTCGTGTCCCCAAAGCTCAAACACCTGAACGCGGGTGGGCCGCGAGATAAAAAAAGCTGGCCCGGAGGCCAGCTCAGTGTTTCTGAGGTGAAAAGCAACTGCGCGTTTTAAGTCTCCGGCGTCACTTCTTCGACTTTCTCTTCCCGGCTCATGACGGCCTGAATGGTCAGTTTGACCTCCGGGGAAACCAGCGCGGCCAGCTGATCGGCCAGGGTTTCGACCGGGCGCGAGACGGCATGGCAATCTTCGTTCAGATAGCCTTCGCTGCGCAGGGTCTTGACCAGGGTCGCGAACACGCCTTTATCGAAGAATTCTGGTGCATTGATGCCGTGCAGCCGGCTCAATCGCTGGGCCATCATCTGGCTCTGTTGCTCCAGATCGCTCTTCATCAGTTGCGGCTCAGAGCGTAGCAGGGTCAGGGCAATGGCATAGCGTTGCAGGGTTTCGGTGATGGTGCGGGCCAGCAGTTGTAGCGGACCGATCCGGGCACTGTTGAGGGCCACGGTTGTGCCGTCGCGCAGGATCAGCCGCTGGCGGACCAGCTCGTCAATGTGGCCTTCGATGGCCTCGATCAGCTCTGCCTTGGTGTAGCGCAGGAACAGCTCGGCCTTGAGGAACGGGTAAAGCCGTTCGACCTGCACCCGGATCGCCTCGACGGACAGCTGCTGGTGCTGGACCACGATGTGGGCGATCAGCGACGGCAGCGCAAACAGGTGGATGATGTTATTGCGATAATAGGTCATCAGGATCGACTGCTGGCGATCCAGCGACACGATCTCGCCCAGGCTGTCGCGCTCAACCAGGAATTTATCCATGCTCAGGGCATGTTCAACCAGCGTCGCGGTGTCGTCGGTCGGAATCGTACACTGCGAGGAATACGGCACGTTACGCAGCAACTGCAGGTAGCAGTCGATCTGCTGCTCCAGCTCTTCTCGGCTCAGGGCGCGTTGGCGCGAGGCCAGCAGGGCCAGGGCACACAGGGTCAGGGCATTGGTTGCCGCGGCATCGTTGATGTGGGTCATCATCTTGTTGGCCAGATCATTGACCACCGGGTTCAGCCATTGCGGGCGCTGCGGCTCAATCGGGTCGATGTCCTGATGCCAGGTCGGCACCTGCTCGTTGAGGTAGCTGTTGAGCGGGATCGGCTCGCCGAAGTTGACGTAGCCTTGGCCCAGATTGCGCAGTTTGCGCAGGGTCCGCAGTACCTGGCCGACATTTTCCTTCTCTTTGCGCTTGCCGCGCAGCTCTTTGGCGTAGGTGCCGACTTCCATCACGTGCTCGTAACCGATATACACCGGCACCAGGGTGACCGGGCGGTTCAGCCCGCGCAGCATCGCCTGGATGGTCATCGACAGCATGCCGGTTTTGGCCGGCAGCAGGCGGCCGGTGCGGGAGCGGCCGCCTTCACTGAAGTATTCGACCGAATAGCCCTTGGCAAACAGCTCCGCCAGGTACTCGCGAAAGACCGTGGAGTAGAGGCGGTTGCCCTTGAAGCTGCGACGGATAAAGAATGCCCCGCCGCGGCGGAAAATCGGTCCGGCCGGGAAGAAGTTGAGGTTGATCCCGGCGGCAATGTGCGGCGGCACCATCCCCTCGCGATACAGCACGTACGACAACAATAGGTAGTCCATGTGGCTGCGGTGGCACGGCACGTAGACGATCTCATGGCCGTCCTGTGCCAGCTGGCGTACCCGCTGGGCATTGTGGACATTCAGGCCTTGGTAGAGCTTGTTCCACAGCCAGCCCAGGAAGCGATCGCCGCGTTTGATCAGCGAATAGGAGAAATCGGCCGCGATCTCTTCCATCATGTCGATGGCTTCTTTGCGGACTTTTTCGATCGGTACATCCCGGCTTTGGGCTTCTTCGGCGACCACTTTTTCAATCGCTTTGGAGGCCAGTAGCCGCTTGAACAGCGCATGGCGGTCCGGCAGTTTCGGTCCGGATGCGGCCAGTTGCTGTCGGGAAAAGTGGATCCGGGCGACCCGGGCCAGCTTGTGGGCGATGGAGTCATCGGTGCCGTGGCGGTCAGCCATGTAGCGCAGCGAAACCGGGGTGCTCAGGCGCACCATACAGTCGCGGCCGCTGCCCAGCACGGCGACAAATTTCTCCGGGCCGTTGAGCGGGCGCAGGATCGGCTTCTGGCTCTCTTCCCGGCCCGGCTTGCGGCCCCAGAGGATCGCGGCCGGGACCACCTGGACATCCAGCTCGGTGTCTTGTTTGTGCTGCTCTAGCAGGGCGGTGAACAGCGCCAATGATGCCCGGGGCAGCTCGCCGTCCGAGCCAAACACGCTCGGCCCGTCTGCGACATAGACATAGCGATCAAACAACTGTCCGCCCAGCTCCAGCGGGGACAGGGGATCGGGTAGGCCTAACGCCAGGGCGCTGCTGCGCAGGGTCATTAAATCCGTGTTCGAGCGGAACGGCAGGATATAGATGATGGGACGCGATAAATCCAGCGCCAGATCCGCGACCGGGTCTGATGGTATGGAATGGGTTTTAACCAACAGAGAAAGCGGCAAATTCAACAATTTTCGATAAACTTTCTGCCAACTTGACATATATTTACTAGCCTCGAAATCCTAATGCGTGGCAAGGATAGCAGAAAATGCCGGGTATTTTACGCTGAAATGCGACATCTTGACGGTGAAAGATCTGATTTCAGGAAATTTTATGCTAACCCATTGTTTCTTGGTGGCGGGGTTGAAGCGTAACGGGGATTTCGAAGAAGAAGCCAGCGCGTTCGTGACACAGAGCCCACAGGATGGACCAGCTGGACTTGTGCCTGCCGGGGGAATTGCTCTTTTCGTAAACAATTGTCTTTTCAACTTTGTTAACACTGGATATACTCACAGTGAACTGTATAAAAAGACAGGATTGAGCCATGAAGCCGTTAACGCCGCGCCAACAAGAAGTCTTTGAATTGATCAAAGCCAGGATTGAAGAGTCCGGAATGCCGCCTACACGCGCAGAGATCGCCCGTGAACTGGGCTTCCGCTCGGCCAACGCTGCCGAAGAGCATCTCAAGGCGCTGGCCCGTAAAGAAGTGATCGAGATTATCCCCGGTGCCTCCCGTGGGATCCGGGTCCTGGGTCTGCACGATGAGCAATCGGAGCAAGGGCTGCCCCTGATTGGCCAGGTCGCGGCCGGGGAGCCGATCCTGGCGCAGGAGCACGTGGAAACCCATTATGAGGTCGACCCGGCCCTGTTCAAACCGCGCGCTGATTTCCTGTTGCGGGTCAACGGGATGAGTATGAAAGACATTGGGATTATGGATGGTGACTTGCTTGCCGTACATAAAACCCAGGATGTCCGCGACGGCCAAGTGGTTGTGGCGCGGGTTGAGGATGACGTGACCGTGAAGCGTCTGGAGCGTAAAGGGTCCCAGGTGCTTCTACATGCCGAGAATGAAGCCTTTGCGCCGATTGTGGTCGATCTCAATCAGCAGCAACTGACCATTGAGGGCATTGCGGTCGGGGTGATCCGCAACACCGACTGGATGTAATCCGTGCCGGGCTGCCTTGGCAGCATGCCCGCTTTGAAATCGTCAGGCCCGAAACCTGGCGATTTTTTGTCTCAGGGGGCTTTACAAAAGTTAATGATAGTCATTATCATCCATTGATGATCAGATGGAGATGACAATGACCAAAACTTCCCGCTACCACATCCCGACAGCGTTGTTGCAACCGCTCTGGCTTCGTAGTCGTGAAAGCCTGGAAGATGAGGGTCTGATCTACGATCCTGTCGCCGCTGCTGCCTGCAACCAATGCCATTTCAAAGCAGACTGCCTGACCGGCAATGTGCCCGCCCGCCAGTTATTACATGCCACCCTGACGTTGCAGTGTGATCGCCTGGTGCAGCAGTTTTTGCGCCGTCATCCCAATGGCTGGATCATCAACGTCGGCGCCGGGCTTGATACCCGGTTTTACCGTCTGGATAACGGGCGCTGCCGCTGGTTTGAACTCGATACCGATGAGAACCTGCTCTGGCGTGAACGGCTGTTTCACCGCAGCGAGCGCTATACGATGCGTCCGGGGTCGGTCACGGATCTGTCCTGGCTGAAATCGTTGCCGGTCATGGGCAAGGCGCCGGTCCTGTTGCTGTGTGATCAGGCCCTGCTGCAGTGCAATGATGCGGAACTGGCTCGCTTCGTGCAGCAACTCGGCTGCCACTTCAGCCAGATTGAAGTATGCCTGGTCGTGGCCGGAGATCGTTGTGGCTCAGCGCTGGCGGCCCGGATGGGCTCGGGGTCGTATCAGCATGGCTACAAAGATCCGGTGCGCCAAATCCTGAGCTGGCTGCCCTGGGCGGAACTGATCGGCAGCCATAGCCCGCTGGATCATGCGTGCCCGCGCTGGCGGCCCTGGCAACGATGGCTGGCGAAAGTACCCAGCCTGAAATATCGCATCACGCCGGTTTTGGTTCATTTTCGGTTGTAATCGTCACCCTCTGTCATACCTTCCGCTATTCTCTCCGCACCCACTGCCGATTGCCTGCTGGCCGTCGGCCTGCTGACAGCTGATTTTTTTTCTGACATTTTTTTGCTGTTCTTTTCCTTTTTGTCCTAAGTTGAATGTAAATAAAGTGTTAATTCTCTTGGCATAAGTTTGCCGTCCAGACGGGTGTGCAAACTGCGCATTGTGTGCTGCGCTTTCGTTCGCTGAGGACGTTGGATAGGGAGGGATTGCGGTGAAAATTCGCAAATGGCTCTGCGGGTTACCGGCGGCTATTTTGGCCGGTTCGGTGGCTGCCGAAACGGATTCGATGCGGTTTAACATGACGGCCGGGGTCACCGACGTCAGTCAGCGGGTGTATGATCTCCACATGACGATCCTCTATATCTGCGTGGCCATCGGCATTGCCGTGTTCGGGGTGATGTTCTGGTCGATCCTCCACCACCGGAAATCGAAAGGCGCAGTCGCCGCCTCGTTTCATGAAAGTACCAAAGTGGAAATCCTCTGGACCCTCATTCCGTTCGTGATCCTGATCCTGATGGCCATTCCGGCCACCCAGACCCTGTTGGCGATGGAAGATACCACTGAATCGGATATCACAATCCAGATCACCGGGTCGCAATGGAAATGGCATTATCGTTACTTTGATGAAGATGTTGATTTTTACTCACTTTTGGCGACATCTCCCGCCCAGATCGCCAACGAACGGGACAAGCGTGACAACTACCTGCTGGAAGTTGATCGGCCGCTGGTGCTGCCGGTCGGCAAAAAGGTGCGCTTTCTGATCACCTCGCAGGATGTGATTCACTCCTGGTGGGTGCCGGCGTTTGCAGTCAAGAAAGACGCCAACCCGGGATTTATCAATGAAGCCTGGACCCGGATCGATGCGCCGGGGGTGTATCGCGGCCAGTGTGCGGAGCTGTGCGGCAAGGATCATGGCTTTATGCCGATTGTGGTGATCGCCAAGCCGCAGGACGAGTACCAGCAGTGGCTGCAGGCGACCAAAACCGCCCAGCGGGTTGCGGTTGAGGAAGAGCAGCGCTTACTGGCGATGGAAATGCCCATGGATGAACTGATGAGCCTTGGCGAGCAGGTCTACGGCACCCGTTGCGCTATGTGTCACCAGATCAATGGTCAGGGGATCCCGGGGGCCTTTCCGGCGCTGGCTGGTGAGGGAGTCTCGATTGATCCGGCACGCAAGCTCGAGCATGTCAGTGTGGTCGTTCACGGCCGGAGCGGTACCGCGATGCAGGCGTTCGGGCCTCAGCTGAGCCTGAAAGAGCTGGCGGCAGTGATCACCTATGAGCGTAACGCCTGGGGCAACAACACCGGCGATACCGTGCAGGCAGCAGAAGTGCAGGCCGTGATGGATGGTAAAGCGCTTTAACCGAAAGCGTTTTGGGTCAATGTTTTCAGGTTTAGGTTTTCAGGTCCCAGGTATAGGTTGCTAAGTACCAGGTAAAGATTTCCAGGTAAATGTCTTCGGGACATTAAGCTTTCATGGCAAGAGCTGAGGAGAACAACGATGACGGACATGTTGCGTGAGCAGGCCGGAGTGGAGGATGAACGGGCAACCGAGCATGCGCATCACGACCATCCTCAAGCCGGGTTCAAGCGTTGGCTGCTGACCACCAACCACAAGGATATCGGCTCATTGTATCTGATGTTCAGCTTCGCCATGTTCCTGGTCGGGGGCGCCATGGCGATGGTGATCCGCGCCGAGTTGTTTCAGCCTGGGTTGCAGCTGGTGGAGCCGAATTTCTTTAACCAGATGACCACGGTCCACGGCCTGATCATGGTGTTCGGGGCTGTGATGCCGGCCTTCACCGGGCTGGCCAACTGGATGATCCCGATGATGATTGGCGCGCCGGATATGGCGCTGCCGCGGATGAACAACTGGAGCTTCTGGATCCTGCCGTTTGCTTTCACGCTGTTGCTGGCTTCGCTGTTCATGGAAGGGGGCGGCCCGAACTTCGGCTGGACGTTTTATGCGCCGCTCTCGACTACCTATAGCCCCGCCAGTACCGGCCTGTTCGTGTTTGCCATTCATATCATGGGGATCAGCTCCATCATGGGGGCGATCAACGTGATTGTCACCATCGTCAACCTGCGGGCGCCGGGGATGACCTACATGAAAATGCCGCTGTTTGTCTGGACCTGGCTGATCACCGCGTTTTTGCTGATTGCGGTGATGCCGGTGCTGGCCGGGGCGGTGACCATGGTGCTGACGGATAAGTTCTTCGGCACCAGCTTCTTTGATGCCGCCGGCGGTGGCGATCCGGTGATGTTCCAGCATATCTTCTGGTTTTTCGGTCACCCGGAAGTGTATATTATGATTTTGCCGAGTTTCGGTATCATTTCGGCGATTATCCCGGCATTTTCTCGCAAGAAGCTCTTTGGTTACAGTTCAATGGTTTATGCGACGGCGTCGATTGCCGGGCTGAGCTTTTTGGTCTGGGCCCACCATATGTTCACCACCGGGATGCCGGTCGCCGCCGAGCTGTTTTTCATGTACTGCACCATGCTGATCTCGGTGCCGACCGGGGTCAAGGTGTTTAACTGGGTGGCGACCATGTGGCGCGGCTCGCTGACGTTCGAAGTGCCGATGCTGTTTGCGATCGCCTTTATTATTTTGTTCACCATCGGCGGGTTCTCCGGCCTGATGCTGGCCATTACCCCGGCGGACTTCCAGTATCACGATACCTACTTTGTCGTGGCCCATTTCCACTATGTGCTGGTGTCCGGAGCGATTTTCTCGATTATGGCCGCGGCCTATTACTGGCTGCCGAAATGGACCGGGCACATGTTCGACGAGAAGCTGGCCAAGTGGCATTTCTGGTGTTCGGTGGTGTCGGTCAACATTCTGTTTTTTCCGATGCACTTTTTGGGATTGGCGGGGATGCCGCGGCGGATCCCGGATTACGCGCTGCAGTTTGCGGATATCAATGCGGTGGTCAGTATCGGCGGTTTCCTGTTCGGCCTGTCGCAGCTGATCTTCCTGGCGGTGGTGGTGAAGTGCGTACGCGGCGGACAGCAGGCGTCGGCCAAGCCCTGGGACGGGGCTGAGGGCCTGGAGTGGACGGTCGCATCGCCGGCGCCGCACCATACCTTTACCACCCCGCCCAAGATTGATTGAGCGCGACACGCAACCAGGAGGCATGGATGAGCGGGAAATCGAACCCTACGCCAGCAACGCCGACACCAGGCCAGTCCAAAGCTGGGAATGCCACGACGGCTGAGCAGCGCAAGTGGCGCTCGATCTGGTCATTGGTCGGCCTGGCGCTGGGGATGTTTGGCTTCGCCTTTGCTCTGGTGCCGCTCTATGACGTGTTTTGCGACATTACCGGGATCAATGGCAAAACCGCTTCGACTCCGACGGAAGCCAGCGAGCGGGTCGATACCTCGCGGCAGGTCACGGTGGAGTTTGTCTCGTATATCAATCCCGGGGTGCCATGGACGTTTGAACCGGAAGTGCGGCGGCTGGTGGTGCACCCCGGTCAAACCCAGACCGTGAATTACGCCGCGCGGAACCTGGCGCAGGAGGCAAGCATCGGCCAGGCGGTACCGTCGGTTTCACCGGGTCAGGGCGCCCAGTATCTCAATAAAATCGAATGCTTTTGCTTTAACCGTCAGCCGCTGGCGGCCGGGGAGTCAGCCCGGCTGCCGTTGGTGTTCTATGTTGACCCGGCGTTGCCGGCCGACATTCACACCCTGACGTTGGCGTATACCTTGTTCCAAGCCCCGTCGACTGAGACGGCTCAAACCCAATGAGGTGGCACGATGGCAAATCCCTACAGCGAACATGATCAGGCAATCCAGCCTCCCCATGAACCTTATTACGTGCCGGCGACCAGTATCTGGCCGATTGTCGGGGCGGTGGCGCTGTTTCTGATCGCCTTGGGTGCCGGGGCCTCGGTGGGCGGCCTGTTTGGTGGTCAGGGGCCGTGGATCCTGCTGGCCGGGGTCGGGATTTTGCTGCTGATGGTGGTGGGCTGGTTCCGGGATGTGATCCGTGAATCCATGGGCGGGCTGTACAGTCATCAGATGGACCGCTCCTTCCGCCAGGGCATGAGCTGGTTCATTTTCTCGGAAGTGATGTTTTTTGCGGCCTTCTTCGGTGCGCTGTTCTACGCCCGGATGATTGCCGTGCCCTGGCTCGGCGGGGCTGGTAACAATGCGATGACCCACGCGGTGCTGTGGCCGGACTTTATCGCTCAGTGGCCCTTGGTCGCAACGCCGGGCGGCACCATCACCGAAGCCATGGGGGCGCTCGGGTTGCCGCTGTATAACACCCTCATCCTGCTGACCTCCTCGATCACGGTGCATATTGCCCACACCGCACTGGAGCAGGATAACCGCCCGCGCCTGACCCTGTTTCTGCTGTTGACGGTGCTGCTCGGCGCCCTGTTTGTGTATCTGCAGGGGGTGGAGTATGTCCATGCCTATCACGACATGGGCCTGACGCTGGATGCCGGGATCTACGGCAATACCTTTTTCATGCTGACCGGATTTCACGGCATGCACGTAACGCTGGGCACGGTGATCCTGTTTGTGGTCTGGCTGCGGGTCCTGCGCGGTCATTTCTCGTCTGAAAAGCATTTTGCTTTCCAGGCCGGGGCTTGGTACTGGCACTTTGTCGACGTGGTGTGGCTCGGGCTGTTCGTGTTCGTGTATATCCTCTGAGAGCGACCCGACGGGGGCCGGTGTCAGTAGGGGCGGGGATTGGGCGTGAGATAGCCGGTGACCATCGCAATCAGCAGCAGCGCGAACAGCAGGACGGAGATCAGCAGCCGGCGCCCGAGATAGCGGCTCATCGGCTGGCTGCCCCGACCCTTGAGCATCACCGGCAGGGCCCGGAACAGGTTGAGGATGATGAAAATCAGCAGGCAGACAGCAAGGGCTTTTAGCAGCATCGGCGCTCCATGGAATGACAGGTGAGTATGCGACGGATCGGGTTCATCTTTTTTACTGTGGTGGTCCTGGCGACATTGGTCAAGCTGGGGATGTGGCAAATGTCACGGGCGCAGGAAAAAGAAAGCCTCAGCGCGGCGCTCAAATATCGCGGTGAGCAGACTTACTTCAGCCTGGCCAGTTTGCCGACAGACCCGCGCTGGTACCACCTGACCTTGCGCGGCCACTTTGACCACAGCAAAGCTGTGTTACTGGATAACCAGTTGTATCAGGGGCAGGTCGGCTATCACCTGCTGTATCCCTTTTCCGCCGAAGACGGCTGGGTGCTGGTCAATCTGGGCTGGATTGCGGCGCCGGCTTACCGGGATCAGATCCCGGTCCTGCCGGAGCATCACGGCGAGATGCGGATCACCGGGGTGATTGCCCCGGCCTCCAGTTTGCCGGAGCTGGCGGCAACGCTGCCGGAGCAGCTCGGGGCCGGGGGGCCGTTGCGGGTGCAGAACATTGATCCGGCTGAGTTGGGCGAAATCATGGGCGTGGCCCTGCAGCCTTGGGTGCTGCAAATCGACACCGATAGCCCGGTGGCGTTGCAGCAGACCTGGACGCCGGTGGTGATGGGGCCGCAAAAGCATTATGGCTATGCGGCGCAGTGGTTTCTGATGGCGCTGGCCATTGCGGTGGCGGCAGCATGGTGGCTGAAACGGAGCAAGGGATGAAGAAATTCGGGAAGCTATGGTTGTTGCTCGCCGCATTTGCGCTGCCGGTCGGGATTGCCCAGCTGATGCTGACGATGCACTGGTACCAGGGCGGTGTTACCAACCGCGGGATCCTGCTGGACCCGCCGCTGCATGAGGATTGGGTTGCCCGGCCCGGGCGCTGGCAACTGTTGTATGTGCTGCCGGATCACTGCGATACGGCATGTGCCGGGGCGCTGTTTCACCTGCGTCAGATCCCGCAGGCGGTTGGCGCCGATCAGGATCGGGTCGCGGGCTTGCTCTTGGTGAGCGAGCTGGCCGGCCAAGCGGATGAATTGCTGCAGGGATTACAACCATCGATGGGTCCGGCGCCGCTGCTGAAGCAGTTGCAAGCGACCGAATACGGCGCGCAGGCAATCTATCTGGCCGATCCGCTCGGCAATATCCTGATGGCCTATCCGCTGGCCACAGATCAGCCGGCTATTCTCGCCCAGGGCAAAGATGTGCTGCGCGATCTGAAACGACTGCTGAAAGTGTCCAAAATCGGCTAAGGAGAGCCTATGCGCTGGAGACGGTATCAATACCTGGTGTATCTGACGTTGGTGTGGTCGCTCGCGGTGATTGTACTGGGGGCTTATACCCGCTTGACGGAGGCCGGACTGGGGTGCCCGGACTGGCCCGGCTGCTACGGGTTTGCCGCGGTGCCGCAGACGGCGGAGCAGCATCTGCAGGCGAAGGCTGCATTTCCCCATGCGCCGCTGGAAGTCCACAAAGCCTGGAACGAGATGATCCATCGCTATTTTGCCGGTGGGTTGGGGATTTTAATCTTGCTGCTCAACCTGATGGCCTGGCGGCACCGGGGATTGCCCCGCGGGTTGCCGGCATTGCTGCTGGGGGTGGTGATCTTTCAAGCCATGCTCGGGATGTGGACGGTCACCATGGCCCTGAAGCCGGTGGTGGTGATGGGGCACCTGCTGGGTGGATTTACCACCGCCGGATTGCTGTTGCTGCTGGCAATGCGGGTCCGGCGCCGGGTCCGGGGCCATCTTGACCGGAGAACCCCGGCGCGAAATATGGGTGGATTGACCTGGCTGGCGGCGCTGGCGTTGCTGGTGACCCTGACCCAGGTGGCACTCGGTGGCTGGACCGCGGCCAACTATGCGGCGGTGGTTTGTACCCAGCTGCCGGTGTGCGAGGTGGACTGGGCCCAGCAGTTTGACTGGTCCGCATTTCATCCGATCCAGCCGCCGCATGACAGTTATCAGTACGGGGTGCTGAACTATGAGCAGCGGGTGTCAATCCATGTGGCGCATCGCTTCGGCGCGGCGATCACTGCGTTGGTGCTGGGGGTGTTGAGTTGGCAGTTATGGCAATCGGTCCGGCTGCGTCGGCTGGCCTTGTGGGTCGGCACTCTGTTGGGGGTGCAACTCACCCTCGGGATCACCAACGTGGTGGCGAGTTTGCCGCTGATGGTGGCCGTCGGCCATAACCTGGTCGGGGGATTGCTGCTCATAACCCTGGTGGCAACCAATTACGCCATCTTCAGCTGCCGGGTGCCGTTGGGGATGCGTTTGAACATGGCAAGGGAGGGCTGAGCCGATGACGAAGTTATTTCAGACCGCGGGGCGGGCGCATGTCAAAGGGAGCGTGGTCCGGCCCGGTGTATGGCAGGATTACCTGACCATCACCAAACCGAAAGTGGTGGCGATGCTGCTGCTGACCGCGTTGGTCGGCATGTGCCTGGCGGTGCCCGGGATCCCGCCGCTCAAGGCGGTGGTGCTGGGGCTGGCGGGCATCGGCTTACAGTCGGCGGCGGCGGCGGCGTTCAACCATGTCCTGGATCGCCGGTTTGACGCCCAGATGGCCCGCACCCACCACCGGCCGCTGGCCAAAGGACGGATTTCTACCGCGCGCGCCGTGGGGTTTGCGACCGTGTTGATGGTGCTTGGCTTCGTATTGCTGTGGCAGCTCAATGCCCTGACTGCCTGGCTGACTTTCGCCAGTCTGGTCGGTTATGCCGTGGTCTATACGGTGTGGCTCAAGCACGCCACGCCGCAGAATATCGTGATCGGCGGTCTGGCTGGTGCGGCGCCGCCGCTGCTGGGCTGGACGGCGGTCACCGGCCAGCTTGACCCGCATGCGCTGCTGCTGGTGATGCTGGTTTTTACCTGGACCCCACCGCATTTCTGGGCGCTGGCGATCCACCGCAAAGCCGATTATGCCCGGGCCGGGATCCCGATGTTGCCGGTCACCCACGGCATTGAATTTACCAAAACCATGGTGCTGCTCTATACCGTGATGCTGCTGTTGGTCGGCTTGCTGCCCTGGCTGACTGGGATGAGCGGGCTGTTTTATCTCGCGGGCAGCAGTGTGCTGAACCTGGGGTTTGTCGCTTATGCCCTGAAGCTCAAGTTTGCCGATGTGCCGGGCCATGCCTGGGCCACGTTCAAGTATTCGATCTGGCATCTGCTCGGCTTGTTTGTGGTGTTGCTCGGCGATCACTGGTTGCTGGCCCTGCTGCGATGAGCCGGTGTCTTTAACGTTGCTTCATAATCCCCAGTCCATGTAACTGGCTTCGGTCCGAAACTGCTCCTGGCAGTTTCGCCGTTGCCGGCAAGCCGCTACACTGTCTGCCTGATTGAAACAGCCTGCCGATACGCGGCGGGCAAAGCGTTTGAGGTTGAGAGTGCTGACTGCGTTACGGGATATGTCGCTACATCGCCAGGTGTTTGCCCTGGCCCTGCCAATGGTGTTGTCCAACATTACGGTGCCGCTGCTCGGGCTGGTGGATGCGGCAGTGATTGGCCATCTGGAGCATGCCTGGTTCCTCGGTGGGGTTGCGGTCGGCGGGACCATGATCAATGTGACCTTCTGGCTGCTGGGTTTTCTGCGCATGGCCACCACCGGCCTCAGTGCTCAGGCTTATGGTGCTGGTGATAAAGCCGCGCAGGCCGGTTACCTGATCCAGGGGCTGGCGCTGGCCTGGCTGCTGGCCCTGGTGCTGATTGTCCTGCACCAGCCGCTGGCGGAGCTGATCTTCCACTTCAGTAGTGCCAGCGCCGAAGTCAAAACCTACGCCGGGCAGTATTTTTCGATCCGGATCTGGAGTGCCCCGGCGGCCCTGGCCAACCTGGTGATCATGGGCTGGTTGCTCGGCACCCAGAATGCCCGCCTGCCGATGTGGCTGCTGATCATCACCAATGTGGTCAATATTCTGCTCGATCTGCTGTTTGTCCTCGGCTTTGGCTGGCAGGTGCGCGGCGCGGCGGCGGCGTCGGTGATTGCCGATTACAGCGGGCTGGCGCTGGGACTGTGGTTTGTCGCAGGTCAGTGGCGCGCCCATGGCCTGCCAGCGCTGAAAAGTTGCCTCGGTGCGGTGCGCCATGGTATGGGTCGGCTGCTCAAGCTCAACCGTGACATTTTCCTGCGCAGCCTTTGCCTGCAACTGGCGTTTTCCTTTATGACCTTCCACGGCGCCAGCCTTGGCGATACCGTGGTGGCGGCCAATGCGGTGCTGATGAGCTTTTTGATGCTAGTGTCCTACGCCATGGACGGGTTTGCTTATGCCATGGAAGCCATGGTCGGCAAGGCGATTGGGGCGCGCAACCGCGATTTGCTGGGACGCTCACTGGTTGGTACCACCTTCTGGAGCCTGATCATTTCGCTGCTGATGACGCTGGCCTTTGTCGGCTTTGGCCGGGAGATTGTCGGCCTGATCTCCGATATTCCGGCGGTACGGGCGGAAGCGGCGCGCTATCTGCCGTGGCTGGCGGCGGTCCCGCTGGTGGCGATGTGGTGTTTTCTGCTCGACGGCATCTTTATCGGCGCGACGCGGGGGCGGGAGATGCGCAACAGTATGGTGCTGGCGACCAGCAGTTTCTTCCTGACCTGGTGGCTGCTGACGGATTGGGGCAACCATGGCCTGTGGGCGGCCATGTTGGTATTCCTGGCCATGCGTGGGATCGGCCTGGCAGTTGTGCTGGGATACCAGTGGCAAAAAAAGACGTTTTTATTTCCCGGTGAAACTTGCTAATTCAACAATGAGTTAAGTTTTTTCAAGCGTACCTGACCAAATTTTACACAAAAAAAGCCTGTTCTCGGCAGCATAAAATTGCTTAAAATGGTGGTTTTTTGAGCAGGTAATGGTAGCGCATGAGGAAAGTAGTTCTTGGTCTGTTGTTGACGATCATGATGTTGGGCGGCGGGATGGCTCAGGCCAGTTTAGTCGGGAAACAGTTGCAGGTCACCGCGACCGCGTATAACTCGGTCCGGGCACAGACGAATTCAAATCCCACCCTTGCCGCCTGGGGCGACCGCCTCAAGCCCGGGATGAAAGTGATTGCGGTGTCTCGTGATCTGCTGCGCCTCGGGATCGGGCACGGGACCCGGATCAAGATTTCCGGCCTGCCGGGGGAATATGTGGTGATGGACAAGATGAACAAGCGCTGGTCGCGCAAGATCGATATTTATATGGGCAAAGATATCCGCGCGGCGAAAAAGTGGGGCCGCCGCAAGGTGACGATCACGGTGCTCGGGGCCTGATGATTGGCTGAGCGTGAATAGAGCGAGAGCGCGGCTCTCGCTTATTCATACTTGGACGGGGCGTCGTCAGCCGGAGGTTGAGGACGCCCTGAGCCGTTTTGTACTTAGTAGTAAGAGTGCTCGCCCCGGGCGTGCTCGGTGACGTCACGGACACCGGTCAGCTCGCCTTCAAACTGCGCCAGCAGCTCTTTTTCGATCCCTTCTTTCAGCGTTACATCCACCATTGAACAGCCGTTACAACCGCCGCCGAATTGCAGGATCGCCACGCCGTCTTCGGTGATTTCGGCCAGGGACACATGACCGCCGTGGCCGGCCAGTTGCGGGTTCACCTGGGTTTGGATCACGTAATCCACACGTTCCATCAGCGATGCATCGTCCGAGACTTTACGCACTTTGGCGTTCGGCGCTTTCAGGGTCAGCTGAGAGCCCATTTTGTCCGTCACGAAGTCGATTTCAGCATCTTCCAGAAACGGCAGGCTGAGCTCATCGATGAACGCAGAAAACAGACCAAACTTAATTTCGGTATCACTGGCTTCCACCGCTTCTGGTGGGCAGTAGGATACGCCGCACTCTGCGTTTTGCGTCCCCGGATTGACCACGAATACACGGATATTGGTCCCTTCCGCCTGTTGGGCGAGCAGTTTGCCGAAGTGCTGCTCCGCACTTTCAGAAATAGTAATCATAGACACGACGTAATACCTGACTGAGTTAGTAAGTTTAATTCTATTCTACTCCGAGATAGCCTCGGTATCATCCCCTAATCGTTTCGGCGATGTGTGCATCACAGTTTACCCGTGCTGCGGCGGCACCCCGGTTTGACTCCGGCCTCGCGTGGCGCCCGGATTCAACGGGATGTCCGGCCGTGCGCCGGCGTATAACAGAGGCAATAAATGTCCACCTGACGGCACCCCTGAGCCAGCAGCAACCGGGTCAGTTCGGTGAGCGTGCTGCCGGTGGTGATCACATCATCGACCAGGGCGACATGGTCGGGGAGATCCCTTGTCTTGAGTATAAAAGCCTGGCGCAGATTCTGCTGGCGCTCGCGGCGACTGAGGTGGTGCTGGGGCGGGGTATGCCGAACCCGCCGGAGTGCATTGCTGTCACAGGTGCTGCCCAGCGTCCGGGCGATAGCCTGCGCCAGCAGGGTGCTCTGGTTGAAGCTGCGGGATAGCCGGCGTTGGCGATGCAACGGCACCGGGATCAGCGTGGGGGCCGGGGTGGTGATTTCGCGTGCCAGCTGTTGTCCGAGTGGCTCAGCCAGCCAGAATTTGCCGCCGAATTTGAGCTGGTGGATCAGCTGGCTGAGCGGAAAACGGTACTCGCCGAGGCGATAGCACTGCTGCCAGGGCGGCGGATCGCTGAGGCAGCGGCCGCAGGCGCTGGTCGGTGCGGGTGTGGTGGCGCCGCAGCGGCGGCAATAGGGGAGCCGGGGAAACCGGGCCAGGCAGTGTGTGCACCACAGAGGCTCGTTCCGGTCCAGCGGTAACTGGCACAGCTGACATTGACGTTGGGTCCGGGCCATCCACTGGCCAAGGACATGAGAAACAAACATTTGTATGCTCCGGTGCGGGGCTACCCAACAGATTCGACCACCCCAGGCGATCAGAATGGGGGCTGGTTTGGTATGATAGCCGGAAGTCGCGGTTGATAGAGGAAGTGTAAATGACAGCCAAGCTGCATTGGGAAACGGAAGGTCAGGGTTCGGATCTGGTTCTCATTCATGGATGGGGAATGAACGGAGCCGTCTGGCAGGCACTGATGCCGCTGCTGACGCCGCACTTTCGGGTTCACCGGGTGGATTTGCCGGGTTATGGCCACAGCCGGGACCTGGGTGCCCGGAGTCTTGAAGAAATGGCACACCTGTTGCTTGAAAATTCACCAGCGTCTGCAACCTGGTTAGGCTGGTCGCTCGGGGGACTGGTTGCCAAACAAGCGGCCTTGCTGGCCCCGACACGGGTTCGTCAGTTAGTGACGGTTGCCAGCTCACCACGGTTTGCAGCCGAAGATACATGGCGGGGGATCCAACCCAAGGTGCTGCGTGATTTTCAGCGCCAGCTGAGCGAGGATTTCCAGTTAACCGTGGAACGCTTCATGGCCCTGCAGGCGATGGGCAGTGCGACCGCGCGCCAGGACATCAAACAACTGAAACAGGCCGTATTCTCCCGTCCGCAGCCCTGCCCGCAAGCGCTGGCCTCCGGGCTGGACGTGTTGGCCGAGGTGGACCTGCGCGATCAACTGGGGCAAATCACCCAGCCGTGGTTACGTCTGTACGGCCGCCTTGACGGCTTGGTGCCGGTGAAGGTTGCCAGTGCGCTCGATGGCCTGGCGCCGCAGTCGGAGCGGCAGGTTTTTGCCGCGGCTTCACACGCGCCGTTTATTTCGCATCCGGACGATTTTGTTCGGGCGGTACGGGCGTTCGTCGGGGAAGGATAAGCCGGGGGCGTTTGCCCGTCATGTGTCATGTGTCATCAGGTGTGGGTGTCGGTGCTTTTTTATTCAATTTTTGCTGTCAGGTGCCGATATTGATCAAATGGAGTTGCTCTGTTTCGGAGAGGAGCCATAATGACAATAGGAATAGTTACAAAGACAACAGGATACATGCCGGGGATGTTGCAGGCATCGTCGGAGCAGCGGGCGTTGTCTGCTTCATCTTCGGATAAGCAGGACAGCCGTGCGGGCCGCGGCGCCGATACGGTCTCGTTGTCGAGCGAGGCGAAGCGACTTCAGCTTGCAGACGCCCGGGTAGAAGAGGCAAACAATAAGAATACAGAGGCTGGTGACATGGCCCAAACGACGAAGAAAGCCGAGTCGTTTGCCTATGGGGCGCTAGGATTGGATCACCCTGAAGCGGTTCAGCAATACGATGACGACTACTATAGTGCCGGGAAGGGATTGTCGGCACTGGGTACGGTCGCGACGGTACTGCTGGCAGTGATCTGATGCCCCCATCAGCTGATGTCCGGAGAAGTACATCAGCATGATCGTTTCCCCAACACAAGCCGGCGTGCCGACCATCGCGCCTTCCGTGAACCCGCCAACCGAACAGGCTGCGCGGGATAACCGCGTTCGTGAAAAAATTGTCCCCCCGACCGAGACTACGGCGTCGGCCCGGGAAAAACCGCTCAGCAGTGATGAGAAGCAGCTGAAAAAACCGGCCTGGGATCCCAGTGAGCATCCGGATTATCACGAGGCGGTGGTGCGTGAGCAGCAGTATGGCTACCAGGATGATCTGGAGCAACTGGTCAAAGCCCTGTCTGCCGACACCTATTTGCGTGATGTCGGCGAGCTGGGTTATTCGATGCACATTCAGCTGCCGCGTAATCTGCTGGAAGAGCTGGAGAAAATCAGCGAAGTGGAGCGGATCAAAGGAGTGGTGGCTCACCGCTATGCCCAGGCGACGGTGCCGAATCCGCCGACGGAGTATCTGGTGATCCTCTAGCGTATCCCCGGTCACGACTGGCACGACACACTGAGATCAAAAAAGAGCCGGCATGATGCCGGCTCTTGTCGTTTGGCGCGCTCACCACCGACGATATCGGTGGTTGGCGCGGGTTACTTCTTCTTGGCGTTGGCAAAAGCCGCGGCAAAGGCGCCGCCCATCGCGCTGTTGTCCGGCTTGCCCGTGTTGCGAGCGCCTGCGTTGCGAGCGCCGGTCGGGCGGGCCTGGCCTTGCGGTTGCGGCTTGCGGGCTGGTTTGTCCTGGCCCGGCTCATCGCTGAGGCGCATCGACATACCGATCCGCTTGCGCTGCAGATCCACTTCCATCACCTTGACCTTGACGATGTCACCGGCCTTCACCACCTCGCGCGGATCCGAGACAAACTTGTCGGACAGCGCCGAGATATGCACCAGACCATCCTGATGAACCCCGACATCGACAAAGGCACCGAAGTTGGTCACGTTGGTGATCACCCCTTCCAGCACCATGCCCGGGATCAGATCTTTGACCTCATGCACGCCTTCGGCGAAGGTGGCGGTCTTGAACTCCGGACGCGGGTCACGGCCCGGTTTGTCCAGCTCGCGAATGATGTCGGTGACGGTCGGCAGGCCGAACTGCGCATCGGTGTATTCGGCCGGTTTCAGACCCTTGAGGAAGTCACTGTTGCCGATAATGGCATCGAGCGCCTTGTCATTTGCAGCGGCGATGTTTTTCACCACAGCGTAAGATTCCGGGTGCACCGCCGAGCTGTCGAGCGGGTTCTTGCCGTTCATGATCCGCAGGAAACCGGCACACTGTTCAAAGGCTTTCGGCCCCAGACGCGCCACTTTCTTCAGCGTGGTGCGGGCATCAAAGCGGCCGTTTTCATTCCGGTAGTTCACGATGTTCTGGGCGATAGTACCGTTCAGGCCGGCGACGCGGGTCAGCAGCGCCGCTGAGGCGGTATTCACATCGACGCCGACGGCGTTGACACAGTCTTCGACCACGGCATCAAGCCGCTTGGCCAGCATGCTCTGGCTGACATCGTGTTGGTACTGGCCCACCCCGATGGATTTTGGATCGATTTTCACCAGCTCGGCCAGCGGATCCTGCAGGCGGCGGCCGATGGATACCGCGCCGCGCAGGGACACATCCAGGTTCGGGAATTCATTGGCAGCCAGCTCAGACGCGGAGTATACCGAGGCACCGGCCTCGCTCACCATCACGCTCTGGACTTTCAGGTTGTTCTCTTTCAGCAGCGTGGCGACAAAGCTGTCGGTTTCCCGCGATGCGGTGCCGTTGCCGATGGCGATCAGATCGACGTTGTGCTTGGTGATCAGCGCCAGCACCGTTGCGGCCGATTGGGCCACCTGGCGTTGCGGCTGGTGCGGATAAATGGTTGCGGTATCAAGCAGCTTGCCGGTTTGATCGACCACGGCCACTTTACAGCCGGTGCGCAGACCCGGGTCCAGCGCCAGGGTGATACGCGGACCGGCCGGCGCGGCCATCAGCAAGTCTTTCAGGTTGTCGGCAAACACCTGCATGGCACCGTCTTCGGCTTTTTCGCGCAGGGCACTCAGCAGCTCGGTTTCCATGTGCATCAGGATTTTGATCCGCCAGGCCCAGCTGATCACCTGCTTGCGCCAGCTGTCGGCCGGTTGGGTGCCGAGGGTGATGCCGTAATGATCGGCGATCATCACTTCGCAGTAGGAGCCGCGGGTGCCCGCTTCCTGATTCGGATCGGCGTTGAGGGTCAGTTGCAGCACGCCCTCGTTGCGGCCGCGGAACAGCGCCAGGGCGCGGTGCGACGGGATGTTTTTCAGGGTTTCGCTGTACTCAAAGTAGTCTTTGAACTTGGCACCCTCTTGTTCTTTGCCGTCGACGACGGCGGCGCTCAGCTCGGCCTGCTGTTGCAGGTGGCGGCGGATTTTATCCAGCAGCGCGGCATCTTCGGCAAAACGCTCCATCAGAATGGCGCGGGCACCGTCGAGGGCTGCTTTGGTATCCGCTACGCCTTTGTCAGCGGCAACAAAAGCTGCTGCCGCAGCTTCCGGTGACTGGCTCGGATCGGTCCACAGGCTGTCGGCCAGCGGCGCTAAGCCGGCTTCGATAGCAATCTGGCCTTTGGTGCGGCGCTTGGGTTTGTACGGCAGGTACAGATCTTCGAGCCGGGTTTTGCTGTCTGCGGCCTGGATTTCGGCTTCCAGCGCCGGGGTCAGCTTGTTCTGCTCACTGATGGATTTCAAAATCACCTGGCGGCGATCTTCCATTTCCCGCAGGTAACCGAGGCGGGACTCCAGGTTGCGCAGCTGGGTATCATCCAGCCCGCCGGTGACTTCCTTACGGTAACGGGCAATAAAAGGGACTGTATTGCCGTCATCGAGCAGGGTCACGGCGGCCGTGACTTGCTCTGGGCGTACCGCCAGTTCATGGGCAATCGTCTGGTTGATCGGGTTGCTCATCCGTTCATTCTCTTGTTGTCGTTTGTGCCTCCATTCTACGGGTGAATGGGGCGGAGGCAAGTTGAGAACCGTCAGGTGTCTGTCAGTGTGACCCCGGTGCCGTGATTGCCCGGGGTCCGGCGACGGGGCGGTGATCCAGGGAGCATCAGTCCGGGGCAACTGGCTTAGAAGCGGTCGACCCGGAACGGGGCCGGATCGATGGCCGGTGGCTGACCGCGCAGCAGGCTGACCACCAGCTCGGCACTGACAGCTGCCTGGGTCAGCCCCAGGTGCTGGTTGCCGAAGGCAAACAGCAGGCGCGGGTGACTCGGGTGACGGTCAATCACCGGCAGGGAGTCCGGCAGCGTCGGCCGGTGGCCCATCCATTCGCTGATTTTCAGGCTCGGGTCGGCCAAGTGCCGGAGTAACTGGCTGCTGTGGTGGCGTAGGGCTGCAAAGCCCCGGGCCAGCGGCGGCAGGGACAGGCCACCGATTTCGGTGATCCCGACCACCCGCAAGCCGCTGTCGAGCGGGCTCATAACAAAGCGGCGTTCGGCGGAGCCGATGGGATGGTTCAAGGTGAGATGGTCAGCCTCAATTGTCAGGTGGTAGCCGCGCTCGGCTTCCAGCGGCACGGTGAGCCCGACTTGCTGCAACAACGCTTTGCTCCAGGCCCCGGTGCAGATGATTGCCTGCTCAGCATGGAAACTGGCACCGTCAGCGGTCTCAAGCTGGATCCGGCCGGCTTGCGGGGTGATGTTGCGGATCTCCTGGCGAAGAAGCTGGCCGCCGCGGGCTTCAAACGCAGCCAGCAGGCATAGCGACAGCTGGTACGGGTCGCGGACCCGGCAGGCGTTCGGAAAAAACAGTGCGTGGCTGAGGCGCTCGGCCAGTGCCGGCTCCTTGGCGGCCAGCGCTTCGCCCTGCAGCAGCTCGGTCGGGATCCCCTGCTGGGCCAGAGATCGGGCATGGGCTCGGGCAGCCTCAAGCTTGTCGGGGGACTCCCATACCAGCAGATAGCCTGAGCGGACGAGTTGCTCGGTGGCGCCGATGTCGTCCAGGCAGCGCTGCCAGGCCGGAACTGCGGCCCGGTTCAGGGCCGTCAGGGCAGCCCGGCTGTGCGCAACGGCAGCCGGAGCGGCGGCGCGGATAAAGCGTGTCAGCCAGGGCAGGGCCCGGGGCAGGTAGCGCAGCGGCAGTGACAGCGGCCCGTTGGGATCGAGCCACATCGCCGGGGCGCTGGCCAACGTTGCCGGGGTGGCCAGCGGGTCGATGAGCTCGGTGGCCAGGTAGCCGGCATTGCCGAACGATGCGCCGGTACCCGGCGGGTTGCGGTCGATCAGGGTAACGGCATAGCCATGGCGCTGGGCTTCCAGCGCTGTACAGAGCCCGACGACACCGGCACCGAGGACCGCCAGTCGGCCCCGGGATGCTGCGGGTGAGGAGAGATTGGCCATGGTTGGATTTCCTTCTGGTCGTTGAATCATTGGGAGGGCGCGGCAGCAGGCGCAGCATCGTCATCGCGTGTCGAGGTTTGCGGGACCTGCAGGGAGAACCAGCCGGTCTGGGCATAGAGGATGCCGATTGCCGGGGACAGCCAGCAGGCAAACGCCAGCGGGATATACAACAGCGCGCTGTAATCGCCCGGGGTGACACTCAGGCCGAGGGTGCCCATCACAAAGGCGCCGCCGGCATTCCAGGGGATCAGCGGCGAGACCAGGGTGCCGCCTTCTTCAATGGCTCGCGACAGGTTGAGGCGGCTGTAGCCCAGTTTATCGTATTCCGGCCCGAACATCCGGCCCGGCAGGGCAATCGACAGATAGACATCACCGGAGACGGCATTGGTTGCAACGGAGGTCAGGATGGCATTGGTCTGCAAGCCGCGAAAACAACGGGTGGTGCGCATGATGGCGCCGACCACGGATTCCAGGCAGCCGGTGCGCTCCAGGGCGCCGCCGAAGGCGAGGGCGAACATCATCAGGGTGATCACCCAGGTCATGGAAGAAACGCCGCCGCGGTTGAGCAGGCTGTCGAGGGCCTGGGTGCCGGTGTCGATTTGAAAGCCGCTGTGGGCAAAGGTCAGGATTTCATTGAGGTTGTAGCCATACTGGTGGGCAGCCACTCCGGCGCCGAGGACAAAGCCGGTAAACAGCGCCGGAATGGGAGCGATTTTGCCAAACGCCAGCGCCATCACCACCACCAGCGGCAGCAGCGGCAGCAGACCCAGCGCAAAATGTGCTTCCAGTCCCTGGCGGATGTCGGTGATATGGGCCAGCTGCGACGGGTCGGCGCTGTTGGTGCCGCCGACAAACGCATAGATTGCCATGGCAATCAGCATCGCCGGGATGGTGGTCGGCATCATGTTGCGGATATGGGCAAACACATTGGTCTCGGTCACCGCCGCGGCCAGATTGGTGGTATCGGACAGCGGGGAGACTTTATCGCCGAAAAAGGAGCCTGAGACCACGGCGCCGGCGGTCCAGTAAGCCGGGATCCCAAACGCATAACCGATGCCGACCAGCGCCAGGCCGACGGTACCGACTGTGGTCCAGCTTGATCCGATCGACAGCGAGACCAGCGAGCAGAGCAGCATGGTTGCGGCCAGAAACCAGCTTGGGTCGATCAGGGCCAGGCCGTAATAAATCAGGGTCGGGACGGTGCCGCTGGCAATCCAGGTACTGACCAGCATGCCGACTACAATCAGGGTGGCGATCGACGGCATGGCGATGTGCAGCACGCGAAACGCACCGGCTTCAATGTCCTGCCAGCGCAGCCCCTGATACCAGCCGACCAGGGCGGTGAGGGCAAAACCAATCGCCAGGGCGATATGGGGGGTAAAATCGTCGTAGTAGAAAATCTGGATCGCCAGCAAGCCAATGGTCAAAAGAATGGGGATCATGGCCACACCGAGGTGCGGGGTGGCGGTAAAGTCTGAATTTTTCTGTGTCATCGTGCTGCATCCTTACATCAATCGATCCCGGGCGAGCCCGGTTGCAGGCGGGAGCCGGCGTCAGAGCCCCGGCTCCCGGAGGGCTGACGGTACTCAGGCGATGCTCTGGTAGGCCAGTATCGCGGCGGCGAGATCTTCGCGCGAATCGCCCACGGATTTAAAGGCCGTGATGGCCGTCTTCGGATCGGGCAAGGCCTGGCGGCCGGTGTGAGTGCCGCTGCACAGCTCGGCAAAGTCAGCGAGGATATGGTGCTCGTCGATGGCGCCATCCTGGATCGGCAGGATCAGCTCACCGGTTTCCGCCAAGGCGGCGGCTTTGACATCGACAAACAGCGCCGCCCGTTGCATGGCGTTGTTGTCGGCTTCGCGCATGGTCGGGGTGAAGCTGCCGACCAGATCGAGGTGGGCGCCGGGTTTGAGCCAGGCCCCTTGGACGATCGGGGTGGTCGACAGGGTGGCACAGCTGATCAGATCGGCAGCTCTGGCCACGGTTTCAAGCTGGTCCAGCGGGCAAGCCTGTGCCTCAATGCCCTGGTCGCGCAGCTCGGTCGCCAGTTGCTCGGCGGCGGCCGGGTTGATATCCCAGATATGCACGGTGTCGATCGGGCGAACACTCATGTGGGCCGGGATCAGGCGGCGGGCGACCCGGCCGGCACCAACCATCAGCATGCAGCGGGTGTCTTCGCGTGACAGATAACGTGAAGCCAGCGCCGATGCGGCGGCCGTGCGGCGGGCGGTGAGCTCATTGCCGTCAATCTGGGCCAGCAGCTGCCCGGTCTGGCCGCAGCTCAGCAGGTAGTGGCTGCTCAGGCCCGGCAGGTTGCGGGCGCTGTTGCCGGGAAACACATTGACCTGCTTGACCCCGAGGTATTCGCCGGGCAGCCAGGCAGGCATCAGCAGCAGGGTGGCATCCGGATTCTCCGGCACCGACAGGGTATGGTGGTGGCGGATCGGTGCGACCACATCACGGGTAAACATGGTGCGTAGCGCCTCGATCAGCGGTTGCCACGGCAGTGCGTCCTGGACTTGGTTCTGGTTGAGTTGCATTTCAGACTTCCTTCCCTGTTAATGTATTGTTATTTTATCGACAAATAAAACCGGGCATTTGCCTGAGACTATGATGTTGTTAGCTCAGACTCCTGAGCTGTTGCCAAGACGTGGAAAAGTGAGGGTTCGGGTGGAGCGTAGTCAGATCAGAAGGAATCTCATTGCCCGTCGGCAGGGCGATCATCAGCATGGCTTTGCCCAAGTGTTGCTGGGCTGGCGCGGGCAGATGGCGTGTGAGTTTGAGCGTGAACAGGGCCAGATTGGCCATGGCGGGATTGCGATTGTTCCCGACAGTGCGCCGCATTTTTTCAATGGCCTGAGTGAAGACAGTGAGTTGCTGGTGATCGATCTGGCGCCGGCCGATCCGTATCTCCAGGCGCTGGAGCAGGCATGTGAGCAGCCACTGCTGACCACCCTGTTCAGCCAGCCGCATTTTCTGACCTTGGCTCCGGACAGCCAGCCGCTGCTTGATTTTGCGGCCCACCAGTTACGTCGCGCCGGTGAGCAGGTTAGCCCGCAGCTGCATTGTCAGCTGATCTCATTGTTCCTGACCCAGTTCGGGCAGATGTCCGCGGCGCCGGTAGCGCGGGTACTGACCTCCGGGCGCCTTGACGCGCGGACGCTCGATGCCTATCTCGACCGGCACCTGTCGTCTTCGCTGAGCAATGCCGCGATTGCCCAGGCGATGCATTTAAGTGAAAGCCATTTTTACTGCCTGTGCCAGCGCCAGTTCGGCATGACGCCTCAGCAATATGTGATGCAGCGGCGGATGCGGCGGGCGCGGCAGTTGCTGCTGGAGACCCAGATGCCTCTGACCGAGCTGGCTGCCGAAGTCGGCTTTGCCCAGCTGTCCGGCTTTTCCCGCGCCTACAAACGGTTCTACAGTCAAACGCCCAGCGTGACCCGGCGCCGGACGAATTAACCCGACGCGGCGGTTGCTGAGAAAGCGCGGGATGGCCGGGATGAATGGGGGCGGCGTTAGCGGTAGCGAATGCTGTTGACGAACCACTCTTTTTTGCCGGCCGGGGTGCTGACCTCAAACTCGTCATCGACTTCTTTTTTCAGCAGGGCTCGGGCCATTGGTGAGTCGATAGAAATGTAGTCGTTGCGGCCGTAGATCTCGTCCGGGCCGACAATGCGGAAGGTTTTCACCTCGCCGTCTTCGTTTTCAATTTCAACCCAGGCACCGAAGAAGACTTTGCCGTCCTGCTGCGGCGAGTAGTCGACGACCTGGACCAGCTCCAGGCGCTTGCGCAGGTAGCGCACCCGGCGGTCAATTTCGCGCAGGCGCTTTTTATTGTACTGATAATCCGCATTTTCACTGCGATCGCCGAGGCTGGCGGCCCAGGTGACTTTTTTGGTGACTTCCGGGCGCTCTTCCTTCCACAGGAAATCGAGCTCTTCTTTGAGCTTGGTGTATCCCTCACGCGTGATTAAGTTGGTTTTCATGGTGTGGATCCGAATCTGGTTGTTGGCTGCGTAAATCTTCTAACGCTTTGACTCGCAGGTCAATCTCCGCGCTTGCAGGGCGACGGTTCAGCATAAAATCGGGGAAAGCGGGAAAGCTGCAAATTGCGGTGGCGTCGATGAAAAAGGCCACAGGGACAGTAGCCCCTGTGGCCTGGCTCGGATCAAGCGATGAACCGAGACGCGTTAGAACTTAAACTTGTTGAGCTTCTCTTCCACGTCGCTGGTTTGCGTCAGCATCCCTTGTGCTTCCTGGCTCGATGTTTCGGCACTTTGGGCGGCCTTGACGGTGATCTCGGTGATCGCATTGATGTTGCGGTTGATATCTTCCGTCACCTGATGCTGCTCCTCAGCCGCAGTGGCGATCTGGCAGATCATCTCCTGCATGGCAGCAGTGGTTGCCATCAACGCCTCAAGCTCCACGACGGCCGTTTTGCTGCTGTCGATGCTGCTGCGGCTATAGGACTGGCCGTTGGAAATCGCTTCAACCGTCCGCTGGATCTGGCTCTGGAAGCGGTCAATCATCTGCTGGATTTCTTGCGTCGAGTTTTGGGTCTTGGAGGCCAACTGGCGCACCTCATCGGCGACGACTGCAAACCCACGGCCATGCTCGCCCGCCCGGGCGGCTTCAATCGCGGCGTTCAGGGCCAGCAGGTTGGTCTGGTCGGAAATACTGCGGATCACCTCGAGAATGCTGCTGATCTGGTGGCTCTGGGTTTCCAGCTCCACAATCGTCTCCGTCGAGCGCTCCATTTCCTCGCCGAGCCGGCTGATCATGCTGGCGCTGTCATTGACAACATCGCTACAGCGGGTGATGGCCTGGTTGGCTTCCTCCACCGAGCTGGCCGTGTTGGCCACATTGTTGGCGACCTCGCTGGCGGTACAGGCCATCTCATTGATGGCGGTCGCGACCTGCTCTAACTCCTGGCGCTGTTGCTGGACGCCCTGGTGCGAGGTTTCGGCGATCCCGGCCGAGCGGTTGGCGGCCATGTTCAGGTTGTCAACCGAGCCGGCAATATCCCGGATCATGCCCTGAAGCGACGCCATCAGGATATTTAGTCCATGCATGAGGGCGCCGGTTTCGTCTTTTCGGGTGACGTCCAGCCGGTAGGTCAGATCGCCACCGGCTTGACCGAGCTGGCGGACGATATCGACGACCTGTTGGATCGGGGTGGAAATCCGTTTGGCCATGATATATAGCACCGCCAGGGCAAAGAGAGAGATCACCACACCGGCGATCAGCTGGCTGTTCAGAAATTCCCCGAACGAGGTCTTCAGATCGCGTTCCAGGGCATGGATATCCTCAAGCAGCTCGGCTTTAGGAACCGATATCCACAGCATCCACGGGGTATCCGTATTCCCGACCCGAATCGGCGTCACCAGGCTGGAGAAGTCTTCGGTTGAGTTCCAGATTTGCTTGCCGGCCTGGAACTGGGCTTGGCGCTGGCTCCAGTCGCTCAACACCTCACCGAGCGGGGAAACCGGGTTGGTATCCCCGGCGACGACGCCGCGATAGGTGATAATACTGATGTGGGAGTTCGGGCCGAATTTTTCGCGCTGCAGCTTGAGGGCCAGCTCGTTGATAAAGTTCACCGACAGATCAATCCCGAGCATGCCGATGGTCCGGCCGTTGACCTTGATCGGGGTCACCAGGTTGGCCATGAGCACCTGCTGGCCCTGGACATCATAGGCCCACGGGTCGATGAGGCAGCTGCGCCCGGTTTCCAGCGGGCACAGATACCATTCACTGACCCGGGTGCCGGTTTTGGTCCGGTCCTGGAGATAGAATCGATCGGAGTCCACCGATGAAGGCTTGAGCTGGTTATCGCTACTGCGGGTCCAGTAGACGTTGAACTGGCCTTTGCCGTCAATGGACTCATAAATGGCATCTTTGCCGTCCCAGGCATTGGGCTCGAACGCGATATAGGCGCCGAGGAATTTCTGGTTTCCGGCCAGCAGATCCCGGACCATCAGTGAGAGCGCTTCGCGGCTCAGCCTGTCTGGGGTGTCCGTCGCGCTTGCCATGCCTGACACGACACTGGCCAGGGCTTCGGCCGAGTTCATGGCCACCGAGAGCTGGTTCTGGATCTGTTCGGAGTGAAATTTGCTGGTTTCTTCCAGAAGCTCGGTCAGCGTACTATCGGCAAACGCGTAGGTTTTGTTGTGCACCATGCCTTCCAGCTGGGTCGAGTATTTCTGCCCGACCAACAGGACCGCGACCAGTGAGAAAAACAGGCAGCTGGCCGCACCAAGAATGATTTGGTGACGGATGGATTTGAGTGACATCATAATGCGATTCCGGTGTTGACGAGGCGGGCGGCATCTTTCGCGAGGATCTGATGCATGGCGGTCGTCGGGTGCAGGCCGTCCCAGTACAGGTTGTGGTTCGGCTGGGCAATCACCTTGCCGGTGGCGTAGCTGTAGGCTTCACCGGTGACATCCGTGATGGTGACTGCCAGCTCGGCATCATGGTACCGGCCGTTTTGTTTGACTGCGTTGATCACTTTGTCAAAGGTCGCAAACGCGTCGAAGTGGAAGATCGCGACTTCGGGATGGCTTGCGGCCAGCTGCTCCAGACCGGATTTCAGCGCAAGATTGTGCTCACGGATAAAGCGGGTGGCTGTGTTCTGCTGGCCGTCAAACCAAGGGGCATCGACAAAGTTTGGAATATTCGCCGCCAGGATGTGTGTTGCGCCGGCATCAATGAGCGATGCGATATCTTTGAGCGCCAAGGCCGCCGCCTGATCTCCGCTCTGGCCGAGATCGCCGAACAGGGTGAACCATAAGTTATTGGTCCCGCTCATGTAGCTCACGAGCTCATGGCCGCTGAACGGGCCTTTATGGTGGATGCGTTGCTGAATCTGCAGGCCGCTGTTGGACAGGACATCCAGCCCTGCGCTGGCCGAGAAGCCGTTGGCGGCATCAATGTCGATAAAGCGGCCCGGTCCGGACATAGCGCCGCCGACCGCCCAGTTGGTGCCGATCAGGGCCTTGCCCTGGTAGCGGTAGCTGACTTGCTGCCCATCCGGGCTGGTTAAGACGACGGTGCTCTTAATCTGGCCGTGGGCACGTGTCGGGGCCGGCATTTCGAGCTGTGTGGCGAGGTATTCGGTCCAGACCGGGCCGTTGCTGAAGCGGCCGTTGACGTTGGGCGCCTGGGCGCGGATACCGATATTGCCGTCGGTCGCCTGATTCATCTCGACGGTGATCAGGTGCTTGTTGCCCATATCGGACAGGCTGTCCCCGAAGTTGGTGATCGTTGTAAAGTCTGCGGCGTGAAGGCTCAGCGGAAACAGTGCAAGCAGTGCAGGTAATGTTAATTTGTTCATACGGTACTTATCTGTGTGATGGAGTGGCGGAAGCGTTGTTGTGTCGGGCAGGTGTGAAGTGACCTGTGCACATCAAAATGGTTGTCATGCGCGATTGGAGTATTCAAGCGTGCTCAGTGCAAGTGGTTTATTCTGTTGGATTATATAGAAAGGTTTCCTATTATCAAATTCATCAGCCTGGAAAGATGAATCTTTCGGTGGGTGAGTCCGTCTTGAACTATTAAGGGCCGGATGTGGTCAGTGGTGTGGGGAATTCACCGGAATGCGCTGCTTTTCGCCGGGATGGTAATCACGCGACATACTCTGTAACAATTTGGCGTATGATTTAGCAGCACGGTTGCGTGTCAGGGTACTGTTGTCGAGTAAGATATGAATAAATTTCGATACGATTGTCGATGCAGGTGAGATGAGATATGCAGGAAAATTTCAAGATTCTGGTGGTTGATGATGATATGCGCCTGCGGGCGTTGCTGGAGCGTTACCTGTCGGAGCAGGGGTTTCAGGTGCGTAGTGTTGCCAATGGCGAGCAGATGGACCGTTTGCTGTCCCGGGAGAATTTTCACCTGATGGTGCTGGACCTGATGTTGCCGGGCGAAGACGGTTTGTCGATTTGCCGCCGGCTGCGCAATGCCAACAACATGCTGCCGATCCTGATGCTGACCGCCAAGGGCGATGAGGTCGATCGGATTGTCGGGCTGGAAGTCGGTGCCGACGACTACCTGCCGAAGCCGTTTAATCCGCGTGAGCTGCTGGCCCGAATCCGGGCGGTGCTGCGTCGTCAGACCATTGAAGCGCCGGGTGCCCCGAGCGTCGACAGTAAGATCATCGAGTTCGGCGAATTCCGCCTCAACCTCGGTACCCGCGAGATGTTCCGTGGCGAGGAAGCGATGCCGCTGACCTCGGGCGAGTTTGCCGTGCTCAAGGCCCTGGTGACCAATGCCCGTGAGCCGATGTCCCGCGATAAGCTGATGAATATGGCCCGCGGCCGTGAGTATTCGGCCATGGAGCGCTCGATTGACGTGCAGATCTCGCGCCTGCGCCGGATGATTGAAGAAGATCCGAGCCGTCCGCGTTACATCCAGACCGTCTGGGGTCTGGGTTATGTGTTCGTACCGGACGGCAGTGAGGCATAAAGAAGGACGCGACCATGCGGATGTCCCCGCGCAGTACATTTGCCCGCACCCTGATCCTGCTGGCTGGCCTGTTGATAGCCAGCCAGATTTTTTCGTATCTGGCGGTGCTCAACTATGCCCTGCTGCCCAGCCTGAAGCAGTTTAACCGGATTTTGGCCTACGAGGTTCGGCTGATGCTCAAGGAAGATGTGGAGCTGGCCGACGGCCATACCTTCCACCTCGACACGCCGTTACGGCGCCAGTTGCTGGAGCAACTGGGCGTGACGCTGCATAGCGAGGAAAGCGAGTCGCTGGCGGAGTTTCGCGAGGCGACCCGGATTGATTATCTCAGTGAGGAGATGAGCCGGGAGCTGGACGCGCCGACCGAGGTCCGCCTGGTGCTGGGGGCCGACAGTTATGTGCTGTGGATGAAGTGCGATGCGATGCCGGGCTACCTGATGCGGATCCCGCTGTCGGAATTGCAGGAAGAGGATTTTTCGCCGCTGTTCCACTACAGCCTGATCATTGCGCTGATGGTGATTGCCGGGGGCTGGCTGTTTATCAAGATCCAGAACCGGCCGTTGGTGGCGCTGGAGCAGGCGGCGTTGCAGGTGGCTCAGGGCGGTACTCCACCGCATTTGCCGGAGCGGGGCGCGTCGGAGATCCGGGCGGTGACTCGGGCCTTTAACAAGATGGCGGAAGGGATCCAGCAACTGGAAGATGACCGGGCGCTGCTGCTGGCCGGGGTCAGCCACGATTTGCGCACTCCGCTGACCCGGATCCGGCTGGCAACCGAGATGATGTCGCCGGAAGACAGTTACCTGGCGGAGAGCATGATTAAGGACACCGAGGAGTGTAACGAGATCATTAGCCAGTTCATGGAATACCTCAAATCGACCAAGCAACTGGCGCAGGAGCCGCTGGATCTGAACAGTTTGCTGCAGGAAGTGGCCGAAGCCGAAGGCGGTTATGAGCAGGAAATTGCGCTGGCGCTGAGTCCGATCCCCGGGGTGGTGCAGGGCGATCCGGTGGCGATCAAGCGCTCGGTGGCCAACCTGGTGGTCAATGCGTTGCGCTATGGCCATGGCTGGGTCAAGGTGTCCAGCGGGGTGACGGTCGATCGCCAGACCGCCTGGTTCTGTGTCGAAGATGACGGGCCGGGGATTGCGCCGGATCAGGTGGCGAAGATGTTCCAGCCGCTGACCCGGGGCGACAGTGCCCGCGGCAGTGACGCGGAAGGGACCGGGCTGGGGCTGGCCATTGTGAAGCGGATCATCGACCAGCATGGCGGCAGTATTCTGGTGACCAACCGCAGCGGCGGCGGGTTGAAAGTGCAGATTGGCCTGCCGATGCAGAACGGTAAAAAACATTAAGATCCGGGCGCGCCGCGCGCCGGGTCAAAACAAATCGGATCAAAACGAAAAAGCGCCGGCAGTGATGCCGGCGCTTTTTTTATCGGTTGTGATTGCCGTGAGGCGAATTACTTCTCTTCCGGCAGCACCAGGTTCAGCACAATTGCGGTGATCCCCCCGGCAGCCATGCCGGAAGACAGGATGCTCTGGATCCATTCGGGCATGAACTGGAGGATTTCCGGTTTCTGGGCAATGCCCAGACCCATGGAAAATGACAGCGCCATGATCAGGATCGCCCGGCGGTCGAGGTTGCAGCGCGAGATAATCCGGACTCCGGAAGCCGCAATGGTGCCGAACATCACAATGGTGGCACCGCCCAGCACCGGCTCGGGGATCAACTGGACTAAATTGGCCACGCTTGGCAGCAGGCCCAGCAGTACCAGCATCCCGGCCACGAAGTAGCCGATGTAACGGCTGGCAACCCCGGTTAGCTGGATAATGCCGTTGTTCTGGCTGAAGGTGGAGTTCGGGAAGCTGTTCAGCACGGCGGCCAGCGCTGAGTTGACGCCGTCGGCCAGGACGCCGCCCTTGATCCGTTTCATGTACACCGGACCGGCAACCGGCTGCTCGGAGGTTTCGGACGTTGCGGTAATATCGCCGATGGCTTCCAGCGAGGTGATGGCAAAGACAATCACCAGCGGGATCAGCAGCGACCAGTCAAAGCCGAGGCCGTACTGCATCGGCAGCGGCACGGCGATCAGGTCGGTCTTAGCGACGTGGGCGGTATCGAGCATCCCGGTGCCCCACGCCAGCAGAGTGCCGGCGGCCATGGCAATCACAATCGAAGAGACGCGCAGGTACGGGTTCTTCACCCGGTTCAGCAGGACAATCAGGCCCAGCACAGTCCCCGCCAGCATCAGGTTATCCAGGCTGCCGAAGCTGCCGTTTTCAATTGCCGCGTAGCCGCCACCCATGGAGGTGAGGCCGATTTGGATCAGGGTCAGGCCGATCAGGGTGACGACGATCCCCGAGACCAGCGGGGTGATCACGCGCTGGGCATGTTGCAGCACCCGGGAGATCAACACTTCGGTCAGCGAAGCGGCCAGAATGGTGCCGAAAATGGCCGCCATCATGGTTGGAATATCTGCGCCGCCGGCTTTCATTGCCAACCCGGCACCGATGATCGGACCGAGGAAGTTGAAACTGGTGCCCTGGATCGACAGCAGCCCCGAGCCGACCGGGCCGATGGTGCGGATCTGAATGAACGAGGCAATGCCCGAGGCGAACAGTGACATGCTGACAATGGTGTTGGTGTCACTGGCCGGCAGGCCGAGGGCCTGGCAGATGATCAGCGACGGGGTGATCACCGCGACAAACATCGCCAAGAGGTGCTGAGTGGCGGCAAACAGGGTTTGCGGCAGTGGCGGCCGGTCTTCAAGGCGATAGATCAGATCGGATTTCTGCGGTGTTGCGATGTCGTCGTGTTGGCGTGTCATAGCCATGGTTTCCTTGATGGACTTCTAAATCCCCGGCGCTGCGCTGGATGGGCAAAGCCAGTGAGGGCGAATAATTCTGTGATTGCTGTTAGTCAGATCCGCCGGTTCACGGGAGAAGTGCGTGTGGGTGAAATTTTGTGCGCTATTGTAATTATCTGACAGAAAATAGCAAACGTTTGCGCTGAGTTGGGCAGACTTTTTTATCGTCCTGTCAGGGCGGTTCGGGAGTGGCTGTGGTGGCGGTGCTGCGGCCGGAAAGTGCACTTTCCGGCCGCATATGTGGGCTTTGGGGACAGCGCTGGTGCTGGGAACGGCTCAGGCGTTGGAGTAGTTCTCGCGCCGGCCGAGCCAGCGGGTAATGATGGCTTGGGCATTGTCCGGATAGCGGTCGTGAATATAGCGGGCCAGTTTCTGCACCTGCGGGATCAGATGCTGGTCGCGTACCAGATCGGCCACTTTGAAGTCGGCGAGGCCGGTCTGCTTGGTGCCCAGCAATTCACCGGGACCGCGGATTTCCAGATCGCGCTGGGCAATCACAAACCCGTCGCTGCTCTCGCGCAGCACACCCAGGCGTTTCTGAGCGGTTTTGGACAGCGGGGCATGATAGAGCAACACACAATGGCTGGCGACGCTGCCCCGGCCAACCCGGCCGCGCAGCTGGTGGAGCTGGGCCAGACCGAGCCGCTCTGGGTTTTCAATCACCATCAGGCTGGCGTTCGGGACATCGACCCCGACCTCAATCACGGTGGTGGCGACCAGCAGGTGCAGCTCGCCGTCCTTGAAGCGTTTCATCACCGCCTGTTTTTCAGCCGGTTTCATCCGGCCATGGACCAGGCCGATATTGAGCTCCGGTAGCTGGGCGGTCAGCTCGTCGGCAGTATCTGACGCCGCCTGGGCTTCCAGCACTTCGGATTCATCAATCAGGGTGCAGACCCAATAGGCCTGGCGGCCTTCATTGAGGCAGGCGGCGCGGATCCGCTCGACGATATCTGCCCGGCGGCTGTCGGGCACCGCCACGGTCTGGATGGGCGTGCGGCCCGGCGGCAGCTCGTCGATCACCGAGGTTTCGAGATCGGCATAGGCGGTCATTGCCAGGGTGCGCGGGATTGGGGTGGCGGTCATGATCAACTGGTGCGGATAGTGGCCGTTGTGGGCGCCTTTCTCGCGCAGCTCCAGCCGCTGATGGACGCCGAAGCGGTGCTGCTCATCGATGATCACCAGCGCCAGGTTCTGAAACACCACCTGCTCCTGGAACAGGGCATGGGTGCCGACCACCATTTTGGCTTCGCCGCTTTCAATCCGGGCCAGTTCGTTTTCACGGGCCTTGCCCTTGAGCTTGCCCGCCAGCCAGCCGACCTCGATGCCGAGTGGGTTAAGCCAGTTGGCAAAGTTCAGCGCATGCTGCTCGGCCAGCAGTTCGGTCGGGGCCATCAGTGCTACCTGATAGCCGTGCTCAATCGCGCGAATGGCGGCCAGGGCTGCGACCAGGGTTTTTCCCGAGCCGACATCCCCCTGCACCAGACGCATCATCGGATGGGGCCGGGCGAGGTCGGTTTCGATATCGCCGACGACCCGCTGCTGGGCACCGGTCGGGCTGAACGGCAGGCTGGCGAGCAGCTGCTGTTTCAGGGTGTGGCTGGGCGGCAGCGGCCAGGCCAGATGTTGCTGGCCTTTGCTGCGCACGGCCAGCATCGACAGGTTCTGCGCCAGCAGCTCTTCGAGGATCAGCCGTTGCTGGGCCGGGTGTTTGCCTTCTTCGAGTTGATCGAGGGAGACATCCGGGGTGGGCCGGTGCATAAGGTGCAGCGCTTCGGCCAGGGTCATCTGGCGATCGTAGAGACCTTCGGGCAGCAATTCGCTGACTGCGGCCTTGTCGAGCAGGGCCAGCGCCTGATCGGTCAGGTTGCGCAGAGTGAGCTGGCGCAGGCCGTCGGTGGTCGGGTAGACCGGGGTCAGGGTTTCCTCGACGCTGAGTTCGGTCGGCTCGGAAAACACGTTGTAGTCGGGGTGAATGATCTCCAGCCCGTGCTGGCCACGCTTGATCTCGCCATAGGCTTTGACCTGCTTGCCTTCGGCCAGGCTGTTTTTCATTGCCGCGTTGAAGTTGAAAAAGCGTAGGGTGGCGCTGCCGGTCTGATCGCTGATTTTGACCGTCAGCATCCGCCGTTTGCCGAAGCTGATGTTGTTGCTGATCACCTCGCCCTGAATGGTGAGGTGCTGACCGGGCAGGGCCCCGGCAATGGGCCAGATCCGGGTGCGGTCTTCATAGCGGAGCGGCAGGTGAAACAGCAGGTCCTGCACGTTGTGCAGGCCGATTTTTTCCAGTTTTTCGGCCATCTTGGCCCCGACGCCGGAGAGTTCTGTCAGGGCGACGCTGTCAAGGAGTTGTCCGCTCATCGCTATTTCCGCTGATTAGTTATTTCCGTTGGTTAGTGACGCTTTGGTTTACGTTTTTTGGGCTCGATGGCCTGCATGGTCTGCCACCACTGCTCGTCTGCGACGATCTGACCGTGCTCGTCCAGTGGCGGATACGGCAGCCCCTTGCGCTGGGCCACCTTGGCCAGCACCGGATGGCCGCGTTCAAACAGGATCCGGTGAACCACATCGTCCGGTAACGGCGTGGTGGTGCGATCGTACATCCCGGCGGCCTGACGCTGGCGCTGGGCTTCATAGAGGATCAGGGCGCTGGCCACCGAGACATTGAGCGACTGTACCATACCGACCATCGGAATGATGATATCCTGATCGGCCAGTGACAGCGCTTCAGCGGTGATCCCATTTTTCTCGCCACCGAGGATAATCGCCGTCGGCAGGGTGTAATCCACCTCACGAAAATCAATCGCGCGCTCTGACAGGTTGGTGGCAACCACCTGCATGCCCTGGGCTTTGAGGGCGGCGACCGCGTCGACCATGGAGTCATGGGTGTCCAGCTCGACCCAGTTGCGGGCACCGGCGGAGGTATGGCTCAGCACGCGCATGTCTGCTTTCGGCCACACGGCATGGACTTTGTGGACACCGACCGCATCGGCGGTGCGGATGATCGCAGACACGTTGTTGGGCTTGTGCACTTCTTCCATGCAGACGGTCAAATCCGGCTGGCGGGTGGCCAGGACCGACTGGATCCGTTGAAAACGTTCGGGTGACATACTGTTCTATCGTCTTTTTGAATAAAGAAAACGCCCGATAACGGGCGTTCGTCAACAGGCGGCTGGGACCGCACTCGCGGTCAGCCTTAGTTTTTCTGGCGTGAAACCCGAACCACGTTCGGCATCACCCGGATCCGGCGCATGATATTGGCCAGGTGGATCCGTCCCTTGGTCGTCAGGCGCACCGTGATGGTGTACAGGCGACCGTCTTTCTCTTCCGTCGACAGGCCCTGGATGTTGGAGCCGGTCGCGGCAATGGTGTTGGTCAGATCGGCCAGCGCACCCTGGTGGTTTTGCATGTCCACTTTGAGGTTGGTGACAAACTCCTGCTCGAAGTCTTCGCTCCACTCGACCGGCATGTATTTGTCCGGCTCTTTCTGGTAACCGCGGATGTTGGCACATTCTTCGCGGTGGATCACCAGACCTTTGCCCGGGCTGACATGGGCCATGATCGGGTCACCGTGGATCGGGTGACAGCAGTTGGCAAAGGTCAGCAGGATACCGTCAGCACCACGGATCGGCATGCTGTGGGCGGTTTCCTTGGCGTGGCCTTCCTCGCTGTTGCCGAGCAGGCGACGGGCGATGACGACACTCATCCGCTCACCGAGACCGATGGCGGCCAGCAAATCGTCGATGGATTTCAGGCGCAGATCGCTCAGGGTTTGCGCCAGATGGTCCGGGTTGATCTGATCGATACTCAGCTCGCCCAGCGCGTGGTTGAGCAGGCGGCGACCCAGGGTGATCGACTCGGCCCGGCGCATGGTCTTCAGCACCTGACGGATTTTGGTCCGGGCGCGGGAGGTGACCACATAGTTGAGCCAGGCGGCGTTCGGGCGGGCACCCGGCGCACAGATAATATCGACGGTCTGGCCGTTTTTCAGCGGCTTGCTCAGCGGATACGGCTGACGCTCGACCCGGGCACCGACACAGGCATTGCCGACATCGGTATGTACCGCGTAGGCAAAGTCGACGGCGGTGGCACCCACCGGCAGTTCGACAATCCGGCCTTTCGGAGTGAAGACGTAAATCTCATCCGGGAACAGGTCAGATTTCACGTTCTCGATAAACTCAAACGAGCTGCCGGCGCTTTGTTGTAGTTCCAGCAGGCTCTGCATCCAGCGCTGGGCCTTGACCTGCGCGGTGGTGCCTGAGCTTTCGCCGTCCTTGTACGTCCAGTGTGCAGCGACCCCTTTGTCGGCCATTTGGTCCATATCTTCAGTTCGGATCTGCACTTCCACCGGCACGCCGTGCGGGCCGACCAGCGAGGTGTGCAGCGACTGATAGCCATTGGCTTTCGGGATCGCGATGTAGTCTTTCATCCGGCTCGGGCGTGGCTTGTACAGGTTGTGGACCTGGCCCAGCACCCGGTAGCTGGTATCGAGATCTTTGACCAGTACCCGGAAGGCGTAGATATCCATGATGGAATGGAAACGCTGCTCCTTGCTCTTCATCTTGTTATAGATGGAGTACAGGTTTTTCTCGCGTCCCAGCACCTTGGCATCGATCCCCGCGTCTTTGAGGCGGCCCTCAATTTCGGCGTGGATCTTGTTAATCATTTCTTTGCGGTTGCCGCGCGCAGAGGCGACGACTTCTTTCAGCACCCGGTAGCGATTGGGGTAAAGGGCTTCGAAACCCAGCTCTTCGAGCTCGGTCTTGATATTGTGGATCCCCAGACGGTGGGCCAGCGGTGCAAAGATTTCGAGGGTTTCGCGGGCAATCCGGCGGCGTTTGTCCGGACGCAGGGCACCCAGGGTGCGCATATTGTGCGTGCGGTCGGCCAGCTTGATCAGGATCACGCGGATATCATGGGCCATGGCCATGATCATCTTGCGGAAGTTTTCCGCCTGCGCTTCTTTGCGGTCGCGGAATTTGAGTTTGTCCAGCTTGGAGACGCCATCCACCAGGTCTGCGACGGTTGCGCCGAAGCGGCTGTCGAGATCGTCTTTGGTGACCTCGGTGTCTTCGATCACGTCGTGCAGCAGCGCAGACATCAGTGTTTCGTAATCCAGGCGCATTTCCGCCAGGATCCGGGCTACGGCAATCGGATGGATGATGTAAGGTTCGCCGCTGGAGCGGGTTTGCCCTTCGTGGGCGTCGCGCGCAACGAGGTACGCCTGCCTGAGCGCTTCAATTTGTGGCTCAGGCAGGTACTCGATGACGACTTCTTTCAGGCTATCAAAGAGATACAATTCGCCCGGTTCCCTGAATTAACGGTGGTCGCCTGCAATCGCGCTCACAGCTGCTAGCTCTGCCGCTTCTTGCTCTTGAAGTTCCTGACGCTCACGGGCATCCAGGATGTCTTTGGTGATCAGACCTTCTTCGATCTCGCGCAGGGCGATCACGGTGTACTTGTCGTTTTCTTCCGGAACCAGTGGATCCTTACCGCCAGTTTGCATCTGACGAGCGCGGCGTGAAGCAATTTGGATCAGATCGAAACGGTTGCCAATTTTATCAACAGCGTCTTGAACGGTTACGCGTGCCATGGAGGACTCCAGTGGTTATCTACAAATAAAAGATGGAAAATTGTACAAAAATAGTTACTGCTGCGCCAGTAGGGCAGTGATCATGCTGTTATATTTAGCAGCTTGTTTGTCCTGCTTCAATCGCTCAGCACGGATAATGGCTTTGAAGTCCATCAGCGCGACATCGAAATCGTCGTTAACGATCACATAGTCGTACTCATCGTAGTGAGAGATCTCTGAGCGGGCTTCCTGCATCCGGCGCTCAATCACGGCATCGCTGTCCTGACCCCGGGCATTGAGGCGACGTTCCAGCTCTTCTTTGGAAGGTGGCAGAATAAACAGGCTCTTGGCTTGCGGCATCTGCTTGCGGATTTGACGCGCACCCTGCCAGTCGATATCCAGGAACACATCAATGCCTTTGTCCAGTTGCTGCTCAATCCACGGACGGGATGTGCCGTAATAGTTGCCGAACACTTCAGCATGCTCCAGAAAGGCGCCCTGCTCGACCAGATCAGTAAATTCTTCGACACTGACGAAATTGTAATGAACACCATGCTCTTCGCCGGGACGCATACCGCGTGTGGTGTGGGAGACGGATACCTTCATATCATAGGTCGGGTTAGTCTCAAGAAGGGCGTTAATCAAACTGGATTTGCCCGCGCCACTTGGGGCCGACACGATGTAAAGTGTACCTTTGCTCATTGTTCATCCACTCAGTGTTAGAAGGGCGCGCAGATTACCATGATCCGCCGGGAATTGAAATTCTCTGCCTGCCTGAAAAATCATCTTTTTCTGATCTGAAGCGCTTCTTATTAATCCTAGATGGCTTTTGGCAAAAAAGGGGGAGGTGGCCGGGCTGCGGCGTGACAGCCCGGTGAGAGAGGTGAGTGTCCCGCGACAGGTGGGCTTGTGCGACGGGTAGGCTTGCGTTACGCCGGTGCGGTGTCGGTTGGCTCATTCTGTACCGGCGCGGCAGTTGTGGCCGTGTTCGAACGGTCAAGCAGCAAGGTCAGCAAGCCGAGCATGGCGATGGCGATCCCGACCCACATCGGTGCGTGGAGGCTGTAGCCCCAGTCCAGCACCTGTCCGCTGGCATAGCTGCCGAACATGATCCCGAGGGTGATCACCGAGGCATGGACGGTGTTGACCAGCGGCCGCTCGCCGTTCGGGACCTGCATCACCCGGCTGACCATCGCCGGGTTCATGCTGATCCCGGTCAGGCCGAGCCCGAGGACGGCGATGACGGCTGCCCAGGGCTGATGGACCTGCAGGGCCAGCAGTGCCAGGAACAGGCTCTGCAACACCAGGCCGCAAGCGAGGATGCGCAGGTTACGCTGGCCGGCCAGCCGGGCGACGACGTGATTGCCGAACAGCATGGCGATCCCGTAGGCAAACAGCAGCCAGGTGACGCTGTGGTGCGCAAAGCCGGCCAACTGGGTCAGGATCGGGACGAAGTAGCTGAACGCAGCATAAGTCGTGCCGATGACACAGAAACTGGTGGCAAAGACGGCCCAGAGCTGGCGGTTGCCAAACGCTGCCAACTCCTGACGCAGGCCGATTTTTGGGGCGGCGGGTAAGGTGGGGAGCAGCACGGCCGTGCCCAGGGCTGCCAGCACGGTCAGGATGACCACGAACCAGAAGCTGGCGCGCCAGCCGTAATATTCGCCGACCAGGCTCGCCAGCGGCAGTCCGAGAATGGTGCCGACCATGATCCCGGCCAACACGATGGCGACGGCGCGGATCCCCAGCTCGGGCGCGACCAGGCGGTGACAGGTGCCCAGCGCGGTGCCGAAGAAAGCCCCGGACACGGCACCGGTGATCAGCCGGGAGACGATCAGCATGGGATAATTCTGGGCCAGTGCCCCCAGAATTTCGCCGACGATAAAGAGCGCAAACAACAGGTAGAGGATTTTCTTCGGCGGCTGGGTTCCCAGCCCCAGCGTCAGCAGCGGGCCGCCGAGCGCCATGGCAGCGGCATAGATAGAAACCAGATAGCCGACCTGGGAGATGGAGATGTCCAGATCCCGGGCCATTTGCGGCATCATGCCCAGTACCTGCAACTCGCAGTTGATCATGGCGAAAATGCCCAGGGCCAGGACATAAACGGAAACCGGTATGCTCGGTTTGGCGGTGGTGTGCATAAGCGATCCTTGTTATGGAGTGGATGTCACTTGCACCAGTATCACTTATGCAATAAGTTTGATTAACCCGGTCACTCTCCTTTCAGTAATGAATAAAATCATGGATCTCAATGCGATTCGCCAGTTTCTCAAGGTCGCCGAATGTCTGAGCTTTACCGATGCGGCGGCCCAGCTCGGGGTGACCCAGTCCGGGGTCTCTCGTGCGGTCAGCCGCTTGGAGCACCAGCTTGGGGTGCGCCTGCTGCACCGCAATACCCGTCGCCTGAGTCTGACCCCGGACGGTATGGTGTTTTATGAGCGAAGTGCCCCGCTGCTGGGCGATCTGGAGGCACTCGGCCAGGAGTTGCAGGACCGTCGCAGTTCTCCCTCGGGACGGCTGAAAGTCAGTGCGCCGTCGGCATTCGGGCGGGTGGTTCTGATGCCGATCCTGGCCCGGCTGCTGGTAGCGCATCCGCAACTGAACATCGAAGTGGTGATGAGCGATCGCATCGTCGATTTGGTGGAAGAAGGCTTTGATGCCGTGCTGCGCACGGGGGAGATCCGGGATCAGCGTCTGATTGCCCGGCCGCTGGCCCCACTGACCTGGCAGACGCTCGCTTCGCCGGAGTATCTGGCCCGCCAAGGCATGCCAGTGTATCCGGATGAGCTGGCCGCGCACAACTGCCTGCAAGTGCGCAATCCGCATACCGGGCGCCCGGTGCGCTGGCGTTTCACTGAAGCAAATCAGGAGAGAATGTTAGCTGTGGATGGCAACCTGGTGTTCGACCACGGCGATCCGCTGCTTGATGCCGCGCGGCTCGGGGTCGGGGTGGTGCAGGTGATGACTTTCTTTGCCCGCGAGGCGATCGCCCGCGGCGAGCTGCAACCGATCCTGACCGAGTTCAATCCCCCGGCACACAAGCTGTCGCTGGTCCATCAACCCTCAAAGCTGCATTCAGCCAAACTACGGGTGTTTAAAGAAGCCTTGCTGGCCGAGTGGGGCGAAGCCCCGGTGCCGCAGCGTATCCAGGAGGAAGCGCGGGGTCGGAAATAAAGTTATTTGTGTCGCCATTTGATGAAAGGCAACTCCTCAATTACTTTTACTTCATACGTTGTAGCGTATAGTGACCAGTATCACCTACTCAGATAGATAATCAGAGAATTGGCTACGGCGAAGGTCATCTACGAGCAGCTGAATCCGCTGTTGTTGCTCGTTATCGGCATCGCAGATCCCACCAAGCCAAGCGAGCAGCATCCGGTCCGCAGGGAAGAACCACTCCTTAAGGGCTTTATCCTGTCGAATACCGTTATTTATCCACTCGTCAAACTCGGCAGCCTGCTCCTGATTGTTGGGTAGGGTGTTGCATCTTAAAGCATTGTCTTCAAAGGCATAGCGAACCTGATTGAGATGAGCCTGTACGCTGCGGTCGGTACCTGTGGTGACATGATATTTGCCAAAGCGTGACATTAAGGTGTTCAGCATGGGGGTTAAGTGGTCTTCGCTCCAAAGTTGCAGTGCTTCGCCTTGCCACATCAGGTTGTTTATCCAACGTTCAAAGAACAGGTTGAGAAACCCCTCCCAATCCCCCTTTTTGAGGTCGGCAAATACCATGGCATAGCGGGTATATTGCTCCATGGCGATGAGCACATGCTTGCGTTTGACAGTAAACGCATGGATCTGCCAGTGGGCTAGTGGCTTTGGCGTTGATGGCTTTACCTCGTTTTTGCTCTGCTTTCCCCTACTGGGGTCTGCTGCGGTGAGTATCCGTTTGCCTGTCAATAATCGTATTTTTGCATAAAGCAGAAGGGAAGTCGTAACAGATTTTGGCGTTATGTGATTGAGAGAAAATCATTTGTGTCATCGTGAAGTGTGGGTCAACACCCTATAAATCAATGTGTTGATTTTTAAATACATTTATCGGCTTTCATCATGATTCATACAGCAAGGCGACCTTTCCAACATTACTCGACCAAACTTATCGCAAGATAAAATCGATATCAGGTGACGGCGCTTATGATACCAGGTTGTGCTATCAAGCGATTCACCGGAAAAAGGCACGTCGGCTTATTCCTCCAAGAGCTGGGGTGTAGTGGTCACCTCAAGAATGTTGTAGTGGCAAACCAGCGATTTTACGGCAGCAGCGAACACTGGAAAAAGATAAGTGGCTACCACCGTAGTTCAATCTCAGAAACAGCGATGTTGAGATATAAGCGGTTACTTGGCTCAGCTTTAAGTTTGCGAGATTACAACGCTCAAGTCGGGAAGCACTTGCTGCCGTCCGTGCGTTGAACAAATTAACAAGGCTAGGTACGCCCGTAAACCACAAAGTAAGCTAAATCATGACTTATGTTGGGTTGATCTGCTGGATTCTCTGATTTGAACAACAAAGTCGCTCTCGCACACAATCACTCGGAGGGGCTGCCTACATGAACCCTTGCACACTGCTAATAAATAGATCTTGAAGGCCTTTGTTCCCTGCAAAATTCATCCGTTAATTATTCGTGTAATGAAGTGTAATAGAGTGCAGGGCTCTATTAATTTAAATTGGCATTTAAGCGGTATTTTTAAACTCAATGACTAACCAACTGATTAAAAGGAATGTGTTATGGGTTCTTCTCCAAGTTTTCAAAAAGTTGCCATAGATGTCTCAAAAGAAATGCGAGATACGTATACCAAAGAAGGAGATGCTGAATTTATAGAACTGCAAAAAAAGTATTTCAAGCACCCAGAAGAAAACCAAATAATCCTGGAAGGAGGTTCATGCGACGTACAATCTGTAGAGGGCTCGCCGACTTTCAACATAATGAATACAGTTCAAGGCTTGGCTAAAGCTCTGATTATGGAAAAAGACAGGTACAAGTTTGACTTGACCAATGTCACTATCAATGCTTCTTCAAAGCAGAATTACGAAGCGTTATTGAAGGAAAAAGGTGGAGAAGACCCACTTTTATTTAGCCCGGAAGGTTCTATCGCATTAGCTTGTTTTTCTTCAATACAGGATACTATAGATGCTGTTAGTGGTGAAGACAAAGAGGGCACGACGTCTTCACGCTCCTCATTTTCTACTATCGGCATAGGCGTGCGTTTACTCGTTGTGGCGAACAGTGAGATTCGTGAAATCACTGAGGATGAAGCTGCAAAAAAAGGCAGAATACGTGTTATTTATATCCAATATCAACTGGTATGGAGCCCAGATTTGTTTTTGGACGATACATTAATAGGGGAGCTATATCTTAATGAAGAAGCAGTTATAAAAAATTTGGAGTCCGTAAACCAGCTTGAGCGGAAAGCACTCGATTTACAATTGGATGGGAAAATAAACGAAGCTCAGGTATTAATTGATGCATGTGCAGGGTGGACTGAACGATCGCAGCAAAAATTGGAACAAATTAAGGAACTGCTCAAACACTTCAAACAAACAGAAGTCGTGAGCTGAACATCCGGATTGTTGTGACTGACATTTTTAGTGGCACTGAATATAAGCTAGATTTATTTTCTGGTTGGTGATGTGGAAACACTCATAGACAGGACCTTAAGCATTAATATTTTCATAAATTCCATCTAAGGTTCTGTCTTTCTTGTATTTTCTCTGGGCTGATTTACGAGCATTTATTGATATATATATACGATAGCACACTCCAATCGTCCTGATATTTCAGACCTTGCTTGGTGCATCAAGCTTTCCAATATTGGAAGTAGCCAAACATCAACATTTTTTGCCGCTTTTAATACAGATACTGACGGCAGGCTGGTTATGGCGATACTTCGCCGAACCATCAGCGCTAAATAGCTGATCCTAATAGTGCTACATTTTGATAATCCCATGCCCGCCTCCTGGAAATGGTGATACGTTGTCCATGAAGAACTTCACCTGCCGAAGAAGTTGCCACATATAGCTACATTTGTGGTTCCGTGTGATGGTTTCATGCAGCGCATTCCACAGCCGCTCGATAACATTGACCCAAGGCGAATAAACAGGCTGAAACCGCAAAATGAACTTGGGATTTTGTTTTAGCCAGGCTTGTGTTTTTCGGCTCTTATGAATGATGTAGTTATCCAGGATAAGTGTGATCGTTTTTGCGCCACGATAGTGGCGCTTGAGTTTCTCTAACATCGCGATGAATAACTCTGAGTTTTTGCTGGCCTTTCATCACCCAATCAGCACCGATTTTAGGGTTTAAATTGATATCAACTTCATCCTCGTAAAAGACAGGATGTCTTGCATAGCAATTGGCTAAGGCTTGATTGATTTTATCCATCTTTTCAGTGCGATGCGGATCTCTGATACAGAGTGTTGGCGCTGCTCGTCGCCAAACAATGCCAGCTTTAGGTAACCAGCGACGGACAGTTGAGGCGGCAACGGATGAACGAAACAATTTGTTCAATTCCAGTGTCAGCAGCTCGGTACTCCAGCGGCTTCGCTGATATCCTAAATCCTGTGGTGATAGCTGAATCAGAAGTACTAACATAGAAAGCATTTCATTCATGGGTAACAGCGGTGGACGGCCGGTATCCATTGATTTCAACCCGTCCATACCACACTCAGTAAACCAGTTAATCCAGCGTCCGATAGAGGAGCGAGCAGCACCAGTCAGGGCATGAACTTCAACGATAGACTTACCATCATGCAGGGCAAGAAGTGCAATTAATCGACGGGCAAAACCTTTATCTGCTGTTGATTGAATCGCTTTGTGCATTCTTCGACGTTCCGGACGTGGAATCGGTGCTATGATGGCCATTGCTCAGTCCTCTGCGTGGATATGATTTGGTGTGGTAACTGATCAGATCGCACAATTTGGACTGAGTTCCCTTCCCTGAGAGATCTACTATTAGGAACAGCTATTTAGTAAACTGGCCCAAATCAGCCCCTCAGCAATGGCTTTTTGTGCCGTTACAAAACGACGCCAATTCGTATGCGATTTTAACTCCTTGAATAGCAACTCAATTTTCCACCGGCACCGATAGAGCGCCATGATATCGTCTGCTGAAAATTGTGATGTCGGCAAGGTTGTCAGCCACAGACAGAAACGTTTTTCTTCAGCGAACCAACGACGCACCACCCGGAACTCATACTTTCCTCGCTTGCATCTCAGGTCAAGAACTTCGGAGCGGTTAGTTTTTCGGCTAACATCCTTGAGTTTCATATCTATTAATTTTGGTAATCGCCGACCATTGCCATTGTGGGCATCAACAATTGTTGGGTTAAGTGATTTACCGCCACGGACGATAAAATGGCCGTTATGACGAGAAAGTTGCTCGAAATAACTAAAATCCAAATAGCCAGCATCAGCTAAAAGCAATTTTTTCTCTATGTTGCCAGGTGTGGGTAAGTACGTCCGCTCAGATGCTGTATCTGCCGTTACTGTCATCGTTTTTGGTGACTGGTCAAACAGCGACATGGTCATATGACATTCAATCGCAGCTGGATAGTTTTTGAAGCGGCTTGGAAAAACCTCACGAAGTCCGTCGTGAACTCGGAAAGAACTGCCATCTTGCAGAATAACATCGTCGAAATGAGATAACTTTGCTGGCATTGAGCGTGAACTCTTCTGGAGCAGCTGAGCTGTTGCAAATTTGACCAGTTCTTTCATAAAGTCGGAAAAACTATCTTTTCGCAACTGGTTATGAAAAGGCTTATAAGCAACATTTTGTTTCTCACTCAGGCACATCCCGTTGAACTGGCGATGTAGATCGGCAATGGAGTGGCAGTTGCCCTTACTCAAAGCCGCGAGAAGGCTGAGTACCAAATGCTGAGGCTGAATTGCTCTGACCCGCAGAGTAAAACCACATCTTCTTGCAGTTTTTTCGAGAAAGTTGGCATCGAAGAATTGCATAAGTTGCTTCTTTAAAGAGATAATCGTCATCGGCTTCACGGTTGTTTCTGGTTGTTTGTTTGGCGACGATTATCAGATCATAAGTGAAGCCTTTTTTCTATCTAAAATATGGGGTTAGGGCTAAAGATCCTGTCTATGTGGAAACACTAAACTGTACTGATTCAGACCTGATATGACAGCTACCCAGAGGGTGTTCATAGTTCTGTGTCAGCGTAAGTCACAGATCCATATATTGATCGACCCTGTCCGGGAAGTGGCTGCGCAGCTGAGATAGCGTCAGATTCCAGTTCTGCACTGGATGCGCCCACTTGCCGGAGGCCTTCAACATCCCCGCATAAAGTAGCTTCAACAAGCTAGTTTCGTTGGCGAAGCCGCCCTTGGTTTTAGTCAATTTTCGAACTAACGGTGCACCGCCTCAACCACACTGGTGGTGTAGATGGCACGGTCATTCAATTGAAGTCAGTACGGACGGTTCATCTTGGTTTGAAGCGTCCGCAAAAGTACTGAGATGGACGATCGTTTGATGACTTTTTCGATGCCTTTTCGCACCTTTTTCCGGCTTCTGATGCCAAGGGGTAAGAAAGCTCACTTTTTTTCATTGCCCACTTGTCTTCATGTGGTTTCATGCTATTTTCTCGCCATCAACGATGAATCGGAGTTATGACAATGCCAAAGGCGAGTGAGATTAAAAAGTCTGCAGCCATTGAACACGATGGTAAAGTTTATTTTGTAAAGGAAGTCAGTAAGTTGACGCCAAGTGGCCGTGCCGGAAACAGTTTGTACCGGATGCGTATGTATGATGTTGCGACCAACGCGAAAGCGGATGTCAGCTTCAAAGCGGATGACATTATCACCCTGGCAGATTTCAGTCGTCACCCAGCGGCGTTCTCTTATATTGACGGTGAAGAGTACATCTTCATGGATAATGAAGATTACACCCCATATCACTTCCATAAGGATGTCATTGAAGAAGAACTGCTGTTTATCACTGAAGATACGCAAGGTCTGCATGTCTTGGTCGTGAATGGTGCGCCAGTGGCATTGGAACTGCCATCAACGGTTGATCTGGACATCGTCGAGACAGATCCTTCCATTAAGGGGGCATCTGCCAGTGCGCGGACCAAGCCAGCGGTGCTGAGTACGGGCCTGACCGTCCAGGTGCCTGAATACATCGCAAACGGCGATCGGATTCGGGTGAATACGCTGGAACATAAATATATGAACCGCGTTGAGAAATAACCTGTATTTCTGACGGATAAAGCAGCCGCCATGAGCGGCTGTTTTTGTATCTGTAGATCGAACTTGGCCGTTTGGATCAGCCGAAGACATCACGTGAAGCGATGTCACGGAGTGATTCCTTGTTGAATAAGCTTTCGTTGTTGGAAGGCAGCATCGCGTGCGTCAGCAAGGGAAAGTTATTTATCAGAAAACTCATCCGTTGATGGAAAATACAGGAAAGAATCTGAAATCTGGTGAAAATAAAAAGCCCCTTAAACAGGGGCTTGGTAAGAATAAGTTAGCTTAAGTAAATTCAGAAACTCTTACTCAATGTTCTGGATCTGCTCGCGCATTTGCTCGATCAGCACCTTGAGCTCAACGGCAGACGCGGTGATGTCGGTGTTGATGGACTTTGACGCCAGGGTGTTCGACTCGCGGTTGAACTCCTGCATCATGAAGTCGAGGCGACGGCCACAGGCACCGCCTTTTTTCATGATCTTGCGGGTTTCTTTGACGTGTGAGTCCAGGCGATCCAGCTCTTCGGCAACATCGACTTTCTGCGCCATCAGGATCAGCTCCTGCTCGATGCGGGTCGGATCCAGCTCGACATTGGCTTCTTCAAAGCGGGTGGTCAGGCGCTCGCGCTGCCAGTTGATGATCTCCGGCATTTGCTGGCGCACCTTGTCGGCTTCCCCGGCAATAGCGTCCAGACGCTGCTCGATCAGCACCTTCATGTTGTCGCCTTCGCTGGCGCGGGCGGCGATGAAATCGGTCAGGGCGTCATCGAAACCGGCCAGCAGCTCCTGGTTGATGGTATCGAGATCCTGCTCCGGCGCTTCCATCACACCCGGCCAGTTCAGCACCTGAAACGGGCTGATGCTGCCTTCTCCGGCGGTGTCTTTGACCCATTTGGCGGCCTGAATCACCTGCTTGGCCAGCGCTTCATTTATCCGCAGATCGCAGCTGGCCGCCGGGTTGGCTTCAAAGCGCAGGCTGCACTCGACCTTGCCGCGGGCCAGACGTTTGCGAAAACGCTCGCGCAGCACCGGCTCCAGGCTGCGGAATTGCTCCGGCAGGCGCAGGTAAGTTTCCAGGTAACGTTGGTTGACCGAACGGATTTCCCAAACGGCAGTACCCCAGTCGCCTTTGACTTCGCGACGGGCATAGGCGGTCATGCTGTGGATCATTGGCTGATGGCCCTTAGTTAGAAAAAGAGTAGCGCTACGTTGTGGCTTGCGGCCCACCGGGAGCAGAAAGCCAGTGTCAGGCTGGATCAGTGCGTAGCGCAGACAGTGCCTTGATTATACGCGGCCTTGGCGATAAAGGAAATGAAGCGGCAGCGGGGCCGGGGTGGGTTTTACGTGCACCGGTCGGCAGAACTGGCTATAATCGCCGGTTAATGTCAGCAAGCCAAAGGTATATCCCGATGCGTCCAAGCGGAAGAGCAAATCATCAAGTGCGCCCCATCACCATCACTCGTCAATTCACGGCCCATGCTGAAGGCTCGGTGTTGGTTGAGTTCGGCAATACCAAGGTGATCTGTACGGCCAGTGTGGAAGAAAATGTGCCGCGTTGGCTGAAGGGCAAAGGGAAAGGCTGGGTGACGGCTGAATACGGCATGCTGCCACGGGCCACGCATTCACGTAACCGTCGTGAAGCAGCGAGCGGTAAGCAGGGCGGCCGGACCATGGAAATCCAGCGCCTGATTGCCCGTAGCCTGCGTGCCGCGGTGGATCTGGAAGTGCTGGGCGAGCAGATGATCACGGTTGACTGTGATGTGATCCAGGCCGACGGAGGGACACGGACAGCGTCGATCTCCGGGGCGATGGTTGCACTGGTTGATGCGATCAACCATATGCTGGCCAATGGCCTGCTGAAAACCAACCCGCTGAAACAGATGGTTGCGGCGGTGTCGGTGGGGATCTACAACGGCGAGGCAGTCTGTGACCTCGATTACGCCGAAGATTCAGCCGCTGAAACCGATATGAACGTGGTGATGACCGAAGCCGGCAAGATGATTGAAATTCAGGGCACGGCGGAAGGCGAGGCATTCAGCCACGAAGAGCTGTTGTCGATGCTGGCGTTGGCCAAAGACGGCATTGCCGACATCATCAGCGTTCAGAAGCGAGCGCTGGAAAATTGATTTTGAAGCGGTTCCTGTTGGAGCCGCTTTTTTTTGCGCTGAATTTGTCCTGCTGTGTTGCACCCGGCGGGGGCAACACAGCAGGCAGCGCAACGGTGCTGCGCCTGAAACGATAGCACCTGAAACGATAGCGCCTGAAACGATAGCGCCTGAAACAATAGCGCCTGAAACAATAGCACCAACACATAGATGCTCAATAAGGAGAAACCATGAAAGCATATCAGCGTCAGTTCATCGAATTTGCCCTGGAGAAAGGGGTACTGAAATTTGGTGAGTTTACTCTGAAATCCGGCCGTCAAAGCCCGTATTTCTTTAATGCCGGCTTGTTCAACACCGGGCGTGATCTGGCACGTCTGGGCCGTTTTTACGCTGAGGCTTTGGTGGATGCCGGCATCCAGTATGACGTTCTGTTCGGCCCGGCTTATAAGGGGATCCCGATTGCAACGACCACGGCGGTGGCACTGGCCGATCACCATGATGTTGATACCCCATACTGCTTTAACCGTAAGGAAGCCAAGGCGCATGGTGAAGGCGGCAATCTGGTCGGCAGTGCGCTGGAAGGACGGATCATGCTGGTGGATGATGTGATCACCGCCGGCACTGCGATCCGCGAGTCGATGGAAATCATCCAGGCCAACGGCGCGGATCTGGCCGGGGTGCTGGTGGCCATTGATCGCCAAGAAAAAGGTAAGGGCGAGCTGTCGGCGATTCAGGAAGTCGAGCGCGACTTCGGCTGTGCGGTGATCTCGATTGTGTCTCTGGGCGATGTGGTGCGCTATTTGGAAGAGCAACCGGGGATGGAGCAGCACCTGGAAGCGGTGAAAGCCTACCGCGCGCAATACGGTATCTAACGGTAGCCAATACGGAATCAACAAAAAAGCGAGAGGGATGCCTCTCGCTTTTTTGTTGGGTGCTGTTTGTCCCGGACTTAGCCCAGTTCGGCACTCAGCAGCCGCCAGTAGTCGTCGAAACTTTCCGTCGGCTTGTATTTGAAATTGGAGCGGACAAAGCGGTTCAGGCTACCCTCGACCTGACCCAGCAGCTGGGCGGCGAGAATATTCTCTTCCACCGGGAACCCTTTGCCTTCCCGGAGCTTGCGCTCCCGCAGGATCTGGCGCAGTTGGGTCTCGATGCGCTCGAACAGCTGGTTGATCCGCGCCTGGAGACGGTCTTGCTCGAACATCAGGGCGTGGCCGGTCATGATCCGGGTCAGGCCCGGGTTACGCTCGGCAAAGCCCAGGATCAGTTGCAGCACCATCCGCAGCCGGTTCAGGGTGTCTTTTTCCTCATCGAGGATGCGGTTGATCCGCGTGGTGATGGAGTCTTCGATAAATTCAATCAGGCCTTCGAACATCCGGGCCTTACTCGGGAAATGGCGATACAGGGCGGCTTCGGAAACACCAACCTGTGCTGCCAGCTTGGCGGTCGTAATGCGTTGGCTGCCCTGGGCAGACTCCAGCATTTGCGCTAACGCTTGCAATATTTCTTCGCGGCGATTGTTTTTTTTGTTGCCAGCCATGAATAACCGTTCCTTTTCGAAATGAGTCTGCCCTCGGGCAGCACAAAACCCGCTTATCTTAGCGATGCCGTCGCGTTGTGAAAAGCACGGGTGTTAGATACTGATCGCTTTATCGGCAAAAAAGCCGGGCCCTGAAGGGGAAGTGATGTTGTTGCCTGATCTTGCTCGAAAAACTCGCCACCGGGTGGCGAGTTTTTACCCGGGACCGCCGGGTTAGCGGCTTGGGTGCTGTTGACGGTAGAGCGTCAGAATTTCGTCGATCAACTGCGCGCCGATGGCGTGTTTGGAGGCCAGCGGCAGGGCCTTGTCGCCCTGAGGCCAGAACAGGTGCAGGGCGTTGTGATCGCTGTTGAAGCCTTGCTCCTGAACGGACACATCGTTGGCGCAGATCAGATCGAGGTTCTTACGGTTCAGCTTGCTGCGGGCATATTGCGCGACATCCTGAGTTTCCGCGGCAAAGCCGACGGTAAACGGGCGGTGCTCGGTCAGGGCGGCGACACTGGCGACAATATCGGGGTTTTTGACCAGTTGCAGCACCATGGTGTCGCTGTCGTCGGTTTTCTTCATTTTCTGCTCGGCGATGGCGGCCGGGCGGAAATCGGCCACGGCGGCGCAGGCAATGAAAATGTCATGCTGCTCGGCATGGCGCATCGCTGCCTGATGCATCTGCTCGGCGCTGCTGACGTCCACTCGGGTGACACCGGCCGGAGTTGTCAGGTTGACCGGGCCGCTGATCAGGGTGACGTCTGCGCCACGTTTGGCGGCCGCCTCGGCAATGGCATAGCCCATTTTGCCGGAGCTGTGGTTGGTCAGGTAGCGCACCGGGTCGATGGCCTCACGGGTCGGACCGGCGGTGATCGCCAGTTTGATCCCGGCCATATCAGCCGGGCGGAAAAAATGTTCCACCTGGTGGACCAGTTGCATCGGCTCGAGCATCCGGCCCGGGCCGACATCGCCACAGGCCTGCTCACCGCTGGCCGGACCCCAAATCGGGAACTGGCGCCGGCTCAGGGTGGCCAGGTTTTCCTGGGTGGCGACGTTGCGGTACATCTGCTGATTCATGGCCGGGGCCACGGCAATCGGCGCGTCGGTGGCCAGGCACAGGGTGGTCAGGAGATCATCGCCCATGCCGGCGCTGAGGCGGGCAATCAGATCGGCGGTGGCCGGTGCCAGCAGGACCAGATCGGCCCACTTGGCCAGCTCAATATGGCCCATGGAGGCTTCTGCGGCCGGATCCAGCAGGCTGTCGGCGACGGGCTTGCCCGACACCGCCTGCATCGTCAGCGGGGTGATAAACTCTTTGGCAGCCTTGGTCATCACGACCCGTACTTCGGCGCCGCGTTCAATCAGCCTGCGGGTGAGCTCCGCACATTTGTAGGCGGCAATTCCGCCGCTGATCCCCAGCAGTATTTTCTTTCCGGCCAATGTTTGCATGGTGCGTCTGTCTCTCTGAGCCTGTTGATTCCGGGCACCAAAGATAGCACCAACCGGCGGCGGATTCACCGTTTGAGATCAAGCTCCGCCGCCGGTATCGCGGAAAAAGGCCCCAAAAGTGGCGAGGTTGCGTTGGTCCGGCAGAGTGTCGGCAAGCGCAAAACATGGCCGTTACTTCGGTCTGGGATGCACAAAAGAGTGCGAATGATTTCCCATTTTCCCGGCGGGGGGCTTGCCTGAGTTCGCCCGTCGACGTCTGCTGAGGGGCTTGGAGGGGAGGGATTGTGATGTCACTGAAACTGTTACCGGAAGCGAGCCGGCCACGGGAGAAGTTGCTCTCGCACGGCCCGGAGGCGCTGACCGATGCCGAATTGCTGGCCATTTTTCTGCGCACCGGGGTCGCCGGGATGAATGCCCTGGAGCTGGCCACTCAGTTGTTGGCCGATTTCGGCTCGTTGCGGGCGCTGCTGGCCGCCAATCAGGCGGAGTTCTGTCGCCATAAAGGGTTGGGGCCGGCAAAGTACGCCTTGTTGCAGGCGGTTATGGCGATGAGCCACCGCCATTTTGAGGAAACGCTGAAAAAGGAAGATGCGCTGACCAGTCCGGATCATACCCGGCGCTACCTGAGCCAGAAATTGCGCGATCGGCAGCGGGAAGCTTTCTTTGTGCTGTTTCTCGACAATCAAAATCGGGTGCTGAGCGGGGAGGTGCTTTTTGAAGGAACAATCGATGCTGCCAGCGTTTATCCGCGTGAAGTGGTAAAAAGATCGTTAGAACTTAATGCAGCGGCGCTCATTTTAGCGCATAATCACCCCTCGGGCGTGGCAGAGCCGAGTCAGGCAGACCGTCGAATAACAAGGAGGATCAGCGATGCGCTGGCCTTGGTTGATATTCGCATCCTGGATCATTTTGTTGTCGGCGACGGAGAAACTGTCTCTTTTGCTGAACGAGGTTGGCTATAAAATAGCCACAATTTGACCAAAAAGTTGAGAAAGGATCTGCTCGGGACTTGAGCAACTGGTTTTGACTTAGTATAATGCGCGACCTTTGATAGCTGTGGCTGAGTGTGGAACTGAATTTCACATTGAATGGGCCATGGTAGATATCGAGCTGAAACGATTTGGAGAAAGACAGTAATGTCCCGAGTATGCCAAGTAACTGGTAAGCGTCCTGTAACGGGTAACAACCGTTCACACGCACGTAATGCCACCAAGCGTCGTTTTCTGCCGAACCTGCAAACTCATCGTTTCTGGGTAGAAAGCGAAAAACGCTTCGTTAAACTACGCCTTTCTGCGAAAGGTATGCGTATCATTGATAAGAAAGGCATCGATGTCGTTCTGTCTGATATGCGTGCTCGCGGCGAGAACGTTTAAGAGGATTTGAACAATGGCTAAAGGCATTCGTGAGAAGATCCGTCTAGTATCATCTGCTGGTACAGGCCACTTCTACACTACCGACAAAAACAAGCGTAACATGCCAGGCAAATTCGAGATCAAAAAATTTGATCCAGTAGTTCGCCAGCACGTTATGTACAAAGAAGCTAAAATCAAGTAATTGGTTCTGCCTCTTTGATAAAAACCCGGCATTTGCTGGGTTTTTTTATACCTGGCGTTTGAGCAACAAGGGGCGTGGCGGGCATCGGCTGCGGATATTCCCCGGAGTGAGGTGATTATTGCCGGGGCGCTGGGTATGATGCAGACAATGAATATTGATGCGGGGGATCGGTATGGGAGTGAGATTGTCGCGGCGGGGCTGGAATAACGTCATCATTATCGGCGTGATCCTTTTTATCGCCGTGATCCAGTTTCCGGATCTGCTCAGAAACCGTCAGGCGGCGAATGAGGCCGCGGGGACGCCGGCGCTGGCGTTGTTGCTGCCGGAATTAGCCGAGATCAACCGGCTGGTGCTGCCGGCCCACGAACTGCTGCGTGAGGCATCCGGTGCCTGGCGCAGCCAGCCGCCGCTGGCTGATGCCGCGCAGGTGGTGGCCCATTGGCAGGCCCTGGCCGGCACTCGGGTGGAGGATGCCCTGATAGCACAGCTGAAGCCGCAGCTGACGGCCCCGAGAACCGCTGAGATTTGGCTGGCGTCTGCCCAAGAGCCGATCCGGGTCACTTGCTACCAACTGCCGCAGTTCTGGCTGCTCCGCAACTGGCAGGGACAGTGGCTGGCGGTCACGGTCGATGAAGCCTACCTGTTTCCGGCGTCACCGGAATGAATATGAAACCCATGGGAACGCAAGATGCCAGAATTACCTGAAGTTGAAGTGAGCCGGATGGGGATCACCCCTCATGTGGTGGGCCAGACGGTGACCCGGATCATTGTCCGGAATCCGAAGCTGCGCTGGCCGGTGCCGGAGGCGATCTGCCGGATCGAAGGTCAGGTGATCCGCCGGGTCAGCCGCCGGGCCAAATACCTGTTGCTCGAAACCGATATCGGCTACGCCATTGTGCATCTGGGCATGTCGGGCAGCCTGCGGATCCTGCCGAGCGGGATCCCGGCAGAAAAGCATGATCATGTTGATCTGGTGCTCGCCAGCGGTGAGGTGCTGCGCTATAACGATCCCCGTCGTTTCGGGGCCTGGCTGTGGCAACAGCCGCCGGAGGAGATCCATCAGGTGCTGGGTAAACTCGGCCCGGAGCCGCTGGATGCGGCATTTTCGGCGGACTATCTGTACGAGAAGGCCCAGGGCAAGAGGACGGCGATCAAGCAGTTCATCATGGATAACCAGGTGGTGGTCGGGGTCGGGAATATTTATGCCAATGAGTCACTGTTCTGTGCCGGGATCCACCCGAAACGGGGTGCCGGACAGATCTCTCGTGCGCGGATCGTGGCACTGGTCGATCACATTAAAGCGGTGCTGTCGTTTGCGATTGAGCAGGGCGGCACGACCTTGAAAGATTTCAAGAACGCTGATGGCAAGCCGGGCTATTTTGCCCAGGAGCTGCAGGTGTACGGCAAGGCGGGCCAGCCGTGTCCGCGTTGCGACAAGCCGCTCAGTGAGATGAAAATCGGGCAGCGGTCAACGGTGTATTGTAGCGACTGCCAGACATAAGAGTGACGTTGCCGGGGGCTGCCGGAAAAGGGGGCTTCTCCGGCGCGTCGGTCAGCCGTGCAGCTTCTGCTCCAGGGCTTCGGCAATGGATGGAGCGACAAACTGGCTCACATCGCCCTTGTGCAGGGCCACTTCCTTGACGATGGTCGAAGAGATAAAGGAGTTTTCTTCGGCCGGGGTTAGGAAGACTGTTTCCAGTTCGGGCATCAGGCGACGGTTCATGTTGGCCAGCTGGAACTCGTACTCAAAGTCCGAGACTGCGCGCAGTCCCCGGACCAGGACATTGGCCTGGTATTCTTTGGCAAAGTCGACCAGTAATCCGGAAAAGCCGACGATTTCGACGTTATTCAGGTGAGCGGTGACTTCTTTCGCCAGCGTGACCCGCTCTTCTAAATCAAACAGCGGCTTTTTGCTCGGGCTGAAGGCAATGCCGACAATCACATGGTCAAACATCGCGGCAGCACGCTCGATGAGGTCCAGGTGGCCGTTGGTGATAGGGTCAAAGGTGCCGGGATAGATGACACGGGTGTTTTTATTTTGGCTCACAGGGCGATCCTCTTTCTCTGAATCACGATATGCTATCAAAAAAACTGCCGGTTTCTCTAATCTTTACCGCAATCCCTATGGCGGGTGAACGATATCTTGTAAGATCCGGACCGTTGAGACTCGTTGGAACAAGGTGCTATGAAAAAAATTCTCGTTGTACGCAATGACAAGATTGGTGATTTTATGCTGGCCTGGCCCAGTTTTGCGATGCTGAAGCAGTCGTTGCCCGAGAGTCATATCACGGCACTGGTTCCCAACTACACGGCGCCGATTGCCCGGTTGTGTCCGTGGATTGATGAAGTGATTATCGATCCGACTAAAAAAGCCGACAAAGCAGCGCAGGCGGCGTTGCTCGACACGCTCAAGGCCGAGCGGTTCGACGCCGGGATCTGCCTGTTTTCGACCGGCTATAATGCGATGCTGTTGTGGCGGGCCGGGATCCCGTACCGGCTGGCACCGGCCACCAAACTGGCGCAAGTGTTGTTTAACCGCCGCCTCAAGCAGCGCCGCTCGCAGTCTGCGAAACCTGAATTTGAGTACAACCTGGATTTGATCCGGTTTTTCCTCCGGGATCACGGCCTCGCGATTGAGGAGCCCCGGGGACCTTATCTGCATTTCAGCCCGCAGGCCCTGGATGCCCAGCGGGCGAAGCTGGTGGACCAGTTGGGACTGGATCCGGACAAACGCTGGTGCTTCGTGCATGCCGGGAGCGGCGGCTCGGCTAATAACCTGTCACTGGCGCAGTATGCGGCGTTGATCCAAGGGGTTGGCGCGTCTGTTGATTGTCAGTTTGTCCTGACTGCCGGGCCGGGGGAGGAAGCCATGGCGGCCTCACTGTATGAACGGGTGCACCCGCATGTCAGTGCGGTGGTGTATGATCGCAATGACGGCCTGCAGGATTTTACTTGCTCGTTGGCGTGTGCGTCCCTGTTTATGGCGGGCTCGACCGGGCCGTTACATATTGCCGCCGCACTGGATGTCCCGACCCTGGGGTTTTTCCCGAACAAACGTTCGGCCACGCCGCTGCGCTGGAAAACCCTCAACACCGAAGGACGCCATCTGGCGTTTTGTCCGCCTGCGGGCAAGGAGACCGAGACGGACATGAGCCTGATTGAGATCGACGATGTGGTTACTCAAGCGGTGACTTGGGCGGCGCCGTACTGGTCCTGATCCACAAATCGGCATATTTGACGAAGGTTGAGTGGGCGGACAGGATTGACAGCAGCAAGCCTTGTTTGCCATCCAGGAAGCCCGCCTTGATCACATACATCTTGAGAAAACAGCCTAGGGCATGCAGCAGCCCCTGGCTGATACTGCTGCGCTTACCGCGTTTTTCCCGCTGCTCGGCCCAGGCTTTGGCATAACCGGCCGACTTCACCAGGTAGTGGTGCAGATCATTGTAGGTAAAGTGCAGGAGATCCCCGTCCAGCTTGGCCACCTGCATGCTTTCATTCAGTTCCACTTTTTCATGGACCAAATCTTCGTTGTACTGCGTTAGCGCCGTCGGGTAGAGGCGGTTGACCCGATCCGGATACCAGCCGCAGTGGCGGATATAACGGCCAAACACCCAACTGAGCCGGGCAATGCTGTAGACCGTGTTGGCCTGCGGGTTGGCCAGCGTCTGTTCGATGCTGGCGCGGAGTTCCGGCGTGACCCGCTCATCGGCATCCAGCCACAGGACATAATCCGCGGTGACATAGCTTTGTGCCAGGCGGCGCTGGGGGCCAAAGCCCGGCCATTCGGCGTTGACATAAAACTTGTCGGTATACTGGCGTGCGACGGCCTCGGTATGGTCGGTGCTGCCCGAGTCGAGCACGATGATCTCATCGACCCAGCCACTGACGGACGCCAGGCAAGCCTGGAGGTTGTCGGCTTCGTTCTTCACGATCAGGGCTACGGCCAGTGTCGGCTTCTGCGTGCTCATGGTGTCTCCTCGAGAATAGAAAAATCGGTTAGGGCTTTATCCAGCATGGCGCAGACGGCCTCGGGCGGAATACGGCTCATGGCATCTTCGGCTTTGACCCGGCTTCGCCAGCTCAGTTGTTCCGGGGATTTGCCGGTTTCAGCTTCAATCGCTTCCCGGTATGCACTCACCACATAATCCAGATACCGATACGGACCGGTGCGTTGCGGGTTGTGGTGGGCATATAAGCCAATCACCGGGGTGTTGACGGCGACAGCCATGTGGGTCGGACCGGTATCCGGGGCGATCACCAGATCCGCTGCCGACAGCTGGGCCAGCATTTGCTTCAGCGAGCTTTGTCCGACCAGGTTGAGCAACGGCACTTGGCATTGCGAGCATACCTGCTCTGCGAGTTCGACCTCGACCCTAGCCGGGCTGCCAGCCAGAATCACCTGCATCCCCTTGGCGGCGGCGTATTCTGCAACCCTGGCATATCCTGTGGCTGTCCAGTTCTTGAAGGCTTTGCTGGCGGCCGGGACAATCACCAGAGTCGGCTGGCCGGACGTTATATATTGTGACGCCCAGTCCGTCTCGGCCGCGCCGAGCGGCAGTGACCAGCGCGCAGTGGTATCCTCAATCCCTAGTTCCCGGGCAAAGGCCATAAAACCGTCCAGCACATGTGGCGAACGTGGGGAAGGAACCGGATGGTTGATAAACCATTTTTGCATGTCGCTGCTGCGGGTGTGATCAAAGCCCAGCCGGTATTTGGCCCGGACCCCCAGGCTGACAATACTGGCCCGCAGGGCGGTTTGTAGATGCAGCAGGGCATCGAATTTCCGACCGCGGAGCTGGCGCCAGAGTTGGGTATAGCCTTTCCAGCCGAGCTTTTTATCAAACGGGATCACTTCGACGCCGGGCAGGTCGCCCAGCAGCTGGGCTTCGGCTTTGCCCATGATCCAGGTAATTTTTGTCTCCGGCCATTGCCGCTGGATCGCTTGGACCATCGCGCTGGCATTGCAGGCATCACCAATGGCGGAGAGCCGTAAAACACATAAAGATGTGGGAGGAGACAAAAATAAGCTCATACTTCATTGCTCTGGAAAATAGAAGTCTGCATTATGCAGCTGGGATAAAAAATTGTAAAACCACAGATTTAAACACATATGCAAGTTATATCATCAACAAATACCCGGATCTGGTTTGATGAGGCTTTGCTTGACGCTGAGCCGGAACGCAGCTTTGACCCGCAGTATTGGCAGCAGCGGGGAGCGATGAGCGGCCAGGCCCGCGGACGCGGAACGACGTATTTTATCGAGACGCCCGTCTTGCCGATGGCGCTGCGTCATTACTGGCGTGGCGGCTTACTGGGAAAGCTCATTCGGGATCAATATATTTTTACCGGCTGGGACAACACCCGTTGCGCGCAGGAGCTCCAACTATTGCAGCTGCTGGCTGAGGGGGGAGTGCGGGTGCCGCGGCCGGTGGCGGCCCGGGCGGTGCGCTGCGGTGTCGGGTACCGGGCTGATATTCTGACCGAAAAAGTGCCGGGTGCGCAGGATCTGGTGGCAGTGTTGCAGCTGCGTGCTATGGCCCCCGCGGAATGGGCCGAAGTTGGTCAATTGATCCGGCAGATGCATGATCTCGGCGTCTGCCATACAGATTTAAACATTCACAATATACTATTAGATAACCAAGGGCAGTGCTGGTTGATCGATTTTGACAAGTGCTCCCAGCGGAAAGGAGAAGCATGGAAGCAGCAAAACCTTGATAGGTTGTTGCGATCTTTAAGAAAGGAACTTCAGCGTTTTTCCATCCTGTGGGTTGAGGATGACTGGGAAGCGCTCATGGCCGGCTATCGGCATAACGAGTAATTCTAAAAATTGTACGACGAACAAATGAAGAATATAACTATTTTATTGGCCAACCGCGGGATTAAATTATTGGGCAACTGCTTTAAAGTGCTCTCGTATCCGTTCCACTGGTTGTTCCCGAAAAAACGATTTGAGATCCCGATTTATTCGAAAGCGAAGATCAAAGCTGTGAATGATGCGGGGATCCCCAAGGTGATCTGGCAAACCAATTTCTCCAACCAATCCACCCTGCCGGTCTATCTGAACTATTTGTTTAACCGCCTGATGGCTTTGGATCACGACTACTATTATGTCAGCACCGAGGCGCGTCAGGAATTCATCAAGGCAAACGCCTCCGACGAGATCTACCAGAGTTACTGCCAAATCACGGACGGCGCTGCCCAGGCGGATTTATGGCGCCTGTTGACCCTGGACAAGCTGGGGGGGATTTATATGGACATTGACGCCTGCCTGGTGTGGCCGCTGTCCCGGATCACCCGGGGGAAAGATCATGTCTTTATCTCGAATAAGCAGGACCGACAAATCACCAACTTTTTCATTGCGACGAAGCCGAATAATCCGGTGTTGCAGAAAACCATCGCGCAGGTGGTGAAAAATATTCAACACTATGATGCGCAGAAAGGGGTGTATTTTACGACGGGCCCAGCCGTACTTGAGCAAGCGCTGGCAGGCGAGGATGCTTACATCAGAAGCTACCGCTATACCGCGATTCAGGGATGCTTTACCAATGAGCATTTTCAGTACATGGATAAACCGCGAGGCAAGTGGATCCATGCCGATGCGAAAGATTTAATCAATAAAGGGACGCCCAAGCCTTGAGCCCGGCGCATGTCCAGGCCAAGAAAGTCAGCTGCGGCTGACTTTCTTGTTTCTGGCAAAATATACTGATGGCAGGGGCTTGCGAGCAAAGGCTCCTAGCAGCGATAGAGCCCTTAGCGCCATTGTTCAGATTCTGAGTTGTCAGGACTGTTGCGCTGTTAACGTCCGTGAGATAGCCGCCAGGGTCTTCGCAATTGCCCCCTGGTTTTCTTCCAGCACCGCCCGTGCATTGGCGCCCATGGCTTCACACTGCTGCGTGTCACACAATAGGGTGGTGACTTGTTGGGCTAACTGCGCCGCATCTTCACAGACCCGGCAGCCGCCGCGATGGATCAGCTGCTGGGCAATGTCCGTAAAGTTATAGTAGCTGGGCCCCGTCAGGACAGGTTTGGCCAGGGCGGCAGGTTCCAGCATATTGTGGCCGCCGACCTTGTCCCCGATCAGGCTCCCGCCGACGAAAGCGATATCGGCCGCAGCAAACATCATCAGCATTTCCCCCATGGTGTCGCCGAGGTAAATCTCACATGAGGCCGGGAGCGGCTGATCACCGGTATCCGTGCGCCGAACCCAATCGAATCCTGCCTGGCTGCACAGTTGGGAGACGGCGGCAAAGCGTTCGGGATGGCGTGGCACCAGCATCAGCAGCGCGTCCGGGCATTGGGTTTTGATTTGCCGGAAGGCTGTCAGAATTTGTTCATCTTCTCCCTGGTGGGTACTGGCGGCAATCCACACCGGGCGTGAACCCAGTTGCCGACGCAGCGCGGCGCCTTGGCTGCGGATGGTGTCGCTGATGGCGAGGTCAAATTTCAGAGAGCCGGTCACCTGAACCTGTGATGGGCTGACCCCGAGCCGCTGAAAGCGATCGGCATCATCCGGGTGCTGGCAAAGCAGCAGGTCAATGTTTATGCGGGCGAGATCAAACAGCGGCTGGACTTTCCGGTAGCGCTGGCAAGAGCGCTCGGACAGGCGGGCGTTGAGCACGGTAACTGCAATACCGGCCCGCTTGGCTTGGCGTAGGGTATTTGGCCACAGCTCGGTTTCCATGATCAGCAATGCCCGGGGCCGGGTGATGTTCAGAAACCGGCGCACGGCCCAGCCGAAATCCAGCGGCATATAGCGATGTTCGGCAATATCTGCCAGCTTGGCGGCCTGAGCGGCGCCGGTGCTGGTGGTGGTCGTGAGTAGCAGTGCCTGGTTCGGATACTGGCGGTGCAAGGCACGGATCAGCTCGCTGGCGGCGATCACCTCGCCGACAGAAACTGCATGGATCCAGACAGGCCGCTGGCCTGTGAGCGGCGGACAGAAGCCAAAGTGCTCCCGCCAGCGGCGGCCGACCGCGGGCTTGTCCGGATGGTGCCGGTACAGCTTTACCAGAAAGAACGGGCAGGCCAGGTACAGCAGGGCCGAGTAAAGGTATCTCAGCATCATGCTTGCGCTTCTACGTTGAGTTTGTGGATGGCGTCTACAACCCGCGACGGCATCAGCTCTTTCAGACACTTCAGATGGCCGTAAGGACACTCGCGCTTGAAGCACGGGCGGCATTCGATATCGGTGTGGAGGATGGCAACCTGCTCGGCGAGCGGCGGTGTGTAGTCGGGCGAGGTAGAGCCATACAGGGCGACAATTTTGGTGCCGACGGCTGCAGCGATGTGCATCAGGCCTGAATCGTTGCTCAGGACAATCCGGCACTTCGCCAGCAGGTCGATGGCCTCAACCAGCTGCGTTTGGCCGGCCAGGTTCGCACAATGCTGGCGATGTTCCGGCGCCAGCTGCGAAACGATGTCATTAGTTACGGCTTGATCTTTTTGTGAGCCAAACAGCCAGACCTGGAACCCGGCTTTAATCATGGCGTTGGCGACTTCGGCAAAATAGTGTTCAGGCCAGCGTTTGGCCGGGCCGAATTCAGCCCCCGGGCACATCCCCAGCACAGGACGCTCGTCACTGAGGCCTAATCGCGCCATTGAGGCTGCTTGTTGGGCTTGATCCACATTCAGTTTCGGATGCGGAATCGCCGGGAGGCAGCTGCTGTCCGCCATCCGGGCCTTGTCGTAGGCCAGGGCGCAGTAGCACTCGACCATCAATCCGAATTGTTTTTTGTTGCTCCGCAGATCATTGAGCAGCCCGTAGCGTGACTCCCCTTTCCAGCCGGTTCGGGACGGAATCTTGGCAAACAGGGGGATCAGTGCAGACTTGGCGGAATTGGGCAGGACATAGGCATGGGTATATCCGTGTCCACGCAGGGATTTCCCGATCTGGTAGCGGCCTGTTAAGTTGAATTCACCATGGCCAATCGGCATCTCGAGCGCTTGGTTGATTTCCGGCATGCGTTCCAGGAGTGGTTTACACCAGGCGGGCGCGATCACATCAATTGTGGCGTGTGGGTGTTGTTGCTTGAGGCTGGTATAAAGCGTCTGCGACATCACCATATCGCCGACCCAGGATGGGCCAATAATTAGTATTTTCATTTTACGTCGTGCCTGATGGGTCAATCTATCTGTTGTGAAGTTTATAAGGAAAGGCGGCGCTAATGAACGAATTTTTTACCTTCGAGGCTGGAGATTGGCTTCGCCGGATTACCACCGAGGATCAGATCGGACTCAGGAAACGTCCGGGTGACGTTGGCATTGGCGGACACAATACTGTTGTTGCCGATGGTGACGCCTTTGAGGATGGTGCTTTTGGCGCAAATCCATACATCGTTGCCGATTTGGATGGGCTGGTCCGGGTTCAGTCGCTGGTGATGTTGATCCACGATGCTGTGCTGATCGGTATCCATAAACAGGGTTTGCCAGGAGATGAGACTGTTTTTCCCAAACTGTATTTTATGGTTACAGATGATGGTGGCTTCACCGGTGAAGTTGGACCCTTCCCCGATCTCCAGATGGCCGCGGACATCCAGTTTCGTGCCTGTGCCCAGTTTGACTTTGGGATGGAAGGTGATTCGGCCTTGTGGCGAGACGGCCCATAATGCACGTGAACGGGCCGGGTCGGCGATTTGAACTTTGCCGAAACCAATGCGGATTTTTCCGGTTCTGATTTGGCCGACGAGTTCAATTTTGCCAGACAGGCGCTCGATTTTGACGCGATGACTGACAATCATCGGTAATTTGAGGGCCTGGTTCAGCGGCAGGTAGTAAAAGTTGAATAACAGGGTTTTTGGGACGGCGCGTAGGTAAAAATAGAGTTTATTTAGGAATTTCATGCTCTCTCCGGTCAATCAAAAGGTGAGTTTTTCATCCCAAGTGATATTGTCCTTGATGGCTTTGGCCGGACTCCCCACAGCAAGTTTATTGTCGCCGATATCTTTGGTGACCAGTGCATTCATACCGATGACACTGTGATCGCCGATAGAGGTGCCTTTGAGCACCGTGACATTATCCGCGATCCAGACATGTTCGCCGATATAGATATCTTTGGCCGGGTTGATTCGGTGCCCGTTTTGATAAATATCGTGGCCATCACTGGTCATGATTTTAATATTTCTCGAAAACATCGTGTTTTTACCCACCGATAATTTGGTATTGTCCTCCCGACAGGAAAAGTAACACCGCTCACCGATGACGGAACCCTCCTCAAAGATCAGGGTGCAATGATTTCCGTTTATTTCGATAATCGATCCTTTGATATTCACGCCATCTTTAATAATGAGCGTGTTGTTGGAACCTTTGATCGAAATATCACACTGACGTATTCTGGATTTTGGGGAGATGTCGATGTGATTGTGCTCGGATATTCTGACTTTATTTCTCAGTTTGAAGATCAAATGCTGCATGCGCGTGTCTCTCAGACGATGTTCTGCTGATAGTACAGAAAAGTGGCTGGAAAAGGTAGCGTGATGCGGGTGGGGAAGTGCCGGATTCTACAGCCGAAAGTCGCCTTCAGACGTGAGATTTGATTGGGGAATCGCTCCTTGGCCAGGGGATGGTGATGCTGCATACCGGCTGGCAGGTATGCAGCAATCGTCACCGTTCAGGGCAATTGTTGGTGATCAGGCTTTTTCAATCCCATAAGGGGTGATTTTCATCTGCTGTCTTTGGACTTCCAAGAAAATGTCTTGGTTAATCGAGTCTCTGAACCGAATGGTGTGGTACAGGTGAATTTGGTTGGCCAAATAAAAGATATTCTTAATTTTCACCCCATCCAGGCGGAGCCGGTATTCAATATCGCTATCTTCCCCGACGCCTGGCGACTCATAGCGCTCATCGAATCCATTGATCTTGAGCAGGCTCGACTTGAATAGTGAAAAGTTACATCCAACCAAGCCTTTATCTTTCTTGTTCAGGTATTGGCTCAGGGTCGGATTGACGATACGCAGACCCTTTTCAATATTTTTACCGTGGCCACGAACATAGTCGGTAAGAATTGCTTTCCAATACGTTTTAAAAAGCTGATTAGGTGGTGTGTTGTCATCCTCACGAATGGTCTGGCTTACCGATGGTGACAGATCGGCCCGTCTGCCGTTGAGACAGGTGTTTGGCGCGGCATGCGCCAGGTGATCATGAACAAAATTATCCTGTGGAATACAATCGCCGTCGATAAAAATCAGGTAGTCATAGCTTGCTTGCAGCAAGGCCTGATTCAGAATACGATTTTTACGAAAGCCAGAATCTTCATGCCAGGCATGTTGTATCTGGAAAGGGTATTCGGGGATCAGCGCGTTGATTTGCTCGACAATCTCATCCCGCGAACCATCATCTGCAATCACCACCTCAAAGTCATCACGATATTGATTTTTCAGCGCCGATAAAATCATTTTCAAGCTTTTAATATCATTATAAAAAGCTACGATAATACTCGCTTTAAGCATCGTGATGCTCCCGGATGTGAGATAGTGAGATGGATAAGAAATAGAAGAAACAAATCGTCTGATATTCTAATTGATTGGTATAGAACATCCCAATGCTGAAGAATGCCGCGATAACACACAAGCCAGAGTATTTAATATTCGGTGTGGCGCGTAACATTGCCCGAGCGATGAGTGCAATCAAGACAATGAACAGCGATTCATAAATCACCCCGAGTTTTAGCGAGGCATCTAAAATACCGTTGTGGGTATCCGTGTATGAAAATATCTGTGTTTGAGTAATATCTGTATTGTTATTACGGTCGATCGTAAAGCTTTTAAACTCGTGCTCGAAATTCAATGGACCAGAACCAAAGAAAAAGGCCATCGGGTTCTGTTGCAGATTGTTTGCTGCAAATGATGCACCGGTCTGCCACATGGTTAAACGGGCCGAATTCGACTCGTCGTTCGTGTTGACAATACTGGCAACCCGTTCTTGGATAAGCGTTGCTTTGGTCGGGAATATGACGACAAGCAAGGGTAAAATGACCAAGCTGGCGACGGCGACCCGGTATAACACTCTGCGGTTGAGGGCCAGTAAAAACAGGGTACTGATGCCAAAGGTTGTGAGCATCGCGCCGCGTGAACCACTCAAAATCAGGCAGACGTAGCCAATGATCAGCAATGCGATCAGAAAGAAGCGTTTGGTTTGGCGCTCTTTGTGATCCAGGGCGATCGGCAACGTAAATACCAGGAAGTAGGTCAGGATTTCTGACCAGCGACCCACGTCGAGAAAACTGCTGATCCGTTCTTCTTGCCAGTGTTCCAGGCTCAGGGCGTGATAGAGCGCGAGCAGGGCTGCGAGAATAAAACTAATGATCATCGCATAGATGGCAACACGCTTATTTTCCGGTTTTCGGTTCAACAGGAACAGACAGGGAATCGCGAGCAAAAATGCCGCTTTTCGGGCAAAGTAAGCCGTGTCTGGCCCGGTGGTCGGATAGAGAATTGTGGACAGCAGGCCCACGAAATAGAGTCCGATCGCCAGCATGAAAACTTTGCACTGCACGATCTGCTGACGGTATTCCCGATTGTTAAAGCAGGCGCAGATAAAATACAGCAGGAGTAACCCGACGGAAATATTCAGACCGGCTTTTGAGGTAAACAGGGACAGTCCAAAAAAAGCAATGAGGGCTTTCTCGATCACCGTGACATTCATCGATGTCTTCATTGCCTGATTAACGTTCATCATAAATTAATTCTAGTGCCGCAATATGTGTTTCTGTACTGAAGTGTTGTGCCGCTCGCTGCTGGAGCGCCAGAGACAGCGGTTTGAGTGACTCGAGCTCGCTGACTATGGTTGCCAGCGTATCGGTAATAGCGCGGATATCCAGCGGGTCGGTGATGTAGGGGTAATGTTCACCGAGAATTTCCGGGACTGCACCGGTGGAAGCGCCCAGGATCAGTTTCCGGGCGGCCATGGCTTCTATAACCGTCAGGCCAAAGGCTTCCTGGTGCGAGAGAATGGCACAGATGTCCATCGCCGCGAGCATGTTGCCGGTATCCCGGCGAAAGCCGACGAGGTGGATCTGTGATGCCATGCCGGACGAAGTGATCGCCTGTTGCATTTCAGCGACGATGCCATCGTCTGAACCCTGTTCTGCGTTCAACCCGCCGACAATCAGTAAGTGCAATGGCAGGGCCGGATGTTGCTGGGTCAGGCTGAGAAAGGCTTCGAGTAATTCGCGTTGTCCTTTACCTTTGTCGATTCGCCCCACGGTGCCAATCACGATGGCTTGCGGGGGAATCCCGAGGCCCTCACGGATGGTGGCAATCTGTGCCGGATCATCAATGGCAGGGCGGATGTCGGTTCCGAGCCAGAGTCGGTGAATTTTCTCCACCGGAACAGGAAGCGCTTTGATATTCCGCTGTTTGGTGAAATTGCTGATCGACAAGACCTGGTCGACATGCCGATAAACCCAGCGATGATAGAGATCGTTTCTGGAGCTGGAGCTGCCCATGTGTTCGGTAAAGATGACTTTGAAATCCCCGACGGTGTCGAGCAGGGCTGCAACAACAACGTCGCCGGATTTGTGACAGTGGATCACGTTGACGTGATGGGCCGCCAGCCAGCGTTTCAGGGTCATCAGCTGGGGCAGTACGGCGGCTTTGCTGTTGATTTCGAAAACCTCAAAACCTTGCTCACGCATCCCCTCGGCGACGCGGGTGCCCCGAATGCAAAGCCCCAGCACTTTCCAGCCTTTGTCGATCAATTGTTTGCCGGTGCGAATGGGATACATCTCCAGTCCGCCCCATCCCTTCGACAGGCAGATGTGTAATACTGCTCGGTTGTTCGCCATGTACTCAAATCTCTTGTGACCGTCGGCTGCTGTCATTGTTTGTTTTTGGTGATGGATAAAATCGTTATGGGCACGCAGGCTGTGCCGTTTGGGTCACGGTCTGTTTGTGTTTGGGACGATTTTATTGAGTCTATTTTTATTCGCCCAAAGGACACGCAGATCCCACTACCGGGATGTTTTGCACAACAGGCGCAGCATACCACAAAATCACGTGCATTTTTTACTGAACTCGAATCAGCAGTATGGCAGGCAGCGGTGGTCTGCCGGGCTCAGTTGTGAACCCGGCTCGGCAGGGCGGGAGACCCGCTTACCAACGGTGTTTCCTGCTACCTGCGTGCGTCTTACTGATCCAATATCGCCAGATACTCAGCAACGCCTTCGGCGACCGACTTGAATTCGTGCGGGTAGCCGGCGGCGCGGACCTTGGTCAGATCGGCCTGGGTAAACTTCTGGTAGCGGCCTTTCAGATGCTCCGGGAATGGAATTTCTTCGACGTTCCCTTTGCCGTGGTGTTTCACGACGGCTTTGGCGACTTCGGTGAAGGATTCTGCGGTGCCGGTGCCGCAGTTGAAGATCCCGGATACGCCCTGCTCCCAGAACCACAGGTTCATTTTACAGACATCACCGACGTAGACGAAATCACGCTTGAGATTTTCCGAGCCTTCGAACAGTTTCGGCTGCTCGCCCTTGCTGATTTGGGTGTGCAGATGGAACGCGACTGAGGCCATGCTGCCCTTGTGCTGCTCACGTGGTCCGTAGACGTTGAAGTAGCGGAAGCCGGTAATTTGCGACAGGGTTTCGCCGTGGGCTTCGGCATCTTGCCACAGGCGGCGGACATAGTTGTCGAACTGCTGCTTGGAGTAGCCGTAGACGTTCAGTGCGCCTTCATACGGTTTCTCTTCGATAAAATCATGGTCACGGCCGCCGTAAGTGGCCGCTGAAGACGCATACAGGAACGGGATCTGACGCTCCAGGCAGTAGTGCAGCAACTCTTTCGAATACTCGTAGTTGTTCAGCATCATGTACTTGCCGTCCCACTCAGTGGTGGCAGAGCAGGCGCCTTCATGAAAAATTGCGTCGATGGGGCCGAATTCATCACCAGCCATGATCTGGGTGATGAAGTCTTCTTTGTCCATGTAGTCGGCGATATCCAGATCAACCAGATTGGCGAATTTGGTGCCATCTTTGAGGTTGTCGACCACCAGGATGTCGTTACGACCCTGCTCATTGAGCGCTTTGACAATGTTGCTGCCGATCATGCCGGCGCCACCAGTTACAATAATCATGCGTCTTCCCGTATTTGATGCATTGGGACCACGGCCGCATCACTGCCACCGCGATGAATATTCTTTGTGATAACATTACACTATTGCCTTCGGGTGACGATAGTGAGAAGCAAATGAAGACCCGCGACAGAATTATTCAGGCCGCACTGACACTGTTTAACGACAGCGGTGAGCCAAATGTAACCACGAACCATATTGCCGCTCATCTGGGGATCAGCCCCGGCAATCTGTATTATCATTTTCGCAATAAAGAAGAGATTATACACAGTATTTTTGATGAATACGCTCAGGATTTACGGATTCGTTTCCAGCCTCAGGAAGCGGCGGCCGTAACTGCTGATAATCTATTGGGTTACCTGGATGCGGTATTCATGCTGATGTGGCGATACCGGTTTTTCTATGCCAATTTGCCGGATATTTTACGCCGGGATCCAGAGTTGCAGCAGAAATACCTGGCGGCTCAGGAGTCCCTGCACGGCAACATCATGGCGATGATGAAGAGCTTCCGGACCAGCGGGCTGCTGGATCTGGATGATGCGGAGCTGCTCAGTCTGGCCAATACCCTGAAGCTGGTCGCCTCCAGCTGGATTTGTTATCAGACCACCCAGGCCGTCGGCGCTCAAATTACCAAGGCGGTGATTTACCAGGGGGTGCTGCAAATGCTCAGCATTGTTCGTCCGCTGACAACGGCCAAAGGCAAAGCGCAGGTGCTGATGCTGGAATCACACTACTGTGAGCAGGTGACCCGGGACGTATAACGTCCTGGCGCTAGGGATAGAGTTCGGACAAGCGGACCAGCCGGACATTGTGACCGGCCAGGGTCGGGAGCTGTTCGGCCAGCGTGCTCAAGGTTTCGGGGTAGGGGTGGCCAATGGCAATGGCATAGCCGTCCCGCTGCGCCTGCCGAATGGCTTGTTGGAGCTGGTGGCTGACAAATGCCGGAGTTCTGAGGTGGTCGAGAAAGACATGGCGGCGCAGGGCCCCGACGCCCCGGAGGTTGGCTCGCTTGAGGGCGACCGATTTGGCCGTGGTGCGGCTGTCGAGAAAATACAGTCCCTGCTCGCGCAGCACTTCCATCACCCAGTCCATGGCCCGGACATCCTGGGTTAAGGCACTGCCCATATGGTTATTGACCGCCATGGCATACGGTACCCGGCTCAGGGCATGGCGCAGCGTGCGTTGTAAGTGCTGTCGTGACATCGCCAGGGTCAGGGTGGTGTGCTCGAGTGGTGCGTCGTGGTCGGGCTCCATCGGCATGTGCAGTAGAATATCCCGCTGCTGCCCCCGGGCCAGGTAGGCCGTGTTCAGATCGTATGGGGTATCGGGCAAAATAGAGATGCTGACTTCGGCCGGCAGGCGGGCCAGTTCAGCCGGCATCGCCTGGTAGCCGAGATCATCGATGACAATGGCCAGCCGCGCGGCCGCCAGCGGCCCCGGTAGCCAAAGCCCGCAGAGCAGAGAAATCCATATTGCAATCCGTTGCATTTTGTTCTGCTCCCGTGCCGTCTACCTCGTCAGCCAGCCTTGCGGATCGAGGGCGGTGCCTTTGCGCCGGATCTCAAAATAGAGCGCCGCGCTTTCCTGGCCCCCGCTGTCTCCCACCAGCGCAATGGCTTCGTTCGGCTGTACCGTATCCCCGACTTTTTTCAGCAAGGTTTGGTTGTAGCCGTAAAAGCTCATATACCCTTTACCGTGATCCACGGCGACCATCAGGCCGTAGCCGCGCAGCCAGTCGGCAAAGACAACTTTGCCGCCAGAGATGGCATTGACCTGGCTGCCTTTGGGTTTGTCGATCACCAGCCCTTTCCAACGCAGCTCCCCTTGCTGCGGACTGCCGAAGCGATGGCGGATTGTCCCTTTCACCGGCCAGGGGAGTTTCCCCTGTTGTCCGGCCAAGCCGTTCATCGCCACCCGGCGTGCGGCCTCGGCGGCCGCCTTGGCTTTGGCGATCTCGTCGACCAGGCGTTTTTCATTCTGCTTGAGTTCGGACAGGTACTGAGTATCTGACTTGAGCTGGCCTTTGATGGTGCGGACGGTTTTTTGCCGCTGTTGTTGCTCCCGCTCCAGCTGGCGTTTTTCGTCGGTCAGTTGGGCCAGTAAACCCTGCTGTTGCTGGCGTTGCTGGGACAGCTGATGGGTTTTGAGCTGTAGCTCGGTTTTAGTCGCCGCCAGCTCATCCAGTACCCGGGCCCGGGCCTGGCTCAGCCGCTCGGCATACACCGTCATGCGATCCAGGCGGTCCTGATCGATGCCGCTGAGTAAGGTCGCCAGTTGACTGTGTTTTCCTTGCCGATAGTGGGCATTGATCAGCTCTTTGAGCATCTCTTGCTGGCCCAGCTGTTGCTGTAACAGCGCCTGTTGCTCTTGTTGCAGCGTCTGGATCGAGCGCTTCAGGGCGTTGACCTTGGTCTCGGCCTGATGAATTTTCCGGGCGGTCGCGGCAATGGCCAGTTCCTGTTTTTTGAGCGATTGCTGCAGCGTATTGATTTCTTTCTGCTTGCTTCCCAGTTGGCTCTGCTGACGGGAGATTTCCTGTTTTACGCCGTCGAGTTGTTGCTGGCTGGCCGCAAGGGCCGGCGGGGTAAACGCCAGGCATAGCAAAGCGCCAGTGCTAAAAGCACTGGCGCGGAGCAGTTGGTTGAGGCGTGTGATCTGATCCCGCATAGGAGGGATTATTTCAGATCAAACAGCACCTGACCAGACATCTCTGACGGGATTTCCATATCGGACAGCGCCAGCATGGTCGGCGCCAGATCAGACAGCTTGCCGCCGTCTTTCAGGCTCAGGGCTTTGCTGCCGACATAGATCAGCGGCACCGGCAGGTTGGTGTGCGCGGTGTGAATACCGCCGGTTTCCGGGTTCACCATCATTTCGGCATTGCCGTGGTCCGCGGTGATCAGCAGTTGGCCGTCCACTTCGCGGATCGCTTCAACAATGCGGCCGATGCAGCCGTCAACGGCTTCACAGGCTTTCACCGCTGCATCGTATACACCGGTGTGGCCGACCATGTCGCCGTTCGGGTAGTTACAAATGATGGTGTCGAACTCGCCGCCCTTGATCGCGGCGACCAGTTTGTCGGTCAGCTCCGGCGCGCTCATTTCCGGCTGCAGATCGTAAGTCGCCACTTTCGGTGAGGCAACCAGCTGGCGTGACTCGCCGTCAAACTCGTTTTCGACCCCGCCGTTGAAGAAGAAAGTCACGTGGGCATATTTTTCGGTTTCAGAAATCCGCAGCTGCTTTTTGCCTTGTTTCGACAACCACTCACCCAGGGTGTTTTCCAGGCCCTCCGGCGGGAAGGCGATCGACAGGTTAATGTCAGCCGCGTATTGGGTCAGCATCACGAAATCAGCCAGTTGCGGGAACTGGGTACGCTCGAAGCCGGCAAAATCGGCTTCAAAGGCGCGGGTGATCTGGCGGGCACGGTCGGCACGGTAGTTCATGAAGATCACGGCATCGCCATCAACCATGGCGGCATCTTCCTGGCCCGCTGCACGGAGCACAGTGGCTTTGACGAACTCGTCGTTTTCGTCACGGGCATAGGCAGCTTCCAGGCCGGCCACAGCGCTATCGGCGGTGAAGTCTGCCTTGGCTGCGGTCAGCAGGTCGTAGGCTTGCGCAACGCGATCCCAGTTGTTGTCCCGGTCCATGGCGTAGTAGCGGCCAACCAGCGATGCCGTGCGGCCTTTGCCGAGCTTGGCAAACAGGGCGTCGAACCGCTCCAGTGATGCCTGGGCGCTGCGTGGCGGCGTATCACGGCCGTCCAGGAAGCAATGCAGGTAGATTTTCTCGGCACCACGCTGGGCGGCCATTTCAACCGCTGCGGCGATATGATCTTCGTGGCTATGAACGCCACCCGGGGACATCAGGCCCATGATGTGGACCGCTTTGCCTGCGTTGATCGCTTTATCCATCGCGCCAACCAAGGCGTCATTGTGGAAGAAGTCGCCATCGGCAATGGATTTGGTGATTCGGGTCAGATCCTGGTAAACCACGCGACCGGCACCAATATTGGTGTGGCCGACTTCAGAGTTCCCCATCTGGCCGTCAGGCAGGCCGACATCCATCCCCGATGCAGAGATCAGCGTGTTCGGCTCGTTGGCGATCAGTCCGTCCAGAACCGGGGTGCTGGCATTGGCAATGGCGTTGCTGGTGTTGTCTTCGCGGTAGCCCCAACCATCCAGGATCACTAAAGCCAGTGGCTTCTTAGCAGACATATCTTGTCCTCTCGTAAAGTTAGAAATCTGAGTATTCAATTAGACCAATTACCTTAACCGTCTGGACCGAGCGGGCAGTGGGCTAAGGTGATTGATCCGGTCGATATGTAATTTTACTACAGATAATGGCCGAAAATGTAGGTCGGGATCAAACAATACTGTAAATAGATTGTTATCTTCTTACGTAAAAATATATTCATTTCTGTCTTGAAGTGTAAGCCCTAAATGAGAGTTTTTTTCAATTTCATTGAAAGGTCTCGCCGAACAAGGGACGATGAGCGGGTATACTGCGAAGGGGATCCAGTGAGCCATCGCGCGGAATTGCTGTTGCTTGCTGTACAATAAGGTTGCCACGGGTATACTCAGGGTCCTTTTAAGCTGGAGTCTGGCCCTGGCCTCAGGTGTCTGATATTGAGAGAAATAGAGCGAAAATCATGCAGCAATATATCGATTTTGTTACAAGTAATCCCATTTTATCTCTGATTTGGGTTGGTTTGGTGGTGGCGATCATCGCGTCGTTCGTCAAACAGAAGACAGCCGGCTACTCGGTCGTGACCCCGAACCAGGCGACAGCGCTGGCCAATCGTGAGAACGGTGTCTTTATCGATATCCGCAGCCGCGATGAATATCGTCAGGGCCATATTTCGGGCGCACTTCACATTTTGCCGAGCCAGATCAAAGAGCAGAACTTTGCTGAGCTTGAAAAGCACAAATCCGACCCAATCATTGTGGTATGCAAAACAGGCCAGACCGCACACGAAAGCGCTAACCTGTTACATAAGGCCGGGTTTGAAAAGGTCAGTCTGCTGAAAGACGGCCTGATCTCCTGGAATGAAGCCAACCTGCCGCTGATCCGCAGCAAATCAGGTAAAGGCAAGCGATAAGTATTCGGGCGGGGTGGTGCGTCCATCCCGTTTGACCCTTTGTGCAGTCCGTGACGATTCATCGGTGCGGCTGCGAATTTGAAAATCTCATGTAGTTGAGAGTGAGAGAAAAAGGACACGAAAATGGCTGAAGCAGCAAACAACGAAGCACAACAGAACTTCCAAATCCAGCGTATCTTCCTGAAAGACGTCTCTTTTGAAGCGCCAAATTCACCAGAAATGTTCCAGAAAGAGTGGAATCCTGATGTGAAACTGGATCTGGATACCCAAAGCCGCGAGCTGGCTGAAGGTGTGTTCGAAGTCGTTCTGCGCCTGACGGTCACCGTGAAAAATGCCGAAGACACAGCGTTCCTGTGTGAAGTTCAGCAAGGTGGTATTTTCTCTGTCGCTGGCATGGAAGCGCCGCAACTGGCCCACTGCCTGGGTGCCTTCTGCCCGAATATCCTGTTCCCGTATGCGCGTGAAACGATTTCCAGCCTGGTTGTGAAGGGCACGTTCCCACAACTGAACCTGGCGCCGGTGAACTTCGACGCGCTGTTCATGAACTACCTGCAAAACCAGGCGCAGGAAAACGCTGAGAACAGCGAAGCTTAATTCGCTGCGTGGCCGATATGAATCAGAATGCCAATCAAGCCATCACCATGACCGTCCTGGGCGCAGGATCATACGGGACCTCATTGGCGATTTCGCTGGCCCGTAACGGGGCCAATGTCATCTTGTGGGGCCACGAGCCGGCGCATATGGCGCAGCTTGAGATGGACCGCGCCAATGAAGCTTTTCTGCCGGGAGTGGCGTTTCCCGACTCGCTGATTATCTCAGCGGATCTGGAAGCGGCGGTCCAGGCCAGCCAGGATCTGTTGGTGGTTGTGCCGAGCCATGTGTTTGGTGACGTGCTGGCAAACGTGAAGCCTTTCCTGCGGGAAGATTCGCGGATTTGCTGGGCCACCAAAGGGCTTGAGCCGGAAACTGGCCGTCTGCTCAAAGATGTGGCGACGGAAGTGCTGGGTGAGGACATTCCGCTGGCGGTGCTGTCCGGACCGACGTTTGCCAAAGAGCTGGCCGCTGGTTTGCCGACCGCGATTGCGGTGTCGTCGCCGGACGAGGCCTTTGTGCGTGATCTGCAGGAGAAAATTCACTGCAGCAAAACGTTCCGGGTCTATAGCAATACCGATTTTATCGGGATGCAACTGGGCGGCGCAGTGAAAAACGTGATTGCGATTGGTGCCGGGATGTCGGACGGTATTGGCTTTGGTGCCAACGCCCGGACGGCCCTGATCACTCGCGGTCTGGCGGAAATGTGCCGTCTGGGAGCCGCCTTGGGTGCGCAGCCGGAAACCTTTATGGGGATGGCCGGTCTGGGCGATCTGGTGCTGACTTGTACCGATAACCAGTCGCGCAACCGGCGCTTTGGCCTGGCGTTGGGCCAGGGCAAAGATGTCGACGCCGCCCAAGTGGAGATCGGCCAGGTGGTCGAAGGGTATCGTAACACCAAGGAAGTCTGGGTTCTGGCCCAGCGTTATGGGGTGGAGATGCCGATCACCGAGCAGATATATCAGGTGTTGTACCAGGGCAAAGATGCCCGGGATGCAGCCAAAGCCTTGCTGGCGCGTGAGAAGAAAGACGAGTAATTGTCACTTGCACTGGCTGGTGCGTATCAAGCTGATGTCTATCAAACAACGCGAGCCGCAAGGCTCGCGTTGTTTTTTTTGCTGAGCGCGTTAAAGTTATAGCCAGTTGAGCAGTAAATCAGCTGGGTATTTGGGAACTGATGACGATACAGAGGATGATGTGAGGGAATGTCAACAATATGAGGTCTGGCAGGCGATCAAGCGGGAAGCGCGAAAGCAGTCGGATCAGGAGCCGATGCTGGCCAGCTTTTATCATGCCACCATTATCAAGCATGATAACTTAGCGGCGGCGTTGAGTTACATCCTGGCCAATAAACTGGCTACCCCTTCGATGCCGGCCATGGCGGTGCGGGAAGTGATTGAGGAAGCTTTTGCAGCAGACTGTATGATCACCGAGTCGGCAGCGTGCGATATCCGGGCGGTCGTCGAGCGCGACCCGGCGGTGGAGATGTACTCGATCCCTCTGTTGTACCTCAAAGGTTACCATGCCCTGCAGGGCTACCGGGTCGCCAACTGGCTGTGGAAACAGAAACGGGTCGCGCTGGCGGTGTATTTGCAAAATCAGATTTCGGTCACCTGCCAGGTCGATGTACACCCGGCCGCGCGGATTGGCCAGGGGATCATGTTTGACCATGCCACCGGGATTGTGATCGGGGAAACGGCGGTGATCGAGAATGATGTGTCGATCCTGCAGGATGTCACGCTCGGGGGGACCGGGAAAGAGAGCGGCGATCGTCATCCGAAGATCCGTGAAGGGGTGATGATTGGTGCCGGGGCCAAGATCCTCGGCAATATCGAGGTGGGCGAAGGGGCCAAGATCGGCTCGTGCTCTGTGGTGCTGAACCCGGTACCGCCGCATACCACAGTGGCCGGGGTGCCGGCGAAAATTGTCGGGCGCCCGAGCAGTGAGAAACCCTCAATGGATATGGACCAGCAGTTTAACGGCTCGGCCCAGACGTTTATCGCCGGAGACGGGATTTAACGCCGCGCGAAGGATATCCGTGCATGACGGACACGGTGCATCACTCTGGGGAATCATGCCAGAAGCAAGAATTAAAAAAGCGAGAGCCGGGCTCTCGCTTTTTTGATCGGGAATTGTCGCGGCAGGTGTCAGCAGGCGCCGTCAAATCCCAGTTGGCGCCAGGCTTCATAGCCGATAATGGCAGCGGCATTGGACAGGTTGAGGCTGCGGCTGTCCGGGTGCATCGGGATCCGCAATCGCTGGGCCGGGGGCAAGCTGTCGATGATCTCGGTGGGCAGGCCGCGGGTCTCGGGGCCGAACAGCAGAATATCCCCTTCCCGGAATTCAGCCTGGGTGTGGAACTGGGTCGCCTTGGTGGTGCAGGCAAACAACCGCCGCTCGCCGACGGCGGCCAGAAAGGCCTCGAAATTGGCATGGCGGGTGACGTGGGCCAGGTCGTGGTAGTCCAGTCCTGCGCGGCGCAGTTTTTTCTCTTCCAGATCGAAACCCAGCGGCTCAATCAGGTGGAGGTTGGCGCCGCAGTTGGCACACAGGCGGATAATATTGCCGGTATTGGGGGCAATTTCCGGCTCATACAACGCAATATCAAACATAGATCGGTCAGGCGAAAAGTTAGGTGGCGTCATTGTGGCAAGTCCGGCGCCGGGGCGCAAATGCTATTGTGTTGTTGCCGGAGCTCGCTCTGGCAGGAACCCGGAGGCCCGGCCCGGACGTGATGTCTCCTGAGCCGGGCAGCCGTTTAAGCCGGCGTTGTGTCGAGCGGTAACGTCAGGCGAATTTGCAGGCCGCCCAGCGGGCTACGGCTGGCGCTGACGGTGCCGTTGTGCTGGCGGATGGCACTGTCGGTAATGGCCAGGCCAAGCCCTGTTCCTCCACTGCTGCGATCCCGGGCGGTCGAGACGCGATAGAAGGGGCGGAAGATATCCCCGAGCTCACTGTCCGGCACCCCCTCGCCATCGTCATCAATCCAGATTTCCAAGTGGTCAGCCCCCGGTTGGAAGCGGATTTGAATGGTCTCGCGGCCATATTTGATCGCATTGCGAACGACATTTTCCAGTGCACTGATCAGCAGTCCCGGATTACCACAGAGCGGCCAGGCTTCCAGCGTGCCGTAATCGAGTTGCTTTTGGCACTGCTCGGCTTCAAAGCGGGCGTCTTCCAGCATCTCCAGCCACAGGCTGCCGGCATCGGTGTGCTCGCGTTGCCCCTGACCGTTACTTTGCATGCGCGAGAGCTCCAGCAACTCGCTGATCATCTTTTCCAGCCGCTCGGCTTCGGTATCAATCCGGGCCAGCTCTGCGCTGTCGCCTTGTTTGCGCTTGGCCAGGGCGGTTGCCATTCGCAGCCGGGTCAGTGGTGAGCGTAGCTCATGGGAGATATCTGACAGCAGGCGTTGCTGGCCGCTGATTGTCTGGTTGATCGCCCGCACCATCTGGTTGAAGCTGGCCCCGGCCTGGCGGAACTCGCGGGGACCGGCTTCCAGCGTCGGATCGGCCTCGAACTGGCCGGTCGCGACCCGTTCGGCGGCTTGCTGCAGGCGCCGGGCCGGAATGGTCACGGCCCAGGCCAGCCAGAGCAGGAGCGGGGTACTGACCAGCATGGTGACCAGCAGCAGCTGCAACGGCTTATCGAGGATTTGGATGAAAAAGGGGGGCGGCCGGTGCCAGATCCGGCCGACATACATCAGCACCGGTGCCGGTTGGGCATCGACCTGAAATGGTCCGGCCATCATCCAGCGTCCGTAGAGGCGTTGTCGCGGCTTGGCGGGGTCGTCCGCCATGGTGATGAAGTTGCGCAAGGCTTTATTGCGACCGTCCGGGGCGATGATCTCCCCTTCCGTCGAGGTGAAGTAGAGCTGAAACCCCTTGCGGCGGCTGTCGTGGGTGAGTTGCTGCAGTCGTTGCCCTGCCGGGCCGCGAGCTTCGGCCAGCCGTAAACCGATGTTCTGTGCCGCAGCCTGAAAACGGTGTAGATCAGGTGCGGGAATGGTGTGCTGGGTCCGCGGATCCAGGATCGGCAGCAACACTAGGGTGAAGACCACCAACAGCAGGGTCAGCCAGAAAATTGCGAAAATGCGGCCGTAGAGGCTGGAAAACAGCGGGAATTTCATGAGCCTTTCCCGGTGGCGGCTTGCCGCGGCGCGCCAGTGGGCCAGCGCCGGGCTCATGGCGTCGCCTCGACCAGCAGGTAGCCTTTGCCGCGTAGGGTTTTGATCCGCGGTTTGCCGTCATCGCGCGGCGGCAGTTTTTTGCGCAAGTTCGACACATGCATATCGATGGCCCGATCAAACGGCGTCAGCCGCTTGCCCAGCACTTCCAGGCTCAGCGCCTCTTTGGCAATGATGGTCCCGGGATGGCTGATGAAATAGCTGAGCAGGGCGAGCTCGGTCCCGGTCATGACCAGCGGCAGCCCTCCGCACAGCACTTCCTGGCGTCCCGGGTAGATCTCGATATCCTGGTAGCGCAGGCACTCCGGCTGATCTCGCGGATCTTCCTGGGACGGACGGGTACGGCGCAAAATCGCTCGCATCCGGGCCAGCAGCTCGCGGTCGCTGAACGGTTTGGGCAGGTAATCGTCTGCGCCCAGCTCCAGCCCCAGCACCCGGTCAATTTCTTCGCCTTTGGCGGTCAGCATCAGCACTGGGGTCTGGTGCTGCTCACGCAGCCGGCGCAGCATTTCGGTGCCGTTCATCACCGGCATCATGACATCAAGCAGGATCAGGTCAATGTCGGCATCCACTTTCGCCAGTCCCTGCTCGCCGTTATTGGCTTCAATGACCGTAAAGCCTTCCAGCTCCAGAATGTCGGTCAGTAGTGCTGTCAGCTCGGTATCATCATCTACCAGCAGAATGTTTGTCATGGCGATTACCTACGTGCGCCCCGTGGCGGGAGAAAAATCAGGATGGTCACAGTATCGCTAAACTTGTGCTCCGAACCAAGGTCGGTCCCGGAGCTTTACGCAGCTTTACGTTCTGCCGACAGCAGTTTACCGGGGGGGCGTTATGCTTAAGACATACCCGAAGACCACGAGATGGGAGAGGAACACATGACAATGACAAAGAAAATGATGGCGATGGCGATTGCACTGCCTTTGGTACTCGGTTCGGCCTCGGTGCTGGCTTACGGTGGTCACCATGGTAAAGGGGAAGGCCGCGGTGGCTGTGGGATGGAGGATGGCCGCAAACTGATGCAAGAGCTGGATTTGAGCGATGCGCAGCAACAGCAGCTGAAAGCCATGCGCCAGAGCAAGCGTGAGGCGATGAAGGCCGGGTTTGCCGGAAAACGTGAACAAATGCAGGCCCATCATCAGCAGATGCAGGCCCTGATGCTGGCCGATACCTTTGACGAAGCGGCGGCGCGCACGCTGGCGCAGACGATGGTTGAGCAACAGGTCGAGCGTCGGGTCGCGATGATGAAAAGCCGTCACGAGATGTTCAGCATGCTGACAGATGAACAGAAAACCCGGTTTCAGCAGCTGATGAGTGAACGTCAGGCCCAGTGTGAGCAGCGCTGGCGCGACGCAAAAGATCAGTAATCCTGACGGTCGCAGCCTCGCTGCGGCCGGTTGTCGTTCCGCTGGCCTACAAACTCAAACTTCCCTCGCGAAAATTAGATTCCTTTCTTTTTTGTTATTAATTTTCAACGTAAAAAAGCTATACTGCCCAACATGACCCAGTGAGTGTCCGGGAGCGGCGTGATTATCATGGAAGAAAAAGATGCTCGCCCACGGTTGTCACTCCCCCTCACGCACAGCTGGTGGCTCTGATGACAGGATATATACTTAGGGCATGATGTCGGGTCATGCGCTAACGGCCTGGTTGTTCATCCGAATGTCATTGGTTTTGATTTATCTTGGCGGGGCCCGCAAAGTGCGGTGCCACAGTCCGAGGTGATCGTGACATGAATCAACAAATGTTTTTATCAAAATTGTAATACTCTTACATTAGTAGGAAAGTTACAGTTTACACGGGCATCGGCCGTGTATCGGGCGGATGAGACCGAGCGGGGGAACCTCGGTCACTCGTGTCGGATTTGATTTTTCAATTCCCAAAGTTCAGAGGGTAACCATGATTAAAAAGATTGGTGTTTTGACCAGTGGTGGTGACGCACCTGGAATGAATGCGGCGATCCGCGGTGTGGTTCGTGCAGCATTGTCTGAAGGCCTGGAAGTGTATGGGGTGTATGACGGCTATCAGGGCCTGCACCAAAACCGCATTGAGAAGCTGAGCCGCTCGAGCGTGTCGGATGTGATCAACAAGGGCGGGACCTTCCTGGGTTCGGCGCGTTTTCCGGAGTTCAAAGACGAGAAAGTGCGCGCTCAGGCGATTGAAAACCTGAAAATCCACGGGATTGATGCGCTGGTGGTGATCGGGGGTGATGGCTCTTACATGGGGGCCAAAAAGCTGACCGAAATGGGTTACCCATGTATCGGTCTGCCGGGCACGATTGATAACGACGTGGCGGGCACTGACTATACCATTGGTTTCCTGACGGCGCTGAACACCGTGATTGATGCGATTGACCGTCTGCGGGATACCTCGTCTTCTCACCAGCGGATTTCGATTGTTGAGGTGATGGGTCGCCACTGTGGCGATCTGACCCTGATGTCAGCGATTGCCGGCGGCTGTGAGTACATCATCACCCCGGAAACCGGCCTGAACAAAGAGCAGCTGCTGGCCAAGATCAAAGAAGGGATCTACAAAGGCAAGAAGCACGCGATTATTGCCCTGACCGAGCTGATGACCGATGCCACTGAGCTGGCCAAGTACATTGAAGATGAAACCGGCCGTGAAACCCGCGCGACTGTGCTGGGCCATATCCAGCGTGGTGGCCAGCCGACCGCGTTTGACCGCATTCTGGCTTCCCGCATGGGCGCCTATGCGGTTGAGTTGCTGGTGAAAGGCGAAGGCGGCCGTTGTGTGGGGATCCAGAATGAGCAGATGGTTCACCATGACATCATTGATGCGATTGAGAACATGAAGCGTCCGGTTCGTACCGATCTGTACGATCTGGCCAACAAACTGTTCTAAATCCGCAATGCTCTGCGCCAGGTGAACAGCTTGGTCGCATCTCGAAAAAACCGGCGCTATCGCCGGTTTTTTGATGGCCTCGCGTTGCTCTTTGGCATAAAAAAAACCGCCCGGAGGCGGTTTTTCTGTTGTTCTGAAAGCTTTCAGCCAGTTGCTTATTTCTTCGCTTCTGCGGCAGCTTTGGCAATGGCAGCAAAGCTGACAGCGTCCAGGGCTGCGCCGCCAACCAGGGCACCGTCGATGTCCGGCTGGGCAAAGTAAGCCGCTGCGTTTTCTGGTTTCACAGAGCCGCCATACTGGATAATGACTTGCTTGGCCACTGCTTCGCTCTTCTCTGCGATGTGAGCACGGATCGCGGCGTGGATACGCTGCGCGTCATCCGCTGTTGCTGCTTTGCCGGTTCCGATGGCCCAGATTGGTTCATAAGCAATGATGGCACCGTTCAGCGCTTCCACGCCCTGGGTGTTGATCACCGCGTCGATTTGACGGGCACACACCGCCACTGTTTCACCGGCTTCGTTCTGAGCTTCAGACTCACCGATACACAGCACTGGTGTCAGGCCGTGCTCTTTCAGGAACGCGAATTTCTTGGCCACGAACTCGTCAGACTCGTTGTGGTATTCACGGCGCTCAGAGTGACCGATGATGATGTGGCTGGCGCCGAAGTCTTTCAGCATCTCAGGCGAAATGTCACCGGTGAAAGCACCGCTGGCATTGATGTCCACGTTCTGGGCACCCAGAATGATTTTGTTGTTTGCCTTGCCGATCAGCTGGTCGGCCAGATCCAGGTACATCGCTGGTGGAGCAACCGCTACGTCAACACCTTCAACACCGTTGAGTTCAGCATCAAGGCCCTTCAGCAGGTTAGATACCATTTCCTTGCTACCGTTTAGCTTCCAGTTACCCATAACCACAGGATGGCGCATAGCTTTTCTCCAAATCAATTTGACGTAAAAAAGAATACCAAAAAGCGTAGCTCTCTGAGCGCTGCCAGACAACTAGGCTGTTGGGTATCCGCGCGAGTGAAAAAATATAACAGTTTTCAGTGCTATTTTTTCTGTCCGAAATCATTTCTGTGCCCGGTTGTACCTTTTTCGCCGCGAAAAGTGAACTCCTGGTAGGCAATATTTTAAAAAAAATGTGGTTTGGGGTTGCGCGATCGCAACATCAGAGCGTGATCGGCGGTAGAAAAATCTGCCGTGGTTTTGGCGTTCGGCCGGGGATCAGGTAACGTGAAGGCAGGCAGACAGGGTGTCTGACGTAACCTTGCAAAATTCATGGAGGAAAATGTGCCCAATCTATTGATGGAATACGCGGAGCCGGTAGCCGAGCGGGTGAATGTGCCCGGCTTACTGGAAGACTTGCACCAGTGCCTGCTGGCCTGCGGCCTGTTCGATGCCTCGGCCGTCAAATCCCGCAGTTACCCGTGTCGCGCCTGGCTGGTCGGCCGGGAGGGCGATCTTAACACCTTTATTCATGTCGAGCTGAGCCTGCTGTCCGGCCGAGAGCCTGCGCAAAAACGTGAGCTGTCGCGTGGGCTGCTGTCGGTGCTGGAGCAGCACGGTGCCGGGATCAACAGCCTGACGGTTGAGATCCGCGAGATGGACCGCGACAGTTATATGCGGATCCACAACTAGAGCATGTGGATCAGCAACTCGTGCGATGAGGTTCAGTCACTCGCGTGATGCGGAGCAGCCACAAGAGCGGACGACTAGGTGCCGGTTGGCGGCGTCTTTTGCTCGGGACGGCGGAACGGCATCACCGCCGCTTCATGCTCGGTCAGGGTGTCCGGGGCATTGAGCGCCTGGGCAAAGCGTTTGAGCTGCTGTTGCAGCTCTGCCATTAACATCACATTGGTATGATTGGGGTTTTTCCCTTGAGCGATGACCTGGTTGATGTGGCTCATCTGGGCGCGCAGGCGCGGCTGCATGGCCGGGCTGGCGTGCTGGATGATCTCTTCGCTCATCGTCAGTCGCAACGTTTCCAGGGCCTGCGGATCGTGTTCGGCCATGGCTTTGAGTTCATCAAATGACGGTAAGTCTTGCATAACAGCTCCCCTGTCGCGCGCCTCGCGCTGCTATTTCCCTTGCTGAAGACCGTGCCGGACAAGGGAGATGGTTGATGTGTTATGCCTTAAAGTTAGCCAGCCGGGGGGAGGACGACTGGCTCATTCCTGAGATAATGCAAGAGATTGCAATGAGACCGGATGGACTCCGGTCCCGGGGGATGGGTTACCAGTAGCGCTCCATGGTGATCTGGCCAGGGTTGCGGCGCAAGTTTTTGCGAAAGCCCATCGTTTCGAGGATGTTGCGGGTATCCCGGACCATTTCCGGGTTGCCGCACAGCATGATCTGGCTGTGTTCCGGGGTTAAGGACAGGCCGATATGGCGCTCGAGCATTCCGTCGGCAATGGCCTGCGGGATCCGTCCGGTCAGGGACAGCGGCGCGGGCTCGCGGCTGACGAACGGCTGCACAATCAGTTGCTCGGGGTGCTGCTCTTTCAGCGCATTGATCTCTCCCTGATAGGAGAGGTCTGCGGCGTAGCGCACGGCATGGACCAGGATGACTTTGCGAAAGCGTTGCCAGACCTGCGCCTCCCGCAGGATCGACAGGTACGGGCCAATCGCAGTCCCGGTGGCCAGGAGCCAGAGGTGGTCTCCGGGCGGGACTTCGTCCAAGGTGAAGTAGCCGCTGGCACGGGCGGAAATATAGACGGTGTCGCCTTGCTCCAGGGCGTGGAGACGTGGGGACAGCTCGCCGTCGGCGACCCGGGTGGCGTACACTTCCAGGTGCGGGTCGCTGGGCGGATTCACAAAAGAGTAGGCCCGCTGGATCAGTTTACCGTCGATCTCAAGCCCCAGTTTGGTAAATTGTCCGGCTTTAAAGGGTTCAATATTGGCCTGTAATTTCAGGCTGAATAAATCACTGTTCCAGTGGCGGTTGGTGATGACTTCTGCGGGGATCCAGTCGGCCATAATTCTCTCCTAATTTACATTTTTTGTATTCGATAAGCGCAGCGCCTCTCTCCGGCAATAATGTGTTCGTTTCGTTCTATCTGATACGCTGCTCCCAGCAGGCGCTGGAAGACGGCGAGTTCCGATTTGCATAATGAAGGGCAGCGTTTGGCGGCATGGCAGATCGGGCAGTGGTTCTCCACCAGAACGAACGTCTCGCCGTCCTGATGCAGCTCTGCCATATAGCCTTCCTGTTCCCTCAGTGTAGTCAGTATTTCCAGTTTTTCTTTTAAATCGGTGCTGGCCGCCATGGCATGCTGATAGTGTTCAAAGGTTTGATTCTCCCGCCGTTCGACCACCTGGCTCAGCCCGTCGGCACCGAAAATCTCCTCGACAGAATCAAGCATTTGAATAATCAGTTCACCGTGGCGATCGGAAAAACGCCGGTGTCCTTTGCCCGTCAGGTTCCAGTGGCGGGTCGGACGGCCGACTTTGGCCTTGATGTCCTGGAAATCGACCAGACCTTCTTCTTCCAGTCCTTGCAGGTGCTGACGGACGCCCATGGTCGTGAGGCTGAGCTCATCCGCCAGTATCTTGGCGGTGACCGGGCCGTCGCGTTTCATCCGGTTGAGAATTTTATCAATGGTTTTCATAGCAGCTTTATTTTCCTGTGTCGGTTTATTATGTAGCCAGCCAAGTAAATAAAGCAACAGCTTTACAAAGCTAAGTATAGCGGCAGAACCGACAAGGTGGGGAAAGAATGGAGTACGGGGGGGGTGGCCAGGCCCCGGGTGGGACCTGGCCTGAAGACGTTACAGGATGTGGCCTTTGATGGCGTCGTCCTTGCGATCTAAGTAGTGGGTCGATTTGATGCGGCGGATGGTGCGGCACTTGCCGCGGATCAGCAGGGTTTCAGTGGTGGCGATATTGCCCTGGCGGTTGATCCCGTCGAGTAGATCGCCCTTGGTGATCCCGGTGCCGGCAAAAATCACGTTGTCGCTCTGGGCCATGTCTTCCATGCGCAGCACGGTGTTGGCTTCAATGCCCATCTCGCGGCAACGGATGATTTCCGTCTCGCCCAGGCGGCGGTTCTCTGCGTTATCCCCCTTGACCTGGTGGCGCGGCAGCAGGCGGCCCTGCATGTCGCCGCCCAGGGCGCGGATTGCCGCGGCTGAGACCACGCCTTCCGGCGCGCCGCCGATGCAGTACATCACATCGACTTCGCTGTCCGGCATGCAGGTCAGGATCGAAGCCGCCACATCCCCATCGGGGAAGGCAAACACGCGCACGCCCATGGCCTGCATTTCGGCAATCACGGCATCGTGACGCGGTTTAGCCAGGGTGGTCACGGTCAGAGCGTTGAGAGGCTTGCCAAGGGCGGCGGCAATTTTTTCCAGATTCACCGCCAGCGGCTGGTGGAGATCAATCACCCCTTTGGCGGCAGGGCCGACCACCAGTTTTTCCATGTACATATCCGGCGCTTTGAGGAACGAGCCTTTCTCACCGGCGGCCAGCACGGCCAGGGCATTATTCTGGCCCATGGCGGTCATGCGGGTGCCTTCAATGGGGTCAACGGCAATATCAACCGCATCACCGCCGATGCCGACCTGCTCGCCAATATAGAGCATTGGGGCTTCGTCGATTTCACCTTCACCGATCACAATTTCACCGGCAATCTCGGTCTGGTTCAGCAGGGTGCGCATCACCTCCACGGCAGCGCCGTCGGCGGCATTTTTATCGCCGCGGCCAAGCCATTTGTAGCCGGCCAGAGCGGCGCCTTCGGTTACACGGGAAAATGCCATTGCTAAATCGCGTTTCATGGGGACTCCGAATCTAGAAAACTGGGGCTGAAAATCTGGGCGCGATTTTAACACAGCGAAAAGGAAACGTTTGCGTTATTTCCGGATGCGTGTCCGCGCGAAGGGGGATCAGGGTTGCATGACGATAAAAAAGGCCTGCGGAGCAGTAATGCCGTTCACTTAAGGTGAGCGGCATTTTTCTTTTGGGCGTATCTTTTGGGGCGAGGCTTGACTGTTCTGGGGAAGGTTCTTTCTCTTCGTCCCTCTAATATCAAACTTTCAGCCATGCTGTGGAAGCTCTTGAGCTGGCGTGGGATAGCTCCCGGTGTTGAGTACGGTAATCCAACCAGTAAGCGCATTATGTGTGCGAGCGTTCCATTGAAACTCAGTTGGTAAGGCAAGTAGTTCCCTTTTAGGGTGAAGCAGAGCTCCACCATCTGATAACGGATCAGGTTGTAAGTCAGTAAAATCCCCCACAGCTCTTGCTTCACCAGTTCGGGGAGACGGCTTCGAAGGGTCAGACGGTTGCCCAACATATACTGCTTTTGCTCTCGGTAACCCATTTCTATTTCCCAGCGATGTCCATAGAGACTGCTGATATCTGCGGCAGGGTAGCGCATAGCATCTACCATTGAAGTCAGCACCTCGTATGTCTTCCCTTTGACTTTACGCGTGACTAAGCGAGCGGTGATTTTATCCGGTAGATTGGGCCAAAGTTTACGGGCTCTCGGGTTACTTCTCAGTGATACCAGTTTGTCGTTTCGGCCTAAAGATTGTACGATCTCATATTGCGTATTTTTCTTTAATGGGAGCAACCAGTGGCGTTCAGTACCCGCCTGATGCCACTGATGCAGCAAGCCCAGAGAGTAAAAACCTTTATCGAACATGGTGAGGCTATGATCTGGGGTCGTCTCAATGAGTTTCTCTGCCAACACCATCTCATTGACAGCATAGTCATCGAAAGCACTGCCTGTAATTAAATGGCTGCTTAACTCCATTTGGCAGACCATGCGGACTTGAGGGTATTGGGTGTCTTTTTGCCGGGAGAATACTTCGTTATTTTGTGGACTGTCCGGCGTCCGCCAGACCACGCCATCAACGCCCAACAGTGTGAGGCCGTTCCAGTGAGGCAAGTTGGCGCCTTCCATCCACGCGGCAGTCATACGTTCGAAGACCGCTCTCATGGCAGGCTCCCCGAGAGTCTTTCGACGTTGGGTCAATGCACTTGGAGCAACAAAAGCCTTCCCGGTTCTATCAACAATATCTAGCTGATTTACAAGATCTTTCACTGACTTGTCATTGTAAATGGCCATGCCAACCAATAGCCAGACCATGGATTCCAGCGTCAACTTTCGCTTGCGCATCGTGACGGTATCCGTGAGGGAATAGGCTTCATCAATCAGTTCGAGAGGAAGCAAGTCAGCCAGTGTTTCTACTTGGTTAGGCTTCCAGTTATTAATGATATCGAGGGCTTGTGAGACGTCCATAAAAAATCCGAGTGCACTGAATACACTCGGATTTTGACAGCTCCAGAGGATCGTTCAACCGATCATTTTTGGCTTAACTGATCGGCATTACTGCGGAGCAGGCCTTTGAAAGTGACATCGTACGGGGAAACGGGATCAGATCTCGTCTTCGTTCAGTGCCCAGCCTTTAGCGCACTCGACGGCACGCTTCCAGCCCTGGTAGCGGCGCTGACGTTTTTGCTCGTCGCCGCAAGGGTGGAAGCTGCGATCCAGCTTGGCCTTGTCTTTCAGCTCGTCAATGCTGCCCCAGAAACCCACTGCCAGACCGGCCAGGTAAGCGGCACCCAGCGCGGTGACTTCGGTGACGACCGGACGGTGAACCTCGGTGTTGAGGATGTCCGACTGGAACTGCATCAGGAAGTTGTTCGCCACGGCGCCGCCGTCGACACGCAGGTTGGCCAGCTCAATGCCGGAATCGGCCTGCATGGCATCCAGCACGTCGCGGGTCTGGTAGGCGATGCCTTCCAGCGTGGCGCGGATGATGTGGTTGGCATTGACGCCACGGGTCAGGCCGACAATGGTGCCGCGGGCATACGGGTCCCAGTACGGCGCGCCCAGGCCGGTGAAGGCCGGCACCAGGTAAACGCCGTTGGCACTGCCGACTTTCTCAGCAAAGTACTCGGAGTCGCTGGCATCATTGAGCAGTTTCATTTCGTCACGCAGCCACTGGATGGATGCGCCGCCCATGAAGACTGCCCCTTCCAGCGCGTAGGCCACTTCGCCTTCCGGGCCACAGGCCAGGGTGGTCAGCAGGCCGTTTTGCGATGCAACTTTCTCTTTCCCGGTGTTCATCAGCAGGAAGCAGCCGGTGCCGTAGGTGTTCTTGGCCTGACCGGCTTCGACACACATCTGGCCGAACAGCGCGGCTTGCTGGTCTCCGGCGATCCCGGCGATTGGGATCCGGGTGCCGCCTTTCCCGCCGATGTTGGTCTGGCCGTAGACTTCCGACGAGGCTTTGACTTCCGGCATCATCGACAGCGGAATATCCAGCGCCTTGAGCAGCTTCTCGTCCCACTCCAGGGTGTTGATGTTGAACACCATGGTGCGCGAGGCGTTGGTGAAGTCGGTGACATGAACGCGGCCCTGGGTCATTTTCCAGATCAGCCAGGTATCGACGGTCCCGAACAGCAGGTTGCCGGCTTCGGCTTCTTCGCGGGCCCCTTCAACGTTGTCGAGGATCCACTTGATTTTGGTGCCGGAGAAGTACGGGTCGACCACCAGGCCGGTATTGTCGCGGATGTATTCTTCCAGGCCCTGGGCCTTGAGTTCGTTACAGATGTCCGCGGTACGGCGGCATTGCCAGACAATTGCGTTGTACACCGGCTTGCCGGTCTGCTTATTCCAGACGATGGTGGTTTCACGCTGGTTGGTGATGCCGATCCCGGCGACCTGGTCCGAGCGGATCCCGGCTTTGGCCAGGGCCTCCACTAAGGTTGAACTTTGCGTGGCATAGATCTCCAGAGGATCATGCTCCACCCAGCCGGCTTTCGGATAGATTTGAGTAAATTCACGCTGTGACGAGCACACAATGTTGGCGTTGTGATCCAGCACAACGGCGCGGGAGCTGGTTGTGCCTTGATCAAGGGCAACAATGTATTTTGGCTCTGTAGTCATGATGCTTTCCTCTTGTAGTCATTATAGGGTAGCCGAGGCCGGCTTAGGCTTGTGCGGTTTCAGGTGCTTCCGCGCCTTGTTCTGCTTCAGGTTGTGCGTTGCCCGGCAGGTAGGCACCGATGGCTTTCGGATAGAGCCAGCCGCCGAAGGCTGCACCGAAAATAGGCGCCAGCATCGGGACAATCAGGTAAGGAATATCTTTGCCGCCGGTGAGTGCGATATCACCCCAGCCGGCCAGGTAAGCGAAGAACTTCGGACCTAAGTCACGGGCCGGGTTCATGGCAAAGCCGGTGAGCGGGCCCAGGGAGCCACCGATCACGGCGATCAGGATCCCGATCAGTACCGGGCCCATGGCACCGCGCGGCGCGCCGTTTTTCTCATCGCCGATTGCCAGGATGGCAAACATCAGCACCGCGGTGATCACAAACTCGACCGCAAATGCGCCGCCGAAGGACAGGGCCGGGTTCGGGTAGGTTGAGAAAATGCCGGCGGTGGCCAGGCTGGCTTCGCTGCCGCGAATGATCTGGTGGCTGGCTTCAAAGTCGGTAAACAGGTTGCCGTACAGGGTGTAGACTAGGGCCGCCGAGCAGAAAGCGCCGAGCATTTGCGCAGCGATGTATGGGCCGACTTTACGTTTGTCGAAGCCGTGGAATAGGGCGAGGGCGATGGTGACCGCCGGGTTAATGTGGGCCCCGGAGACACCGGCGGTGCAATAGATGGCGATGGTGACGCCAAAGCCCCAAACGATGCTAATTTCCCACTGGCCGAATTCCGCCCCGGCCAGAACCAGTGCGGCGACACAGCCGACGCCGAAGAAAATTAACAAGCCGGTCCCGATAAACTCGGCGAGACACTCGCCAAGCAGTGTGTGTTGCTTTTGGGTTGTCATGGTTGCTCAGTCCTTTTGTCAGAGTGGTTGGTTCATTGTTTTTCTTATTCGCTCTTAATGTACTCAAATTAAACGTGATGAAAATGTTAAGAAATAAAAACTGTGCGTTCGAGCATGAAATAAGATTGATTTTGTTCGCTAACGCAAACGGTTTCGTTTTGTGTGATTAATGAGCAGGTTTTGCCTGTGATGGTGACGTGAATGCGGCGCGTTACGATGGGGATGGCGAGTACCGATCTTATCTATATGATTGTAAAGTAAAAAGCCCGGACACTCTGGCCGGGCTCGCCCAAACGGGGGCAGTTTCCTGGAAAATTCCAAGAGAGATACGATCAAGCTAAAAATTAGCATGCCATCGATGCATGAAAATTGAGTCCGATCGCAATTTTACCCATTTTCGTTCGAGCCCGTCGCTCGGGCCAGTGCACTGCTTTCGCGTACCGACGCCGGAAGTTGGAGAGGGGTCAAGAACGCGGGAGAAAACGGCGGTAAAATCAGCGTCAGGATTGGGTAAAAAACGCTCATTTGCCACAAAGCGACCGATTTGTAGATGCCAGACGGCAGTGGCCTCGTTAGAATAGGCGCAATAGTAATGTAATTATGCCTGAGGGAAATTACCTTAACGGTTTAGGGTAATCAGCCAGGCGGAGACCGGGTGAACCATATGTCATTAGAAATGTTGGAAAAGCTAGAAGCCAAAGTGCAAATGGCTGTTGATACAATTTCCCTGCTGCAAATGGAAGTTGAAGAACTGAAAGAAAAAAATGATGCGCTGGCCAGCGAAGCGCAGGAACTGCGTGCCGGTCGTGAAACGCTGGAGCAGGACAATGCCAAAATGCGCAATGACCATCAGGCATGGCAAGAGCGCGTTCGTAACCTGCTGGGTAAAATGGACAGCGTGGAATAAGCGCTGCCACTGCCGCGGGCGGCTTATTGGCCACCGTTTGACGGCATCGAGATGCAAAAAACAGAGCCGTCCGGCTCTGTTTTTGTTTGGAATGTGTTCTGCGCCGGTCGAATTATTCGATATCCAGCGGCTCCGGTGAGAGGATCACGCCGGTGTTGTCGGCATAGAGGTGATCTTCCGGCAGGAAGGTCACGCCGCCAAAATTGACCGGCACATCAACGTCCCCGGTCCCTTGCTGATCGGCGCCGACCGGGATCGAAGCCATGGCGTGGATCCCGATCTCCAGCTCATCCAGTTCATCGACATGGCGCACGCAGCCATAGACTACCAGTCCTTCCCATTCGTTGTTGGTCGCCAGCTGGGCAATTTCAGCGTCAACCAGTGCCCGTCGTAGCGAGCCGCCGCCATCGATCAGCAATACCCGTCCGACACCGGACTCCTGCAGCACTTCACGGATCAGACCATTGTCTTCAAAACACTTGATGGTGGTGATCTGGCCGCCAAATGAGCTGCGACCGCCGTAAGAGCTGAACATGGGCTCAACAACATCGACCTGGTCCAGGTAAATATCGCATAGTTCGGAGGTATTGTATTCCATAAGCTCGCTTCTTCTTTGTGGCAATAAAAAAGTTGTTGCCCGGCGGCACGCCGACCATCCGGCACAGGCTAACCTGTTGAAAGTATAACCACCTGCGAGGGCATTGCAATCTTCGTGGTCCAACGGGCCTTGCGGTGGCTGTCAGCGCAAGGCCACCACCCGGCTGTGATCCCTACGCCGCCAGTACCACCCCGGCGGCAAACAGCAGGTTGGTGAGCAGGGCGCATTTGACCATGGTGGCCATCATCGGCCGCAGCGCCGCACCGTCCGCGGCCTGCAAGACCTGCCGGCCGTGGCGAAACAGCAGTGGAGCACTCAGGGCAAACAGCCAGCCGTAGGGCGACTCCAGCTCCAGCACGGCGAACAGCGCCAGGCACAGCACGCTGGCCAGCAGCAGGCACAGGTGATATTTACGCCCCCAGCTTGGCCCCATCCGCACTGCCAGGGTCAGCTTGCCGCAGGCACGGTCGTTGTCGATATCCCGCAGGTTGTTGATATTGAGCACCCCGACGGCCAGCAGGCCGCAGGCGGTGGCCGGCAGCATGATCACCGAGTCAATCTGGCCCGCTTGCAGGTAGTAAGTCCCGGCGACACCGAGCCAGCCGAAGAACATCAGCACCGACAGATCGCCCAGTCCGCGGTAGCCATAAGGCTTATTGCCGACGGTATAGGCAATGGAGGCGGCAATCGCCATCAGGCCGAGCAGGAGAAAGCCGACAATATCCTGCGGGGTGCTGCAGGCAATCAGGATCAGGCACAGGCCGCTGCTGACCGTCAGGATGATATTGAGGATCATCGCATTGCGCATCGCCTCGGGGGTGATGTGCCCGGACTGAATCGCGCGCTGCGGGCCCAGACGATCGGCGTTATCGGTGCCTTTGGCAGCATCGCCGTAGTCATTGGCCAGGTTCGACAAGATTTGCAGCAGCAGGGCGGTGATCAGGGCGAGGCCGGCGATCAGCGCGGAGAAGTGTCCCTGCCAGGCGGCGACGGCGCTGCCGCTGACAATGGAGGTGACGGCCAACGGCAAGGTTTTCGGTCTTGCCGCATCCAGCCAGATTGCGAATGAAGAAGGAGTCATAATGTGCTTAATTCGAAAACCATCGAAAAGCTATTATGGCGGATATGCAGCGCGGGGCAACTTTATCGGCCCAATGTTTGTCCGAGAACAAAAAACGGTGCCAGCCGGCACCGTTTGGTGAGTGTGTCGCGGGCGCGTCTTGCGCGGCGTTACAGGATAAAGCGGCTCAGATCTTCGTCTTCCACCAGCTCACCCAGACGCTCGGTGACGTAGGCATCGTTGATCACGATTTTCTCGCCGGATTTCTCGGTAGCGTCGAAGGACAGTTCTTCCATCAGGCGTTCCATCACGGTGTGCAGGCGGCGGGCACCGATGTTCTCGGTCCGCTCGTTGACCTGCCAGGCGGCATCGGCCAGCTTGTTGATCCCGCTTTCGTCAAACTCGATGTTCACCGATTCGGTGGCCATCAGGGCCTGGTATTGCTCGGTCAGCGAGGCGTTCGGCTCGGTCAGGATGCGCTTGAAGTCATTGCTGCTCAGGGCTTCCAACTCAACGCGGATCGGCAGACGGCCTTGCAGTTCCGGGATCAGATCCGAAGGCTTGGCGACCTGGAAGGCGCCGGAGGCAATGAACAGGATGTGGTCGGTACGAACCATGCCGTGTTTGGTCGAAACGGTGCTGCCTTCCACCAGCGGCAACAGGTCACGCTGAACCCCTTCGCGCGAGACATCCGGGCCGGAGGTTTCGCCACGCTTACAGATCTTGTCGATCTCATCAAGGAACACGATACCGTGGTTTTCGACCGCGAAAATCGCTTTCTCTTTGAGTTCTTCCTGGTTGACCAGCTTGGCCGCTTCCTCTTCGGTCGCTGCCTTCATCGCGTCTTTGATTTTCATCTTACGCTTTTTGGTCGTGTTGCCGGCCAGGTTCTGGAACATGCCCTGCAGCTGGTTGGTCATTTCTTCCATGCCCGGCGGGGCCATGATTTCCACCCCCATTTGCGGTGCAGCGACATCGATTTCGATCTCTTTGTCATCCAGCTTGCCTTCACGCAGCTTCTTGCGGAACGACTGGCGGGTCGCGGAGCTGTTGTCCGCTTCTTCGTTCTGGCCCCAGGCATCGCGGGCCGGCGGCAGCAGGACGTCCAGGATCCGATCTTCCGCCTGCTCTTCGGCGCGGAAACGGACTTTTTCCATCGCTTGCTGGTGGGTCATCTTCACCGCCACATCCGTCAGGTCGCGGATGATGGTTTCGACTTCTTTGCCGACATAGCCGACTTCGGTAAATTTGGTCGCTTCGACCTTGATGAACGGCGCATTGGCCAGTTTGGCCAGGCGGCGGGCGATTTCGGTTTTACCGACCCCGGTCGGGCCGATCATCAGAATGTTTTTCGGAGTCACTTCGACCCGCAGCTCTTCAGGAAGCTGCATGCGGCGCCAGCGGTTGCGCAGGGCAATGGCCACTGCGCGCTTGGCTTTGTCCTGACCGATGATGTGGCGATCAAGTTCGTGGACGATTTCGCGAGGCGTCATCTCAGACATAGGGCTTCCTTACTTGCTCTCAAGCTCTTCGATGGTATGGAACTGGTTGGTGAAGACACAGATATCCCCAGCAATTTTCAGCGATTTTTCAGCAATCTCACGGGCATCGAGATCAGTGTTCTCCAGTAGGGCCGTCGCCGCAGCTTGGGCGAAGTTGCCGCCGGAGCCGATGGCGATCAGGTCATTTTCCGGCTGCACAACATCGCCGTTGCCGGTAATGATCAGCGAGCAAGTTTCATCGGCCACCGCCAGTAGGGCTTCCAGGCGTCGCAGCATGCGATCGGTGCGCCAGTCTTTGGCCAGCTCGACCGCGGCTTTCATCAGGTGGCCCTGGTGCATTTCCAGCTTACGCTCGAAACGCTCGAATAGGGTGAAGGCGTCCGCTGTACCGCCGGCAAAGCCTGCCAGTACTTTATTGTTGTATAAACGGCGCACTTTGCGAGCGTTACCTTTCATCACGGTATTGCCCAGGGACACCTGGCCATCACCGGCGATAACTACTTTACCGTTTCGACGTACAGATACGATTGTGGTCACGGTTTTACCTCTTTGAGTCTGTCCGGCCTGGGCCGGTATCGGTATAGGAGTATATCTGGGGATAGGGGGGAGCGTTTTCAAGGAAGGGCTCAAAAGAAAAGGATGCCGGCGGGGCATCCTGTTCTTGTGGCGGTCGCGTGCCGATTTATTCCCAGAACCAGATGGCGCAGGGTTCAATGCCGGCGCGGCGCAGCTGGTTGCGGTCGCTCTCGGCTTTACGTTTTTGCGGGTACGGGCCAAGGATCACCCGGTACCAGCTGCCTTTTTCACCCTGGCTGACCTTAATCTGGCTGGTCAGTCCCTGGAAGGCAATCATGGCTTTGCGCTGCTCGGCCTGATCGGCGCTGCGATAGGCGCCGCATTGCATCAGGTAGGGCCGGGTGGGTTGCTGTTGCGCTTTGGCCTCAACCTTCACTTCTTTATTTTCCAGCTCTTCAATATAACGCCATTTCTCCTCCGGCTTCGGCGGCAGGGTGGTTTGCGGCTTCGGCTCGGGCTTTGGCACAGGCTTGGGTGCCGGTTTCGACGCAGGTTTGGGCGCAGATTGGGGTGCCGGTTTGGGCTGTGCCGTGGTCGCCGGCTTCGGGGCCGGGCTGGTCGACAGAAAATACAGGCCGTAGCCCAGGGCACCGACCAGGCAAAGCGCAATCAGCGCCCATTTGAACGGAAAGCCGCCGGATGCCGGTGCCTTGCGAGAATTGCGGGTCGACTTCTTCGGCGCTCGCCCACGTTTGACATAATCTTTTGTGGCCACAGTCTGATTCTGTATCAACGGAAATAACAATGGCCGTTATGGTACAAAGTTGCGTCGGCACTGACCAGTGGCGGGAGTCAATCCGGCGTGTAAGCCGGGATGCGTTTGAGTGATTTTTGTGAGCTTATGCCCAAAACATAAGCTCACAGCGGGGCTTCGTGCCTGGTTTAGGCGACAGGCGGCGCTGCACTTTCCCGGATCACCAGCTTGGCATCGAGCAGGCGTGAGCCGGAGCTGATGTCTTTGCCTTGCAGGATATCGAGCAGCATCAACATCGACTGACGGCCGATTTCATAGCGTGGCTGAGACACCGTGGTCAGCGGCGGATCGCAGTACTCGGCGAACTGGATGTCATCGAAGCCGACAATCGACAGATCCTGCGGGACCTGGAAGCCCAGGCGTTTGGCCTGTTGCATGGCACCGATCGCCATCACATCGTTGTGACACAGCAGTGCCGTCGGGGGCTCCGGCAGCGACAGCAGGGCCGTGACGGCGCGGGCACCGGCGGCAAAGGTGAAGTCGCCCTTCACGGTGTAGGCCGGATTGAGCTCGACGCCGGCGCGGCGCAGGGCCTGTTGGTAGCCCTGGGAGCGGAACTGGCACAGCACGGCGGTGTCCGGTCCGGCAATTTGGGCGATCCGTTTGTGGCCCATCTGGGTCAGGTAGTTGACGGCTTCAAACGCAGCGGTCAGGTTGTCGATGTGGACCGTCGGCAGTTCCAGCTCCGGCGCAAATTCGCACGCCATCACCATCGGTGGCAGGTTTTTCTGCTCCGGCTTGCTGACATCAAACGGCAGATCCGTGCCGAGCAGCAGCATGCCGTCCGCCTGTTTGGTAAACACCAGGTTGACGAAGGAGTTTTCGCGGGTTTTTTGTTGCCCACTGTCACCCAGTAAGACCAGGTAACCGTGCTCCATTGCTGCTTCCTCAATCCCGCGAATGATCTCGGTAAAGTAGGGATCACAGATGTCCGGCACGATTGTGACAATGGTCTTTGATTCGTTACGACGCAGATTCCTAGCCAGGGAGTTGGGGGAATAGCCAGCATCCATGACGGCCTGCTCAACCTTTTTGCGGGTTGAGGCCGACACTTTTTCCGGGTTCATCAGGGCACGGGAGACCGTGGCCGTCGAGACGCCGGCTAGCTGGGCAACATCCTTCATTGTCGCCATAGTTGCAGTTCCTCTCTATTTATTATTTCTCTCATCATTGCCGGAGGATCCTAGCCAAACCGGGCAGATACCTATACCAGCGAGCCTACTATTGTAGGCGCTCCTTCCGGGATTAAACATGGTCAAATCAGCATAAATTACATTCGGGATGTGATGTAAGTCGCATTGTTCATTTTAAGTTAAATCCTGGGGTTCGACATCGATCGACCACCGAACTTTGCGGGCCAACGGCAGCATCTGGATGGCCGGTTTGGCCACGGTCAGCATGCGTTGCAGGGTTTTGCGATCCGGGGCCTGGAGCAGCAGCTGCCAGCGATAGCGCCCGGCTCGGCGGGCCAGCGGGGCCGGATTGGGACCGAGAACCGGCGTGTATTGGTCATACAGCGGGCTGGTTTCGAAAATCCCCCGCACCTGCTGCAAAAACTGTTCGGTCTGCTCGCTGCTGTTGGCCTCGGCCCGAAACAGCGCCAGATAGGTGAACGGTGGCAGCCAGGCCTGCTTGCGCTCGGTCAGGGCGCTGCGGGCGAAGGCGTCGTAGCCCTGGTGGAGCAGGGCCTGCAGCAGGGCATGCTCGGGATGGTGGGTCTGGAGCAGCACTTCCCCGGGTTTGCTGGCCCGTCCGGCCCGTCCGGCGACCTGGATAAACAACTGGGCCAGCCGCTCGCTGGCGCGAAAGTCGTTGCTGAACAGGGCGCTGTCGACATCAATCAGGCCGACCAGGGTGACATCCGGAAAGTGGTGGCCCTTGGCCAGCATCTGGGTGCCGATCAGGATCTGGTATTCGTTGTTGCGGATCGCTTCGAGGTAGTTTTCCAGGCTGCCCTTGCGCCGGGTGCTGTCGCGATCGATACGGACGGTTTTGTAGTCGGGAAACAGGGTTGCCAGCTGTTGCTCAAGTTGTTCGGTGCCGACTCCGACCGCATGGAGCTGGGTCGAGCCGCACTGGTGGCACTGGGGCATCACCGGCCGCTGAGTGGCACAGTGGTGGCAGCGCAGCTCGCCCGATTGCTGGTGGAAGGTGTAGTAGGCGTCGCAGCGTTGACACTCAGCCAGCCAGCCGCAGGCGTGGCACATGATGGCCGGGGCAAAGCCGCGGCGGTTGAGAAACAGCATCACCTGGTTGCCCGCTTCCAGGTGTTTGCGCATCTGGGCGATCAGCGGGGCCGACAGCCCGGCTTCCAGGTACAGCCCTTTGACATCCAGTACCCCGTGGCGGGCCTGGCGGGCATTCCCGGCCCTGCGGGTCAGGGTCAGGTGATGGTACTTACCGGTGTTGGCATTGTGCAGGCTCTCGAGCGCCGGGGTCGCCGAGCCGAGAATGATCGGAATGTTTTCCTTGCTGGCGCGCATCACTGCCAGATCGCGGGCATGGTAGCGCAGGCTGTCTTGTTGCTTGTACGAGGCGTCGTGCTCTTCATCGACAATGATGATCCCGAGGTTATGGCACGGGGTAAACAGCGCCGAGCGGGTACCGATAATAATCCCCGCCTGGTTGTCCCGTCCGGCCAGCCAGGCCGACAGCCGTTCGGTGTCATTGAGCCCGGAGTGGACGGTTTGCAGCGGCACATTGAAGCGGCGGCGAAAGCGGTTGATGGTTTGCGGGGTCAGGCCGATCTCCGGGACCAGGATCAGTGCCTGTTTGCCGGCGGCCAGCACCGGCTCAAGCAGATTGAGGTAGACCTCGGTTTTGCCGGAACCCGTCACGCCTTCGAGCAGGTAGCAGCCGAAGCCGGGATTGGCGTTGACGGATGCCACCGCCAGGGCTTGCTCGTCATTGAGCCGGGGCTTTTCTTCGGTGATGGCAAAGTCGTCGGTCCAGGCCCGTTGCGGCGGCCGGGCTTCGCAGGCTTCGATCCAGCCCTTGTCACTGAGGGTTTTGAGGATCGCGGCGCTGATCTCTTCGCCCAGCAGGGCTTCGTGGCTCCAGCGGTCGTTGCGCAGCAGGTTCAGGACCTGGGCCTGGCGCGGCGCCCGGGTCGGCAGCGGCTGATCGCGGCCGGCGTCGGTCAGCTGCCAGACCTTGAGGCTGGCCGGCGAGGCTTCGCGCCCTTTGCGCAGCAGGGTCGGCATGGCATTGGCTAGGGTATCGCCGAGCGGATACTGGTAATAGCTGCTGGCCCAGCGCAATAACTCGAACAGGGAGTCCGGCCACAGCGGTGCGTGATCGAGCACGGCCGAGATCCCTTTGAGCTGGTTGAGCGGGAAATCAGACTGGTCGGTGAGGGCTACCACCACCCCGACCAGTTGCTGGCGGCCAAACGGCACCCGCACCCGGGCGCCGACCACCGGGGCCTGGTCGGGCTTGATCAGGTAGTCGAACTGTTTATCCAGGGGAACAGGGAGTGCCACGCGGGCAATCTTGGAGGCCATAACAAACCGCAATTTTCAGCATTGACTAAGATCAGAGAGTGTACCTTGCCCGGAGGCAAGCGCAAAGTGGCGAAAAAGGGAGCGTATCAGTTGATTTGGACGGATTGTTTGATTACTATACGCCGCCTGAATTCGGTGTACTGGAACCCCATTACACCTATTGTTATTAACGACGTGTGGTGCCCGGCTTTGGATCGGGAGAGCGACACGGCCTTACTATTGAGGTTATCCCATGAAACAAGGTATCCACCCAGAATACGCAGAAGTAAACGCGAAATGTTCTTGCGGCAACGCGTTCGTATTCAAGTCAACTCTGGGCAAAGACATCAACCTGGATGTCTGTGACAAGTGTCACCCATTCTACACTGGTAAGCAGCGTCAAGTGAGCACCGGTGGTCGTATCGACAAGTTCAACAAGCGTTTCGGTGCGCTGTCTAGCAAGTAATTGCCAGCAGAATTCCGACAAAAGGGGACGCCAGGCGTCCCCTTTTTGTTTTCCCGCAGCCTGCGCGCAATTTAGTCTATTCTGCCGCGATTGCCGGACGGATCCGGGATGTTTACAGGCCAGTGCGACGATTTCCACCCATTTTACGGTATGCGGATCATAAATTCGCGATACCTGACTACAGCAGTGGGAGATTATTGGCTCGACCAGCCGGGCCCGGCTAGGATTTTCTACCGCTATAGCATATGATTTATCTCCCACTACCCAACTGAACCTCATTTTCTTTCAGGATCTGAAACACTATGTCTGAAGACTTTCGCCAACAAGCGCTTCATTACCATGCTTACCCTGTACCAGGCAAAATTGCCGTAGAGCTCTCCAAGCCTGCTGATACTGTTGAAGACCTTGCCCTTGCTTACAGCCCGGGTGTGGCTGAGCCGGTGCGTGAAATTGCCCAAAACGCTGACAATGTTTACAAATACACCGCCAAAGGCAATATGGTGGCGGTGATCAGTAACGGCACCGCGATCCTTGGCCTGGGCAACCTGGGCCCGCTGGCATCCAAGCCGGTGATGGAAGGGAAGGCGCTGCTGTTCAAGCGCTTTGCCGGCCTGGACTCGATTGATATCGAAGTGAAACACCGCACGATCGACGAGTTTGTTGATACTGTGGCCAACATCGCCGATACATTCGGCGGCATCAACCTAGAAGACATTAAAGCGCCGGACTGCTTTGAAATTGAAAAGCGTCTGATCGAGCGTTGCCAGGTGCCGGTATTCCACGATGATCAGCACGGCACCGCGATCGTGACTGCGGCCGGGATGCTCAATGCCCTGGAACTGCAAGGCAAAGAGATCAGCGAAGCCGTGATCGTCTGTCTGGGTGCCGGTGCGGCTGCCGTGGCCTGTATGGAACTACTGATCAAGTGCGGTGCACAGCGTGAGAAGATCTACATGCTGGATCGTAAGGGCGTGATCCATACCCGCCGTGACGACATCAACGAATACAAGCAGCTGTTTGCCAACAATACCGACAAGCGCACGCTGGAAGACGTGATCGAAGGCGCAGACATTTTTGTCGGCGTATCCGGTCCGGATCTGCTGTCACCGGAAGCCCTGAAGCTGATGGCGGACAAGCCGGTGGTCTTTGCGTGTTCTAACCCGGATCCGGAAATCAAGCCGGCGCTGGCGCATGCCGTGCGTGACGATTTGATCATGGGCACCGGCCGTTCGGACTATCCGAACCAGGTCAACAACGTACTGTGCTTCCCGTTCATCTTCCGCGGTGCCCTGGACGTGCGCGCCAGTGCGATTAATGACGAGATGAAACTGGCAGCCGTGAAGGCGATCCGTGAACTGGCCAAAGAGCCGGTCCCGGCAGAAGTGCTTAAAGCGGCTGGCGTGGACAGCCTGGCCTTCGGTCCGGAATACATTATTCCGAAACCAATGGATCCGCGTCTGCTGCCGCGCGTGGCCAAAGCCGTGGCGGTGGCTGCGGTTGAATCCGGTGTTGCCCGGATCGACATGCCGGTCAATTACATGGCTGATAAATAATTCAGTCGGATAGGAAAAAACCAGCCCACGGGCTGGTTTTTTTGTCTCTGGCGGCAGAAAAGCAGCGATTACTCGTTGATGTCTTCGTACTTGATGCCCATCTCGTCCATCAGGGCTTTGGCCTCGGCCGGCAGATCATCCGGGCGGTCTTTGCGGATGTCATCGTCGGTAGGCAGGGGCTGGCCGGTGTAGGCATGCAGGAATGCCTCACACAGCAGCTCACTGTTGGTGGCGTGACGCAGGTTGTTGATCTGACGGCGGGTACGCTCGTCAGTCAGGATTTTCAGTACCTTCAATGGAATCGAAACGGTAATTTTTTTGACTTGCTCGTTTTTCTTACCGTGTTCCGCGTATGGGCTGATGTACTCGCCATTCCACTCTGCCATTTTCTACCTTCTCAGCGATATTGGATTGAATAAATTAGATGATGGGTGAATTTTAGCGGGATTTACCGCCACAAGCAAAGACATATAGACGTCCAGAAGTGTTGACGTCTTTATGGATTATGGCTAATGTTGGTGCTCATCCGTTCTTCACCGCAGGGCCAGCCCTCAGACAAGGAAAGTAAATATGAGTGACAAGAAGCGAGCGACCGTTGCCGTCCGCACCGGGATCGAATCGGACACCCAATATAATGCGGTGGTGCCGCCTATCTACCTTACTTCGACTTATAGCTTCTCACAACTGGGGGAAGTACCGCAGTTTGACTATTCCCGCTCGGGCAACCCGACCCGCAATACCTTGGCTGAAGCGCTGGCTGCGCTGGAAGGGGGCGCCGGGGCCGTGGTGACCAACTGCGGTACGGCGGCGATTAACTTGCTGGTCACTGCCCTGCTGGGGCCGGATGATTTGGTGGTGGCTCCGCATGACTGCTACGGCGGCACCTACCGCCTGTTCCATACCCGGGCTGAGAAAGGGGATTTTCAGGTCTGTTTTGTCGATCAGACCGATCCGGCCGCGCTGGCAGCGGCACTGGCCAAGCAGCCCAAACTGGTCTGGGTGGAAACACCATCCAACCCGTTGCTGCGGGTGGTCGATATCGCCGCGGTGTGCGAACAGGCGCACCAGACCGGGGCGCTGGTCGCGGTGGACAACACTTTCCTGTCCCCGATCCTGCAACAGCCGATCGCCCTGGGCGCGGATTTTGTCGTCCATTCGACCACCAAGTACATTAACGGTCATTCCGACGTGCTCGGCGGGGTGCTGATTGCCAAAGCATCGGAGCAGGCGGAAACCCTGGCTTGGTGGGCCAACTGTATCGGTGCCACCGGGGCGCCGTTTGATGCATACCTCACGCTGCGCGGACTGCGGACCCTGGCCCCCCGGATGAAGCTGCACGAAGAGAACAGCGCCCGGATCCTCACTTACCTGCAAAGCCAGCCGCTGGTCGGGCAAATCTATCACCCGAGTCAGCCCGAACATCCGGGCCATGCGATTGCCCTCAAGCAACAGCAGGGATTTGGCGCTATGCTCAGTTTTGAAATGGCCGGCAGTCAGGCGCAGCTGGAATCGTTTGTCCGCCAGCTGCAATGCTTTTCTCTGGCGGAGTCCCTCGGCGGGACCGAAAGCCTGATCTGCCATCCGGCCAGCATGACCCACCGGGCGATGTCGGATGCAGCGCAGGCCGAAGCGGGCATTAAGCCGTCCCTGCTCCGGTTGTCCGTGGGACTGGAAGATGCCGATGATTTGATTGCCGATTTGGCGCAGGCGTTTGCCCTGGCAGCGGAGGTGACGGAATGAGCCAGCCGACAGCACGACAGCTCCACAAATTTGGCGGCAGCAGCCTGGCCGATCCGGCGTGTTATCGCCGGGTGGCCGAGATCATCGGTGAATATGCCGGTCCTGAAGATTTGATTGTGGTTTCCGCCGCCGGCAAGACCACCAACCAATTGATCGCCTGGGTCGAGTTGCTGCGAAAAGATGGCCGACAGGCCCATGAGGCGTTGCAGGAACTGCGGGCGTTTCAGCAGGCGCTGATCAGCGAGCTCGTGACCGGCCCGGCTGCGGATGAGCTGCAAACCCAGCTCCACCTGGAGCTGAGTACGCTGGCCAAGCTCAGCGGTCCGGATTTGACGGAAGCGGCGGTGGCCGCGGTGCTTGGGCATGGCGAGCTGTGGTCTGCCCGGTTGCTTGCTGCGTTGCTGGCGCAGCAGGCGATGCCGGCGACCCATCTGGATTCCCGGACGTTCTTGCGGGCCGAGCGGGCCGCGCAACCGGAAGTCGATCGCGCCCTGTCCTGGCCGCTGCTGACGGCTGAGCTGGCCCAGCACAGCCGGCACCGGATTGTGATCACCGGATTTATGGCCCGCAACGCAGCCGGTGAAACCGTGCTGCTGGGTCGCAACGGCTCGGATTATTCTGCGACGGTGATCGGCGCTTTGGCGGAAGTGGCACGGGTGACGATTTGGAGCGATGTGGCCGGGGTGTACAGTGCCGATCCGCGATTAGTCGCCGATGCCTGCCTGTTGCCGTTGCTGCGGCTCGATGAAGCCAGCGAGCTGGCCCGTCTGGCAGCGCCGGTGCTGCACAGCCGCACGCTGCAGCCGGTGGCTCAGAGCGCAATTGATTTGTCTCTGCGTTGCAGCCATCAGCCGGAAGCGGGTTCGACCCGGGTTGAGCGGGTGCTGGCCTCCGGGCGCGGTGCGAAAATTATCACCTCGCTTGATGATGTCTGCCTGATTGAGCTCGACATTGCCCGTTCGCATGATCTGGCCCCGATCCAGGCTGAGCTGGCCAGGTTGCTGCAACGGATCCAACTGCCGCCGCTGGCGCAGAGTGTCGAAGCCGACAAGGGCCGGATCCGGCTCGCCTATACCCGGGAAGTGGTCAACGGGGTGCTGGGCTCGCTGCAGGACAGCGGGATCACCGCCGAGCTGCGTCTGCGGGAAGGCTTTGCCATGGTCGCGGCTGTGGGTGCCGGGGTGATCGGCAACCCGGTCCATTGCTACGGCTTTTCGCATCAGCTCAAGAACCAGCCGGTGGAATTTATCAGTGAATCGGAGCAGGGGCTCAGCCTGGTGGCGGTGCTGCGCCGGGTCGATACCCGGGCGCTGATTGGCCAGATCCACCAGAGCCTGTTCCAGGCCCAGAAGCGCATTGGCCTGGTGCTGTGCGGCAAAGGCAACATCGGCAGCCGCTGGCTGGAACTGTTCCAGGAAGAGCAGGCCAATCTGGAAAAACGTCACGGCAAGAGTTTTACCCTGATTGGTGTGGCCGGGAGCGACCGCCACTGGATTGATTTTCAGGGCATCGATCCGGCGCGGGCGTTGACGGCGTTTGAAGATGAAGCCGTTGCGTATGGTGAAGGGGAGTTGTTCCAGGCCCTGGCCAACCATCCGTATGATGATGTGGTGGTGCTGGACGTCACCGCCAGTGCGTCACTGGCGGCGAAATATCCGCAAATTGCGGAGATCGGCCTGCATTTGATCTCAGCCAACAAGGTGGCTGGTTCGGCGTCGGGGTCGCAGTATCATGCGGTGCAGGATGCTTTTGCCAAAAGCGCCCGGCACTGGCTGTATAACGCCACGGTCGGGGCGGGACTGCCGGTGAACCACACGGTACGCGATCTGTTGGAGAGCGGGGATGAAATCCTGGCCCTGTCGGGGATTTTCTCCGGTACCTTGTCCTGGCTGTTCCAGCAGTATGACGGCAGTGTGCCGTTCTCCCAGCTGATTGAGTTGGCCTGGCAGCAGGGACTGACGGAACCGGATCCGCGCCATGATCTCGATGGCAGCGATGTCATGCGCAAGTTGGTGATCCTGGCCCGCGAATCCGGGTTGAAGCTGGAGCCGGAGCAGGTCCGGGTAGAATCCCTGGTCCCGGAAGCGCTCGCATCGCTGAGCCTAGACGGTTTCTTTGAGCAGGGGGAAGTGCTGGACCAACGGCTGGCCAAGCGCCTGGCAAAAGCCCAGAAAGAGGGCCTGGTGCTGCGCTACGTGGCGCGGCTGGATAAGCAGGGCCGGGCGGTGGTTGGCGTTGAGGCCCTGCCGCCGGAACATGCGCTGGCCAACTTGTTGCCGTGCGACAACATCTTCGCGATTGAAAGTCGTTGGTACCGGGATAATCCGCTGGTGATCCGCGGGCCGGGGGCCGGTCGGGATGTGACCGCCGGGGCGCTGTTGTCAGATATCAACCGTCTGGCGGCCCTGTTATAGCGAGTGCGTATTTGCATCCGATCCTGTTTTTTCCTACCGGAGCAGTGAAAATTGCCGCCTATACTTGTCTTGCTGGCGGTAACCTCTCCCTGGAATTCAAAAGCCCGCAGACTGCGGGCTTTTGTGTTTTAGCCGGGTTGCCGATAGATGAAGATCGTGCACGATCAAGTTGAATAAATTTCATGATGGGCAGGTTGACAAGAAATTGGTTACAAGACATTCTGTAGACATATAGACGTCTAAACGGTTATTTGACGTCATCACGGATTAGGACCGCGGCCGGGGCCGGAGCAGAAGGAAAAAATTATGGGGTATTCATACGCAAGCCATTTTGACACGCTGAATCAGAACATTGCCGATCTGAATGGGAACATCAATGTGTCATTTGAATTTTTTCCGCCGAGCTCTGCGCAAATGGAGCAGACGCTGTGGGAGTCGATCCACCGTCTGAAAAATCTCAAGCCGAAGTTTGTGTCGGTGACTTACGGTGCGAACTCCGGTGAGCGGGACCGCACCCACTCCATTATCAAAGATATCAAAGAGCAGACCGGCCTGGTCGCTGCCCCGCACCTGACCTGCATTGATGCGACCCGTGATGAGCTGCGTGCCATTGCCCGGGATTACTGGAACAACGGTATTCGCGATATTGTCGCCCTGCGCGGGGATCTGCCGGAGAAAGGGGTGAAGCCGGATATGTATGCGGTGGATCTGGTCAAACTGCTGCGTGAAGTAGCGGACTTTGATATCTCCGTCGCGGCGTACCCGGAAGTGCATCCGGAAGCCAAAAGTGCCCAGGCGGATCTGATCAACCTCAAGCGCAAAGTCGACGCCGGCGCCAGCCGGGCGATCACCCAGTTCTTCTTTGATGTCGAGAGCTACCTGCGTTTCCGGGACCGCTGTGTGGCCGCCGGGATCGATGTCGAGATTGTTCCGGGGATCCTGCCGGTGTCGAACATGAAGCAGGCCAAGCGTTTTGCCCTGGCCAACAATGTCAAAATCCCGAACTGGCTGGAGAAGCAGTATGAAGGTCTGGATGATGACTTGCTGAGCCGCCAGATGGTGGGCGCGAGCAATGCGATTGACCTGGTGCGGGTGCTGAGCCGCGAAGGGGTGAAGGACTTCCATTTCTATACCCTGAACCGGGCCGAGCTGACGTACGCCATCTGTCACACGCTGGGCGTGCGTCCGGTGCAGGTGCAGCCGGCCTGAATCGTCTGAGGTCATTCAGGGCTCGATGTTGCTGCGATGGCCTTTGCGGATGCGATGGTCTTTGCGGATGTGATAGCCTTCTCGGTTCAAAGCGGCCAAAGCCAAAGCCAACGCAAGGGTAAGTCATCACAGGGTCCAAGGAATAAAAAAAGCCGCGATTGCGGCTTTTTTTATATCACATGCGGGGTTCTCCCGGCATCCGGCTTAGTCGTTCAGGGCGACCTTGCTGCTGTCGCTGTCCATGTCTTTCAGCTCAGCCAGCACCTCTTCTGCCCAGTCAATCCAGGCCTGGCGGTTATGGATACCGCGGCGCAGCGTCAGGCGATCCAGACGAGACTGGCGATCCATGTTCTTGTAATCGCCGAAGTGAACTTTTTCCAGCTCGTGGTAATGGTTCATCAGGGTATGAGACTCTTCAATCAGAGCCTCCAGCTGCTGCTGCATCGGGACGGAGTTGTACACGCCGCACACCAATAGCTTGGCGGAAAACTCATCACGAATGGTTGGGTTGCGTGCAGGCTCCTGAAACCACTCGAACAGTGCCTGACGGCCCAGATCCGTAATGGAGTAAACTTTGCGGTCCGGCTTGCCTTCCTGCGGCTCCAGCTTACAGGTGACCTGGTCGTTGGAGGCCATCTTGTTCAGCTCGCGGTACACTTGCTGATGGCTGGCCTTCCAGAAGTAGCCGATGCTATGTGAAAATTCTTTGGTGATATCGTAACCGGTTGCGTCGCGACTGCTCAGCACCGTCAAAATTACATGTGGTAGTGACATCTCTTCTATCCGTTAAAATACTACAAATATAAAAACAATCAGGTCACGTTACTCGTCGCTCTTTGGCGTCCGTTATAATCGTCTTGTTGCAGTGCCTGATCGGGATCACGTAGCATACACATCAATATGATCTTTATCGACACTGAATTGTGATAATAACCATTTTTAGTCACGGCTAATTGTTCATCTTGTGACGTTTGTCTATATCTTAAGGTTTAAGATGCACTGCAATCCTTTTAGATTCACCTTTGTTCACAGTGCATGCAATTACTGTAGACTATGCGCTCAGTTACATTTCGTCTCATTATTGAGTCATGGAACGAAAAACTTATTTCGGTGGGAAGACCCGGAAAAGCGCCGGGCTGTGGTGCGGGGGATGAAAATAACAGGCCACCGCGCCGGGCGGTGGCCTGAATAGATGCGGGATGCAACGGGCCGGATTAGCCGGTGTTGCGCATCCCGGTGGCAATCCCGGCGATGGTGATCATCAAGGCCTCTTCCAGGATCGGCGACGGGGTCTCCTGCTGGCGGGTCCGGTACAGCAGCTCGGCCTGCAGCATGTTCAGGGGTTCAACGTAGATATTCCGCAGGCGGATGGACTCCGCACCCCACGGGTTCTGCTCCATCAGGTGGGCGCTGTTTTCGACTGTCAGCACTGCCTTGATATCCTGTTGCAGCTGCGAGCGCAGTTGCTCACCCAGCGGCCACAGGCGCTGGTCGGTCAGGCGGCGATCATAATACTCGGCAATTTCGATATTGGTTTTGGTGTACACCATTTCCAGCATCCCCAAGCGGGTGGAGAAGAATGGCCACTCGCGGCACATCTCTTCCAGCTGCTTGGCATGGCCTTTATCAATCGAGTACTGAATTGCTTCCCCGGCACCTAGCCAGGCCGGCAACAGCAGGCGGTTCTGGCTCCAGGCGAAAATCCACGGGATGGCGCGCAGGCTTTCCACACCGCCTTTCGGGTTGCGCTTTGACGGACGCGAGCCGAGCGGCAGTTTGCCGAGCTCCAACTCCGGCGTGGCGGCCCTGAAGTACGGCACGAAATCCGGATTGCCGCGTACGATGGCGCGATAGGCGTCGCAGGAGATCTCCGACAACACATCCATCAGCTCGCGCCAGTCCTGCTTCGGTGCCGGTGGCGGCAGCAGGTTGGCTTCGAGGATCGCACTGGCGTACAGGGTCAGGCTGCTGACGGCCACTTCCGGTAGTCCCAGCTTGAAGCGGATCATCTCACCCTGCTCGGTCACGCGCAGGCCGCCTTTGAGGCTGCGTGGCGGTTGCGACAGCAGGGCAGCATGGGCGGGTGCGCCGCCGCGGCCAAGGGAGCCGCCACGGCCGTGGAACAGGGTCAGTTCCACTCCGGCTTCCTCGCATACGTTGACCAGGGCTTCCATTGCCCGGTACTGGGCCCAGCCGGCCGCCATGACCCCGGCATCTTTGGCAGAATCCGAGTAGCCAATCATCACCATCTGGTGGTTCTGGATAAAGCCGCGGTACCAGTCAATGTTCATCAGCTGGCTGATCACCGACTCGGCGTTATTGAGATCGTCGAGGGTTTCGAACAGCGGGCAGACATCCATCCGGAACGGGCAGCCGGCTTCCTGCAGCAGCAGGTGGACGGCGAGAACATCCGAGGCCGTGCGGGCCATGGAAATCACGTAGGCACCCAGCGCTTCGCGGGGTTGTTCGGCAATAATCCGGCAGGTGTCGATGACTTCCTGCACGTTGTCCGACGGCTGCCAGTTGCGCGGCAGCAGCGGACGTTTGGAAGACAGCTCGCGGACCAGGAAGGCGACCTTGTCCTGCTCGCTCCATTGATCGTAATCCCCCAGGCCCAGATAGCGGGTCAGTTCGGAAATCACATCCGAGTGGCGGGTGCTCTCCTGGCGGATGTCGAGACGGACCAGGTGAATGCCGAAACATTTGATCCGGCGCAGAACGTCCAGCAGCAGACCGTCGGCAATGATCCCCATGTCGCATTCGTGCAGCGACTGGTAACAGGCATAGAGTGGCTCCCACAGCTCGTTGACGTCCTCAAGGATCGGGGTGCTCGGGGCATTTTGGCCTTTAATGCGGGCATCCAGGACATCCCGGGTCTCGGTCAGTTTGGTGCGCAGGCCTTTGAGGATCGCCCGGTACGGTTCGTGCTCTTCACCAGCTAGTTCACGGACCTGGTCGTTGCATTTGACCATCGACAGTTCACTGACCAGCTCCTGAATATCGCCGAGGTACAGGTCGGCGGCTTTCCAGCGCGATAGCAGCAGTACTTCACGGGTGACTTTCGCGGTCACGAATGGGTTGCCGTCGCGATCGCCGCCCATCCAGGAAGAGAACTTTACCGGTGCGGCATCCATCGGCAGCCCTTCGCCGAGATGGTTCGTCAGCTTTTCGTCGAACTGGCGCAGAAATTCCGGTACCGCTTGCCACAGTGAATTCTCAACCACTGCGAAGCCCCATTTGGCTTCGTCGAGCGGCGTTGGACGCTGCTGGCGGATCACATCGGAGTGCCAGGCCTGGGCGATCAATTGTTCCAGACGCTGCTCTACCCGCTGGCGCTCGCTGTGCGATAGCTCGCTCAGCTCCAGCTTTGAGAGGCACTTATTGATCTGGACCAGTTTGTGGATCATGGTACGGCGGGCAATTTCCGTCGGGTGGGCGGTCAGCACCAGCTCAATATTCAGATCGCGTACAGCCTGGACGGAGTCCAGCTGGCTGACTTGCTGCTGATTGAGCTTGGCAAACAGATCATCAATGGCATCGGGATTGCACACATGGGCTTCGCAATGACGAGAGACCGTATGATACTGCTCGGCAATATTGGTCAGGTTGAGGAACTGGCTGAAGGCCCGGGCAACCGGCAGCAACTGGTCGTCGGGCAGATTCTGCAGCTCATCGATCAGTTTTTCGCGATCGGCCTGGTTGCCGCCACGGGCGGATTTCGAGAGCTTGCGTATGGTCTCGACTTTGTCGAGAAGCGGCTCACCGTGGGCTTCTTTAATGGTGTTGCCCAGCAGGTGGCCAAGCATACTGACGTTACTTCTTAACGCGCTGTACAGTTCGTTCATAGCGTATCCATCTCGTAATTTTGTTACATCCAATTTACTCGTCTCTACCCGACAATCTATCTGTGATCCCGGTCAAAGGTCAACTTTGATCACTTTTCGGGCCAGTTAAATGCCATGAGTTTGATATTTGTCATGATCAGCCAACCATACTGTAAAAAACTTTCGTAAATACTCCACAGGATGGGTGCCGCTGGGGGAAGTTCCTGTCCCGTAAGGTTATAGCAGGCAATCTGACCGCGCCGGATGAAATTGCTACTTTTTTTAACGCTGTGGTTGACAGACGTGGGCTGAATCGGTAAACATACAAATGCAAAGTTAATGAATAAAAATTTAACTCGGAATTTATGGGCTCCTGAGATATGCAAACGCTCGGAGAGCCGCAAAAGCAACAATGATTGTAGGAAGTTGTTAACATGAGCCAGGCGAGCATTCACAATTCACTTTCCCTCCGACGACGCTAAGTCTCATCGCCTGGTGCGCTTGCACCCCGTCACGGCTGTTTCACAGCACAGTACTAAAATCCCTGAAAGTCAAAAATACGGAATCAGTTATGTTGAACACCTTTATTATCGGTGCCAGCGGCTATACCGGCGCAGAGCTGGCCGGCATGGTGGCTCGCCATCCCCAGTTGCATCTGGCCGGCCTGTTTGTTTCCGCCGGGAGCCAGGATGCCCACAAGCCCATCAGTCAGTTGCATGGTCAGTTGAAAGGGATCGTCGATCTGCCGCTCCAGCCTTTGGCCGACCCGCAGGCGGTTGCTGCGCAAGCCGACATCGTCCTGCTGGCCACGGCCCATGAAGTGAGCCACGACCTGGCCCCGGTGTTTTTGGCTGCCGGCTGTCAGGTATTTGATCTCTCAGGGGCGTTCCGGGTGGAAGGGGATGAATTCTATACCCGCTACTACGGCTTTGAACATCAGCATCCGGGGTGGCTGGCGCAGGCGGTGTATGGCCTGGCTGAGTGGCACCAGGACGCGATTGCCAAGGCGCAGCTGGTGGCAGTGCCGGGATGTTACCCGACGGCGGCGCAAATGGCGCTGAAACCGCTGTTGGCAGGCGAGCTGCTTGACACTACCCAGTGGCCGGTGATCAATGCGGTCAGCGGTGTCTCCGGTGCCGGGCGCAAGGCCAGCATGGTCAACAGTTTCTGCGAAGTCAGCCTGCAGGCTTACGGGCTGTTCAGCCACCGCCACCAACCGGAAATCGCCACCCACCTGGACTGCGACGTGATTTTTACCCCGCATTTGGGCAACTTTAAGCGCGGGATCCTGGCCACCATCACCGCCAAGCTGGCCGATGGCGTCGGCACGGGCGAAGTCAGTGCGGCGATGGCCCAGGCCTATACCGGGCAGGACGAGCCCAATGCGGTGCGTTTGCTCGGTGAGCAACCGGCCCGGCTGCAGGATGTGGTGAATACCTGCTTCTGTGATATCGGCTGGCAGGTACAGGATGAGCACATTATCTTAACATCTGCGATTGACAATTTATTGAAAGGCGCATCGTCTCAGGCGATGCAGTGCATAAACATTCGAAATGGTTTCGCGCCGTTAACTGCCCTGGTGTAAGGGCAGGCTGGTATGGGTTGAGGAGAGAGCACCATGAATCGGGTTCCGTTGGTGATTAAGTTAGGGGGCGCAGCACTGTCATGTACTGAGACCCTGGAGAAGCTGTTCAATGCGATTAGCCAGTACCGCGAGCAGGCGCAGCGTCCGCTGTTGCTGGTCCATGGCGGCGGGTATCTGGTGGATGAGCTGATGACGAAAATGCAGCTCGAGACGGTGAAGAAAGATGGCTTGCGGGTGACGCCGAAAGATCAAATTCCGTTCATTGCCGGGGCACTGGCCGGGACGGCCAATAAATTGCTGCAGGGCCAGGCGATCAAAGCCGGCGTGGCGGCAGTGGGCCTGAGTCTGGCCGATGGCGGGCTGTGTCAGGTGAGCGAGCTGGATCCGGCGTTGGGCTCGGTCGGCAAAGCAGCGCCGGGCGACAGCACGCTGGTGAAGCAGGTGATGGCCGCAGGCTATCTGCCGATCATCAGCTCAATTGGCCTCGACAGCCACGGTGCGCTGATGAACGTCAATGCGGATCAGGCGGCGGTTGCCGTGGCCGCGGCACTGGAAGCCGAACTGGTACTGCTGTCGGATGTCAGCGGCGTGCTGGATGGCAAAGGACGGCTGATTGCGGCCCTGAATGAATCCGAGGCCGAGGCCCTGATTGCCCAGGCGGTGATCACCGACGGCATGGTGGTCAAGGTCCGGGCGGCTTTTGAAGCGGCGAAGGCGCTGGGCCGGCCGATTGAAGTCGCCACCTGGCGCTACCCCGACAAACTCGCCGAGCTGTTCGAAGGACAAAGCATCGGGACTAAATTTGCAGTGTGAGCCGGTTGGCTCCACCCCATCATTTTTTTGATTGATTCAATACGCCTGAGCGCGGTGACCGTCGAGCAGGCAAGCAGGAGAGCATTATGAGTAAGGTAACGAAAGTTGTATTGGCCTATTCCGGCGGTCTGGACACCTCAGCCATCATCCCTTGGCTGAAAGAGAACTACGGTTGTGAAGTGGTGGCGTTTGTCGCCGATGTCGGCCAGGGTGAAGCGGAGCTGGAAGGGATTGAAGAAAAAGCGCTGGCCTCCGGTGCTTCGGCTTGCTACATCGCCGATCTGAAAGATGAGATGGTGGCTGACTATATTTATCCGAGCCTGAAAACCGGCGCGATTTACGAAGGCAAATACCTGCTGGGGACCTCCATGGCCCGGCCGATCATCGCCAAAGCCCAGGTTGAATGTGCGCTGGAAGTGGGTGCTGATGCCCTGTGCCACGGCTGTACCGGGAAGGGCAATGACCAGGTGCGTTTCGAAAGTGCTTACGCCGCGCTGGCGCCGCAACTGACCGTGATTGCCCCGTGGCGGGAGTGGGATCTGCGCAGCCGTGAAGCCCTGCTGGATTACCTGGCTGAGCGTCAGATCCCGTGTACCGCATCGCTGGAGAAAATCTACTCCCGGGATGCCAACGCCTGGCATATTTCGACCGAAGGCGGCGTGCTGGAAGATACCTGGAACCAGCCGAATGAGCAGTGCTGGGTCTGGACCAAAGATCCTGAGGATGCGCCGAACACCCCGGAAACCGTTTCAATTCTGGTCGATAAGGGCGAAATCGTTGCCGTGGACGGCGAAGCCATGTCGCCGCTGCAGGCACTGACCTACCTTAACGCCAAGGGTGCTGAGCACGGCGTCGGCCGGATCGATATCGTCGAGAACCGTCTGGTCGGGATGAAATCCCGCGGCTGTTACGAAACTCCGGGCGGCACCATCATGAACGAAGCCCTGCGTGCGGTCGAGCAGTTGGTGCTGGACAAGGAATCGTTTGAATTCCGTGAGTCGCTGGGCCTGAAAGCCTCGCACCTGATCTACGACGGTCGCTGGTTCACGCCGTTGTGTAAGTCGCTGCTGGCTGCCGCGCAAGAGTTGGCGCAAGATGTGAGCGGTGAGGTTGTGGTGAAGCTGTATAAAGGGCAGGCTACCGTGGTGCAGAAGCGCTCGCTCAACAGCCTGTACTCGGAAGAGTTTGCGACCTTCGGCGAAGATGAAGTGTACGATCACAGCCACGCGGAAGGCTTTATCCGCCTGTACTCGCTGGCCAGCCGGATCCGCGCGCTGAACGAACAGAAGAAAAATAAATAACCCTACACCGCAAGCAATGAGACACGTCGAATAGCGAAACATAGGAGAAGTACCATGGCATTATGGGGCGGACGTTTTAGTCAGGCAGCAGACACACGGTTCAAAGAGTTTAACGATTCCCTGCGCTTTGATTACCGCTTGGCGGAGCAAGATATCGTTGGCTCCATTGCATGGTCAAAGGCACTGCGTCAGGTCAACGTCTTGACCGAGGACGAGCAGCAGCGGCTGGAGCTGGCGCTGAACGAGCTGAAGCTGGCGGTGATGGAAGATCCGGAGCAGATCCTGCATTCGGATGCCGAAGACATCCACAGCTGGGTCGAGCAGCAACTGATCGGCAAGGTCGGGGATTTGGGCAAAAAGCTCCATACCGGGCGTTCGCGTAACGATCAGGTGGCGACCGACCTCAAGCTGTGGTGTCGCCAGCAGGGCCAGCAACTGCTGATGATGCTCGATAAGCTGCAAAGTCAGTTAGTGTCAGTGGCGCGGGAGAACCAGGGCACGGTGCTGCCGGGTTACACCCACCTGCAGCGGGCACAGCCGGTGACGTTTGCCCACTGGTGCCTGGCCTATGTTGAGATGTTCGAGCGGGATCATTCGCGGTTGCAGGATGCGCTGAACCGGTTGGACACCTGTCCGCTTGGCTCGGGCGCACTGGCCGGGACGGCGTACCCGATTGATCGGGAAGCGCTGGCCCACAGTCTGGGTTTTCACCGGGCAACCCGCAACAGCCTGGACTCGGTGTCCGATCGCGACCATGTGATGGAGCTGTTGTCGACGGCGTCGATCTCGATGCTGCACCTGTCCCGGATGGCTGAGGATCTGATCTTTTATAACTCGGGTGAGTCGAACTTTATCGAGCTGGCCGATACGGTCACCTCCGGCTCATCCCTGATGCCGCAGAAGAAAAATCCCGATGCCCTGGAGCTGATCCGGGGTAAATGCGGCCGGGTTTACGGCGCGATGGCCGGAATGATGATGACGGTGAAAGCGCTGCCGCTGGCCTATAACAAGGACATGCAGGAAGACAAGGAAGGCCTGTTCGACGCGCTCGACAGCTGGCATGACTGTATGGAAATGGCCGCGCTGTGCTTTGAAGGGATCAAGGTCAACCAGGCGCGGACGCTGGAAGCCGCGATGCAGGGCTATTCCAACGCCACCGAGCTGGCGGACTATCTGGTCGCCAAGGGGATTCCGTTCCGTGAAGCGCACCATATCGTCGGGGTCGCTGTGGTGGCGGCGATTGCCAAAGGTTGTGCATTGGAAGAGATGTCGCTGGCCGAGATGAAGTCGTTCTCGGCGGTGATTGATGATGATGTTTATCCGATCCTGACCATCGAGTCGTGTCTGGAAAAACGCTGCGCCCTGGGTGGGGTCGCGCCGAACCAGGTGGATTATGCGATTTCCCAGGCTGAGAAGCGGCTGGAAAAACGCTATACCCCGGGCGTGAAGGTTCGTGGTGCCCGCCTGACCGATCTCGATGCGATTGAAGGTATGGTCGCGTACTGGGCCGGGCTGGGGGAAAATCTGCCGCGGATGCGCAACGAACTGGTGCGGGATATCGGCTCGTTTGCGGTGGCCGAGCATCATGGCACGGTGACCGGGTGCGCATCGCTCTATGTGTATGACTCGGGGCTGGCGGAAATTCGCTCGCTGGGGGTTGAAGCCGGCTGGCAGCATCAGGGACAAGGGAAAGCTATTGTCGATCACCTGATTGAAAAAGCGGATCAGATGGCGATCAAGAAAGTCTTCGTGCTGACCCGGGTGCCGGAGTTCTTTATGAAGCAGGGCTTTATTCCGACCTCGAAATCGCTGTTGCCGGAGAAAGTGATGAAAGATTGCGACCGTTGTCCGCGCCAGCATGCCTGTGATGAGGTGGCGCTGGAAGTGCGGCTTGATAAAGAGCAGTCCATTCCGACGGTCAACGTGGCCTGACCGATCGCTGAAAGGACATCAAATATGATATTGAACTGAATTTTTGAGTCCTAGTTCTAGTCCGACCCCGGCCCGATGCCTCTGGTATCGCGGCCGGTTTTTTTTCAGCGGGACGGGGATGGACGGGGACTGCGTTTACGTGCCAGGGCAGCCACGCCATGGGCCAGCAGTAACAGGCTGAAGGCGCTGGCGGCAAATAGCAGGGTGATGGACTCCACCTGGGTCGGCGTCGGCAGGTAGTAATAGAACCAGGCACACCAGCTCAGGGTGCTGAGCAGGATCAGTTGCAAAATACAGCGGCGGCAACGGCCGAGTTTGCGGCGAAAGACCTGTGAGTGGTGGCAGTGAGGACAACCCATGTTTGTCTCCTCAAACGGGGAAGACTTCAGAGTGTACTGGAAAAAAGCCCTCCGGAGGAGGGCAAATCATCGTGCAAGGCAGTGCAAGAGTGTTGGAACTGGTTAGCAGCCCGGGCCGCAGTCAAGGCAGTGTTTGACCATCTGCGGACCGAGGTGGAGCTTGGCGTTAAGATCGCGCAGCGCGGTCCGGACCCCTTCTTCAATCACCGGATGATAGAACGGCATGTCCAGCATCTCGGCGACGGTCATTTTGTTCTGGTGCGCCCAGGCCAGCAGGTGAGCCAGGTGTTCGGCATTCGGTCCCATCATTTCGGCACCGAGAAACCGGCCGGTACCGTGTTCACCGTAAACGTGCAGCAGGCCTTTGTTGCGCAGCATCACCCGGGAGCGCCCCTGGTTCTCAAATGAGACGACACCGGTTTCGAAGCAGCCACAGTTGCCGAGGCGCTCGCTGACTTCTTTGTAGGTTTCCCCGACCAGCGCAATTTGCGGATCAGAGAACACGGCAGAAATTTTCGAGCGGCGCAGACCGGCACGGATATCCGGGAAGCGGCCCGCATTGTCTCCGGCAATCCGGCCCTGATCCGCCGCTTCGTGCAGCAGAGGCAGTTGGTTGCTGGCATCACCGGCAATGAAAATCGTCTCGACCGAGGTTTGCAGCGTGAAGTGGTCCGCCACCGGGACACTGCGCTCATCCAGGGCCATGTTGGTGTTTTCAATCGCCAGCTTGTCGACATTCGGTCGGCGGCCGGTCGCGGCCAGCACATAATCCACCCGGATCACGGCCAGCTCACCTTGTTTGTCCAGGTACTGGATCTCAACTTCGTCGCCGTCGCGTTTCATGCTTTCGACTTTGACATCCGCATCCAGATAGAATTCTTCATTAAAGGCTGAATCGGCATAAGCCATGATTGCCGGGTCCGTCAGCGGGCCGACCTGGCCCCCTAAGCCGAACATCACCACTTCAACGCCCAGGCGTTTGAGTGCCTGACCCAGCTCCAGACCGATCACGCCGGGACCAAACACCGCTACGGCGCGGGGCAGATCGTCCCACTCAAAGACGTCATCATTGATGATCAGGCGATCGCCCAGTTCGTTCCAGACCGCCGGGTAGGCCGGGCGGGAGCCGGTTGCAATCACAATGCGCTTGGCTTCAATCCGGGCATGGTCATCCACCATCAGGGTGGTGTCATTGATAAACCGGGCATAGCCGGCAATTTTGTCTTCGGCCGGGATCTCATCCACACCTTCCAGCACGAAGCCGACGAAACGGTCCCGCTCGCGTTTGACCCGATCCATCACTTCACGGCCGTTGATCCGGATCTCGCCTTGCGGGTGGATGCCAAAGCCCGGCGCTTTTTCGATCTGGTGAACGCTTTCCGCTGCCGCAATCAGCAGCTTGGACGGCATGCAGCCGACACGGGCACAGGTGGTGCCGTACGGGCCGCCTTCAATCATCACGATGCTGTCTGTATGCGCCTTGGCCGCACGGTAAGCACCGAGGCCGGCTGTCCCGCCGCCAATCACTGCCACATCTACATTCAGGGTTTTCATTCTTATCTCTCCAATCACACTGCCGATAAAAGGCAGGGCCAAGCGGCCCTGCAAAATTGCTGACCGGTTAGGCGCTCAGGTAGGTGTCCAGCTCTTCGCTGCCACCAATGTGCTGGCCCCCGATGAAGACTTGCGGCACGGTGCTGCGACCGGTCACGGCACGCAGGCTGACTGTGGTGGCATCTTTACCCAGGATCACTTCTTCATACTGCAGGTTGTGGTCAATCAGGCTCTGCTTGGCTTTGGCACAGAACGGGCAGCCCGGCTTGGTGAAGACCGTAATTGACTCCTGTAGCTGGTGCTCCGGGGCAATGTACTTAAGCATAGTATCGGCATCGGAAACCTTGAACGGGTCGCCCGGCTCGTCGTTCTCGATGAACATCTTCTGCACCACGCCGTTTTTCACCAGCATGCTGTAGCGCCATGAACGTGCGCCGAAGCCCAGATCTTCTTTGCTGACCAGCATGCCCATGCCTTGGGAGAACTCACCGTTCCCATCCGGGATAAAGGTGATGTTGTCGGCTTCCTGATCGGCTTTCCAGGCGTTCATCACGAACGTGTCGTTGACGGAAACACACAGGATGTCATCGACACCGTGCTCGGCAAAGACTGAGGCCAGCTCGTTGTAGCGTGGCAGGTGGCTGGATGAACAGGTTGGGGTAAAGGCGCCCGGCAGACTGAAGACAATCACCGTTTTGTCTGCGAACAGCTCGGCAGTGGTGACATCCACCCACTGATCGCCCTGGCGAGTGCGGAACGTGACTTGTGGGACGGCTTGGCCTTCTTTAGATGCAAACATAATGTTTCCCCTTAATTTGATGAATATGTCATTTGTTTTGTGGTTACAACCGGAGCTTTGTTCATCCCGCTCCGTTTTAATGGGAGAATTATGTCGCGAAGCCATTGATAGTTCTAATCGTTTGCTGCTATGGTTTTGATAGTTTTATTCTATGGACAAAAGAGGCGTCATGAACATCCGCGATCTTGAATATCTGGTGGCATTATCGGAGCACAAGCATTTTCGCAAGGCGGCGGAGGCGTGTTTTGTCAGCCAGCCGACGCTGAGCGGGCAGATCAGAAAACTGGAAGATGAGTTGGGTGTCTCGCTGCTCGAGCGCACCAGTCGCCGGGTGCTGTTTACCGACGCCGGCCTCAGCCTGGTGGCCCAGGCCCGGAAGATCCTGATGGAAGTGAAGGTGCTGACTGAGCTGGCCAGCCAGCAGGGGGACAGCATGGCCGGGCCGCTGCATATCGGTTTTATCCCGACGGTAGGGCCATATCTGTTGCCGCATATTATTCCGCACCTTAAGGCTGCGTTTCCGCAGCTGGAGCTGTATCTGCATGAAGCCCAGACCCACCAGCTGGTCCAACAGCTGGAAGAAGGCAAGCTCGACTGTATTGTGCTGGCGGCGGTGAAAGAGACCGAGCATTTGGTTGAGCTGCCGCTGTACCATGAGCCGATGGTGCTGGCTGTGCCGCAGGATCATCCCTGGGCGGCCCGGGAGAGCCTGGCCATGGATCAGCTCAATGGCCAGACCCTGCTGATGCTGGGTGACGGCCACTGCCTGCGGGATCAGGCGATGGGCTTCTGTTTTGCGGTCGGGGCGCAGGAAGACAGCAGCTTCAAGGCGACCAGCCTGGAAACGCTGCGTAATATGGTCGCAGCGGGCAGCGGGATCACCTTGTTGCCGCAACTGGCGACCCCGGCTACGCGCCAGCGGGACGGGATTTGTTATATCCGGGCCTTAGCTCCCGAGCCGACCCGCCAGATCGTGCTGGCCTACCGGCCGGGCTCTCCCTTGCGGGGCCGGTATGAAAAGCTGGCGGCGCTGATTGGCGAGCAGATGCAGCCGCAGTTTGCCCGGGAAGCGGCGGATCACCCGGTATCGGCGCTCTCTGATCCGGCTTAACGCTTGTCTTTACGCTTTGGCCGGGGAGGGCTGGCCAGGGTATTGGTACCTAGCCCTTCCGGCAAATTGTCGACGCGGTCGCGATGAAAAAAAGCGCCCCCTGAACATTCAGGGGGCGCTGTTTGATTACTGCGGTTGTTTTAAATCAGAACAGTTCATCTGAACTGTCGGCTTCGAAAATACCCCCGGCACCGCTCTCGCTGGCTGTCTCGGTCGGCTCGGTGCCTTTTTCGAAATATTCAAACATCGAAGTGAAGTCAGTCCGGTTGCTCAGCTTGCCGGTATCACGGTCAATGCGGACCTGGATGATCCCCTCCGGGAGCTGCTTGCGCTGGACCGGGACATCTTCCAGCGCTTGCGCCATAAAGGAGACCCACGCCGGCTGTGCCGTTTTGGCACCGGCCTCAGCCCCTGAAATTTGCTCTTTGTCCAGGTTGTTGTTCCAGCTGGTCCGGCCCAGATTGCGGCTGTGATCGTCAAAACCGACCCAAGCGGTGGCCACTATGTTCGGACCGAACCCGGAATACCAGGCATCTTTCGAATCGTTGGTGGTACCGGTCTTGCCGCCGACATCGCGGCGTTTCAGAACCTGGCCGCGCCAGCCGGTCCCGTTCCAGCCGGTGCCGTGACGCCAGTCACCGCCACCCCAGATATTGCTCTCCAGCATCTCGCGGATCAGGAAAGCATTTTGCTCCGAAATCACCTGAGGAGCGTAGCGCGGGGCCTGCTCTGCGTCAGCGCTGCCGCTGTCACTGAGTTCTTGTTCGCTGATGGCAATGCCGTGCAGCACGGCTTTGCTGGCGGTGACGGTATTGCCGGCTTGCTGCTGCCCGTGCTGGCACTCGGTGTCACAGACCTGGTTCGGGTTGGCTTGGTAAATCAGGTTGCCATAGGCATCTTCGACCCGCTCAATGAAGTATGGCTCGACATAGTAGCCGCCGTTGGCAAAGACCGAGAAGCCCTGGGCCATTTCCAGTGGGGTCAGGCTGCCGGCACCCAGCGCAATTGCTTCGGCGCGGGGCAAGTCTTCGCGTTTGAAGCCGAACCGGGTCAGGTAACCGATGGCATCGTCCAGACCGACATTTTGCAACACCCGAACCGCCATTACGTTCTTCGACTGGGCCAGGCCCAGGCGTAGCCGGGTCGGACCGTTATAGGTCGGTGGTGAGTTTTTCGGCCGCCAGGCGGTACCCATGCTCTGATCCCAGCGGTTGATCGGGGCATCGTTGACCAGGGTCGCCAGGGTCATGCCCTTGTCCAGTGCCGCCGAATAAATAAACGGTTTGATCCCGGAGCCAACCTGGCGCACCGACTGGGTCGCCCGGTTAAATTTGCTGTGGACGAAGTTGAATCCGCCGACCATGGCTTTCACTGCGCCGTTTTGTGGCGATACGGCGACAAACGCGGTGTTGGCATCCGGCACCTGGCTCAGGACCCAGTCCTGCTCCCGCTGCTCGACCCAGACTTGCTCACCCGGGGTGAGGATTTCAGTCGCTGCTGTCGGGGCGGCGCCCTGGCGCTCATCCGTCATATAGCGGCGGGCCCATTTCAGGCCGTCCCAGGCCAGGGTGTGCTGGGCCCCGTCTTTGGTCATCACTTGTGCGGACTTGTTGTCTACGGCGGTCACCACTGCAGCTTGCAGCGTGCCATAGCCGGGTTGCTGGCGCAGGTGCTCCATGATTTTCTCACTCGGCCAGGCTGCCTGTTTCGGCTGCCAAAGCGTGGCGACGGCACCGCGGTAGCCATGGCGCTGGTCGTAGCTCAGCAGGTTGTTGATCGCGGCAGTCTGCGCGGCTTGCTGCAGTTTCGGATCCACCGTGGTGTAAATCCGCATCCCGGAGGTGTAGGCATCCTCGCCGTAGCGCTCGATCATCCAGGCCCGGGCACGCTCGGCAAAGTACGGCGCGCTCAGCTCAATTTCTGCGCCGTGGTAGCGGGCGACAATCGGCTCTGAACGGGCCTGCTCCAGCTCGGCCTGGCTGATATAGCCTTCGTCGAACATCCGGCCTAGCACCACATTGCGGCGCGTCGTGGCGCGGTCCATCGAGTAGAGCGGGTTCATGGTCGACGGGGCTTTCGGCAAACCGGCGATCACCGCGATCTCACCCAGGGTCAGCTGGTTCACTTCTTTGCCGAAATACACCTGTGCTGCGGCACCGACACCATAGGCCCGGTAGCCGAGATAGATTTTGTTGAGGTAAAGCTCAAGGATTTCTTCTTTACTCAGCAGCTGCTCAATGTGAATGGCGATAAAGATCTCTTTGATCTTTCGCATGATCTTTTTTTCATTGGTGAGAAAGAAGTTCCGGGCCAGCTGCTGGGTAATGGTACTGGCGCCCTGCTTGGCAGAGCCTGAGACGGCGACGACGATGGCGGCGCGGGCAATCCCGATCGGGTCAATCCCCGGGTGCTCGAAGTAGCGGCTGTCCTCGGTGGCGATGAATGCATGGAGCATCTGCGGCGGAATGGCATCAAGTGACAGGGGGATCCGACGCTTCTCGCCAAATTGGGAGATCAGTTTGCCGTCAGCACTGAACACCTGCATCGGGGTTTGTAATTCAACGTTTTTCAGTGTTGCGACATCCGGGAGCTCAGGCTTTACATATTGGTAAAAACCAAAGATTGTACCGACCCCAAGAAATATGCAACCCAGTGCAAGTATAAGTAATCGCTTTATGAACTTCACTTGAGAATTCCTGTTACACCATCGTTTGACCGTTCACTCTATTTCAATCAGTAAGTATAAAGATAACTCAAAGAAAATTAACGCTATAGGTTGGTGTTTAGATGAAAAATATATTGCATGTCCGCTACTGGGAGCATAGCACGGTATGTTTCAAAACCCACTGATTGTCGGGATTGATATCGGCCACCATAGTATCAAAGCCGTGGTGCTGAGCCAGAAGAAATCACAACTGGCCCTGGTCGCTTTCGCGGAAGTCGTGCCGACGGCGCCGATTTTAAATGATCAGCATACCGTGGATGTCGGGGGGCTGTTGTCAGCGATACGTCAAATCCGGAAAAGCCTGCCCCGGGGAGCTCGTCGCACGGTTTTAGCGCTACCGGACAGCGCGGTGATCAGTAAGGTGATCCAGCTTGATACCAATCTGACCGAAGAAGAAGCTGAATTTGCCGTGACCCAGGCGTTAAGCGCGTCCTCGCCGTTTCCGGTCGATGAGCTGCGGCTCGATTTTTATCCGGCGGTGACGTCGGGGCTCGGTGAATTGTCGACAACAGCGCCCTATCAGGTGTTTGCCGCACGCAAGGCCACCTTGGATCCGCGGGTGGCATGCCTGAAAAAGGCCGGCTTACGGCCGGACGTGATGGAGCTGCAAACCCATGCGTTGCTCTGGTTGGCGACGTTTACGGCCGAGCAGTCGGGCCTGTCCGGCCAGTGGGGTGTGGTGGATATCGGCCAGCGGCTGACTGAGTTTGCGGTGCGCGCGGCCGGCAGCGGTGCCTATCATCGGGAAATCGCCTGGGGCGTCGGACAGCTGACGCCGACCCGGGAGGCGGACGAGCCGGTGCTGACGATGCCGGATGCTGAACAAAGCGAAGCCTTGACCAAGCAACTGGCGGATCAGCTTCGGCGTCAGTTCCAGCTCTACAATTCGACCCATGCGACTGCGCCGCTCGAAGGTGTCTGGCTGTGTGGTGGCGGCCAGTATGTGGTCTCGGAGAGCCTGCTGACCCGGTTATTAGGGCTGGAAGTCCGCTGGCTGAATCCGTTTCGCTACCTGCCGAATGATAAAAAGCTGGGTGAGATTGCAGGGGAGCATCTCTACAGTCAGTACGCGGTGGCGACCGGGCTGGCACTGCGGGGAGTGGCACCATGATGGAAAAACTGAACCTCCTGCCCTGGCGCGATCGGCAACGCCAGCAACACCGTCAGCATTTCTATGCATTGATCGCCGCGACTTGTCTGGTGGTGGCAGCCGGTATCGGGGGCGCCAGGGCCTACCTGGCCGGGCAGCACAGCGTGCAGCAGGGGCGAAACCAGCAGTTGGCACAGGCCATTGATGCCTTGGAGCATCAGTTGTCGATGTTGCCCAAGCTGGAGCGGCAGCGGCTGGCGTTTCATGAGCGGTTGGCGGTCATCGAGGAGATCCAGCAGGACCGGAACCAAGTGACGCATCTGCTCAATCTGCTACCGGCGGTTGTGCCGCAAGGCGTGTATCTCAATCACGTCAGCCAGGCGGAGCGTCGGGTAACTTTGGCGGGGGAGGGGGATTCCAACGGTCAACTGGCGATGTTGTTATCCCGGGCTGAGCAGTCTCCCTGGATTAGCGACGTGACCATCCACTCGATACTGGCCGGTCGCGAAGCGGATGAACCGGCCACCAGCGCGTTCAATGTCTCGTTTGTGTTGAGGCCAGCGCAGGCCGGGGCTATCGGGTCGAGTGCACAAGGAGAGAGCCGGTGACCGAATGGCAGGATCTGGAACTGGATGAAATTGCGGACTGGCCCCGGTTGCCGCAATGTCTGGCCGCGCTGGTGCTGGCGCTGGTGTTGGCGGGGGCGGGATACTGGTTTTGGCTCATACCTTCCCAGGCAACGCTGGCCGAGTTAAAGCAGCGGGAAACAGGATTGCATCAGCAACTGGTGATCCGAGCCAATCAGGCCGCGGCGTTGCCGCTGATCCGCCAGCAACTGACGGCGCTGGGCGGCCGGTATCAGCAGGTCGTTCAGCAACTGCCGGAAGAGAAAGAGCTTGCCAGCCTGTTGTCCGGCATTAATGACATCGGGATCCGCAACGGTCTCGATTTTCAACGGATCGAATGGGCACCGACGGTGGAGCACCCGCTGTTTTTTGAACTCCCGATCAGTATCGAGCTCACCGGCAGCTATGAGGAGATCGGTCAGTTTGCCGCAGCGGTGGCAGCGCTGTCCCGGATTGTCACCCTGAGTGATTTCCAGCTGGATTTGGTCAGCGAGCCGTCGTCGTCAGTGCTGTTAAAGCTGACGGTCTCGGCCAGTACGTATCGGTTCAAACCGCCGCAACAGGGAGGATAGGATGGTAGGACGATGGAGCGGATTGATCATCGCCGGACTGCTGTGGGGGTGCCAGGCGAATGAGGGCTCGGTAGAGCAGATGATTGCACAGGCGACGCTGCAGGCCACGGCGAAGACTGAAGCCTTGCCGGCGGAGTATGTCTACCGGGCGGATCCGTTCGTACTGGCCGACGAGCGGGTGCCGTTTGCCCGTCCGCGAGCGGAAGCGCGGGTGCCGGAAACGCAGGAAGAGACGGCATGCTGGCAGCCGGAAGATCAGCGCAAGCCGATGCCGCTGGAGCAGTTTGCTCTGGAGCAGCTGGAGATGAAGGGGGTGATTGGGGATGGCAAGCGGCGCTGGGCGCTGGTTTATACCCCGACACAGCAACTGGTTAAGGTACGCCGGGGAAATTACCTCGGCTTGAATTATGGCCGGGTGACCCGGGTGGGGAGCAACGGCCTGGAGTTGGTGGAAACCCTGCCGGATGGCGCCGGGTGCTGGCTGACGCGTACGGTTTCGTTACCGATTGTTGGCACGGAACCGACAGGTTAGAAAAAATTAGAGAAGTACGCATGATGAAGCGCGATTTGAGCATGAAAAGGGCGGGATGCTGGCGTTGGGACACCGCCGGAGTATGGGCGGCCGGGATGTTGCTGTGGCTGGTGGCGGCATCCGCGTCTGCCATTGAGGTGGTGGACAATAAGATCCTGGATATTGATTTCCGGCGCGATGGCGACGGACGGGGGATAGTCAGTGTTGATCTGGCCAAAACCCGGGCGCTGGTCGATGTCCGCCAGGTCGGACGGCAGCTGTATGTTGAGCTGGTCGATGCGGCGATTGACGATGACATGCTGTATGTCCTGGATGTCGCGGACTTTGCGACTGTGGTGACATCGGTGGAGACGCTGCGCGGGGAGAAAGGCACCCGGCTGAAACTGTCGATGAGCGACGGTTTCCACTATGACTATCGCCTGGAAGGGACGCGGCTCAGTGTGATGGTGACCGCGCTGCCGACGGAAGCGTCGTCCGGGCAAATCAGCTATAGCGGCAAGCCGATTTCAATTAACTTTCAGGATATACCCGTTCGAAACGTCTTGCAGTTGATCGCCGAGTATAACGATTTCAACCTGGTGGTCTCCGACAGTGTCACCGGCACGGTGACCTTGCGGCTCGACAATGTGCCCTGGCCGCAGGTGCTGGATATCATTTTGCAGGCCAAGGGGCTGGATAAGCGGGTCAAAGACTCGGTGGTGCTGATTGCGCCGAAGCAGGAGCTGGCTTTGAGTGAACAGCAGGCGCTGGAAGCGAAGCAACAGGCACTGGCACTGGCGACGCTGCGTTCGGACATTGTTCAGGTGCACTATGCCAAAGCGACGGAGCTGGCCGAGTTGTTGCGGGGCAAGGAAGAGGGTTCCAGTATGCTGTCAGAGCGGGGCTCACTGCATGTGGACGAGCGGACGAATGCGTTGATCATTCATGACTTGGGTGAGCGTATCGACAAAATCAAAGCCATCGTGGCCGCGCTGGATATCCCGGTGAAGCAGGTGCATATCGAAGCCCGGATTGTGTCGGTCAATGAAGATGATGTCGACGAGATCGGGGTACGGTGGGGCGTGTTGGGCAGCAATGGCGACACCACTGTCGGCGGCTCGATTGAGAGTAATCTCGTTTCGTCCGGCCTGCTGGAGAGCAGCGATACACCCGTGACTGATTTTCTCAATGTGAATCTGGGGGCCACCGAGCCCGGGGCGGCGCGGGTCGCTTTTCAGGTGGCGAAGATGGGCGATATTTTGCTGGATCTCGAGCTCTCGGCCCTGCAGTCGGAGAAAAAGCTGGAAATTATCTCCAGCCCCCGCCTGGTGACCACGGACAAAAAGATGGCGTATATCGAACAGGGCACCGAAATCCCGTATCTCGAGGCGTCCTCCAGCGGTGCGGTCTCGGTCGGGTTTAAAAAGGCCGTCCTGAGCCTGATGGTCACGCCGCAAATCACACCGGATAATAAACTGGTGCTGGATCTGATGGTGACCCAGGACAAGAAGGGCAGCGAGGTGAAGACCGGCACTGGGGAGGCGGTTGCCATTGATACCCAGCGGATCGGCACCCAGGTGCTGGTCGAAAATGGCGAGACCGTGGTGCTCGGTGGGATTTACCAGCACCAGATCAATAACATCATGCGCAAGGTCCCGTTATTGGGGGACTTACCGGTGCTGGGGGCGCTGTTCCGCCATAAGCTGGAGCAGTTTACCAAGCGTGAGCTGTTGATCTTTGTGACTCCGAAAATCGTCATGCAGTAGCTGCGGCGCGGCCTCTGACCGGGAATTAAATTGGGAATGAATGGCTCTAGCTATTGCCAAGTGATAGCGAGTCCTGAGATAATTTTCGGTCTTATCACGAATGAAAAGTGAGGAACTTGGCGCCTCGGGCTTTTGTAATCGATAGCCTGCGGGCGGTGTCGTTTTATTAACCGCGCGTAAAATTGCTAAAAATGGCTGAAAAACGAAATATTTTCCTGGTCGGGCCTATGGGTGCCGGCAAAAGTACTATTGGTCGACATCTTGCACAGCAGCTGCATATGGAGTTCCTGGATTCGGACACTGTGATTGAAGAGCGTACTGGAGCCGATATCAGCTGGGTATTCGATGTTGAAGGTGAAGAGGGTTTCCGTGTTCGCGAAGAGAAAGTGATCGATGATCTGACTCAAGAGCAAGGAATCGTACTGGCAACAGGGGGTGGTTCTGTAAAAAGCAAGGAAAACCGCAACCGTCTGTCTGCCCGCGGTATCGTGGTATATCTTGAAACTACCATAGAAAAACAGCTGGCGCGTACCCAGCGTGACAAGAAACGTCCTCTGCTTCAGACCGATACACCACGTGAAGTACTGGAAGAGCTTGCAAAAGAGCGTAATCCTTTGTATGAAGAGGTAGCAGACTACGTTGTCCGCACTGATGACCAAAGCGCCAAAGTCGTGGCGAACCAAATCATCAAGATGCTGGAAGAACGATAATTTATTGAAATAGAGATACTGACCATGGAACGGATCCACGTTAATCTTGATGACAGAAGTTATCCCATCTCAATCGGCGCCGAGTTATTTGATGACCCGGCGTTGTTTTCCTCTGCCATCAAGGGTGGGCAACGGGTTGTTGTGGTCAGTAACGAGACGGTGGCGCCACTTTATGCCGAACAGGTGATGGCGACCATCCGTTCTCTGCCTTGCGAAGTTTCCCTTCTTTCCCTGCCGGATGGCGAACAGTTCAAAACCCTGGACACGTTTAACCAAATCATGACCTTTTTGCTGGAAGGCAATTACGGCCGGGATGTCGTCCTGGTTGCGCTCGGCGGCGGGGTGATTGGGGATGTGGTGGGGTACGCCGCGGCGTGCTACCAGCGCGGCGTGGACTTTATTCAGGTCCCGACCACCTTACTGGCTCAGGTTGACTCGTCGGTTGGCGGCAAGACCGCCGTGAACCATCCGCTGGGCAAAAACATGATCGGGGCATTTTACCAGCCCAAAGCCGTGGTGATTGACACCCACTGCCTGCACACGCTGCCGCCGCGCGAATTTGCCGCCGGGATGGCGGAAGTGATCAAATACGGGATTATTGCCGATCACGACTTTTTCGTCTGGCTGGAGCAGAACATGGCCAAACTCCAGGCACTCGATACCGCTGCTCTGGCGTATGCGATCCGGCGTTGCTGCCAGATCAAAGCCGATGTGGTGGCCGCGGATGAGAAAGAGTCCGGGGTGCGGGCGCTACTGAACCTGGGTCATACCTTTGGCCACGCCATTGAGGCGGAAATGGGCTATGGCAACTGGCTGCACGGTGAAGCCGTCGCTGCCGGGACGGTCCAGGCGGCCCAAACTGCGTGTGAACACGGCTTACTGGATCAGGCGGATGTCGAGCGGATTATCCGTTTGCTTGCGCAGGCCAACCTGCCGATCGCCGCACCTGCGGAGATGGATTTCGATTGCTATATGAAACACATGATGCGAGATAAGAAAGTCTTGTCCGGCCAGCTTCGACTGGTGTTGCCGACATCGATCGGGTGCGCTGAGGTTGTTGCGGATGTGCCGCATGATATTCTACGTCGTGTGATTCAATCTTGATGTTGTGAACCCCCATGACTCGTGACACTGCTGTCGCTATGCTGGATGTGGACAGCCAGATCCAGCTTCTTTCCCGTGTTCAGTTCCTGACCCGATTTAGTTCCAATCTGATCCAGATCACCGGCCGTGACGGCGCGGGAAAAACCTGGCTGGCGCAGCGCTACCTGGAACTTTGGGCCGGGCAGAGCAACCAGAGTCTGCTGTTGTGTCACCCATCCCAGAGCCTGGCGCAGCACCGCTCCATTTTGCTCAAGCAACTGATCCCTCAACCCGTATTTAACGAACAAGACCCAATACTGCAAAGTCTTGAGCATATGCTGGTGGGCGGATTGCCGGTCAATTTATTGTTGGTGATCGACGAGGCGCATTTGTTGAGTGCCACACTGGTCGCCGAATTATGGGCCTTGGTTCAGAAAGCCAAGGCGACTCCGGGTTGGCAGGTCAATGTCCTGCTGTTCAGCCAGCCGGGGCGGTTGGATAAATACCTGAGCCAGGCTTCGCATGGCCAGGGAAGCACGCCGCTGGAACTGGAGATAACTGATTTCAGCGAACAGGAAGTCCAGACATTTGTTGAAGTCGTGTTTGCGTTTGACCGGCTGGAGGCCAATCGTCGGCGCAACCTGAAGGAGCAGGCCCGGCTGGTGGAGCCTTTGCCGGGGGCTTTGATGCAATTAGAGAATACGGAGCAGACAACTATGGCCGGTCGATCGTCTCGTCAACTTTCTCCCCTGATCCTGATGCTAGCCCTGCTGGTGGTGGCTGTGGCCGGCATTGGCACCTGGTTCTTCAGTCAGCCCCCGACGGCGGGGGAAGCCGATCTTGAGATGGCACCGGAGATCGCCGCCTTGTCGGTGCTCGAATCGCGGGAAACGCAGGCGCCACAACCGGCCCTGTCGACCGGACGGTTTGATGACATGCCATCCCAGTCACCGCTGGCATTACCGGCAGATGAAACCAAGCAGCCAGCCTTAACGCAGCAGCGTGCCGGGAGCGTGCCGATTGTTGAGGACTCCGGGAGCTTGCCGCCGGCTGTTTCTGTCGAAGGGCTGACGGTCGGGCGCAGTGATACGCCGCCCCGGGTTGTCGTGCCTTCGGATGTGGTGGATGCGATGCTGAGCGAGCAGGCGCTTGGCGGCAGTGGCGAGCTGGCGGCGGCAGCTTTGGTGCCATCTGCCACGGAAACCGGACTGACGCCACCCACGGCACCTGCTTCGGTGGCATCAGCGCCTCAAGACCCGGATTCAAGCGCAACATCACCGTCTGCTCCTGTGACACAAGCGGCTCCGGCGTCAGCACCGGCACTCGAAGCTGCCCCTGTCTCTGCACCGTTACCGGCTGCTGCGCCGACGCCGCAACTGGGTGTGGCCCTGAAAGCGGTAGACGCCCGGCATTATGCATTGCAGCTGGCGGCGCTGCGATCCCTGACCGCTGCGAACCAGTTCATCGCCCAATACGATATCGCCCGGATTGCCAACATTTATGAAACCCGCCGTAATGGCGAGCCGTGGTTTATCATCGTCACCGGCGATTATCCGAGCGTGGTATCTGCCCGGCGTGCCGAGTCACGTTTGCCGGCCCGGTTGCAGCAGGTTCAGCCGTGGGTGAAATCCTATGCGCAAATCCACCGCGAGATCGATCGGGTGAAATAATGGCAGCGACAGGCAGATATTTACGTGAACCGGTATCAGAGTTGGGGTGAAATGGGGTACAATCCGCCACCCTTCGAAACAATATCGGTACTGGTGGTGGTAAGCTGAATGAAAAAGCATCGTGCATTCCTGAAATGGGCTGGAGGCAAGTACTCTCTGGTCGAGGAAATCGAGCGGCATTTACCACCTGCGCGGAAACTGGTTGAGCCTTTTGTCGGAGCGGGCTCTGTATTCCTCAACACCGATTTTGAGCAGTACCTGCTGGCCGATATCAACCCGGATCTGATCAATCTGTATAACATTTTGAAGACCGAGCCGGAGCGTTATATCCGCGATGCCCGCGATCTGTTTACCCCGGAATACAATCGTAAAGAGGCATACCTGGAAATCCGAGCCGCCTTTAACCAGACTCAGGATCCGTACCTGCGCTCGCTGTATTTCCTCTACATGAACCGCCATGGTTTTAACGGCCTGTGTCGTTATAACAAGAAAGGCGGCTTCAATGTGCCGTTCGGCTCCTATAAAAAGCCCTATTTCCCGGAAGATGAAATGGGGTATTTTTCCGAGAAGGCCAAACGAGCCACGTTTGTGTGCGAAGGCTACCATCAGACGTTTTCCCGGGCCCGCAAGGGCTGCGTGGTGTACTGCGATCCGCCGTATGCACCGCTCTCGACCACCGCGAACTTTACCTCCTATGCCGGTAACGGCTTTAGCCTGGACGACCAGGCTGCCCTGGCAGATGTTGCGGAACGGGCGGCCCTGGAGCGCGAGATTCCGGTGCTGATCTCCAACCACGACACCACGCTGACCCGTCGCTTGTACCACGGGGCCGAGCTCTCGGTGGTGAAAGTGAAGCGGACCATCAGCCGTAACGGCAGCGGTCGCAACAAAGTGGATGAGTTGCTGGCGCTTTTCCGTCCGCAATAACGCCGTTCACCATCAATGCTGCTGACATCACCACCGCCCGCCTAGGCGCCAGCGGTCACCAGACGCACAATGACGATCAGCAGCGCCACAAACAGGCAAATCCCGACGATCCCGGCGACAATAAACGGCCGGGCCGAAGTCTGGCTGAAATCGGCCTGTCGGTTGCGCTCTGACTGCACCCCGAACAGGGCAGCCGCCGCGCTCAGGAGCGGTCGTGTGGTTTTCCCCGGTTTGGTTGGGTGCTGCGGGGGATGTTGGTTGTTCATGTCCCTGCTCCTTATCCGTCCTTTCAGTTGAAATGCGGCCGTTATCGTCGTCACTTGCGTTGGCCAAGCGGCTGCTCTACGCCACGCTTCCCCTTCAAGCATAGTCATCCTGACTGAATCGCTCGACTCCGTTGACCGAGAAAGCATTCAACGCTCCTTTGAAATAAGACATCTGTGCACGGATCGGGTAGAATTGCGCCGATTTCTGATCCCGTAATTACCGTATAGAGGCTGAACATGAAGGATTTTTTGATCGCTCCATCGATCCTGTCTGCAGATTTTGCGCGTCTTGGCGAAGATGTCGAGAAGGTGCTGGCAGCGGGTGCAGATGTCGTGCACTTTGACGTGATGGATAACCACTATGTGCCGAACCTGACGTTTGGCGCGCCGATTTGTAAAGCACTGCGCGACTACGGGATCACCGCGCCGATTGATGTTCACCTGATGGTCAAGCCGGTGGATCGGATCATTCCGGACTTTGCCAAAGCCGGGGCGACCATGATCACGGTCCATGCCGAAGCGACTGAGCACCTGGATCGCACCCTGCAGCTGATCAAAGAGCATGGTTGTCAGGCCGGTGTCGTCTTTAACCCGGCGACGCCGTTGCACTACCTCGATTACATCATGGATAAGGTCGATATGATCCTGCTGATGTCGGTCAACCCGGGCTTCGGCGGCCAGTCGTTCATTCCCGGCACCCTAGATAAACTGCGGGAAGTCCGCCGACGCATCGAGGCATCCGGCCGCACCATCCGCCTGGAAATTGACGGTGGCGTGAAGGTCGACAACATTCGGGAAATCGCAGAAGCGGGAGCGGATATGTTTGTGGCCGGCTCGGCGATTTTCGGCCAGCCGGATTATCAAGCCGTGATCGATGAAATGCGGGCTGAACTGGCAAAGGTGACCCGCGCATGAAGATGATTGACGGGATTAAATTTGTTGCCTTCGACCTCGACGGGACCCTGCTGGACAGTGTGCCGGACCTGGCCGATGCTGTGAACAAAACCCTGCAGGCGCTGGGACGCCCTGAAGTGACGATCGCTCAGATGACCACCTGGATCGGTAACGGCGCCGAGATCATGCTCGGCCGCGCCCTGAGCCGCAGCATCGAGGTGGATCCGGGTCTGGATCCTGCGCTGCACCGCGAGGCCCGCCAGCTGTTTGACCGCTTCTACGATGAAGGCGGCCACCGTCAGAGCGCCCTGTATCCGGGCGTGAAGGACACGTTGGATGCGCTGCGCGACGCCGGGATCCCGATGGCGATTGTGACCAACAAACCGGCGCAGTTTTTGCCGCACCTGCTGGCGCAGCACGGGATTGCCGACTATTTTGTCGACGTGATCGGCGGTGATACCTTCGCGCAGAAAAAGCCGGATCCGTTTGCCCTGCACTGGCTGATGGAAAAACACCGCCTCGCTGCCTGCGAGCTGTTGATGGTCGGTGACTCGCGCAATGACATTCTGGCAGCCAAAGCGGCCACATGTTATGTTGTCGGTCTGACCTATGGTTACAACTACGGCCAGCCGATCAGTGCCAGTGATCCCGATATTGTGCTGGATCACTTTAGTCAACTGGCTGAAGTGGTTAAACTAGGCAGCTAGTACAGTCAGCCGTGCTGACTGGATCCCCCCGTTTTTGATTTAGACAGCGGCCCCGGGCCGCTGCTTACTTGAGTGACATAGGATAATCGCATCATGAGCAAACCCATTGTATTGAGTGGCGTCCAGCCTTCGGGTGAATTAAGTATCGGTAACTATCTGGGTGCGCTGCGTCAGTGGGAACAGATGCAGGATGATTATGACTGCCAGTACTGCGTGGTCGACTTGCACGCGATCACCGTTCGTCAGGACCCGATTGCCCTGCGCGAAGCGACCCTGGACGCGCTGGCGATCTGCCTGGCGGTTGGTGTAGACCCGAAGAAAAGCACCTTGTTTGTGCAGTCGCACGTGCCGGAGCATGCGCAGCTGGGCTGGTTGCTGAACTGCTACACCCAAATGGGCGAGCTGAGCCGGATGACCCAGTTCAAGGACAAGTCGGCGCGTCATGCCAATGACGTCAACGTCGGTCTGTTTGACTACCCGGTGCTGATGGCCGCCGACATCCTGCTCTACGGTGCGCATCAGGTGCCGGTTGGCAGTGATCAGAAACAACACCTGGAGCTGGCGCGGGATATCGCGACCCGTTTCAACAACATCTACTGCCCGGACAGCCCGATTTTCACTGTGCCGGAGCCGTATATCCCGACCGTCAATGCCCGCGTGATGAGCCTGCAGGATGCGACCAAGAAGATGTCGAAGTCGGATGACAATCGTAAGAATGTGATCACCCTGCTGGAAGAGCCGAAGTCGATCATCAAGAAGATCAACAAGGCGCAGACCGACACCGAAACGCCGCCGCGCATTGCGCATGATCTCGAGAGCAAGGCCGGGATTTCAAACCTGATGGGCCTGTACTCGGCAGCGACCGGCTTGAGCTTTGCTGATATTGAGGCGAAGTACCAGGGCGTGGAAATGTACGGTCCGTTCAAGAAGGATGTCGGTGAAGCGGTGGTGGCGATGCTGGAGCCGATCCAGGCCGAGTACCGACGTATCCGCGAGGATCGCGCCTATATGGATGAGGTGATGAAGGCCGGTGCCGAGAAAGCCTCTGCCCGCGCAGCCGAGACGCTGAAAAAAGCCTTTGAGGCGGTGGGTTTCGTCCCGCGCCCGTAAGGGGTTTGATTCACATGGAAGCCGACCGTCAGGTCGGCTTTTTTATGTCCTCCGGTTGTGACGAGGATTGTTTCGGATGTCAGGGGGGCCGGGTGCGCTTTCGACTTGCCTTTCTGGTTCGCTATAGCACAATAGGGCGCCGACTTACCCGAGAGCTGATGTATCTATGCTGTTGATGATCGATAACTACGACTCCTTTACCTACAATCTCTACCAGTACTTTTGCGAATTGGGCGCCGAGGTACAGGTGGTCCGCAATGACGAGATCGACATCGCCGGGATCGAAGCATTGGCACCGAGCCATCTGGTGATTTCGCCGGGACCCTGTACGCCGAATGAAGCCGGCATATCCCTGCAGGCGATTGAATATTTTGCCGGGAAGCTGCCGATTTTAGGGGTTTGCCTCGGCCACCAGTCGCTGGCGCAGGTGTTCGGCGCCGAAGTGGTGCGGGCCCGGCAGGTGATGCACGGGAAGACCTCGCTGGTGGTCCATACCGGGCGCAGCGTGTTTACCGGGCTGAACCAGCCCCTCACGGTTACCCGCTACCATTCCCTGGTTGTGAAAGCGGATACTTTGCCCGATTGTTTCGACATCACCGCCTGGACCGAGCGCGACGGGGAGATGGATGAAATCATGGGGATTGCCCATAAAACGCTGCCGCTGGAAGGGGTGCAATTCCATCCAGAAAGCATCCTGACCGAGCAGGGACACCAGCTGTTGGCTAACTTTCTTCGCCGCTGAAACACACGAAAAGGGTTGCAACAGTAGAATATGTTGTTTCTGACGTGTCAGTAGGGGGAAATTGGCGGTTGGTCCATCCTGACCACTCTGCTATTTCCCCCTTCCGCCCTCCGCTGAGAGTCTCAATTTCGCGATCTTTATCACTCTTTTTAACAAATCCTTCATTTCTGTCGCGCCGGCCCGGCAGGCAATCTTATGCAGCGTCGGCCCCCGGGGATAGCGGTATTTCCTATATGGAAAAACACTTTTATCCGGTCAGTGGTTAATAATTCTCAGACAAACCCGCATAAATATGTATCGCGCAGAGCGTTGACCAAGTCAGAGCAGCGTTAAAAAAAATTTTCTGCTATTGAATTGGTTAATAAAATGTAAATACTATGCTGTAGAAGCAAATCACAGAAGGAAAGGATGATGGCAATGGATCAAAAAGTAGGACGTGAGCTGTTTGATGAGGTCATGGTGCCTTGTTATTCCCCGATGCAGATTATTCCGGTGAGAGGCCAGGGATCGCGGATTTGGGATCAGGAAGACCGGGAGTATGTCGACTTTGCCGGTGGGATCGCAGTGAGCTGTCTGGGACATTGTCATCCGGTCATGGTCGATGCGCTGAAATCTCAGGCGGACAAACTGTGGCACCTGAGCAACGTGATGACCAACGAGCCGGCCCTGCGCCTGGCCAAGAAGCTGACAGAGCTGACGTTTGCAGACAAAGTGTTCTTCGCCAACTCCGGCGGCGAAGCCAACGAAGCGGCGCTGAAACTGGCACGCCGTTATGCGGTGGATAAGTTTGGCCCGGAAAAATCTGAAATTATTTCCTTTAAGCAAGGCTTCCATGGCCGGACGTTCTTTACCGTGACGGTCGGTGGCCAGGCGGCTTACTCTGATGGTTTCGGTCCGAAGCCGGGCGACATCACCCACATGGTTTACAACGACCTGGAAAGCCTGGCTGAGCACATGTCTGATCGCACCTGTGCGGTCATGATGGAGCCGCTGCAGGGCGAAGGCGGGATCATTTCCCCGACGCCGGAATTCATTCAGGGCGTTCGTGAGCTGTGTGACAAGCACAATGCGCTGCTGATCTTCGATGAAGTTCAGACCGGCAACGGCCGTACCGGTGCATTCTATGCCTACGAAGGCCTGGGCGTGACGCCGGATATCCTGAGCACAGCAAAATCGCTGGGCGGTGGTTTCCCGATTGGTGCGATGCTGACCACGACCGAGCTGGCCAAGCACCTGAAAGTGGGCACCCACGGTTCAACATACGGCGGTAACCCGCTGGCATGTGCGGTGGCGGAAGCGGTGATTGATGAAATCTCCAAGCCGGAAGTGCTGGCTGGCGTCAAGGAGCGTGAGCAATGGTTCCGTGACGGTCTGGCGCAAATCAATGCCAAATACCCAATCTTCGCCGAAGTGCGTGGCCAAGGCCTGCTGCTGGGTGCAGCCCTGACCCAAGAGTGGCAGGGCCGTGCGCGTGACATTCTGGTCGCTGCCGGTGAAGAAGGTCTGATGGTGCTGGTTGCCGGGGCCAACGTGGTTCGCTTTACACCGTCACTGGTGATTGAAAAAGCTGACATTGATGAAGGGATGGCGCGTCTGGAGCGTGCAATCGCTAAACTATACCAATAAGTCCTTTCTGATTAATTGCAGCGGCTGACAGGAGCTGGCCGCTGCATTTTTGCCTGCGTAGAAGACAGGTTACCTACATAAATTCATAACGATAAGTTAGTGGCTTCATGCCGCTACCTGCATCTGGAGGGAATGCGATGCTGGTTATTCGTCCTATTACAGCAGCCGATCTGCCGGCACTGATGCAATGTGCAGAAGAGTCTGGCCATGGCTTTACGTCACTACCGGTGAACGAAGAAATCCTGAGCAACCGAATCAACCACTCGGTAGAGAGTTTTGCCAGACACGTCACCCAGCCGGGGCCGGAAGGCTACCTGATGGTGGCGGAAGATACGGAAACCGGAGAGATTGCCGGAACGACAGCCATTGAGGCTGCCGTTGGACTGGACACCCCGTTTTATACTTATCATTTGAGCACCGTGGTCCATTCATCCCGTCGCCTCAACGTTCACAATGTGGTGAAAACCCTGACGTTGGGCAATGACTATACCGGGGTGAGCGAGCTGTGCACCTTGTTCCTGCGTCCGCAGTGGCGCGAAGGCCTGAACGGCCGCCTGCTGTCGAAGTGTCGTTTTATGATGCTGGCGGAGCACCCGGAACGTTTTGATAAAACCATTATCGCGGAAATGCGTGGCGTTTCTGATGACGACGGTCATTCGCCGTTCTGGGAGTGGCTCAAAGAGCACTTCTTCTCGATTGATTTTACCCTGGCCGATTATCTGACCGGGATTGGCAAGAAAGGCTTTATCGCTGATTTGATGCCGAAACTACCGATTTACGTCAACCTGCTGAGCCCGGAAGCGCAAGCAGTGATTGGCGAGGTTCATGAAAAGACCCGCCCGGCATTGCGCCTGTTGGAAAAAGAAGGCTTTAGCTGTAAGGGCTATGTCGATATTTTCGATGCTGGCCCGACCGTTGAGTGTGACGTGCGCCATATTGAATCGGTGCGTCACTCCAAGCGTTTCACCGTTGTGATTGGTGAGGGAGCGCAAGGGCGCGATTGTATTATCAGCAATACCTCGTTCGAGCACTTCCGTGCCGTGGTCGGCAAGGTGACGCTGCAGAACGATCAGCAAGTGGCAGTGATCAGCGCCGACATGGCCGCCGCACTGCAAGTACAAGATGGTGATCAGGTTCGCCTGATTGAGCAATAACTGACGGGAGAACATCATGACACAATGGATTGCAGGCAAATGGCTCGCGGGTGAAGGCGATGCGATGCAGTCGCTCAACCCATTCAGTAGCGAAGTGATCTGGCAGGGTCAGAGCGCAACCGCCGAGCAGGTGGAGCAGGCCGTTACCGCTGCCCGTGAGGCACTGGTGAGCTGGCGCAAGAGCGACTTGAGCGAGCGCCGGGCAATTGTCGAGCGATTTGCCGATCTGGTGAAAGAGAACAGTGAGCACATCGCCCGGACCATTGCGGAAGAAACCGGCAAGCCGCTGTGGGAAACCCGTACCGAGGCTGGTGCCATGGTGGGCAAGATTGCCATTTCCCTGCGTGCCTACGAAGAGCGTACCGGCTTCAAGCAAAAAGAAGTGGCCGGTGGGACTCAGGCGGTACTGCGCCATCGTCCGTTGGGTGTGATGGCGGTGTTCGGCCCGTACAACTTCCCGGGCCACCTGCCGAACGGCCATATTGTTCCGGCTTTGCTGGCGGGCAATACCGTGGTCTTCAAGCCGTCGGATCTGACGCCGAAAGTTGCGGAAGAAACCATGAAGCTGTGGCAACAGGCGGGTCTGCCGGATGGCGTGATCAACCTGGTGCAGGGCGCACGTGCCACCGGTGAAGCCCTGGCGGGATCGCAGGGGATCGACGGTCTGTTGTTTACCGGCAGCGCCAATACCGGTCATATCCTGCACCGTCAGTTTGCCGGTCAGCCGGGCAAAATGCTGGCGTTGGAAATGGGCGGTAACAACCCGATGGTGATCTCCAAGGACTATGGCGAGCTTGATGCCACTGTCTACACTATTATTCAGTCGGCCTTTATCAGTGCCGGTCAGCGTTGTACCTGTGCCCGTCGCCTGTACCTGCCGACAGGGCCGCAAGGCGATGCGGTGCTGAAGCGCCTGCTTGAAGCAGCGTCGCAGCTCAATGTCGATGGTCCGTTTGCCGAGCCACAGCCGTTTATGGGCCCGCAAATCTCGGTTGCGGCGGCGGACAACATCATCCGCGCCCAGGCGAACCTGGTTGCGCTGGGTGGCGAGATGCTGCTGGAAGCCAAGCGTGGTCAGGGCGCGGTGGTCACACCGGGGATCATCGAAGTCAGCAACATTGCCAAGCTGCCGGATGAAGAATACTTCGGCCCGCTGCTGCAGGTCGCCCGTTATGACGACCTGGCCCAAGCGGTTGAGCTGGCCAATGACACGCGCTACGGCCTGTCGGCGGGTCTGGTGACGACCCAGGACGATGAATGGCAGTACTTTATTGACCATATCCGTGCCGGGATTGTGAACCGTAACCGTCAGCTGACCGGGGCCAGCGGCGATGCGCCGTTTGGTGGTCCGGGCGCTTCCGGTAACCTGCGTCCGAGCGCGTACTATGCGGCCGACTACTGTGCCTATCCGATGGCATCGATGGAAGGCGAGCACACTGAACTGCCGGCACAATTGTCGCCGGGGATCACAATGTAAGTCGCGTCGGTCGCGACACTGCGATTAGGTAAGGGGAACAAGCAACATGGAAAGGGTCGAACAATTGTTTAACGCGCTGTGGCAAGATTACACCCAGCGTTTGTGTCCATCAGCCGCGCAGGTCCATGACCTGCTTGAGGAAGATGAACCCCTGCTCAACGATCATATCGCACTGCGGACATTTAACCTGCCGCAGGTCGGACTGGATCGTCTGGCGGCACCGTTTATTGCGATTGGCTATAAGCCGTGTGGCAAGTACCACTTCGAAGCGAAGAAGCTGTATGCCGAGCACTTTGAACATCCGAATCCGGCGGCACCGAAGGTCTTTATCAGTGAGCTATTGGTCGGGCAGTTCTCATCCTTGCTGCAGCAAACCATTCGCGATCTGGTGAGCCAGGTGCCGGAGGCGGCCCTGAACGATCCGGCCTTCCTGTACGGCGGCCGGTTGTGGGACCTTGATTTTGCCACGTACGAGTTGCTGGCGGCAGAAAGTGAGTATGCCGGCTGGGTTGCGGCCCATGGTTTCGGCGCCAACCACTTTACGGTGAACGTGAATCAGCTGGAGCAGTTTACCGAGGTACACGAGGTGAACCACCTGCTGCGCCATAACGGTTTTGCGATCAATGAGTCCGGCGGTGAAGTGAAAGGCAGCCCGGAAGTGCTGCTGGAGCAGTCATCGACCATGGCTGATCGGGTGGCGGTCAGCTTCCTGGACGGCGTACGGGAGATCCCGGGCGGTTTCTATGAGTTTGCCAAGCGTTATCCGACGGCAGACGGCGAGCTGTATCGCGGCTTCGTTGAGGCCTCGGCGGATAAGATCTTCGAGAGTACCAACCAGTGATCGCGCGCTGAGGAGCTGTGCCTTCATGTTCGCCCATTGAGGCACGGCTGCTTCGTGAATACATTCACAGCCCGGGAAGAGATTCCCGGGCTTTTTTTTATGTCCGTCAGACTGCTCAGCAAGCGTGGCGTTGATGTCGATGCCACGGATTTTGCTACGATTTTTTTCACCGTTTTTTGCAACGGTCTTGGCCTAATGCTGGCTGTCGAGCGGCGGCACCCAGGCGGTTTCCTGATCCTGGTGGCGGCTTTCGGGATCCAACGGGGGCTGCTGCGCCAGGTAGTGGCGCGGATCGCTGAATCCGGTCATTTCGATAGTGGCGGGCAGAGCTTGCAGCACCGTCGGTGGGGTGGTGCTGGTGTTGGGTGCAAAACGTTCGATATCCATATCGTTACAATTCGTTGGTTGCTTGATCCTGTGTGACGAAGCGGCTGCTTTCTTCGTCGGTGATTATTCGGTGGTTTGCTGCTGAAAGGCTACCCGTCCGGGGATGCTCCAGTACCGGAATAGCGGTTTCGCAATATGCTCAATGTAGCATCAAATTGGCAGAGTGCAAGCCGGAGGAGCCGGCAGGGCGCAGCGGTCACAGGATTGAAGAAAGCGTTGTAACTGAAACAAGGCCGGAAATGAAAAAAGCCGCACCCGGTGCGGCTTTTGAAATAGGATGGGCTCGGCGCTTAGCGGGTGCCGTAAACCACAATGGTTTTGCCGTGGGCAGAGATCAGGTTCTGCTCTTCCAGCATCTTCAGGATACGGCCGACGGTTTCACGCGAACAACCGACGATTTGACCGATTTCCTGACGGGTGATCTTGATCTGCATGCCGTCCGGGTGGGTCATGGCATCTGGCTGCTTGGCCAGGTTCAGCAGCGTCTGGGCAATACGACCGGTCACATCCAGGAAGGCCAGGTCGCCGACTTTTTGGCTGGTGACCTGCAGGCGGCTTGCCATTTGCGCAGAAAGACGCATCAGGATATCCGGGTTGACCTGGATCAGCTGACGGAATTTCTTGAATGAGATTTCAGCCACTTCACATGGGGTTTTGGCACGAACCCAGGCGGTACGCTCCTGGCCTTCTTCGAACAGGCCCAGCTCACCAATGAAGTCGCCCTGGTTGAGGTAAGACAGGATCATCTCCTTGCCTTCTTCATCCTTGATCAATACGGCAACAGAACCCTTGACGATGTAGTAGAGAGTTTCTGCTTTCTCGCCCGCATGGATCAAAGTGCTCTTTGATGGGTATTTATGAATGTGGCAATGGGAAAGAAACCACTCTAGCGTTGGATCTGTTTGAGGTTTACCTGGAACCATATTACTAACTTCCTCTGCGTTTGTTGCCCAGCAATGACATCCCTATAATTCGCGGCTGGGCATCACAATAACATTGTTCGCCGACTAGGATATGCCAGTCAGCCGCTGGGCTGCAAGCTCACGTGAATAATTAGTTGAGAGTTTATCTTTTTTCGCCGGGTTTTTCTTGATATTGATCTATCTGAAATTGGCATTTTGCCGTTCTAACTGTGCACATGATCACACAGTTGTGAGATAGTGTCTGAAACCCCTGTCAGTAGTAAGGAGTAAGCAATGCAATCACGGGTGAAATGGGTCGAAGAGATGACATTTTTGGGGCAGTCCAACTCCGGTCACAGCGTGGTGATGGACGGCAATGGCGGGGCAACAGCACCCAGCCCGATGGAGCTGGTCCTGATGGCTGCGGGTGGTTGTAGCTCGGTTGATGTGGTGGACGGACTGAAGTCTGCCGGCCAGCAGATCACCGGCTGTGAAGCGCAAATTACCTCGGTCCGCCGGGAGCAGGCACCGCGCATTTTTACCACCGCCAACCTGCATTTTGTTGTCACCGGCCATGATCTGGACGAAGCCTTAGTGGCCAAAACCGTGGCGGATTCTTTGGAGAAGTACTGCTCGGTGTGCCTGATGCTGGGCGAAGGGGTGGAAATGACTCACTCCTATGCCGTGGTGCCGGCGTAAGGATGTTCGCGTGACGAGAAGCCGGTCTTCTCGTCACGCTCTGATACGGGGCGGGCGGATTTAGCCGAACTTGCCGGTTTCGATCAGCTGCTGGATCAGCGGGCCCATGATCAGCTCCATCGCGAAACTCATCTTGCCGCCCGGCACGACCAGGGTGTTGTGGCGCGACATGAACGAGCCCTGGATCATCGCCAGCAGGTACGGGAAATCGACATTTTTGATCCCGCGAAAACGGATCACCACAAAGCTCTCATCCAGGCTCGGGATCGCCTTGGCGGTAAACGGGTTGGAGGTGTCGACCGTCGGCACGCGCTGGAAGTTGATATGGGTGCGTGAGAACTGCGGGGTAATGTAGTTGAGGTAGTCATCCATCGAACGGACCACGGAGTCCATCACGGCTTCGCGGGAATGACCCCGATCGCGGGTATCACGGACAATTTTCTGAATCCACTCCAGATTGACGATCGGCACCATGCCGATCAGCAGGTCGACATGCTGGGCGACATTGATATCGCCATCTACCACCCCACCGTGCAGTCCTTCATAGAACAACACATTGGTATTTTCCGGCAGATCCTGCCAGGGGGTAAAGGTGCCCGGCATTTGGTTGTAGGGCACGGCCTCATCGAAGGTGTGGAGATAACGGCGGAATTTGCCGCTGCCGTCATTGCCGTACTGGCGGAAAAAGTTTTCCAGTTGGGCAAAGTCATTGGCCTGAGGACCAAAGTAGCTGATATGCCGGCCTTGCTCTTTGGCCTTACGGATCTCGACGTCCATTTCCGGTCGGGTAAAGCGGTGGAAGCTGTCGCCTTCCAGCCAGGCCGCATTGATGCCCATCATATTGAACATTTTGCGAAAGGCTTCGGAAGTCGTCGACGTTCCGGCGCCCGAAGAGCCCGTAACGGCAATTATCGGATGTTTTGCAGACATGACAAACCCTGTCGTTAACAATAACGGAAAGAGTTATTAACAGGCGAGCAGGGGGCAGGTCAAGCCGGATTGCTAAATTTGCAGGGGAGTCACCGCCGCCGGGCGGTGTTATGCGTCCAGTTGGCGGCGTAGTTTGATATCGACCGTTTCATGCAATTCGGAGAACACAATGACGGCATCACCGCTTTGCAGCTGGCGGCGAACATGGCTGACTTTCTCGGCCATCGTGAGCTCGCTTTCGCCGTAGTCGGTGCCTTCGCGCAGCACGAAATGTTCAATCAGGTTGGTCAGGGTTTCAGGATCGATGTCTTGCCAGGGAATAATCATTGCAAACTCTCCAGGGGATATTGAATTGGTCGATTATATTGACAATTGCATCGCTTGTAGAGCCCCTTGGTTTCGCGCTCATCCGGCGGTGCCACGCTGTGTTGCATTGATCTGCACCGCGGCTCTGGCTTTGCCCTCGGCCCGGGCTTCAAACCAGGCCGGGACGGTCTGCTCAAGCCAGAACTGCGGCTTGTTCCACGATCCGGTGACGAACCCGACATGGCCGCCGTACGGGCTGAGGTGATAGTCGATGTTCTCTGGGAGCGGCATCGTGGGGATCACGGCCGGGGTCATAAACGGATCGTCGGCGGCATGGATGATCCGCAGCGGGGTCGTGATGTGCTGGAGCTTGTCGAGTCCGCTGCATTGGCGGTAGTAGTCTTCGGCATCCCGGAAGCCGTGCAGGGGGGCGGTTACCCAGTCATCGAACTGGCGCAGCGTGCGGATGGCGTTGATCTGCTCAAGTGCCAGCGGCATCGCCTCCGGCAGGACCTGTACTTTCCGGCTCAGGGTTTTCTTCATCGAACCGAGCAGATATTGCTGGTAGAGCCGTGAGAAGCCCTGCTCGATCCGCGCCGAGCAGGAGGCCAGGTTCAGCGGCGGGGAGATCACCTGCGCCGCGGCAAACTCGCTGCGGTGTTGATGCTCGGCCAGGTAGTTGACCAGCATGTTGCCGCCGAGCGAGACGCCGATCCCCCACAGCGGGTTCGTTGGAAACTGCTGCCGCAGCCAGCGCAGGAAGAAGGCGGCATCGCTGGTTTCCCCGGAGTGGTAACTGCGCGCCAGACGGTTGATCTCGCCGCTGCAGCCGCGAAAGTGCATCATTACCCCGAGCCAGCCCCGGCGTTTTGCCGCGTAGAGCAGGCCGTTGGCATACGGGCTGTGAAAGCTGCCTTCTAGGCCGTGAAACAGCACCAGGATCGGCTGGTCGTTCGGGTAGTCCTGGCCGGGACCGGTCCAGGCGAGGTCGAGAAAATCGCCATCCGGGGTTTCAATCCGCTGGGTCAGCGGAGTAAAGAGCGGAGCGCGGCGCAACAAGCGCGGCAGCAGGGTTTGCAGATGGGCATTGCGCAGGCCACTGGCCGGTTCAAAAGGGGTCATGTGCTCGCCTGACGTTGTTCGAAGATTCTTTTGGGTGTTATAGCACAGCTGGCGGCTCAGGGTGAGTCCTTGTGTTGCTCGCCCCGGAGCTGTTGCAACAGCGCCGATGGCAGGCCGAGGTGGCGCCCGTACTCGTGCAGGTTGCTATTGTCTTCGTGCAGGTTGCCACCGCATTGCCGTGGGCTGCCGGAAAAGGCCGCCGGGCGCAGGGGCAATTGGGACAGCTGGGTGAGCAGGGCTTGCTGTTGGCGTTGCTCGAGGGTGAGCTCAAAGTTGAGCAGCTGCTGGTAGCCAGCCGGGTCGAGCCGGGGTTTGAGTGCGCGGCGCATAGCGCGGTAGGAGGTGAGCAGCGCATCGGTATCTTTTAGTGCCTCGTCAAGCTGTGCCAGGCCATCTTCGGGCAAGAGCAGCGCCTGGGTGTCGAGCCAGTGTAGTAGCAAAGCCAGGTTGACATTGCCGTGATGGCGGTCTTGCAGGGCAAGGCAGGCCGCTTCAACGCCGGGATGGGCATAGTGCGCCAGGCAGAAGGGCCAGAACCCGGCCGATTTGGGCCGGGTCTGAGGTTGGGGCTGAGTCCGGGGCTTGGCGTCAGCCATTAAACTCGGCTTCCATGGCTTCCAACTGCTCCTGTAGCGCCATCCATGTCATCTCGACATCTTCGAGCGCCGATTTGGCATCGCCCTGGCGTTGCAATTGCTCGTTGAGGCGGGCTTTGTTGTCGGCGTCATAAATGCTCGGGTCTGACAGCTGGGCTTCGGCATCGCTGATCTGAGCCATCAGTTTTTCTATCTGCTGGTCGAGCTTGTCGATTTGCTTGCGCAGCGGCGCGGTTTGTTTGCGGAACTCCGCTTCCAGCCGTTTTTGCTCTTTGCGTGAGGCGGCACTGTTGTCCTTGCTGGCTTCCGGCTTAGCGGCCTGTTGTTCGCGGCGCTCGTTGCGTTGCTGCTCAGTCAGCCACTTGTGATAGTCGTGCAGATCGCCGTTGAACGGTTCGACCTTCTGATCGTGCACTAAGTACAGATCATCGGTGGTGGCCCGCAACAGATACCGGTCGTGGCTGACAATCACCATGGCGCCTTCATAGGACTGTAGGGCCAGGGTCAGGGCCTGGCGCATATCGAGATCCAGGTGGTTGGTCGGTTCATCGAGCAGCAACAGGTTCGGGCGCTGCCACACGATCAGGGCCAGCACCAGGCGGGCTTTTTCGCCGCCGGAGAACGGGCCGACCGGCTCCAGGGCCTTGTCCCCCTGAAAGCCAAAGCTGCCGAGATAGTCGCGCAGTTGTTGCTCGGTCGCCTGCGGGGCGATGCGCACCATGTGCTGCACCGGGGTGTCTTCCAGATACAGGGTTTCCAGCTGGTGCTGGGCGAAGTAGCCGATTTTGACCCCTTGCGAGTAGGTCAGATCGCCCGCTTTAGCCGGCAGCTCACCGGACAGCAGCTTGATCAGGGTGGATTTACCGGCGCCGTTGCGCCCGAGCAGGCCGATCCGGCTGCCCGGCACCAGGTTGAGACGGATGTTGTCCAGGATCAGGGTGTCGCCGTAGCCGGCCATCACCTGATCCATCATCAGGATCGGGTTCGGCAGGGCCGCCGGTTCGCGAAATTCAAAATTGAACGGGTTATCGAACTGGGCCGGCAGCACTTTTTCCATCCGCTCCAGCGCTTTGATCCGGCTCTGGGCCTGACGGGCCTTGCTGGCTTTGTAGCGGAAGCGGTCGATGTAGGACTGCATGTGCGCCATTTGCTTCTGCTGCTTCTGGAACATCGCCTGTTGCAGGATCATCTTTTCTGCCCGCTGGGTTTCAAACGATGAGTAGTTGCCGGTGTAGCTGTTCAGGGTCTCGTTCTCGATATGGATGATCCGTCCGACCACAGGATCGAGGAAATCGCGGTCGTGGGAGATCAGCACCAGGGTGCCACGGTAGCTTTGCAGCCATTTTTCCAGCCACATTACGGCATCGAGATCCAGGTGGTTGGTCGGCTCATCGAGCAGCAGGAGATCTGAGCGGCACAGCAGCGCCTGCGCCAGGTTGAGGCGCATCCGCCAGCCCCCGGAGAACTGGGTCAGGTGCCAGTCCATCTGCGCCTGGGAAAACCCCAGGCCGTCGAGCAGCTCGGCGGCGCGGGCACGGATACTGTAGCCGCCGATGGTATCGAGCTTGCCGTGCAGCTCGGCCACACGGGTGCCTTGATCCGCCGCTTCGGCAGCCGCTAACGCCTGCTCCAACTGACGGTATTCCCGGTCGCCGTCAATCACATATTCAATGGCGCTGCGTTCAAGTGCCGGGGTTTCCTGGGCCACCCAGGCCAGCTCCCAGTGGGCCGGCAGCTGACTGGTACCGGCATCGACACTGAGTTCACCTTTCAGTAACGCAAACAGGGTAGACTTGCCGCAGCCGTTTTTGCCGACCAGGCCGACTTTGTCACCAGGGTGAATGGTGGCTGAGGCATTGTTGAGAAGGGCTTTGCCGCCCCGTAAGAGCTGAATATCCGAAAAGGTAATCATCAACAGTATCGGGGTAGCCCCGCTCCGCAAAAGTGCACGAAATGAGCGGCAGTCTATACCAAACCCTGGCGGACTGCTAACTTGAAGACGTGAACCGCACGATATTGCAACAGATCCCGTTATGAGTGCAGATTCATGCCACCAGAGCACTGCATTTCTGTATGATGGAAGTGCGCTGCCTTATCGACGTTCTCCCTGCATCCGGCGCCGCAGGTCAATCAAAGGGAAGTTATGACCACGCAAGAACAACCAAGCCACGACCCACAGCTGCCACGGATCCTGGTGATTTATGCCCACCCGGATCCGCAGGAATCGGTCGCGAACCGCGCCATGATCCGCGGGATCGCGGATCTGCCGCATGTCACCATTCACGATCTTTACGGAGCCTACCCGAATTTCTTTATTGATGTCAGCCAGGAGCGGCAGTTGATCCGCCAGCATGACATCATCGTGTTCCAGCATCCGCTCTATATGTACTCCTGCCCGGCGCTGCTCAAGGAATGGATCGATACCGTGCTGAGCAAAGGGTTTGCCCATGGGGACGGCACGGACACCATCGGCAAGCACTGGCGTTCGGTGATCACCACCGGCGGGGCGGCGGAAGCCTATACCCCGGATGGCTATAACCGCTGTACGGTGGCGGAGATCCTGCGCCCGTTCGAGCTGTGTGCCGATTTGTGCCAGATGACCTGGATTGAGCCGCTGACGTTGCACTGGGCGCGGCGGATCCCGGCGCTGGAGCTGACCCAGCATGTGGCCACCTACCGGGCGTGGCTGGCGAACCCTTTCCACACGGCGCAGGAGATGACAGATGGCGAGTGATGTATTGTCGGTCAGTGTGGTCTTTCTGGCTGCGGCTGTGGTCGCGGTGCCGATTGCCCAGCGTCTGGGCCTGGGATCGGTGTTGGGCTATCTGCTGGCGGGGATCGCGATTGGCCCCTGGGGGCTGAGGCTGATTTCCGATGTCGACGCAATTTTGCATTTTTCCGAATTCGGGGTGGTGCTGCTGCTGTTTTTGATTGGGTTGGAGCTCAATCCCAAGAAGCTGTGGCAGATGCGCAAGCCGATCCTCGGGCTCGGCGGCAGCCAGGTGGTGGTGACCAGCGCGGTGATTGCGGCGCTGGTGATGGCCAGCAGCCATTATTTCCCGGAGATCAGCTGGCGTGATGCGCTGGTGGTCGGGATGGGGCTGGCGTTGTCCTCGACCGCGATTGCCCTGCGGGTAATTGAAGAGCAGAGCCTCGGCGGCAGTGAAACCGGTCAGGCCGGGTTTGCAGTGTTGCTGTTTCAGGATATCGCGGTGATCCCGATGCTGGCGGTGCTGCCGGCACTGGCCGGGGGCGGCGGCGGCAGCTGGCTCGATTTTGCCTGGATGATCGGGGGGATTGTGGCCCTGCTGGTCGGCGGCCATTTCCTGCTCCGGCCGCTGTTTCGCTGGGTGGTGGTCAGCGGGGTGCGGGAGCTGTTTAACGTCGCGGCCCTGTTGCTGGTGATCGGCATTGCGCTAGGGATGCAGTCGCTGGGCCTGTCGATGGCGCTGGGGACGTTCCTTGCCGGGGTGCTGCTGGCCGAGAGTGAATACCGCCACGAGCTGGAAATTGCCATTGAGCCGTTCAAAGGTTTGCTCCTCGGTCTGTTTTTTATCTCGGTGGGGATGGCGGTCAATCTAGGGCTGCTGCTTCAGTATCCGTTGCAGATCCTGGCGGCGGTGATTGCGCTGGTGTGCGTCAAGGGCCTGCTGCTTTACGGCCTGGCGCGGTTGTTCGGGATCCGCGCCAAGTCGCGCAGCCAGATGGCGGCAATTCTCAGCCAGGGCGGGGAATTCGCTTTTGTCCTGTTTACGGCGGCGATGGGCGAGGGGCTGCTGGGCACGCAGTTGTCTTCGTTCTTGCTGGTGGTGGTCAGTATCTCGATGATGACCACCCCGCTGGTGCTGCTGTTGCAGGAGAAATGGTTCATCCGCACCTTCAAGGCCGAAGCCGAAGAGGCGATGGAAAGCGATGTGATTGATCGCGAGCCGCGGGTGATCATTACCGGGTTTGGCCGCTTCGGCCAGGTGGTGGGGCGGTTGCTGTTTGCCAACAAAATCCGGGTCACGGTATTGGAACGGGATCCGAGTCAGATCCAGTTCCTGCGTAAATTCGGCTATAAGGTTTATTATGGCGATGCGACGCAGCTGGATTTATTGCGTGCTGCCGGGGCTGATAAGGCCGAAGCCATTATTATCTGTACCGATGAACCGGATGAAGTGATGAAGGTGGTGCTGCTGTGTCAGCAGTATTTTCCTCAGCTCAAAATCCTGGCCCGGGCCCGTAGCCGGGTGGAGGCACATCAGTTGCTGGGGCACGGGGTGGAGCACTTCTCGCGGGAAACCTTTGCCGGAGCCCTTGATTTGGGGCGCCAAGCCCTTATATCTCTCGGCATGCACCCGTATAAGGCTCAGCGGGCTGAGGCGCATTTTCGTAAACTGGATACAACAGCCCTGCGTGATTTGCTGCCGCAGCATTCCGAAGACGTTCACTTAGCCTCGCGGGCCAAAGAGGCCCGCAAAGAGCTGGAAGAGATCTTCGATCGGGAGATGCGCGGTGAGCAAGAGCGGCACAACGGCTGGGATTAACCAAGGCTGCGTTGGCGCAGCCGGTGAACAAGGAATGGGGTGATGGCAAAGAAACGATTTATTGCCGGTGCGGTTTGCCCGCAATGCCAGCAGAAGGATACCCTGCGCTGGTGGCAGGAACATGAGATGGAGCGGGTAGAGTGTGTTGCCTGTGATTATAGCGACAGCCGGGCGCCGCAGGCGGTGGAAGCCAGCGAGCAGCTGTCGCAGCAAACCAAAGATCAAGTAATTGGGATCTTTAAACCGGAATAACGACGTGGGGATTGGCATCCGGCCCCCTTTATCCGTTATGATGCGGGAAGATTTACACCGGGTACGGCTGGGCTGGCGAGCGCCGCAAGGCCGATACTCACTCAACATCCGATATTGGAGTGAACATGAAAGTCGCTAAAGACATCGTAGTAAGCCTGGCTTATCAAGTGAAAACTGAAGATGGCGTGGTAGTCGATCAGTCAACTGCTGAAGCACCACTGGATTACCTTCACGGCCACAACAACCTGATTGTGGGTCTGGAGAAGGCACTGGAAGGTCGTGAAGCCGGCGAGAAATTCGAAGTGACCGTTGCTCCGGAAGAAGCTTATGGCGAGCATATGGATGAAATGGTTCAGCGTGTTCCAGCGGATGTATTCCAGGGCGTTGACGAAATCACTGTGGGTATGCGCTTCCTGGCGGATACTGATCAGGGTCCGATCCCGGTTGAAGTTACTGAAGTTGATGGCGACCACGTGGTGGTTGACGGCAACCACATGCTGGCCGGCCAGACGCTGACGTTTGCTGCAGAAGTTGTTGCGCTGCGTGAAGCGACTGAAGAAGAAATCGCCCACGGCCACATCCACCAGGGTGGCGGTTGCTGCGGTGGCGGTAGCTGCGGTGATCACGACCACGGTCACGATCATGACCACGAAGGTGGTTGCTGCTCGCACTAAGCCATCGGGCTTAGCCAAGCATGAAAAAAGGAAGCCGAGGCTTCCTTTTTTTGATCCAATTCTACCTTGAAATCCGCCTTGACATGCGGATGGGAGCCACGACTCAGTAATGGGGCGGCGGGGTTTCTTCTGACTCACTGGCCATATTGGATGGCTCCATCCCTTTGACTTTTCCGACCAGAAACTGCAGTTGCGTGTGCATTTTGTCGATCGCAAACTGCTGCTGGGTCAGTGCCTGGTTGAGCTCTTCAATGGTCTGCTCCTGAAACGCCTGCTTCATTTCCAGCTCATCGATCTGGGCCTGTAATTTTTCAATCTCGGTCATAGGGCAAAGAGGTCCGTTATTTGGTGGTCCAGGCCTGGGCAATGCCGGCGGAGGTGCCGGAGATCACCTGCCCGTCTGGGGTAATGGCGACATCATACACCACTGCTGCCGGGGGTCGAGTGTCTTGTTGCGGGGCGGCTTCCCAGCGACCGAGGTTTTCGCCGGTGGCGGTATCCCACAGTTCGACGCGCCGGGCCGGAGTGCCGGTCGCCAGCCAGTGGCCGTCATCAGAAAACCGGGCGCTGGAGAGGTTTTGCTGGCGCAGGCGGACCGCCAGTTCGGCTTGTTTGTCCCCGGAATCCAGGCGCCAAAGATAGATGTCATTGCCGCCATCGGCCGTCAGGGCCAGCTTACCGTCGCGCTGCAGCGCCACCCGGCTGATCCGCGAATTGTGGGCAAACTGGTAGATCACCTGGCCGGTTTGGGTATCCCACAGGTAGGCATTGTGGTCATTGCCGCCGGACAGGGCATACTGGCCATTGGCCGACAGGGCGACAGAATTGACTTTTTCCCGGTGGGCAAGGAACTCCAGGCGACGACCGGTGCCTAAGTCGACGTACATTGCCTTCCCGTTCGATAACCCGAGCAGGACATGCTGGCCGTTATTGGCGATATCGACATCGCGGATGATCCCGTCGGAAACCGACCAGAGCCCGTCGGATTGCCCCCAGGCCAGGTCCCAGACTGCAAAATTTTGTGCGGTGGCCGTAATGGCGAAACGGTGGTTGTCGGAGATCCGGCTCGACAGGACCGGATTGTGATGTGGATCTTGAGAACCAAAATCAGCTAACCTTTTGTTTTGCTGTAAGTCCCACAGCACGATACCTTGTTGCGTCGTATGAAAAAGGGCAAACCGGCCATCCCGGCTGAGGCTGAAGCTGGTGGCGCCTTCCGGAGCCAGCTCCCAGCGCTGACTTTCAGAACCTGAAAAAAAACAGCCGGTCAGGATGAACAGTGCCAAAATAATGCTTAAGACTGGAATATTTTTGCGCATTACGTCAGGTTCCGGTTGCTGGGCGAGCGATAGATTCGGCAGTTTGAGTAAGTGACTGATTAAAAATGAATAAGGCAGTGACTTACTCCGGTTGCTATTAGTATATTGATATAGCGCGCTTTTCACACCTATTGCGGAAAGCCGGAGATAAATTTGAGGCATCCCCTCAGTAAATGATGGAGAAATACATGAAACCTGTTCTAAAGATGTCTGTTTTGGCTGCGACAATCCTACTGGCTGTAGGCTGCCAAGATGAGAAAACGGCCGAAGCCAAACCTGAAGCCCCTGCCAAGGTGGAGCAGGTTGCATCTGATGCAGCAACAGCGTTTGCGTCTGAGGACGATAAAGCCGCGTATGCGATTGGTGCTTCGCTGGCACAATATCTGTCAGCGAATCTGGATCAGCAAAAAGAGCTGGGCATGACGCTGGATCGGGAGCAGGTGCTGGCCGGGGTGCGTGATGTCTTTGCCGGGAACAGTCGTCTGACACCGGAAGAAACCCAACAGGCCCTGCAGGATCTGGACAAGCGTGTGTCTGAGATGATGATGGCCAAGGCGCAGGAAGAAGCAGACAAGAACAGCAAGGCCGGCGATGCGTTCCGCGCCGAGTTCGAAAAGCAAGATGGCGTCATGAAGACGGATTCCGGCCTGTTGTACCAGGTAGAAACGCAAGGTGAAGGCGAGAAGCCACAGGCAACCGACACCGTGAAAGTGCACTACAAAGGCACGCTGACGGACGGCACTGAGTTTGACAGCTCGTACAAGCGCAACCAGCCGGCAACCTTCCCGCTGAACCAAGTGATCCCGGGTTGGACCGAAGGCGTTCAGCTGATGCCGGTCGGTTCGAAGTTCAAGTTTGTCATTCCGCCGGAGCTGGCTTACGGCTCGCAGGCCAACCCAAGCATTCCGGCCAACTCGACGCTGGTGTTTGAGGTTGAGCTGCTGGATATCGTGAAATCTGAAGCGGCTCAGGCGGAAGCCGGCGACGCAGCGACCCAGTAAAGGAGTCCCGGCGGAGCACGTCTGCGGCACTCAAATTAATAAAAAACCCGGCTCAGGCCGCAATGCAGTTCACTTAAGGGGAGCTGCATGGCGATTAACCGGGTAGCGGGTCTTTGATATCTTAACTGCCCTGGGCCTAGATGGCCTGGGGCGATTTTCCTTGAAGAGCACTGACAGGTCCCCCCGTAGTGCCTTTAGCCTCTTGGGCGTGTTTCCCGGTGACAGTGCCTTACTCATTACCCTGAGCTGACTTGCAATAAACTGGCAGGCGTACTTGAAGCTTATTTCTGTGGGGGCTCTGTCATGCGCCACAGCCGCCTGGCTTGCCTCTCTCCTGACCAGGTTGTAGCCGAGAAGCAACCCCCATAACTCTTGATAAACCAGCTCGACCGTTTTGCTCCGCAAGGTAAGAGAATTGTGCTGCATGGAGCTCTTTATATCGCGGTAGCCCAGTTCAATCTCCCAGCGTTCGTGGTATAGGGTGGCAACCTGCTCGGCGCTGTACATCTCTCTTGGCAGGGAGGTGAAAACCGTTTTCTCTTTCCCGTCTACCTCATAGGTGACTGCCCGTACCTGCCATTTCTCAGGAAGGGTCGGATTCTTCTTTCTCGCTTGGGGCGAGACCTTCATCTCGATAAGGTTGTCATTGGTTTCCTCCTCGTCGAGAAGTGTGTATACCACGCCTTTTTTAGCAGGAATAAGCCAATGTCGGTTTGCCCCGCTGGCAGAGATGCCCAGCAACAGGCTTGCTCCGTAAAATCCCTTATCCAGCAAAGTCACCGAGTTATCCGGCAGCGAGTTGATAAAGGGTTGGGCCAGCGGTATTTCACCTCGGCGATAAGGGCTGATATCGGCATCAATGATGATATGGGAACGCACGTTCATCATGGTGACAAGACGGAGTACAGGGTAAGGTGTCTGGCGCTTTCCGGATGTGTTTCCCGAACCGAAGTGTTCGCGAAGCCCGGGGGTATCCGGGGTCCTGAACAGAGCCCCATCAACAGCAAAAACCTGAAGTTTATTCCAGCTGTCTTCCGGGTACCTTTCTTTACCCCATACCTGAGCACACTGTTTGAACAGCCATTTAGGCGCTTCCTTTCCCAGTCGCTGACGGGCTTGTGTCAGAGCACTCTTGGCCAGGAGTTCCTCGTTTGCCAACCCTTCGGCACAGACATTCATACGGCGGGCCACTTCAGCTATAGGCTCATTGCGGAAAAAGGCCATACCGACAATAAGCCAGAGCACCATATCACTGGGGAGCCGTCTTCGTCTGATGGTTGCCTGAGTCGATAAAGATGTAGCTCTGGCAACCCACTCGTCGGGAACGTGTTCAGAGAAAGTGGTCAGCTGGGAGATATCGACAGGAGACTCTTCAAGAAAATCTGTGAGTGCGGAAGCTAAGGGCATAAAAAAACCGGAAACCAGTAAATGATTTCCGATTTTGACGCATCAGAAGGATCAGTCAACCGATCCTTAACTGATCAGCATTGCGGCTCAGGCCGGGTTTTTTATTGCAAAGCGCGATACCCGCGAGGAGATAAATGTTCAGGCCGCTGTCAGTATTCTGATAAACTTGCTAGAAAGATTTGAATTCATTCCCCATGTATTTATTTTCATCACCAGGACGGGTGTTGAAAATAAATGAATCGGGCTCTGCAAGGAAGAGATGACAAGTGGTTTCGACAGATAACTTTGGCTCTGACGTCATGGTGGAAAGTGACCTGATTGAAGCGCGGGCCTTCACCGAACATGACTATATCGTTTTGCGCTCGTATGAAGCGGTCGTCGACGGGCTGGCAGCCCTGATCGGCCCGTTTTGTGAGATCGTGCTGCACTCGCTGGCTGATCTGAACACCTCCGCGATTAAAATTGCCAACGGGGAGAATACCGGGCGGAAGGTCGGCTCGCCGATCACCGATCTGGCGCTGCGGATGTTGCGTGATATCGAAGGCTCTGAGCGGAATTTTTCCCGGGCCTATTTTACCCGTGCGAAAGGCGGTGCGTTGATGAAGTCGATCACCATTGCGATCCGCAATGGCGAGGATCGGATCATCGGCCTGCTGTGCATCAACGTCAATCTTGACGCGCCGTTCTCCCAGATCCTGCAATCGTTCATGCCGACGGATGAAGCCAAGCAGGCGGCGTCCAGCGTAAACTTTGCCAGCGACGTGGATGAGTTGGTGGATCAGACTGTTGAGCGGACGATTGAAGAGATCAATGCCGACAAGAATGTCTCCAACAACGCCAAGAACCGGCAGATTGTCATGGAGCTGTATGACAAGGGTATCTTTGACATTAAAGATGCCATCAACCGGGTGGCGGAGCGGCTGAACATTTCCAAGCATACGGTGTACCTGTATATCCGTCAGCGTAAAACCGAGGATGGCGAAAAATGAGCCTGAACTATGTGCTGGTGGTGGACGGACCGGCATACGGGACTCAGGCCGCCCGTACGGCTTATCAGTTTGCACAGGCCGTTCTGGCCGAAGGGCACCGCTTGACCCGGATATTTTTCTACCGGGACGGGGTGTATAACGGCTCGGCATTGTCGGCTCCCGCCTCTGACGAATTCGATTTGGTTGCTGCCTGGCAGCAGCTGGCCGCAGCACATCAAATTGAATTACAGACCTGTGTTGCCGCGGCGCTGCGCCGTGGCATTGTTGGTGAGCAGGAAGCGGCCCAGAATCAGTTGCCGGGTCAGAATCTGGCGGCTGGTTTTGAACAGGCCGGGCTCGGCGGGTTATCCGAAGCCCTGCTGACCGCGGATCGGGTGATCCAGTTTTAAATTAAGCGATGCGAGAGCAGTGCATGAAATCATTAGGCTTTGTCTTTCACAGCGCCCCCCATGGCAGCAGTAGCGGCCGCGAAGGGCTTGATGCGGTGCTGGCGACTTCAGCATACAGTGAAGAGATCAAGGTATTTTTTATCGGTGACGGCGTGTTTCAGCTGTTGGCAGGCCAACAGCCGGAGCAGGTGTTGTGCCGGGACTATATCGCCACCTTCAAGATGCTGGCACTGTATGACATCGAGCAGGTGTATGTGTGCCAGCAGTCACTGGCCGAGCGGGGGATTGACCCTGCAGGCCTGTTGATTGAGACCGAGCTGCTGAGCGCAGAAGCGCTGAGCGCCCAACTGCACCAATGCCAGCGTGTGCTAAGTTTCTGAGGACTCTATGCTCCATACCATCATGACTTCCCCGTTTCAGAGTCAGGCCCTGCGGCGTTGCCTGCGTTATCTTGCCCCACAGGACGAAATTTTGTTGATCCAGGATGCGGTGGTGGCCGGGACCGAAAAAAATGCCTGGTCCGAGGCGCTCACGCAGGCCGGCGTAAACATATATGTACTGGAAGTGGATCTGGTCGCCCGTGGATTACGTGAGCAGATGAACGAACGGATCCATGTTGTTGATTATTCAGGATTTGTTGGCTTAACAGAACGCCACGAAAGCCAGATGAAATGGGAGTAGCCGCGGCCAGTCAGCCGGGTCTGCGACGGCTTCGATCGATTGTCTAAGAAATGATCACCCTATTGATCGTTGGTTATATCTTGACACCCTTAGGTCCGATGCCTAAAATTTCGCGTCCTCCTGTTGTTGGGAGGCAGATTTTTCACACTTACGAAAGTAATTTCAGGAGCTATTTAATGGCAACTATTAACCAGCTGGTACGCAAGCCACGTGCAAAGCAAGTTGTTAAAAGCAACGTGCCTGCGCTAGAAGCGTGTCCACAAAAACGTGGTGTATGTACTCGTGTATACACTACTACTCCTAAGAAACCAAACTCAGCACTACGTAAAGTGTGCCGTGTTCGTCTGACGAACGGTTTCGAAGTAACTTCATACATCGGCGGTGAAGGCCACAACCTGCAAGAGCACAGTGTTGTTCTGATCCGTGGTGGTCGTGTTAAAGACCTTCCTGGTGTTCGCTACCACACTGTTCGTGGTGCACTTGACTGTGCAGGCGTTAATGACCGTAAACAAGGTCGTTCTAAGTACGGTGTGAAGCGTCCTAAGTCTTAATGGAATCCGTTAAGTAAGGCCAAACACTAAAATTATTTAATTTTGAAGAAACTGAAAAGTTTTGGATAACCTGAAGAAGACAACGGAGAATATCCATGCCACGTCGTCGCGTAATTGGTCAGCGTAAGATCCTTCCAGATCCAAAGTTCAAATCTGAACTGCTGGCAAAATTCGTCAACATCCTAATGATTGACGGTAAGAAATCTACTGCAGAGAAAATTGTTTACACTGCACTGGATACAATGGCTGAGCGTTCTGGTGAAGAACACCTGGCTATCTTTGAAAAAGCTCTTGAAAACGTTCGTCCAGCGGTAGAAGTTAAGTCTCGCCGTGTGGGTGGTTCAACTTACCAAGTACCAGTTGAAGTACGTCCAGTACGTCGTAACGCGCTGGCTATGCGTTGGTTGGTTGAAGCTGCGCGTAAGCGTGGTGAAAAATCTATGGCTGGTCGTCTGGCTGCTGAAATGCTGGATGCCGCTGACAACAAAGGTTCTGCTGTTAAGAAACGTGAAGACGTTCACCGTATGGCAGAAGCGAACAAAGCGTTCGCACATTACCGCTGGTAATCACCCCGGTAATAAAAATTGGGCGCAGCAAGCTTGGCTTGCTGCGCCTGAACCATATTCTAAGGCCCCCCTTAGCAAGAGGATACAGCCGTGGCTCGTAAAACGCCTATCGAGCGCTACCGCAATATCGGTATCTGTGCTCACGTTGACGCCGGTAAAACAACAACGACCGAGCGTATCCTGTTTTATACAGGCCTGTCTCACAAAATCGGTGAAGTTCACGACGGCGCAGCTACCATGGACTGGATGGAGCAAGAGCAGGAGCGTGGGATCACCATCACTTCTGCTGCGACAACGACCTTCTGGCGTGGTATGGAAGCGCAATTTCCTGAACACCGCGTAAATATCATCGATACTCCGGGACACGTTGACTTCACCATTGAAGTTGAGCGTTCCCTGCGTGTGCTTGACGGTGCAGTTGTTGTGTTCTGTGGTTCTTCCGGGGTTGAGCCTCAGTCTGAAACTGTATGGCGTCAGGCTGATAAATACCATGTTCCTCGTATGGTATTCGTAAACAAGATGGACCGTGCCGGTGCCGACTTCCTGCGCGTGGTCGAGCAGATTAAAAACCGTCTTGGTGCGAACCCAGTGCCAATCCAATTGAACATTGGTGCTGAAGAAGAATTTAAAGGCGTTGTTGACCTTATCAAGATGAAGGCCATCAACTGGAATGAAGCCGACCAGGGGATGACATTTACCTATGAGGACATTCCGGCGGATATGGTCGAGCTTGCCGAGGAATGGCGCCAGAACCTGGTGGAATCTGCGGCAGAAGCTTCTGAAGAGCTGATGGACAAGTACCTGGAAGAAGGTGACTTGTCTGAAGCCGAGATTAAAGCCGGTCTGCGTCAGCGTACGCTGGCGAATGAGATCGTACTGGCGACCTGTGGTTCAGCATTTAAGAACAAAGGGGTTCAGGCAGTACTGGATGCTGTGGTTGAATTCCTGCCTTCGCCAACGGACGTGAAATCGATCCGCGGTGAAGATGAATTAGGAAACGAGATTGAACGTCATTCCAGCGATGAAGAACCATTTTCTGCGCTGGCGTTTAAGATCGCGACCGACCCGTTTGTGGGCTCTCTGACCTTCATGCGCGTGTACTCCGGTGTGGTGAACTCTGGAGATACGGTTTACAACTCTGTCAAAGAGAAGCGTGAGCGTTTCGGTCGTATCGTACAGATGCATTCGAACAAGCGTGAAGAAGTAAAAGAAGTTCGCGCGGGCGACATTGCAGCAGCAATCGGTCTGAAGAACGTTACCACCGGGGATACCCTGTGTGATCCGGAGCATCGCGTAATCCTGGAACGCATGGAGTTCCCGGAGCCGGTGATTCAGATTGCTGTTGAGCCGAAGTCGAAAGCGGACCAGGAAAAGATGGGGATCGCGCTGGGTAAACTGGCTGCAGAAGATCCATCGTTCCGCGTCGAGACGGATGATGAAACCGGTCAGACACTGATCTCTGGTATGGGTGAACTGCACCTGGACATCATCGTTGACCGTATGAAGCGTGAGTTCAGCGTCGAATGTAACGTGGGTAAACCTCAGGTTGCATACCGTGAAACCATTCGTGGGAAGACGGAAGTTGAAGGCAAGTTCGTACGTCAGTCCGGCGGTCGTGGCCAGTACGGTCATGTCTGGCTGAAAATTGAGCCGTCAGAGCAAGGCGAAGGTTTTGTCTTTGTCGATGAAGTCGTCGGTGGTGTGGTTCCGAAAGAATACATCAGCTCGGTTGCCAAAGGTATCGAAGAGCAGATGAATAACGGTGTCCTGGCAGGTTATCCGGTTCTGGATGTCAAAGCGACCCTGTTCGACGGTTCTTACCACGATGTTGACTCCAGCGAAATGGCGTTTAAGATCGCGGGCTCAATGGCCTTCAGGAAAGGGGCGCTTGAAGCGAACCCTGTTATTCTTGAGCCAATGATGAAAGTTGAAGTAACCACACCGGAAGATTGGATGGGTGATGTTGTGGGCGACCTGAACCGTCGCCGCGGCATGATCGAAGGGATGGATGAGGGCCCTGCGGGTCTGAAGATCATCCGTGCCCAGGTTCCATTGGCAGAGATGTTTGGTTACGCAACTGACCTACGTTCAGCGACTCAGGGTCGTGCATCCTATTCGATGGAGTTCAGTGAATATGCTGAAGTTCCTAAGAATGTTGCCGATCGAATTATTGCTGAGCGCTCTTAATTTGAATATTGCGTCAATCGTCGTTGACGCATAGAATACACTCTTCGGACGCGCCCCCTGACCTAGTAGGGGGCGTATCTTAACTAGGAAGGAACACGATCGTGTCTAAAGAAAAATTTGAACGTACGAAACCGCACGTTAACGTTGGTACTATCGGCCACGTTGACCACGGTAAAACTACTCTGACTGCAGCTATCTGTACTACTCTGGCAAAAGTTTACGGCGGTGCCGCTCGTGACTTCGCGTCTATCGACAACGCGCCAGAAGAGCGTGAGCGTGGTATCACAATCTCTACTTCTCACGTAGAGTACGATACTCCGTCTCGTCACTACGCACACGTAGACTGCCCAGGACACGCCGACTATGTTAAAAACATGATCACTGGTGCTGCGCAGATGGACGGTGGTATCCTGGTTGTTGCTGCAACTGATGGCCCTATGCCTCAGACGCGTGAGCACATCCTGCTGGGTCGTCAGGTTGGTATCCCTTACATCATCGTATTCATGAACAAGTGTGACATGGTTGATGATGAAGAGCTGCTAGAGCTGGTTGAGATGGAAGTTCGTGAACTGCTGTCTGAGTACGACTTCCCAGGTGACGACTGCCCAGTAATCATGGGTTCTGCTCTGGGCGCCCTGAACGGCGAGAAAGAGTGGGAAGACAAGATTGTTGAGCTGGCTGAAGCCCTGGACAACTACATCCCAGAGCCAGAGCGTGCGATCGACAAGCCATTCATCCTGCCAATCGAAGATGTATTCTCAATCCAAGGCCGTGGTACTGTTGTAACTGGTCGTGTTGAGCAAGGTATCATCACTGTTGGTGACGAAGTTGCTATCATCGGTATCAAAGACACTATCACTACTACTTGTACTGGTGTTGAGATGTTCCGTAAGCTTCTGGACGAAGGCCGTGCCGGTGAGAACGTTGGTGTTCTGCTGCGTGGTACTAAGCGTGACGAAGTTGAGCGTGGTCAAGTACTGGCGAAGCCTGGTTCAATCACTCCGCACACTAAGTTCGAGTCAGAAGTATACGTTCTGTCTAAAGACGAAGGCGGCCGTCATACTCCGTTCTTCAAAGGCTACCGTCCACAGTTCTACTTCCGTACAACTGACGTGACTGGTACTATCGAGCTGCCAGAAGGCGTTGAGATGGTAATGCCAGGCGACAACATCAAGATGGTTGTTGAGCTGATCGCTCCAATCGCAATGGACGAAGGTCTGCGCTTCGCAATCCGTGAAGGTGGCCGTACCGTTGGTGCTGGTGTTGTTGCTAAGATCGTCGCTTAATTTGCGATTGTCTTAATGACGAACCTGAAAAAGGGAGCTTCGGCTCCCTTTTTTGATCGTCCAAAACCCGTTGGGTCGGCACGGCTCAATGGGCAGTATGTGTATAGTACATATAGCTATACATTAGTGTCTGTATATTATTATTTAGAATATATTATCGGGGTTAAGAGCAAAAGCATCTAACAGATGGGGCAGAAAATAGTAGTAATGAAAACTATTCTTGTTTATATTTTTGTGGTCACCAAGAAAGCTGGAACAAAAATGTACGTCTGTTTGTGTCACGGAATTACCGATAAAAAAATCATGAAGCTCACCCTGGAGCACGGGCTCACCGATGTCCGCGGCATTCGCCAAATTACGCCGCTGGGCTCACAGTGCGGCAAATGCATCCGGACTGCCAAAGAGGTGATAGAAGACACCGTGGCAAAAACGTACCAGAAAGCCAGCTGATCCCCGCAGCAAAAAAACGAGGACGGCTACAGCTGGGGCAGATCTGCTGGCAGCCACACTCGCACTGTTCATGGCTTCCAGGTTTATCAGCGCGCTGCTCTCACTTGACACGCAATTGCTTAATCCTTAATTTTCCGCATTCCGCATTCCGCATTCCGCATTCCGCATTCCGCATTCCGCATTCCGCATTCCGCATTCCGCATGGATGATTATTTTTCACCCAAGGGGTTGCACTGAAAAACGTGATCTGTATAATGCTCGCCACTGCCCGAGATATTGATTCTCGTAACTGCAGTTGTGAACCAATAAGCATTGAGGAAGAAGCTGCTAGACAGCTTAGCAATGTATACTCTGACTTATGTTCGCAGTCATTTAATTGGCTGACAATGTGTCCGATAGGGACACTACGTTCACATAAATCAATCGGCATTCTCTCGTCTTAACGAGTCTGAGTGGCGATATTGTTTGTGTAAATTTTTTAATTGGAGCTCTGTCTCATGCAGAACCAACGTATTCGTATCCGCCTCAAGGCTTTCGATCACCGTTTGATCGACCAGTCTACTGCGGAAATCGTAGAAACAGCCAAGCGCACCGGTGCTCAGGTGAAGGGTCCAATCCCTCTGCCTACTCGCAAAGAGCGTTTCACTGTTCTTATTTCTCCACACGTAAATAAGACTGCACGTGACCAGTACGAAATCCGTACTCACAAGCGCCTTATCGACATCGTTGAGCCAACAGACAAAACTGTTGATGCTCTAATGCGTCTAGATCTAGCTGCTGGCGTTGACGTTCAGATCAGCCTAGGTTAATCGGGGAGATAAGAGAATGATTGGTCTAATCGGTCGTAAAGTGGGCATGACCCGCGTATTTACCGAAGATGGCGTTTCTATCCCAGTAACTGTGGTTGAAGTTGAAGCGAACCGTGTTTCTCAGGTTAAATCTGTAGACACTGACGGCTACAACGCAATCCAGGTAACTGCTGGTACAAAGAAAGCTAACCGTGTTTCTAAGCCAGAAGCTGGCCACTTTGCCAAAGCTGGTATCGAAGCAGGTCGCGGTCTTTGGGAATTCCGTCTGGAAAACAATGAAGAGTTTGCTGTTGGCGCTGAGCTGACTGTTGAGCTGTTCAACGAAGTTAAAAAAGTAGACGTTACTGGTACATCTAAGGGTAAAGGTTTCCAAGGTGCTGTTAAGCGCTGGAACTTCCGTACTCAAGATATGACCCATGGTAACTCCTTGTCTCACCGTGCTCCTGGTTCTATCGGTCAGTGTCAGACTCCAGGTCGCGTATTCAAAGGCAAGAAAATGGCTGGTCACATGGGTGCTGAGCGTGTAACGACTCAAAACCTAGAGATCGTGCGTGTTGACGCTGAACGTAACCTGCTGCTCATCAAAGGTGCAGTCCCAGGTGCGACAGGTGGCAACGTGATCGTTAAACCAGCTGTTAAAGCGTAACGTCAAGGAGTTAGTAATGGAATTGGTAGTCAAAGGCGCTGACGCGCTAACTGTCTCCGAAGCTACTTTTGGGCGTGATTTCAATGAAGCGCTTGTACACCAAGTAGTTGTTGCTTACGCAGCAGGTGCTCGTCAAGGTACACGTGCTCAGAAGACTCGTTCTGACGTTTCTGGTGGTGGCGCGAAGCCATGGCGCCAGAAAGGTACAGGCCGCGCTCGTGCAGGTACAATCCGTAGCCCACTATGGCGTACCGGTGGTGTAACTTTCGCTGCTCGTCCACAAGACCACAGCCAGAAAGTTAACAAGAAAATGTACCGTGGTGCTATGAAGAGCATTCTGTCTGAGCTGGTTCGTCAAGAGCGTCTGATCGTTGTTGACAACTTCTCAGTTGAAGCACCTAAAACTAAAGCACTGGTTGCCAAGCTGAAAGAGCTTGAGCTGACTGATGCACTGATCGTAACTGGCGAACTAGATGAGAATCTATTCCTGGCAGCGCGCAACCTGTACAAGGTTGACGTACGCGATGCTAAGGCAATCGATCCAGTGAGCCTGATTGCTTTCGATAAAGTTGTGATGACTGCTGATGCAGTTAAACAAGTTGAGGAGATGCTGGCATGATCACTGAAGAGCGTATTCTAAAAGTTCTACGTGCTCCGCACATCTCTGAAAAAGCGACTATGGCTGCTGAAAACGGTAACACTATCGTTTTCAAAGTAGCGAAAGACGCAACGAAGAAAGAGATCAAAGCAGCAGTTGAAAAACTGTTTGAGGTTGAAGTCAAGTCTGTAAACACTCTTGTTGCCAAGGGTAAGACCAAACGTCAAGGTATGCGTGAAGGCCGTCGTAGCGACTGGAAAAAAGCGTATGTAATCTTGAAAGAAGGTCAGGACATCGACTTCGCTGGCGGTGCAGAGTAAGACTAGGAGCAAAGAAGAATGGCTATTGTAAAATGTAAGCCGACTTCCCCAGGTCGTCGCCACGTTGTTAAAGTGGTTAACTCTGACCTGCATAAGGGTAAGCCGTACGCGCCACTACTAGAGAAAAAATCTAAGACTGGTGGTCGTAACAATAACGGTCGTATCACAGTACGTCACATCGGTGGTGGTAACAAAAATGCTTACCGTATCATCGACTTCAAACGTACTAAAGATGGTATCCCAGCGAAAGTTGAGCGCCTAGAATACGATCCAAACCGTAGCGCAAACATTGCTCTGGTTCTGTACGCAGACGGTGAGCGTCGCTACATCATCGCACCGAAAGGTCTGAAAGCTGGTGACTCTATCCAGTCTGGCGCAGATGCTGCGATCAAAGTTGGTAACACACTACCAATGCGCAACATCCCAGTAGGTTCAACTGTACACTGTGTTGAACTGAAGCCAGGTAAAGGTGCTCAGCTGGCTCGTTCAGCTGGTGCTTATGCTCAGATCGTTGCACGTGCAGGCACTTACGTGACTCTGCGTCTGCGTTCTGGTGAGATGCGTAAAGTTCTGGCCGAAGGTCGCGCGACTCTAGGTGAAGTTGGCAACGCAGAGCACATGCTACGTGAACTGGGTAAAGCCGGTGCTTCACGCTGGCGCGGTGTTCGCCCAACTGTACGTGGTGTTGTAATGAACCCAGTTGACCACCCACACGGTGGTGGTGAAGGTCGTACTTCTGGTGGTCGTCACCCAGTGACGCCATGGGGTGTACCGACTAAGGGTTACAAGACTCGTAAGAACAAGCGTACCGACAAGTACATCGTACGTCGTCGTAACAAGTAATTTATATCAGAGGATAAGCCATGCCACGTTCTCTCAAGAAAGGTCCTTTTATTGACCTGCACTTGCTGAAGAAGGTAGAGAAAGCGGTGGAAAGCGGTGACAAGAAGCCTGTTAAGACTTGGTCCCGTCGCTCAATGATCATCCCTCAGATGATCGGTTTGACCATCGCTGTCCATAATGGTCGTCAGCACGTTCCTGTTTTCGTTTCTGAAGAAATGATCGGTCACAAGCTTGGCGAATTTGCACCAACACGCACTTACCGCGGTCACGCTGCGGATAAGAAAGCTAAGAAGCGCTAAGAGGAGTATAGGTAATGGAAGCTATCGCTAAACATCGCTTTGCTCGCATCTCACCGCAGAAAGCACGTTTGGTTGCAGATCAACTGCGCGGTAAGCCAGTTGCACAAGCTCTGGAAATTCTGCAGTTCAGCAACAAAAAAGCTGCTGATCTGATCAAGAAAGTTCTGGAATCTGCTATCGCTAACGCAGAACACAACGAAGGCGCAGACATCGATGATCTGAATGTTGCGAAAATCTTCGTTGACGAAGGTCCTACCATGAAGCGTATTATGCCTCGTGCTAAAGGCCGTGCCGATCGCATCTTGAAGCGTTCTAGCCACATCACTGTTGTTGTAGCAGACCGCTAAGAGACTAGGAGAGAAAGCAATGGGTCAAAAAGTACATCCTAATGGTATTCGTCTTGGCATCGTTAAGCCATGGAATACCACTTGGTTTGCTAACAGCCAAGAGTTCGCTGACAACCTAGACGGCGACTTCAAGGTACGTCAGTTCCTGACTAAGGAACTATCTAAAGCGTCTCTGTCACGCATCGTTATCGAGCGTCCTGCGAAGAGCATCCGTGTGACTATTCACACTGCTCGCCCAGGTGTTGTAATCGGTAAGAAAGGTGAAGACGTAGAAAAACTACGCGCTCACGTTGCGAAGATCGCTGGTGTTCCAGCTCAGATCAACATCGCAGAAGTACGTAAGCCTGAGCTAGACGGTCAACTGGTTGCAGACAGCATTACGTCTCAGCTGGAGCGTCGTGTGATGTTCCGTCGCGCGATGAAGCGTGCGGTTCAGAACGCTATGCGTCTTGGCGCGAAAGGTATCAAAGTAGAAGTAAGCGGCCGTCTTGGCGGTGCTGAAATCGCACGTACCGAGTGGTACCGTGAAGGTCGTGTGCCTCTGCACACTCTACGTGCTGACATTGATTACGCAACTTCTTCGGCTCACACCCAATACGGTGTAATCGGCGTTAAAGTTTGGATCTTCAAAGGTGAAGTTCTGGGCGGCATGCCAGTTGCTGAGCCAAAGGCTGACAAGCCTAAGAAGCAGCGCAAAGGCCGTAAATAAGGAGTTTATCGATGCTGCAACCTAAACGCACTAAATTCCGCAAGGCTCATAAGGGTCGTAACCGCGGTCTAGCGAACGGTACTGACGTAAGCTTCGGCACATTTGGTCTGAAAGCTGTTGGTCGTGGTCGTATCACTGCTCGCCAAATTGAAGCGGCTCGTCGTGCTATGACTCGTCACATTAAACGTCAAGGTCAAATCTGGATTCGTATCTTCCCAGACAAGCCAATTACCTCTAAGCCTCTTGAAGTTCGTCAAGGTAAAGGTAAAGGTAACGTTGAATACTGGGTAGCCCAGATTCAACCAGGTAAAGTTCTGTACGAAATGGATGGTGTTCCTGAAGCACTGGCTCGTGAAGCATTCGATCTTGCTGCACGTAAGCTACCTATCAAGACTACATTCGTAACTAAGGCGGTGATGTGATGAAAGCACAAGATCTGCGCGCTAAAAGCGTTGAAGAGCTGAATGCTGAGCTTGTGGGCCTTCTGCGCGAACAGTTCAACCTGCGTATGCAGGCTGCGACTGGTCAACTACAGCAGACTCACACTCTGAAAGCTGTACGTCGCGATATCGCACGTGTTAAAACCGTTCTGACTGAGAAGGCTGGCGCATAATGAGCGAGAAAATTCGTACTCAGCAAGGTCGTGTAGTTAGCAACAAAGGCGACAAGTCTATCGTTGTTGCAATCGAGCGTAAGGTGAAACACCCAGTCTACGGGAAGTACATCACTCGCACGACTAAACTGCATGCACACGACGAAAACAACGAGTGTGGCCAAGGCGATACTGTTGAAATTCGTGAGTGCCGTCCACTGTCTAAGACGAAGTCTTGGACTCTGGTTCGCGTAGTTGAGAAAGCTCGCGTCTAAGCGAACTTGACAACATCCTAACTGAGCGGCCCCGAAAATTTTGGGGCCGTTTATTTTTTGTCTACCCATCGGGCGAAAAGAGTGTTATCATTCGCCGCCTTTGTAGAAAAGGCAAAGCGACCCGTGATGGGTCTAGATGTTTTAAATTAGCGGAGCACTAACATGATCCAAATGCAAAGTATGCTAGAAGCTGCCGATAACTCCGGCGCTCGTAGCGTAATGTGTATTAAGGTTCTGGGTGGTTCACACCGTCGCTATGCACATATCGGTGACATCATCAAAGTTACTGTTAAGGAAGCAATTCCACGCGGTAAAGTTAAAAAGGGTGATGTACTGAAAGCGGTGGTTGTGCGCACTCGTAAAGGCGTACGTCGTCCAGACGGCTCTGTCATTCGTTTTGACCGTAATGCTTGTGTATTGTTGAACGACAACACTGAGCAACCAATCGGTACTCGTATTTTCGGCCCTGTGACTCGTGAGCTTCGTAACGATAAGTTCATGAAGATCGTTTCACTAGCGCCAGAAGTACTGTAAGGAGTAATTCAAATGGCAGCTAAAATCCGTCGCAACGACGAAGTTATCGTTCTTACTGGTAAAGACAAAGGTAAGAAAGGTAAAGTATCTAAGGTTCTAGCAACCGGTAAAATCATCGTTGAAGGTATCAACCTTGTGAAGAAGCACCAGAAGCCTGTACCGGCTATGGGCATCCAAGGTGGCATCGTTGAAAAAGAAGCAGCAATTGACGCTTCTAACGTTGCAATCGTAAACGGTGAAGGTAAAGCGGACCGTGTAGGCTTCCGATTCGAAGACGGCAAAAAAGTCCGTTTCTTCAAATCGACTGGCGAAACTATCAAGTAATTCTGGAGTAGTACACTATGGCGAAACTGCATGATTACTATAAAGAGACTATTGTAAAAGAGCTTGCTGACAAGTTCGAATACAAGAGCATCATGCAAGTCCCAAGGATCGAAAAAATCACACTGAACATGGGTGTGGGCGATGCGATCAACGACAAAAAACTGCTAGAGAACGCAGCTGCTGACATGACTGCAATTGCAGGTCAGAAGCCGCTGATCACTAAAGCACGTAAGTCTGTTGCTGGCTTTAAGATCCGTGAGGGCTACCCTATTGGCTGTAAAGTAACTCTACGTGGCGAACGTATGTGGGACTTTTTCGAGCGTCTAATTTCAATTGCTGTTCCTCGTATCCGTGATTTCCGTGGTCTGAACCCGAAATCATTCGACGGTCGTGGTAACTACAGCATGGGCGTTCGTGAGCAGATTATCTTCCCAGAGATCGATTACGATAAAGTTGATCGTGTACGTGGTCTAGACATCACGATTACGACTTCTGCGAATTCTGACGAAGAAGCTCGTGCTCTGCTATCTGCTTTTAACTTCCCATTCCGTAAGTAAAAGTAAGGGTTACTAATGGCTAAAGAATCCATGAAGGCGCGCGAAGTAAAACGCGCCAAGCTAGTAGCAAAGTTCGCTGAAAAGCGTTCTGCGCTGAAAGCTCTAATCAACGACGTGAACGCGTCTGAAGAAGACCGCTGGAATGCAGTGCTTAAACTTCAGTCACTACCACGTGATTCTGCGAAGTCTCGTCAGCGTAACCGCTGTAACCAGACTGGACGTCCACACGGCTACCTGCGTAAGTTTGGTCTATGCCGTATCAAGGTTCGTGAAGCTTGCATGAAAGGCGAGATTCCGGGTCTGCGTAAAGCTAGCTGGTAATTTGTTACCAAATTAGAATCACGGAGTAATTGACTTATGAGCATGCAAGATCCGATTTCGGATATGCTGACCCGCATTCGCAACGGTCAGGCAGCGAAAAAAGTTGCTGTTAAAATGCCATCTTCTAAGCTGAAAGTTGCTATCGCTAAACTGCTGAAAGAAGAAGGTTATGTGGCTGACTACACCATTGCTGGTGAAGTGAAGCCTGAGCTAGAAGTGACTCTTAAGTACTTCGAAGCGAACCCAGTTATTGAGCAAATCCAACGTGTATCACGTCCAGGTCTGCGCATCTACAAGAAAAAAGATGCTCTGCCTTCAGTGATGGGCGGCCTGGGTATTGCTGTTGTATCCACTTCCAAAGGTCTGATGACTGACCGCGCTGCTCGCAAAGCGGGTCTTGGCGGTGAGATTATCTGCTACGTAGCTTAAGGAGTAGGAAATGTCTCGTGTTGCAAAAGCACCTGTAGTAATTCCTGCCGGCGTAGAAGTTAAACTTAACGGCCAGGAAATCACTGTAAAAGGTGGCAAGGGCGAACTAACTCGCACTATCCATGATGCAGTAGTTCTTTCCCAGGAAGAAAACGCAATCACTTTCGGCCCTCGTGAAGGTGTCGAAAAAGCTTGGGCACAAGCAGGTACTGCACGTGCACTAGTTAACAACATGGTTGTTGGTGTTACTGAAGGCTTCACTAAGAAGCTGATTCTTAAGGGTGTTGGTTACCGTGCTGCTATCAAAGGCAACGCTGTTGGTCTGACCCTAGGTTTCTCGCACCCAGTTGAGCACGAACTACCAGCAGGTATCAAAGCTGAATGTCCAACCCAGACTGAAATCGTACTGACAGGTACTGATAAGCAGCTGATTGGTCAGGTTGCTGCTGATATTCGCGCTTACCGTAGCCCTGAGCCTTACAAAGGTAAAGGTGTTCGTTACGCCGACGAAGTTGTGCGTACTAAAGAAGCTAAGAAGAAGTAAGGTAACACTATGGATAAGAAAGCATCTCGTATCCGTCGTGCGACCCGTGCACGTCGTAAGATCGCTGAGCTGGGTGCAACCCGCCTGGTTGTACACCGCACGCCACGTCACGTGTACGCGCAGGTTATCGCACCAAATGGTTCTGAGGTAATCGCAGCCGCTTCTACAGTAGAAAAAGCGATCCGTGAGCAGGTTAAGAGCACCGGTAACAAAGACGCTGCTGCAGCTGTAGGTAAAGCTATTGCTGAGCGCGCGATTGAAAAAGGCATCTCTAACGTTGCATTCGATCGTTCTGGTTTCCAATACCACGGCCGTGTTGCTGCACTAGCAGAAGCTGCTCGTGAAGCTGGTCTGAAATTCTAAGGTAGGCGGAAGATGGCTAACGAAAAAACTCAATCAGATTTGCATGAAAAGCTGATCGCTGTTAACCGTGTATCTAAGACGGTTAAAGGTGGTCGTATTTTCAGCTTTACTGCACTAACTGTAGTTGGTGACGGTAACGGTCGCGTTGGTTTCGGTTACGGCAAGGCACGTGAAGTACCTGCTGCGATCCAGAAAGCGATGGAAAAAGCTCGTCGTAACATGGTTAATGTTGCCCTAAACGACGGTACTCTGCACCACGCTGTTAAAGGCCGCCACACTGGTTCTAAAGTGTACATGCAGCCTGCATCAGAAGGTACTGGTATCATCGCCGGTGGTGCAATGCGTGCAGTTCTGGAAGTTGCGGGCGTTCGCAACGTTCTGGCAAAAGCATACGGCTCTACAAACCCAATCAACATCGTTCGCGCGACTATTGACGGTTTGAGTGGCATGAACTCTCCAGAAATGATCGCTGCGAAGCGTGGTCTTTCTGTTAAAGAAATTCTGGAGTAATCGACATGGCAAAGACTATTAAAGTAACGCAGACCAAGAGCTCAATCGGCCGTCTGCCTAAGCACAAAGCTACTTTGCGTGGCCTGGGTCTACGTCGCATCAACCACACTGTAGAACTTGAAGATACTGCTTGCGTACGCGGCATGATCAATAAAGTTATCTACATGGTTAAAGTTGAGGAGTAATCAGAATGCGTTTGAATACTCTATCTCCGGCTGCGGGTTCTAAGCCTTCTGCGAAGCGCGTAGGCCGTGGTATCGGTTCAGGTCTGGGTAAAACTTGTGGCCGTGGTCACAAAGGTCAGAAGTCACGTTCAGGTGGTTCTGTACGTCCAGGCTTCGAAGGCGGTCAAATGCCTTTGAAACAGCGTCTACCAAAATTCGGTTTTACTTCTCGCAAGAGCCTGGTAACAGCTGAAGTTCGTCTAGCAGAGCTGGCGAAAGTTGAAGGTGACGTAGTAAGCCTAGAAACACTGAAGGCTGCGAACGTAGTCACTAAGAACATCGAGTTCGTGAAAGTTGTACTTTCTGGTGAAATCGCTCGCTCAGTTACAGTGAAAGGTCTACGCGTAACTAAAGGCGCTAAAGCTGCGATCGAAGCTGCAGGCGGTAAAATCGAGGAATAATTAACTCGAGGATGAGGTACAGATGGCTAAACAACCAGGACAAGATTTTCGTAGCGCCCAAGGTGGCCTAGCAGAGCTTAAGACTCGCCTACTTTTTGTATTAGGTGCAATCTTAATTTTCCGAGCCGGCTCCTTTGTGCCTATTCCTGGTATTGACGCTGCTGTACTTGCCGATCTGTTCGAACAGCAAAAGGGCACCGTCATTGAACTGTTTAACATGTTCTCTGGTGGTGCACTTGAGCGTGCTTCCATCTTGGCGCTGGGGATCATGCCGTATATTTCGGCATCGATTATTGTCCAGCTGCTGACGGTTGTTCACCCGGCCTTGGCCGAGTTGAAAAAGGAAGGGGAGTCTGGCCGTCGTAAGATCAGCCAGTACACTCGTTACGGCACGCTTGTTTTGGCAACCTTCCAAGCAATTGGTATTGCAACGGGGTTACCAAGTATGATCCCAGGCCTGGTGATTAATCCGGGCCTCGGATTTTACTTTGTCGCGGTAGTGAGTTTGGTCACCGGTACCATGTTCCTGATGTGGTTGGGTGAGCAGATTACCGAGCGTGGCATTGGTAACGGTATTTCAGTAATTATCTTTACTGGTATCGTTGCAGGTTTGCCGCCGGCTATTGGACAGACCGTAGAGCAAGCACGTCAAGGTGAATTGCACGTACTTCTTCTACTATTAATTGCAGTTATCTCTTTCGCTGTAATTTATTTTGTAGTGTTCATGGAGCGTGGTCAGCGTCGTATCGTCGTCAACTACGCCAAACGTCAGCAAGGCCGTCGTGTTTTTGCTGCGCAGAGCACTCACCTGCCGTTGAAAATCAACATGGCAGGGGTAATTCCAGCGATTTTTGCATCCAGTATTATTCTGTTCCCGGGCACACTGGCTCAGTGGTTCGGTCAGAATGAGAATCTAGGTTGGCTCAGCGATATCTCGCTGGCGCTCAGCCCAGGTCAGCCACTGTATGTTATGCTGTATGCTGCTGCGATTATTTTCTTCTGTTTCTTCTATACCGCGTTGGTGTTCAACCCGCGCGAGACAGCGGATAACTTGAAGAAGTCTGGTGCGTTCGTACCTGGTATTCGCCCGGGTGAGCAGACCGCGAAGTATATTGATAAAGTGATGACTCGCCTGACACTGGCAGGTGCTCTGTACATTACCTTTATCTGTCTGATCCCCGAGTTTATGATGATTGCATGGAATGTCCGCTTTTACTTCGGCGGTACATCACTACTGATTGTAGTTGTAGTTATTATGGACTTCATGGCTCAAGTTCAGACACATCTGATGTCTCAACAATATGAGTCTGTTTTGAAAAAGGCTAACCTTAAAGGCCACGGCCGATAAGACTAGTTATCCATTTACGGAGTTTAGCAATGAAAGTTCGTGCTTCCGTTAAGAAAATCTGCCGTAACTGTAAAGTTATCAAGCGCAACGGTGTTGTGCGTGTAATTTGCAGTGAGCCAAAGCACAAACAGCGCCAAGGCTAATTAGCAGAAATATTTCTTGCAAATTGAAGGTAGGTTGGCTAAATTAGCCAACCAATCTTTTGTGTGTGCAAAAGAATTGTCCCACCGCTGCGTATCCTAAACGGGCTTTGCAGCGGTTATTCTTGAAAAGTACTAGGAGTGAATAGTGGCCCGTATTGCAGGCATTAACATTCCTGATCATAAACATTCTGTAATCGCTCTTACTGCGATCTACGGCATCGGTAAAACTCGCTCAAAAGCTATCCTAGCTGAAGTGGGTATTGCTGAAGATGTTAAGATCAGTGAACTGACTGAAGAGCAGATCGATCTACTGCGTGATGGTGTAGCCAAGTACACTGTAGAAGGTGATCTACGTCGTGAAGTTTCCATGAACATCAAGCGTCTAATGGACCTTGGTTGTTACCGTGGTCTTCGTCATCGTCGCAGTCTACCACTACGTGGACAGCGTACTAAAACCAACGCACGTACCCGTAAGGGTCCGCGCAAGCCGATCAAAAAATAATCGGATAAGGTAGAGTACAATGGCAAAACAACCAACTCGCGCTCGTAAGCGCGTACGTAAGCAAGTTGCTGATGGCGTTGCGCACATTCATGCTTCTTTCAACAACACAATCGTAACCATTACTGACCGTCAAGGTAATGCTCTGTCTTGGGCAACTGCCGGTGGTTCTGGTTTCCGTGGTTCTCGTAAATCTACGCCGTTCGCTGCACAGGTTGCTGCTGAGCGTTGTGGTGAAATGGCCAAAGAATATGGCGTTAAGAACCTGGAAGTTATGGTTAAGGGCCCAGGTCCAGGTCGTGAGTCTACTATCCGCGCTCTGAACGCTGCGGGTTTCCGTATCACTAACATTGTTGATGCGACTCCGATCCCTCATAACGGTTGTCGTCCACCTAAGAAACGTCGCGTATAACGTTTCGTTTCTAGGAAAACTGGAGAAAGAACATGGCAAGATATTTGGGTCCTAAGCTGAAGCTTAGCCGTCGTGAAGGTACAGACTTGTTCCTTAAGTCTGGCGTTCGCGCGATTGATACCAAGTGTAAAATCGATAACGCACCAGGTGTACACGGCGCTCGTCGCGGTCGTCTATCTGACTATGGCGTTCAGCTTCGTGAGAAGCAAAAAGTTCGTCGTACGTACGGCGTTCTGGAAAAACAATTCCGTAACTACTACAAAGAAGCTGCTCGCCTGAAAGGCAACACAGGTGAAAACCTGCTGCAACTTCTGGAAGGTCGTCTGGATAACGTAGTTTACCGCATGGGCTTCGGCTCAACTCGTGCTGAAGCACGTCAGCTGGTAAGCCACAAAGCGATCCTAGTTAACGGTCAAGTCGTAAACGTTCCTTCTTTCAAGGTAGCGGCTAACGACGTTGTTAGCGTTCGTGAGAAAGCTAAGAACCAAGCACGCATCAAAGCAGCTCTAGAAGTTGCTACTCAGCGTGAACTACCGACTTGGGTCGAAGTAGACAACAGCAAAATGGAAGGTACGTTCAAGCGTCTTCCAGAACGTTCTGATTTGTCTGCCGACATCAACGAACACCTGATCGTCGAGCTTTACTCTAAGTAAGGCTATAGTTAAGAGAGGACACAATGCAGGGTTCTGTAACAGAATTTCTTAAGCCGCGTCTTGTTGATATTGAACAAGTTAGCACGACGCATGCAAAAGTAACTCTTGAGCCGCTAGAGCGTGGTTTCGGTCACACCCTAGGTAATGCTCTACGTCGCATCCTACTATCTTCAATGCCGGGTTGTGCTGTCACTGAAGTAGAGATCGACGGTGTGTTACACGAGTACAGCACCAAAGAAGGAGTACAGGAAGATGTTCTTGAGATCCTTCTGAACCTTAAAGGCCTGGCCGTTAAGGTTGAGGGTAAAGACGAAGTTATCCTTACTCTGAATAAGTCTGGTGCAGGCCCTGTTGTTGCAGGTGACATCACCCACGACGGTGATGTTGAGATTGCGAACCCAGAGCACGTAATCTGCCACCTAACTGATGACAATGCTGACATCAGCATGCGCATCAAGGTAGAACGTGGTCGTGGCTACGTACCAGCGTCTGCTCGTATTCATTCTGAAGAAGATGAGCGCCCAATTGGTCGTCTGCTAGTTGATGCAACTTTCAGCCCAGTTGACCGTATCGCTTACGCTGTTGAGGCTGCACGTGTTGAACAACGTACAGACCTGGACAAGTTGGTTATCGATATGGAGACAAACGGTACGCTTGATCCTGAGGAAGCTATCCGTCGCGCGGCTACAATTCTGGCCGAGCAACTGGATGCATTCGTAGATCTGCGTGATGTACGAGTTCCTGAAGAGAAAGAAGAGAAGCCTGAGTTCGATCCGATCCTACTGCGTCCTGTAGACGATCTTGAACTAACTGTTCGCTCTGCTAACTGTCTGAAAGCAGAAGCGATCCATTACATCGGTGATCTTGTTCAGCGTACCGAGGTTGAGCTACTGAAAACGCCTAACCTGGGTAAGAAGTCTTTGACTGAAATTAAAGACGTGCTGGCTTCACGTGGTCTGTCTCTGGGTATGCGTCTAGAGAACTGGCCGCCAGCATCAATCGCTGAAGATTAATAGTTACTGATATCTAGTTAGAAGGATTAGGTCATGCGCCATCGTAAGAGTGGTCGTCAACTCAACCGCAACAGCAGCCATCGCAAAGCGATGTTCAGCAACATGGCTGGCTCTCTGGTACGTCACGAGCTTATCAAGACTACCCTGCCTAAGGCAAAAGAGCTGCGTCGCGTAATTGAGCCATTGATTACCCTAGCTAAGACTGACAGTGTTGCTAACCGTCGTCTGGCATTCGCACGTACTCGTGATAACGAAGTTGTTGCGAAACTATTTAACGAATTAGGTCCACGTTTCGCTCAGCGTCCAGGCGGTTACACTCGCATTATGAAATGCGGTTTCCGTGCTGGCGATAAAGCCCCTATGGCTTACATCGAGCTAGTAGACCGTCCTGAAGCTCAGGAAGAAGCTGCTGCTGAATAAGCAAATGCGCGTTAAATGAAAGAGGCCGAGTCATTGACTCGGCTTTTTTTATACCTGCGGTTTGGGTTTCGCCGTTGTGATACAAATGAATCCTTCGTTTTGCCCTTTACTGAGTTTGCAAAGTTTTTCCTCTTTCTTTTCTCTTCTCTTTCTCTGCTTATTAATTTCGGTTTGATTACCGGGATGCACTTACCATTCACACCGTGTTGTACTGCTGTTGCTTGCTCTTCGATATGATAAAAATCGGAAATGAGGAGAGGGGAGTATCAAAAGACAGCGTTTTTGTGTGCTTGTGGTTGGTTTTTCATCGTTCGTGTTTTTTTTTGAAATTTAGGGTTGCCAAGTGGATTTGGTTCTCTATAATGCCGCCTCACTGACAGGGACGAAGCAAGCAAACAGCGAGCTGGATTCCACAGTAAGGTACCAAGAATTAATTTTGAAAAAGTGTTTGACACTGAAAATTGATTCGATAGAATGGCTGCCCTGTTCAACGGTAAACCTCAAGCACGAAGTTAACTAGTTGAATAATTTGTTCTTTAACAATTTGACCATGCAATCTGTGTGGGCACTCGTGAAATGATAGTCAAAAGATTTATCAGTGAACTGAGTGACCAAATTGATACTTCGGTATCAGCACAGTCAATTTATTTTTGCTTCTGCTTTTTTAAAAAGCGGCGGCAAGAAATCAGTAATCACTGAGCCGTTTCTTCGGAAACACCAAAACTTTAATTGAAGAGTTTGATCATGGCTCAGATTGAACGCTGGCGGCAGGCCTAACACATGCAAGTCGAGCGGCAGCGACAACATTGACCCTTCGGGTGATTTGTTGGGCGGCGAGCGGCGGACGGGTGAGTAATGCCTGGGAACATGCCTTAGTGTGGGGGATAACCATTGGAAACGATGGCTAATACCGCATAATCTCCTGTCTTTTGCGAGATGGGAGCAAAGAGGGGGACCTTCGGGCCTCTCGCGCTAAGATTGGCCCAGGTGGGATTAGCTAGTAGGTGGGGTAACGGCTCACCTAGGCGACGATCCCTAGCTGGTCTGAGAGGATGATCAGCCACACTGGAACTGAGACACGGTCCAGACTCCTACGGGAGGCAGCAGTGGGGAATATTGCACAATGGGGGAAACCCTGATGCAGCCATGCCGCGTGTGTGAAGAAGGCCTTCGGGTTGTAAAGCACTTTCAGTCGTGAGGAAGGCGGCTAAGTTAATAGCTTAGTTGTTTGACGTTAGCGACAGAAGAAGCACCGGCTAACTCCGTGCCAGCAGCCGCGGTAATACGGAGGGTGCGAGCGTTAATCGGAATTACTGGGCGTAAAGCGCATGCAGGCGGCTTGTTAAGCCAGATGTGAAAGCCCGGGGCTCAACCTCGGAATCGCATTTGGAACTGGCAGGCTAGAGTCTTGTAGAGGGGGGTAGAATTTCAGGTGTAGCGGTGAAATGCGTAGAGATCTGAAGGAATACCGGTGGCGAAGGCGGCCCCCTGGACAAAGACTGACGCTCAGATGCGAAAGCGTGGGGAGCAAACAGGATTAGATACCCTGGTAGTCCACGCCGTAAACGATGTCTACTTGGAGGTTGGTGTCTTGAACACTGGCTTTCGGAGCTAACGCGTTAAGTAGACCGCCTGGGGAGTACGGTCGCAAGATTAAAACTCAAATGAATTGACGGGGGCCCGCACAAGCGGTGGAGCATGTGGTTTAATTCGATGCAACGCGAAGAACCTTACCTACTCTTGACATCCAGAGAACTTTCCAGAGATGGATTGGTGCCTTCGGGAACTCTGAGACAGGTGCTGCATGGCTGTCGTCAGCTCGTGTTGTGAAATGTTGGGTTAAGTCCCGCAACGAGCGCAACCCTTATCCTTGTTTGCCAGCACTTCGGGTGGGAACTCCAGGGAGACTGCCGGTGATAAACCGGAGGAAGGTGGGGACGACGTCAAGTCATCATGGCCCTTACGAGTAGGGCTACACACGTGCTACAATGGCGCATACAGAGGGCTGCAAGCTAGCGATAGTGAGCGAATCCCAAAAAGTGCGTCGTAGTCCGGATTGGAGTCTGCAACTCGACTCCATGAAGTCGGAATCGCTAGTAATCGTGGATCAGAATGCCACGGTGAATACGTTCCCGGGCCTTGTACACACCGCCCGTCACACCATGGGAGTGGGCTGCACCAGAAGTAGATAGCTTAACCTTCGGGAGGGCGTTTACCACGGTGTGGTTCATGACTGGGGTGAAGTCGTAACAAGGTAGCCCTAGGGGAACCTGGGGCTGGATCACCTCCTTAACGATATGACACATTGTTTGATGCAGTGTCCACACAGATTGCCTGGTTAAAATGTGAAGAGCGAAACGATGCTGGGTCTGTAGCTCAGGTGGTTAGAGCGCACCCCTGATAAGGGTGAGGTCGGTGGTTCAAGTCCACTCAGACCCACCACTTCCTGCCCAAGGGAAGTTGGTGAGGCATCGGAAACGTCGGGGCTATAGCTCAGCTGGGAGAGCGCCTGCCTTGCACGCAGGAGGTCAGCAGTTCGATCCTGCTTAGCTCCACCACTCTTTAAGGGTTTTCCCTGAGAATCTTTAAACAGTGGTTTGTTTCTCTTTGGAGAAAACGAAACACATGCTCTTTAACAATCTGGAAAGCTGACTAGTAATTCGATTTTTAGGAATCGAAATTATTGTTTCACCGCAAGGTGAAACGAGTTCTCAAGCAATACACATTCAAGTGTCTTGTGTAAGAAGAGTCCGGCAAAACAAACGAATCCATCAAGCAATTGATGGAAACCTTGGTTGTTTACGATACAGACCCTTTGGGGTTGTATGGTTAAGTGACTAAGCGTACACGGTGGATGCCTGGGCAGTCAGAGGCGATGAAGGACGTACTAACTTGCGATAAGCGCAGATGAGGCAGTAAGAGCCACTTGAGTCTGCGATTTCCGAATGGGGAAACCCAGCTGCAGAAGCAGTTATCATTAAGTGAATACATAGCTTAATGAGGCGAACCGGGGGAACTGAAACATCTAAGTACCCCGAGGAAGAGAAATCAACCGAGATTCCGGCAGTAGCGGCGAGCGAAACCGGATTAGCCCTTAAGCTTTTTATGCGTCAGGTGAAGGCTCTGGAAAGTGCCGCGATACAGGGTGATAGCCCCGTAGCCGACAACGCATTTAAAGTGAAAACGAGTAGGACGGGACACGTGTTATCTTGTCTGAAGATGGGGGGACCATCCTCCAAGGCTAAATACTCCTGACTGACCGATAGTGAACCAGTACCGTGAGGGAAAGGCGAAAAGAACCCCTGTGAGGGGAGTGAAATAGAACCTGAAACCGTGTACGTACAAGCAGTAGGAGCACCTTCGTGGTGTGACTGCGTACCTTTTGTATAATGGGTCAGCGACTTAATTTCAGTAGCAAGGTTAACCATCTAGGGGAGCCGTAGGGAAACCGAGTCTTAACTGGGCGTGCAGTTGCTGGGATTAGACCCGAAACCAGGTGATCTAGCCATGGGCAGGTTGAAGGTGCGGTAACACGCACTGGAGGACCGAACCGACTAATGTTGAAAAATTAGCGGATGACTTGTGGCTAGGGGTGAAAGGCCAATCAAACCTGGAGATAGCTGGTTCTCCCCGAAAGCTATTTAGGTAGCGCCTCGGACGAATACTACTGGGGGTAGAGCACTGTTAAGGCTAGGGGGTCATCCCGACTTACCAACCCTTTGCAAACTCCGAATACCAGTAAGTACTATCCGGGAGACACACGGCGGGTGCTAACGTCCGTCGTGGAGAGGGAAACAACCCAGACCGCCAGCTAAGGTCCCAAAGTTATCGCTAAGTGGGAAACGATGTGGGAAGGCTCAGACAGCCAGGATGTTGGCTTAGAAGCAGCCATCATTTAAAGAAAGCGTAATAGCTCACTGGTCGAGTCGGCCTGCGCGGAAGATTTAACGGGGCTAAGCGATACACCGAAGCTGCGGCAATGTAGTTTACTACATTGGGTAGGGGAGCGTTCTGTAAGCCGTTGAAGGTGGTCTGTAAGGGCTGCTGGAGGTATCAGAAGTGCGAATGCTGACATGAGTAACGATAAAGGGGGTGAAAAACCTCCTCGCCGGAAGACCAAGGGTTCCTGTCCAACGTTAATCGGGGCAGGGTGAGTCGACCCCTAAGGCGAGGCCGAAAGGCGTAGTCGATGGGAAACGGGTTAATATTCCCGTACTTCTTACTATTGCGATGGGGGGACGGAGAAGGCTAGGTGGGCCTGGCGACGGTTGTCCAGGTTCAAGGGTGTAGGCTGATGGTTTAGGCAAATCCGGACCATCTTAAGGCTGAGACCCGATGTCGAGCTGCTACGGCGGTGAAGTCATTGATGCCATGCTTCCGGGAAAAGCCTCTAAGCTTCAGATAGTAAGGAATCGTACCCCAAACCGACACAGGTGGTCGGGTAGAGAATACCAAGGCGCTTGAGAGAACTCGGGTGAAGGAACTAGGCAAAATGGTACCGTAACTTCGGGAGAAGGTACGCTCTTGACGGTGAAGTCCCTCGCGGATGGAGCTATTGAGAGTCGCAGATACCAGGTGGCTGCAACTGTTTATTAAAAACACAGCACTGTGCAAAATCGAAAGATGACGTATACGGTGTGACGCCTGCCCGGTGCCGGAAGGTTAATTGATGGGGTTATCTTCGGAGAAGCTCTTGATCGAAGCCCCGGTAAACGGCGGCCGTAACTATAACGGTCCTAAGGTAGCGAAATTCCTTGTCGGGTAAGTTCCGACCTGCACGAATGGCGTAATGATGGCCACGCTGTCTCCACCCGAGACTCAGTGAAATTGAAATCGCAGTGAAGATGCTGCGTACCCGCGGCTAGACGGAAAGACCCCGTGAACCTTTACTACAGCTTGGCACTGAACATTGACCCTACATGTGTAGGATAGGTGGGAGGCTTCGAAGCAGGTACGCCAGTATCTGTGGAGCCGTCCTTGAAATACCACCCTTGTAGTGTTGATGTTCTAACGTCGCCCCCTTATCGGGGGTGCGGACAGTGCCTGGTGGGTAGTTTGACTGGGGCGGTCTCCTCCCAAAGCGTAACGGAGGAGCACGAAGGTGGGCTAATCACGGTCGGACATCGTGAGGTTAGTGCAATGGCATAAGCCCGCTTGACTGCGAGAATGACGGTTCGAGCAGGTGCGAAAGCAGGTCATAGTGATCCGGTGGTTCTGAATGGAAGGGCCATCGCTCAACGGATAAAAGGTACTCCGGGGATAACAGGCTGATACCGCCCAAGAGTTCATATCGACGGCGGTGTTTGGCACCTCGATGTCGGCTCATCACATCCTGGGGCTGAAGTCGGTCCCAAGGGTATGGCTGTTCGCCATTTAAAGTGGTACGCGAGCTGGGTTTAGAACGTCGTGAGACAGTTCGGTCCCTATCTGCCGTGGGCGTTGGATGATTGAGAGGGGCTGCTCCTAGTACGAGAGGACCGGAGTGGACGAACCGCTGGTGTTCGGGTTGTGTCGCCAGACGCATTGCCCGGTAGCTAAGTTCGGAATCGATAACCGCTGAAAGCATCTAAGCGGGAAGCGAGCCTCAAGATGAGTCATCCCTAAGGCTTTAAGCCTTCTGAAGGGTTGTCGTAGACGACGACGTTGATAGGCAGGGTGTGTAAGCGCTGTGAGGCGTTGAGCTAACCTGTACTAATTGCCCGTGCGGCTTAACCATACAACACCCAAGGGGTTTTACGGACTCCATGAGCACTTGAATGATGTGCTGAGACTTAGTCAGATTTTCCGAGATTGTGATTGACTGCCCGAGGGCGGTGAATCAAAGAATTTGCTTGGCGACCATAGCGTTGCGGACCCACCTGATCCCATGCCGAACTCAGCAGTGAAACGCAGCAGCGCCGATGGTAGTGTGGGGTCTCCCCATGTGAGAGTAGGACATCGCCAGGCTTGATTAACGTGTTCATTTTTTGAAAAGATGAACATCAAAGCAAATAAAGCGGTAACTTGTAAGACTTTATTTGTCACGCAGAATTGCGTGCTGGTATAGCTCAGTCGGTAGAGCGCACCCTTGGTAAGGGTGAGGCCCCCAGTTCAAATCTGGGTACTAGCACCACTATTTTGTTCAGCGACAACAGCACAATGGTCCCACCTGATCCCATGCCGAACTCAGAAGTGAAACGTTGTAGCGCCGATGGTAGTGTGGGGTCTCCCCATGTGAGAGTAGGACATTGCTGAACACCCATTTTAAAACCCAGCCGAAAGGCTGGGTTTTTTCGTTTCTGCTCAGTCACTTTCATGAAAATTTCTCAATATTGCAGCTCGTTGCCCAATTCTTTTTAAGTGCTTTTCCTTGCACCTTGCCAGAAAGTTATATAGTTTATTTAGAAATCTGGACGTCTAAACATCCTGGTGGCGCATTGAATCGATCCGCGCTCGCATCCAAAGGCCGCCAGGTTGTTCGGAAACATGTTGAAGGAGCAAACCAAGATGCCGATAAAAATTCCTGACCAACTCCCTGCAACGGATATTTTGCGTGGCGAGAACATTTTCGTGATGTCTGAAGCGCGTGCAGCGAGCCAGGAGATCCGCCCCCTCAAGGTTTTGCTGTTGAATTTGATGCCCAGGAAGATTGAGACGGAAACTCAGTTCTTGCGGTTATTATCGAATAGCCCGCTTCAGGTGGATGTCGAGCTGCTTCGGATTGATAACCGGCCCACCAAGAATACGCCGACGGAGCATTTAGATACCTTCTACCGCCAGTTTGATATGGTGAAGGGGCGTAATTTTGATGGTTTGATTGTGACTGGCGCCCCTCTGGGGTTGGTACAGTTTGAGGATGTGCTGTATTGGGAAGAGATCCAGACCATCATGAGCTGGGCGAAAGCACATGTAACCTCGACTCTGTTCGTCTGCTGGGCGGCACAGGCGGGGCTCAAGCTGCTGTATGATTTGCCGAAGCGAACCCGGAAGGAGAAGCTTTCCGGGGTGTATTATCATCGCATCCATGATTGCCATCATCCTATATTGCGCGGCTTTGATGATACCTTTCTTGCGCCACACTCACGCTACGCGGATTTCTCCCCGGATTATCTGGCCCAACATACGGATCTCGATATCCTGGCGACGTCTGAACAAGCCGGGGTTTACCTAGCGGCGACGAAAGATAAGCGGAATGTCTTTGTGACCGGTCATCCTGAATATGATGTGCATACCCTGCATAATGAGTATGTGCGTGATTTGAGTGAAGGGATGGAGCCGAATATTCCTGTGAATTACTACCCGGAGGGAAATCCGGACAATCCGCCGGTGGCCAGTTGGCGCAGTCATGGCCACTTGTTGTTCTCGAACTGGCTGAACTACTGTGTGTATCAGCAGACGCCATATGATCTGGAGCATTTCTCGGAGGATAATTTTACCCGGGATGACTAACCATTCCTTGGCTGGCTGGTATGTTGCTGTTGAGGCCCCTTCGCTGTTACATCCCGTGAAGACTAAAAGACCTGCCGAGGCAGGTCTTTGTCATTATTACTTGGCGTTGTCGGCTTCCCAGAGTTTGGCTTTCTGAATCATCGGGGTAATGGTTGAGCCTTGGATCAGAATGGAGAACACCACGACGGCATAGGTCATCACCAGAATCATCTCGCGCACATCAATGTTCTTTTCCGGGATCACGATGATACCGGCTGGAATGGCCATGGCCATCGCTAACGCCAGACCGCCACGCAGGCCGCCCCAAGTCAGGATCTTCACTGAATGCGGGTTATAGCTACGGTAACGCTGGAACCCGAAGTAGGACAACTGGATGCTGAGGAAGCGGCTGAGCAGCACCAGCGGTACGGCGATGACCATCAGGATCCAGTCTTCCTCATGGAAGCTGAACTGCAGCATACTCAGACCGATCAGCAGGAACAGTACCCCGTTGAGGAACTCATCGACCAGTTCCCAGAAATGGTCCAGGTGATCCTCACTTTCTTTTGAGAACCCGATATAGCGCGTCCAGTTCCCAATCATGATCCCGGAGACCACCATCGCCAGCGGACCGGAGACATGGATCAGATCGGCGAAAGCATATCCGGCAGTCGGTACCCCGATAGTCAGCAGCAGTTCCATGGAGTGATCATCTGTGGCACTGATCAGGTAATGGAACAGCAGGCCAAGCAGGAATCCGTAGGCAATCCCACCGATTGCTTCCTGAATAAACAGCTGGCCGACGCCGAGCACGGTCGGTGCTTCGTTACCGAAGGCAATGGTGAATAAGGTGACAAAAATGACCAGGCCGAAGCCATCGTTGAACAAGGACTCGCCTTCAATCTGGGTGGAAATCCGGCGTGGGGCATTGAGTTTCTTGACGATGGCCAGGACGGCGATGGGGTCGGTCGGGGAGATCAGGGAGCCGAAAATCAGGCAGTAAATGAGGTCAAAGTTGATACCGATGAGCTGACAGATGCCCCAGAGAGCAAAGCCGATAAAGAAGGTGGAGAACAGCGTGGCGGCCAATGCCAGAACGGTGATTTCCCACTTCTGATCTTCCAGGTTGGGGAGCTTGATCCCGAGCCCGCCGGCGAACAGCAGAAAGCCTAAAATCCCTTTGAGCAAAAATGATTCGAAGTTGATTTCACCCAGCTGGCTGGCTGCGATTTCTTCTAAATGAAACCATCCGTTTTGACCGGCGATCACGATGCCTAAGGATAAGAGCAGTGCGCCGGCCGTGATCGCAATCGTTGTTTGCATTTTCCCTATTTTGCTGTTGATAAACGCAATAATCATTGCTGCGGCAGCAAGAAAGCAAAGGGTGCTATAAACGGACATCCATGAACCTCGATATAAGCTGAAAAGTAAAGAGACAAATTGTGTCAAAATATAAAGCCATCATGCATTGATAGCTACTGAAAACTTTTCAATATTGAGCCTGAGCCCGGAAACAATAATTCATTTGGACGTCTAGATTTCCATCTAACCTGTGGTAGGATGTTATTCAGCTGTAAAAATGGATAAGGAAGTAGTGCGGTGGGAAAGGGCAAGGAAATATTACAAGCGCGGTTGGCGCAGCAAATCCTGATCATTGACGGCGGGATGGGCACCATGATCCAGGGTTATAAGCTGGACGAAGCAGATTATCGTGGGGAGCGGTTTGCTGACTGGCCTTCTGACCTGAAGGGCAATAATGACTTATTGGTGCTGACCCAGCCCCAGTTGATCCGCGATATTCACAATGCTTACCTGGAAGCGGGTGCCGATATCCTGGAAACCAACACGTTTAACGCCACGACGATTGCGATGGCCGATTATGACATGGAATCGCTCAGCGCCGAGATCAACCGTGAAGCCGCCCGACTGGCGCGTCAGGTGGCTGATGAGTGGACGGCCAAAACGCCGGACAAGCCGCGCTTTGTTGCCGGGGTGCTCGGTCCGACTAACCGTACCTGCTCAATTTCACCGGACGTGAATGATCCGGGCTACCGGAATGTCTCCTTTGATCAACTGGTCGAAGCCTATGCCGAGTCGACCCATGCCCTGATCGAAGGCGGTGCCGATATTATCCTGATTGAAACTATTTTCGATACCCTCAATGCCAAGGCGTGTGCCTTTGCGGTCGATCAGGTGTTTGATGAGCTGGAGATGGCTCTGCCGGTGATGATCTCCGGGACTATCACCGATGCCTCCGGACGAACCCTTTCCGGTCAGACGACCGAAGCTTTCTACAACTCCCTGCGCCATGTCCGGCCAATTTCGTTCGGCCTCAACTGTGCCCTGGGTCCGGATGAGTTGCGCCAGTATGTGGAAGAGCTGTCGCGGATTTCTGAATGCGCGGTCTCGGCTCACCCCAATGCGGGCTTGCCGAATGCTTTTGGTGAGTATGACTTATCGCCGGAGGAGATGGCCGAGCATATTGCGGAGTGGGCGGAGTCCGGTTTTCTGAACCTGGTCGGTGGTTGTTGCGGCACCACACCGGAGCATATTCGCCAGATGGCCGCCGTGACGGCAACCGTAACACCGCGTCCGCTGCCGGAGCTACCGGTGGCCTGCCGGTTGTCCGGACTGGAGCCGCTGGCCATTGAGAAAGACACGCTGTTTGTCAATGTCGGGGAGCGGACCAATGTCACCGGCTCGGCACGCTTCAAGCGACTGATTAAAGAAGAGCAATACGATGAAGCGCTGGAAGTGGCCCGGCAGCAGGTGGAAAACGGCGCCCAGATCATCGATATCAATATGGATGAAGGGATGCTCGATGCCGAAGCCTGTATGGTGCGTTTCCTTAACCTCTGTGCCTCCGAGCCGGAAATTTCCAAAGTACCGATCATGGTTGACTCCTCCAAGTGGGAAGTCATCGAGGCCGGCCTGAAGTGTATCCAGGGCAAGGGGATCGTCAACTCGATCTCGCTTAAGGAAGGCAAAGACAAGTTTATTGAGCAAGCCAAACTGATCCGCCGTTATGGCGCGGCGGTGATCGTGATGGCCTTTGATGAAGTCGGTCAGGCAGATACCCGCGAGCGCAAGCTGGAGATCTGTACCAATGCGTACCGGATCCTGGTCGATGAAGTCGGCTTCCCGCCGGAAGATATCATTTTTGACCCGAACATCTTTGCTGTTGCCACCGGGATTGATGAGCACAACAACTATGCGGTCGACTTTATCGAAGCGGTGGGTGACATCAAACGGGATCTGCCCCATGCGATGATCTCCGGTGGGGTGTCGAATGTCTCGTTCTCTTTCCGCGGTAACAACTACGTCCGTGAAGCGATCCATGCCGTATTCCTTTATCACTGCTTCAAGCGCGGGATGGATATGGGGATCGTTAATGCCGGCCAGCTGGAAGTCTACGACAACGTGCCGGAAAAACTGCGTGAAGCGGTAGAAGATGTGGTGCTCAACCGCCGGGATGATGCAACCGAGCGGCTGCTGGACATTGCGGCTGAATATGCCGGTAAAGGCGTTGGTAAGGAAGAAGATGCCTCGGCGCTGGAGTGGCGGACCTGGCCGGTGGCCAAGCGGCTGGAGCATGCGCTGGTCAAGGGGATCACTGAGTTCATTGTGGCAGACACCGAAGAAGCGCGCGCCAATGCCAGCAAGCCGTTGGAAGTGATCGAAGGCCCGTTGATGGACGGCATGAATGTGGTCGGCGATCTGTTCGGTGAAGGGAAAATGTTCCTGCCCCAGGTGGTGAAATCCGCCCGGGTAATGAAACAGGCGGTGGCCTATCTGGAGCCGTACATCAATGCCGAGAAACAGAGCGGGCGATCGAACGGCAAGATCCTGCTGGCGACGGTGAAAGGGGATGTGCACGATATCGGTAAAAATATCGTTGGGGTCGTCCTGCAGTGTAATAACTACGAGATCATCGATCTCGGGGTGATGGTGCCGTGCGAGCAGATCCTTAAGGTCGCCAAGGAAGAGAATGTCGATATTATCGGTCTGTCCGGTCTGATCACGCCGTCGCTGGATGAAATGGTCCATGTGGCTAAGGAAATGGAGCGTCAGGGCTTTGATCTGCCACTGTTGATTGGTGGTGCGACGACCTCCAAAGCGCACACGGCGGTGAAAATTGAGCAGAACTACCATCAACCGGTGGTCTATGTGAACAATGCTTCGCGGGCGGTGGGCGTGTGTACTTCGCTGCTGTCGGATGAGCTTCGTCCGGTCTTTGTTGAAAAACTCGATGCTGATTATGTCCGGGTACGGGATCAGCACAGCCGCAAGAAACCGCGGACCAAGCCGGTGACGCTGGAAGCGGCCCGGGCGAACCGGGTGGCCATTGACTGGTCCAGCTACATGCCGCCGGTGCCGGCAAAGCCGGGCACCCATGTCTTTGATAACTTTGAGGTCGCGACCTTACGCCAGTACATCGACTGGACCCCGTTCTTTATGACCTGGTCGCTGATGGGTAAATACCCGGCGATATTGGACCACGAAGAAGTGGGGGAAGAAGCGCGTCGCTTGTTTGCCGATGCCAATGAATGGCTGGATCGGATTGAGCTGGAAGGCCTGATGAAAGCACGTGGCATGTGTGCCCTGTTCCCGGCCAACAGCGTTGGGGATGACATTGAGGTCTATACCGATGAGTCCCGCAGTCAGGTAGCGCAGGTGCTGTATAACCTGCGCCAGCAGACGGAGAAACCGAAAGGCTTTAACTACTGCCTGTCGGATTATATTGCGCCGAAAGATAGCGGAAAACCGGACTGGATCGGGGCATTTGCCGTCACCGGCGGCATCGGAGAACGAGAGTTGGCCGATAAATTTAAAGCCCAGGGTGATGATTACAATGCCATCATGGTACAGGCGGTGGCTGACCGGCTGGCAGAGGCCTTTGCCGAGTACTTGCACGAGCTGGTACGCAAGGAAATCTGGGGCTATTCACCGGACGAAGCGCTGTCGAATGACGAACTCATCCGTGAGAAATACCAGGGGATCCGTCCGGCACCCGGCTACCCGGCGTGTCCGGAACATACCGAGAAAGGCACCTTGTGGGAGATGCTCAATGTCGAAGAGGCCATTGGGATGTCACTCACCACCAGCTATGCTATGTGGCCGGGCGCCTCGGTGTCGGGTTGGTACTTCTCCCACCCGGACGCGCGTTACTTTGCCGTCGCCCAGATCCAGGAAGATCAGCGTGACAGCTACGCTGAGCGCAAAGGCTGGGATTTGATTGAAGCGGAGAAGTGGCTGGGGCCGAACCTGTCGGCTTAGGCTCATGGGTCGGCTTCGGCTCATCAATGAAAGCACCATCATGAAGGGCGCCGATTGGCGCCCTTGCTGTTTCTGGTGTGAGCGTTGTGGCTTAAGCTTCCAGGCTTAGGCTTCCAGGATCTGGCGGTGCAACGACTGGACTACCGATTTGGCATCCTGCTCCTGAACCAGGAAGCAGAGGTTATGCGGGCTGGCGCCATAGCAAATCATGCGCAGGTTGTAGTCATCCAGCGAGCCGAAAATTTCCTTGGCGGAGCCCTTGGTCCGGCTCATCCGGTTACCAATCAGGGCCACCAGGCACAGACCCTGCTCAACCTCGACCCGGCACAGTTGGCTGAGCGCTGCCACGGCGGCTTCCGGGAGTTGCGGTGCGCCGCCGGCGGTGTCAGTTTTATCCAGGGTCAGGGAAACGCTGACTTCGGAGGTCGTAATGAGATCGACCGAGACTTTGTGCTCGGCCAGGATCCGGAACACCTCCGCCAGGAAACCGTAGGCATGGAACATGTTCAGGCTGGTCAGGGTCACCATGGTCTGGTTGCAACGTAGGGCAAGGGCCCGGAACAGCGGCGCATCACTGACCTGATCACGGATCCAGGTCCCGCCTTGCTCCGGCGCACGGGATGATCCGATAAACACCGGGATCTGCTGGCGGATCGCCGGGACCAGCGTGGACGGGTGCAGGATCTTGGCTCCGAAGTTAGCCATCTCGGACGCTTCACTGAAACTGATCTCCCGGATGGGTTTCGCTGCGGCGGTGATCCGGGGATCGGTGGTATACATGCCCGGTACATCGGTCCAGATTTCCAGCGTCGTTGCACGGATCGCTTCGGCAACCAACGCCGCGCTGTAGTCACTGCCGCCCCGGCCCAGAGTGGTGGTATTCCCGTCTGGATCGGCGCCGATAAAGCCCTGGCTGACCACGACCTGCTGGGCCAGCAACGGCTCCAGATGGGTTGTGGCCAGTGCACGAATGTCATCCGGTTGTGGGATCGCTTTGCCGAACTGATTGTCGGTGCGCAGGATGTCACGGATATCGACACGCACCGCGTTTACGCCCAGCTCGCAGAGGATCTGGGTAAACAGGTGGGTCGACAGGAGCTCGCCATTGGCAACCAGCTGATCGGTCAGCTGGGCACTCGGCTGGGTTGCAGCCTGCGCGGCCAGTGTTGCGATGCTGTCGAGATGGTCATTGAGCGCCGGCGTGATAAGTTCCGGCGATACTAGCTCGTTCAGGACGGCGTAGTGAATATCTTTCAGTTGGGTCAGTAATTGCTGGCGTCGGTCCGCGTCCCGGACCCCGCCGGCCAGTTCAACCAACAGGTTGGTGACGCCGGAGCAGGCGCTGATCAGGGCCACCCGGGCTGCCGGGTTATGTTTGATGATCATGGCACTGCGGTGCATGGCGGTAAAATCGGCAACACTGGTGCCGCCGAATTTGGCGACGGTCAGGGTGGCGGCGTTATCAACAGGGCTCAAAGCAAGTCTCCCAATATCAGTAATGGTGATGAAGATAGGGATTGACTCGGGAGGTTAGTTCCCGACATCCAATTGTCAGGAGAGCAAATCGGTGAGACGGATAGTTCGCGCTACAACCAGAAGCTCCCCACCTTTCACGACGAAAGGTGACAGCCAGAAGGATTCAGCCTTACTGGCCGATACTGTGGTTCCCCAACCCGGCAGTATCTCGGCGTTACTCCCCCTTGCCAGGATGCCTTGGGGTGGGGCCCCGCAAACCTGGTTACCTGGGTAACGCTCCTCTTCTGTTTTTTCCTGCTGACACTTTGGTCATCAGGGTGAACAAAAAACGTTCTTCATTGAAGCGGATTTACCAGGGGCTTGTCAATGGGCGGATGAAAAATTATGCGGGGAAAATGCAAGGGTGGTCGTTCTAGGGCGCAGGGTTGCGTCCGGGGGCAATTCCCTGAATACTGGACTATTCCCTGAAGCGTTACCGGTGTCGGTGGCCGCTCAGAGAATCATGAACGCTTACCCAGGAGATATAATAATGACAATCGGTAGTTTTTACCCACCACAACGTACCCTGATGGGCCCGGGCCCGTCAGATATCTACCCGCAAGTGTTGCAGGCGCTGAGTCGTCCGACCGTCGGCCACTTAGATCCGTTGTTTATCGGCATGATGGATGAGCTGAAACAGTTGCTGCAGTATGCCTTCCAGACCCAGAACCCGTTCACTATTGCCGTGTCTGCGCCGGGCAGCGCCGGCATGGAAGCGTGTTTCGTGAACCTGGTCGAGCCGGGCGATAAGGTGATCGTCTGCCGCAACGGCGTGTTTGGCGACCGGATGCGGGAAAATGTCGAGCGCTGCGGCGGAGAGGCGGTGATGGTTGAGAACACCTGGGGAGATCCGGTCGATCCGCAGTTGGTCGCCCAGGCGTTGGACGCCAACCCGGATGCAAAAATCGTTGCTTTTGTCCATGCTGAAACCTCGACCGGTGCCCTGACCGATGCCGAAGCGATTGCCAAACTGGCCCGCCAGCACGATTGCCTGACCATTGTCGATGCCGTCACCTCACTGGGCGGCGTCCCGTTGCTGGTGGACGAGTGGCAACTGGATGCGGTGTATTCAGGCAGCCAGAAGTGTTTGTCCTGTGTGCCGGGCCTGTCGCCGCTGACCTTCTCGCCGCGAGCGGTGGAGAAAATTCAGCAGCGCCAAAGCAAGGTTCAGAGCTGGTTCCTCGATCAAAGCCTGGTGCTGGGATACTGGAGCGGTGAAGGCAAACGCAGCTATCACCATACTGCGCCGGTAAACAGCCTGTACGCCCTGCATGAAGCGCTGGTGTTGCTGAAAAATGAAGGACTGGAAAATGCGTGGCAGCGTCATCAGGATACACACTGGGAGCTGCGTGACGGGCTGGAGAAACTCGGGATTGAATTTGTGGTCAATGAAGCGTACCGCTTGCCGCAGCTCAATGCGGTGTACATCCCGGACGGTGTCGATGATGCGCAGGTGCGTCAGACCCTGCTGGAGCGTTACAACCTGGAAATTGGTGCCGGACTGGGCGCCTTGGCCGGGAAGGCGTGGCGGATTGGCCTGATGGGATATGCCGCCCGTAGTGAAAATGTAGCGCTGTGCCTGAAGGCGCTGGAGACGACGCTGAAGTAAGTCAGCTCGGCATCAACCGGAGGCCCGGCACGTGTGCTGGGGGCAGGATCAACAACGGCTACCTCGGTAGCCGTTGTTTCGTGTTTTGTGGCGTTTACTTGGTCTGCGGCGGACAAGCGTTAGTGCACAGGCGTCCGCTTGCCCGGTTCCGGTGTGCTCGCTATTGCGGGATGGTAGACGGCAGGTTCGGCGTCACTCCCTGGCTGAGTGAGGGTAGGTTACCCTCAAAGAGGGGGGTCAGTGCGGCCGGGCTGAAATCATGGGCAGGGAACAGGTACTCGGCTTCCTGGCGGATCTGGGCGGCCCGTGTCGGATTGTCCAGCAACTGGTAGGCGGCGATGAGGTTCTGGTACAAGGCCGGCCTCGGCCAGCTTTTGGCTTTCTCGGTTGCCCAGTCCACATAGTGCTGGATCAGGGCCGGATCCCGGGTTGCTGCACCCAAATGGAGCTGGGTGATTGCCACATCCCACGAGAGCCGGGTCTCCCAGGCCCATGGATTGTTGACGTGTTGCAGGTAGCCGATCTCCGGTGGCCGGGAAGTCTCAAACTTGGTCAGCCAGTAGCCTGAGTAGAGTGTGGTTACCATATAGCTGCTGATCAGCAGCGGCAGCAGGATCATGCAACATCGGATCGCCAGGACATAATTGAGGGTGAGTTTGTAATACTTGGCGGTGAGGTTATCCACCCAATAGATCAGGAGCACGAAGATCACCCAGTGCACCAGGGCATGATAAAACGGGTACTCAAGCTGGGTGTGCAACGTGAGCGGAAAGAACAGAGCCACCAGTGCCAGCCGGGTTCCCGGCGGGGCTTTGCGAATGCGGCTCAGTACGGCGGCCGCAGCGAGCAGCAAGCCAAGTAACGGCAGAGTCCCGCCTTCTACCGCCCAGTACAGGAGCTCGTTGTGCGGATGATCCAGCGCCGGCAGACCGTGCGGTTGCGCGGGATCATGATGGTGCCACTGGGCCGTCTGGGTAAGGTAGGCCGACTCAAAGTTGCCGTAGCCGTAGCCGAGCCACGGCGACTTCCGGTACATCTCCCAGGCTTGCGGCAGGTGAATACTCCGTGCGCTGTGCAGGCTGATCCGGTCTTCCGCCGGGGCCCAGCTGACGGTGGTGCTTAAATGCCAGGACAGACTCAGGCCCAGAGCGACCATCAGCAGCCACATCCGCCATTGTGCTTTGGCGGCAAACCGACACAGGTAAGGCAGGATCAGCAAGGTACCGATGATAGCGGCCAGCCACCCGGTCCGGGAGCTGACAAATACCAGTACCGGGATCGTGACGACCGGAGTGAGCAGCAATCCGGCCTGATGGAGTGACCATTGTCCCCGGTACATGGGTAAGCGGGCCAGGAGGTAAGCCGACAGCACCAGGCCGGTGGCCAGGAACGTCGCCATCACATTGGGCTGCTGAAAAATCCCGTACGGGCGGTTGGCGATGGTGTCGTAGCCGATGGGGTTGTCCGCTTCCAGGCCGAAGAACTGATACCAGCCCAGCAGCGCCTGCAGCCAGACCGCGGCGAGGATCAGCCAGAGCAGGTGCTGGCGTTGCTTGTGGCTGAAGGCAAATTGCTGCAAAGCCAGGAAAAAAAGAAAACCGGCCCACAGCCCCAGTAACCGGCCCGTTGCAGCACTGTCGCCGGCATTCGGGTAGAGCACGGGCAGAGTGAGGAGGATGCAGCAGGCAAACAGGATCAGGGTCAGGCGGGAGTAACGCCAGGTTTTCTGACGGCAGATTTCAAACAGCCCGAAAGCGATTGAGAAGCTGAGCGGGATCCAACTGGCGGTATTGAACGAGAGGGCCAGCCCGGATCCCCCCGGGTTGTGCTGGAAATAGTGCATGGTAAACAGGAACAACACGCTGAGCGTGGCCATAAACGGCTTGATCACCGGTTTGCTGATGCGCTGCTCTGCCAGCCGGGTGCCTTGTACATGTAACAAATTCATGGTCGTTTTCTGCCTGTTGCGCTGCTCGCCTTGTTTGGTTGCAGGCTGAGCGGACCCAGCCTGCGATGGAGATTATCGGGCCTCGGCCAGCTCGGGGTTGGTGGCGGCCGGGAGCAACGGCTTGAGGAAGCGCGCTGTATGGGAGCCTTCAACCCGGGCCACCTGCTCCGGGGTACCGGTGGCAATGATTTCACCGCCGCCGCTGCCGCCTTCCGGACCCAGATCGATGATCCAGTCCGCGGTCTTGATCACATCCAGGTTATGTTCGATCACCACAATGGTGTTGCCGTGATCCCGCAGGCGGTGCAGCACACTGAGTAGCTGCTGGATATCGTGGAAATGCAGACCGGTGGTTGGCTCATCCAGAATATACAGGGTCTTTCCTGTATCGCGCTTGGATAACTCGCGTGCCAGTTTGACCCGTTGGGCCTCACCACCGGACAGGGTGGTCGCGGCTTGGCCCAGCCGGATATAAGATAGGCCAACATCCATCAGCGTCTGCAGTTTTCTTGCAATTGCTGGAACCGCATCAAAGAATTCCCGCGCATCTTCCACCGTCAGCGCCAGCACTTCATCAATGCTCTTGCCTTTGTAGCGGATCTCCAGGGTTTCCCGGTTATAGCGCTTGCCGTGGCAGGCATCGCAAGGCACGTAGACATCCGGCAGGAAGTGCATTTCAACTTTCAGTACCCCATCACCCTGGCAGGCTTCGCAGCGTCCGCCTTTGACGTTGAAACTGAAACGGCCCGGTTTGTAGCCGCGCGAGCGGGACTCCTGGGTACCGGAAAACAGTTCGCGGATCGGGGTGAAGATGCCGGTATAGGTCGCCGGGTTGGAGCGCGGCGTCCGTCCAATCGGGCTCTGGTCGATATCGATCACCTTGTCGCAGTGGTCCAGATCGCGGATTTCCCGGTACGGCGCGGCGTCACCGGCGGTTGCCCCGTTGAGCTGGTGGTGGGCAATCTTGAAGAAAGTGTCGTTGATCAGGGTTGATTTCCCGGAGCCGGAAACACCGGTCACGCAGGTCAGCAGGCCGACCGGGATTTCGACATCAACGTTCTTCAGGTTGTTGCCGGTCGCGCCGATCAGCTTGACGGTCCGCTCGGGATCCATCGCGACCCGCTGCTCAGGGACGGCAATGCTTTTCTTGCCGCTGAGGTACTGGCCGGTCAGTGAGGCGTCGGAGGCAAGGATATCTGCCAGGGTACCTTCGGCAATCACGTTGCCGCCGTGGACCCCGGCACCCGGACCGATATCGATCACATGGTCGGCGGTGCGGATGGCGTCCTCATCGTGCTCGACCACGATCACCGTATTGCCGAGATCCCGCAGGTGGGTCAGGGTGCTGAGCAGGCGCTCGTTATCGCGCTGGTGGAGGCCGATGGACGGCTCGTCCAGCACGTACATCACGCCGACCAGCCCGGCGCCAATCTGGCTGGCCAGACGGATCCGCTGGGCTTCACCGCCGGACAGGGTCTCGGCGCTGCGGGACAGGTTGAGGTAGTTAAGGCCGACATTGACCAGAAAGTGCAGCCGATCGGAGATCTCTTTCAGCACTTTTTCCGCAATTTTGGCTCGCTGCCCGACCAGCGACAGGTTGCCGAAGAAATCCAGCGCCTCATTAATACTCATCTCGCTGATCTGCGGCAAGGTGGTGTCGGCGACAAAGACGTTGCGGGCTTCCAGGCGCAGGCGCGAGCCGTGGCAACTGCTGCATGGCTTGGTCGAGATAAACTTGATCAGATCCTCACGCACCGAGTTGGACTCGGTTTCGCGGTAGCGGCGCTCCATGTTGTTGAGGATCCCCTCGAACGGATGACGCCGGACCGTAATATCGCCGCGGTCATTGATGTACTTAAATTCGATTTCCTGCTTGCCGGACCCCTTGAGGATCACCTGCTGGGTTTTCTGCGGTAGGCTGTTGAACGGCGCTTCGACGTCAAAGTCATAGTGCTCGGCCATCGAGGTGAGCATCTGGAAATAATAGAAGTTGCGTTTGTCCCAGCCGCGGATCGCCCCGCCGGCCAGGCTCAGCTCGCCGTTCTGGACCACTCGTTCCGGATCGAAATATTGCTGCACGCCCAAGCCGTCACAGGTGCCGCAGGCACCGGCCGGGTTGTTGAAGGAAAACAGGCGCGGCTCGAGTTCCTGCATACTGTAGCCGCAATGCGGGCAGGCAAAGTTGGCGGAGAAAATGATTTCCTCGTGTTCGCCGGCCGTCATCGGGCTGACCACCACGGTCCCGCCGGACAGCTCCAGCGCGGTTTCGAACGATTCTGCCAGACGCTGTTGCAGATCGTCGCGGACCTTGAATCGATCGACGACCACTTCGATGGTGTGCTTCTTGTGCAGCTCCAGCGTCGGCGGATCGGACAGGTCGCAGACTTCACCATCGATCCGGGCGCGGATATAGCCCTGGGCGGCAAGGTTGGCCAGGGTCTTGACGTGCTCCCCCTTGCGCTCTTTGACTACGGGGGCCAGCAGCATCATCTTGCTGCCTTCGGGCAGGGCCAGCACTTGATCGACCATCTGGCTGACGGTTTGTGCTGCCAGGGCCACATGGTGCGTCGGACAGCGTGGCTCACCGACCCGGGCAAACAGCAGTCGCAGGTAGTCATACACCTCGGTGATGGTCCCGACGGTCGAGCGCGGGTTGTGGGAGGTTGACTTCTGCTCAATGGAGATGGCCGGAGACAAGCCTTCGATATGGTCGACATCCGGTTTTTCCATCAGTGACAGAAACTGCCGGGCATAGGCCGAGAGGGATTCGACATAGCGGCGCTGGCCTTCGGCGTAGAGTGTATCGAATGCCAGGGAAGATTTCCCCGAGCCGGACAGGCCGGTGATCACAATCAGCTTGTCACGTGGCAGAGTTAGACTGATGTTTTTGAGGTTATGGGTCCGGGCACCCCTGACTTCGATTTGATCCATAGTATGTGAGCTTATGACTGACAAAGTGGGCCGTCATTATCACACAAGGCGAAAACGCTTGAAAGTGGAAACTGTATAAAGATACAGTGTTTGGAGCGATTATTGAGCATTTTGTCCAGGGGCAGATCCGGGCCGCAGTGGCGTGGGGAAACGTGCCGGGCGGCAGCCGGATTGCCGCGGATGAAACGCGAGGATAATTTTGCGCGGAATCACACGGTCTCGCCCTGTTCCCGAACCGGGCAGCATGGTAGACTGCGCGATTCAGTATAAACTTTGAGTAGCAGCCGCTGTAGCAGAATACAGCCCAGCGATCAGATCTGGAGTGAATTATGGCCAGTCGTGGCATCAATAAAGTTATCCTGGTGGGTAACCTAGGAAATGATCCGGAAATCCGTTACATGCCGAATGGTGGTGCAGTAGCAAATATTACCGTTGCTACTTCTGAGTCATGGCGTGACAAGAGCACCGGTGAGCAGCGTGAAAAAACTGAATGGCACCGTGTGGCGCTGTTCGGCAAGTTAGCAGAAGTGGCTGGTGAGTACCTGCGTAAAGGCTCGCAAGTTTACATCGAAGGCCAGCTGCAAACCCGCAAGTGGCAAGATCAGAACGGCCAGGACCGTTACACGACTGAGATCGTGGTTCAGGGTTACAACGGCATCATGCAGATGCTGGGTGGCCGTCAGGGCGGTGGCCAGGGGATGGGCGCACCAATGGGTGGTCAGCAGCAGCAGGGTGGTTGGGGACAACCGCAGCAACCGGCAGCCGCACCACAGCAGGGTTATGCGCCGCAGCAGTCAGCCCCGCAGCATCAAGCGCCGCAACAGCCACAACAGCCTCAGCAGCAGTATAACGAACCGCCGATGGATTTCGACGACGATATCCCGTTCTGAGTCGACAGGTTTGACTGACGGTTGATAAAAAAGCAGCGCCCGGCGCTGCTTTTTTATTGGCTGAAAATGATGCCTCAACCGGCGTTGGCCTTGTCTTTGATAAAATCGATGAACAACTTGGTTTTCACGTGGTTGTATTCGAGTTTGGGGTAATAGGCAAACGCAGCGCTCCGGGGTTGCTTCAGGGCTGGTAGCACCGGGACCAGCAGGCCCTTGCACAGCTCGCGCTGGACCATTTTCTCCCCGGTCAGGATGATCCCCATCCCTGCGACTGCGGCGGCCACCAGGGCTTCGGGGTTTTGGGTGGTGAAATTACCGCGCAGGCGCAGGCGGACGTTGTTTTCAAACACATGCTCTTGCTCATGACCATGGTTGCCGAACAACAGGCAGTTATGCTGCGCCAGCTGCTCCGGGCTGCTGATGTGTGGCTTGTTGTCCAGGTAGCCCGGGGCGGCATAGAACCCGGGCTGGAAGGAGAACAACCGGGTCGCGATATAGCTGGCTGAATTGAAGTCGGTCAGCTCGCGGCTGATAAAGACATCCAGGTTGTGATCGGGCAACTGGCCCGGGGTCACCGTGTGCAGCTCGACCTGAATGTTGGGGTAGGTTTCGATAAATTCGGCCAGGTAATAGACCAGCAGGCGGCTGCCGGTGGCCAGCGGGGCCCCGATCCGCAGTACGCCGCTGACTTCGCCGTAGGTTGACGTGGTTTCAGCCAGCATCTGCTGCCAGTCTTCCAGCAACCGGGCGCTGCGCTGATAAAACAGTTTACCGGCGTCGGTCACGGCCAGGCTGCGGGTGGTTCGTTTGAGCAGCTGTACCCCCAGCTGCTGTTCGAGCCAGGTCAGTCGCTTGGACAGCGCAGAGCTGGAGGTATTGAGTTTGGTCGCGGCCTGGGCCAGCGAGCCTTGGTCGACAACGGTGACAAAACTGTTCGTACAGGTGATCCAATCCATTCTTTCTATCCGCAGGCGGTGACGGTAACCAGTTGACCATCATAACAAATTGGACGGGAACTGCTTGCCTTCTGCTGACCGGGGATTCGGATCAAAGTCAGTGCGCCGCGTCTGCTCTTGGGATTAGCTTCAAAAGGCTAAATTTTACAAATTGTTAAAGTGTCGGCTCACCCACTGACCTCCCGGGTCGGGAGTGGTACTTTGCAACTTTCACCGGCGGGTTGGCCGCCGGAAATATCGTCCATAACCGAGTTCAGTTGGATTTTTATGAGAAAAGCCTCAGGGATGAAGTTGACCAACCGCCTGGTGGCGTTTGTGACGCTCATTGTAATTTGTGCCATTTTCGTCATTTTCATTGGTGGTGCCGTCAGCTTTCGCAAGCTGGGGCAGGATTATCTGACCCATTATCTTGACGGGGTGGTGGCGGTCATTGATCAGGAGTTGGCCGACCCGCAGGGGGCGGATTCCCTGTCGCGCTGGCTGCCCAAATTGCTCAAGGCCAGTAACGTGGTGGAGCTTGAAATCGCCAGTCCGGCCGGGGTGATGTACGCCTATAAGGGGTTGCAGCCGATCAATGATCCGGCGGTTTTGCACCAGGGCAATTATACCCTGAGCCATAATCCCGGCTTTACGGTGCACTTAAAGTCCATCCCGCCGTATACCGAATTTACCTACTCCATCGGGGCCATGTCGTCGATCAGCCTGGCGGTGGTGATCATTATTCTGGGTCTGGTCTGGGGAATGAACTGGCTGCGCCAGCAGTTGTATGGCTCTGAGTTGCTCGAGCACCGTGGACGGATGATCCTGGCCGGGAAAGTGGATGACAATGCCGTCGGCGACGAGCTGGAATGGCCAGCGACGGCCAGCCTGGCGCTGGATCAGATGATTGCCGAACTCAAAGATGCCCGCCAGGAGCGCAGCCGATTTGACACCTTCATCCGGACCCATACCTTTTTGGATCAGCTGACCGGTGCGGCCAACCGGGTGCTGTTTGACAGCCGGCTGCAATCGCTGGTGCAGGAGCCGGAAACCCACGGCGCGGTCCTGATGGTCCGGATTGAGGATTGGGAAGAGCTGCTCGCCGAGCAGGGCAAAGAGGTGGCGGATGAGTTGATCCAGGATGTCGGGATGATCCTGTCCAACCTGATCCAGCGCTACCCCGACACTGTGCTGGCCCGTTATTTCGATGCGGAGTTTGCGATTTTGTTGCCGCAGCAACCGGCCAAAGAAGTGAAGCAGTTTGCCAACCAGTTGCTGAAAGCCCTGGATCGGTTGGATCCCCCGGCGCCGCTGCAGCCGGACAACTGGTGCCATATCGGGATGACCTACTGCGCCAGCGGGGATCGCCGGGGACGGATCATGGACGCGGCAGATATGGCGCTGCGCAGTGCTCAGCTGCAGGGCACCAACAGCTGGGATACCTTCCAGAAAGCGCCGCAGTTTGAAGAAGGCCGGGGCAGCGTGCGCTGGCGCAGTCTGCTGGATCAGGCGTTTGACGGCGGCGGAGTGCTGTTGTATCAGCAACCGGCGCTGACCCTGGATCACCAGGTGATCCACCGGGAGCTGCTGGCCCGGATCCCGGATGAGCAAGGGAAGCTGATCAAAGCGTCCCATTTCTTGAGTGCCGTGACTCAGGTGGGGTACCACACCAGGATGGACAAGGTAGTGGTGGCGAAGACCCTGACCATGCTTAAGCACGGACCGGTCGGGGATGCCCTGTCGGTGAATGTCAGTGTCGAAGCGCTGCTGGAGAAGGCGTTTGTACGCTGGTTGCGTGACGAGTTGTTGCAGACCCCGAGAACGGTGCTCAACCGGCTGTCGTTTGAAATTCCGGAAAGCAGCCTGGTCAAGCACCTTGATGCGATGCGCCCGGTGGCCCGGATGTTGGTGGGGCTGGGCTGTAAGCTGGTGGTCGATCAGGCCGGTCGCACCATTGTCAGCACCCACTATATCAAAGACGTGAAAGCCGATTACATCAAGCTGCACCGGGGATTGATCCGGGGCATTCACCAACGGCAGGAAAACCAGCTGTTTGTCCGCAGTATGCTGGGGGCCTGTGCCAACTCGGCCGCGCAGGTGATTGCTGTCGGGGTGGAAAATGATCAGGAATGGCAAGTGTTGAAGCAATTGGGCGTTCAGGGCGGTCAGGGACGTTTCTTTACCCGCGAAATGTCGTGTGGCTCTAAAGAGGTCTAACCTCTGGTATCTGAATGACAAGAAAATACTATATTATTGATAAAATATCCTTATAATAGTCAAATTATTGACGGAGTGGCGTTATCCGTATTTTCGCGTTGCAAAGAAGACCTATGGTAGAAAGGCTGGCTGGAATTTCATGAAATCTAACCCGTTGCTTAACAGATATTTTCAGAAGAAAAGACGGATAAAGACGGCAAGCCTGGCGATTTTTACCGATTCCGTCACGCTTGTGTATGAAAGTGACACGGGATGGGTGTGTGATCAGCAGGCCGCGATGACGCAGGAAGAGCGCGTTGCGACTGTGGCCGGGCTGATCACGCGTCATCAGCTGGATGGCGCGCAGTTCCGCCTGGTGCTGGGCCATGGCCTGTACCAGAGCATGCTGATCGAAAAGCCGGATTTGCCCCGCGATGAGTATCCGACGGCGCTGCCGTTTCTGGTCAAAGATTTAGTCAACGAATCGCCGGCTTCGCTGGTTGCTGACGGTTTTCCGGCGCCGCTGAAAGAGCGGCTTCAGGTGTTTGTCACCGGGCGGGATCAGGTGATGCAGTTTGTCCGGGTGTGTACGGATGCGGGCGGGACGGTAGCGTTGATCACCGCTGAAGAAGTGGTGTGGGGCCAGCTCACGTCACCGACCCTTAACCAGCTGGTGATGCACCGCCGCCACCAGGGCAACCTGCAACTGACGGCTTTTCAGAGCCAGGAGATGTGTTTCCAGCGCCTGCTGCGCGGCTTTCCTGTGCCGTTGCTGTCGCCGTCTGAAGGCGATGACATGGCCACTGCGTTGCAGCTGGACAGCCTGGCCCTGGAGCTGCAACGCTCCCTGGATTTCCTCAGTGCCCAATTGCGCGATACCCCGATCACACAATTGCTGATCGCTTGCGATGATGAAGATGACGACGCGCTGGCGGCGGCCTTGCGTCAACGCTTGAGTGTGGCGGTCCATGCCGTCACGCCTGTGGATCCGATACTGGCCGGCAATGCGGCCCGGATCGCTCAGGCTGCCCTGACCGCGCCGCTGGATCGTGGCATTAATTTCTACAGTGATGCCCTCAAACCGCAAATCCGCTTGATGACCCTGCAAAATGTCGTGCTGAGCTGGCTGCTCGGGGTGGTGGTGATCGGCTCGCTGGCCGGTTGGCTGGGCTGGCAGAACTATCACCAGGCCCAGCTGCTGGCTGCGGAAAAGACCCGGTTGCAGGCCAAGCAGGATGAGCTGGATCGGGCCAAAGTAGCCCTGGCCAAACATATTCCGAGCCAACTGAAAGTCGAGGTCGCCGGGGAGCTGGAGCAGCACCTGGCAGCCCGTCAGGCAACGCTGGCGGCAATCGAAATGCATGATGACAGCCTCAAGGTGGGGTATGCCGGGATGCTGCAACAATTGTCGCAGGCAGCCAGCCGCGATATTTCCGTGCAGCGGATCCGGGTCAGCGGCCAGCAGATGGACCTGGAAGGCATTGCCCGGACCCCGGATGCCGTCCCGAACTGGTTGCAGGCGTTTCAGGCTCATCCGGCCCTGGCGGAGCGCCGTTTTGAGCAAATGACCCTGGGGCGTGATGAGCGCAATGTGGTGACCTTCGCGTTGCATGCCGAACGTCAGGCGGCAGAACCGCTGGGGCAGGCGCTCTCGAAAATGGGGGACATGCAGTGAACTATTGGTACAAATTGAGTGAGCGCTTTGATCTGCTGACCCGCCGCGAGCAAGGGTTGATCCTGGTGTCAGGATGGACGGTGCTGTTGTTTGTCGGCTTTATGGTGGTGATTGAACCCAGAATGCAGGCCTTGGATTCGGTTGAGCGGCAAATCCTGTCATTAGCCGGCCAGCTGTCCAGCAACGAGCAGCAGATCGATCATATTCAGCGAAAGCTGCAACGGGATCCGAACCGGGAGGTTGAACAGAAAATCAATATGCTGGCGCAGGAAAATGACGCTCTGGAAGCGACACTACAGCAACGGGTGGCCAGCCTGGTTAGCCCGATGCAGATGTCGGCGTTGCTTGAGCAGGTGCTGAAGCGGACCGATCGGCTGCGCTTGCTGTCGCTGACCTCCATGCCGTCCGCCCAGCTCATCAGCGGCAAAGACGAAGGCTATTATATCCACCCGGTTCGGCTGACCTTGCGCGGCCGGTATTTTGATTTGGTGGACTATCTGGATCAGCTCGAAGCCCTGCCGGTGAAATATTACTGGCGTAGCCTGAATTACCAAGTCGATACCTACCCTTGGGCAGAGATTGAGCTGGAAGTATACACCCTGGGCGAAAGTAAGGACTTTATCGGTGGTTAGAGCAGGTTTATTGGGTGCGGTTGTTCTGGCTGCACTGGCCGGGCCGGGCTGGGCCGCCCAGGATCCGACAGCGCCGTTTGGTTGGCAGGCTCCGGCACAGACAAAGCCGGTTGTCCGGGCGCGGTTGCCCCAGCTGCAGGCAGTGGTCTGCGGCGGGCCGGGTGGTTGCCTCGCCATTTTGAACAACGTCCCGGTGGCGTTGGGAGAGCGCATCAGCGGGTATACCCTGGCTGAGATCCGGGAAGGGGCAGTCACCCTCAGCCGGGGTGGAAAGCGATGGCGTTTGGAAGTGTTTGCCGACGATATCAAAACAAACGATTAATTGAAGTGGTTAAGATGCGTGGATTTTTTCTAGGGGTTGCTTTGCTGTCGCTGGCGGGCTGTTCAACCCAGATGGGACACCGGGATCCGGTCGAAATTAAAGGGGCGCTCAATGAAGCGGCCAACGAGGCCAACAGCCGTCCGCTGACCGAGCTGCCGCCGTCGGTCCGGGCCGATTTGCTGCCGCAGGTCGCGTTGCCGGATTATGCCCCGATCAGCGTGCTGGAGAAGCGGTTCCGGGTTAATGCCCGGAATGTCGAGGCGCGGGCCTTTTTTGGCAGCCTGGTCAAAGGGACGGCAGTGAATATGGTGATCCACCCGGAAGTCAGCGGGCGGATTTCCCTGACGTTGCGTGACGTGACCCTGGATGAAGTACTGGCTGTGGTCTCGGACATCTACGGCTATAACACCACGCGCAAAGGCAATATCATCCAGGTGTTCCCGGCCACCCTGCGCACGGAAGTGATCCCGGTTGATTACTTGCAGCTCAAGCGCCGCGGGATCTCGCTGACCTCGCTGACGACCGGCTCGATCACCAGCAGTGAGTCGAGCACCTCGCGCAATAACCGCGACGGCGAAGACAATAACAGCAATAACTATTCCGAAAGCAATGCCACCGCGACCGGCGGCACGACGATTGAAACCACCTCGGAAAGCGATTTCTGGCAGCAACTGGAAAAAGCCGTGCAGGCGATGATCGGCACCGGTCAGGGCCGCAGCATTGTCGTCTCGCCGCAGGCCAGCCTGATCTCAGTCCGGGCGTTCCCGAACGAGCTGCGCGAAGTGAAAACCTTTCTGGGAATTTCCCAGCAGCGCCTCAAACGCCAGGTGGTGCTGGAAGCCAAAATCATGGAAGTGACGCTGAGCGACGGCTATCAGCAGGGGGTGAACTGGAGCAACATCTCCAAGACGCTGGGCGGCACCAGCATTAATGTCGGCCGGACCAGCATCAGCGAAACCCTGCCGGGCGGCAATGCGATTGCCTCGCTGCTGGGCGGCCAGACCAACATTACGATTTCAGACGGCAACTTCGCGTCGGTACTCAGCTTCCTCGATACCCAGGGGGATTTGAATGTCCTGTCGAGCCCGCGGGTCACGGCGGCCAACAACCAGAAAGCGGTGATTAAGGTCGGCGGCGATCAGTATTTCGTGACGGATATTTCCGGCGGCGAAGTGAACAGCGACGGCGGTACGGCATCGCCGGATATCGAGCTGACGCCGTTTTTCTCCGGGATCTCGCTGGATGTGACCCCGCAGATTGATGATGAAGGCGGCGTGCTGTTGCATGTCCATCCGGCGGTGGTGGATGTGACCACTGAAGTGCGTGATATCGAGCTGGGAGAGACGTTCGGAACCTACAAACTGCCGTTGGCGAAAAGTTCGGTGCGGGAATCGGACTCGGTGATCCACGCCCGCTCCGGAGACGTGGTGGTGATCGGCGGCCTGATGAAATCGGCTACCAATGATCAGGTGTCGAAAGTGCCTCTGCTGGGGGATATCCCGGTTCTGGGCCACCTGTTCCGCAACGTCAACAAAGTTGAGAGCAAAACCGAGCTGGTGATCCTGCTCAAGCCGACCGTGGTGAGTGAGCTGACCTGGCAGCAGGAAATTGAGCGCTCGCGCGCTCTGGTCAACGAGTGGTTCCCTGACGAGGGCTGAGCATGTACCAGTCGCATTTCGGACTCAAGGCGCTGCCTTTTACCCTGACGCCGAATACCCGCTCGTTCGTGGCGCTGCCGCCACATCTGGAAGCGATTCAGATGACGCTGGCGGCGCTGGAGATGGGCGAGGGGATCATCCAGATCTCCGGCGAGGTCGGCACCGGCAAAACGCTGGTGTGCCGGATGCTGATCCGCCAGTTGCCGGCCCAGTTCGAGCTGGCTTACCTGCCGACCCCGGCGACCAGCGGTGATGAATTGCGCCGGGCACTGGCCCGGGAGCTCGCGCTGAGCGCCGAGATCCCGGCTGCAACCTTGACCGAGCAGCTCCAGCAGGCACTGATCGCCCGCAAAGCGGCAGGCAAGTCCGTGGTGGTGGTGATTGATGAAGCACAGGCCTTGCCCGATGATGCCCTTGAAGCGATCCGCTTGCTGGGCAACCTGGAAACCGAGCAGGAAAAGCTGCTGCACATTGTACTGTTGGGCCAGCCGGAGCTGGATCAGCGTCTGGCGCAGCATCACCTGCGCCAGTTTCGCCAGCGGATCACCTTCCGCGCCTGTCTGCGCCCGCTCGATCTGGCAGAAACCATCGCTTATATCGAGCAGCGCTTGGCCGAGGCCGGTTGCGAGCGGCCGCTGTTGCAGCTGGCGCAATACCGGGAGATCTGGCTGGCGAGTCGGGGTATCCCGCGATTGATCAACCAGTTGTGTCACAAAGCATTTATTGCGGCATGCAGTCATGGCGTGCCGGCAATTCGTCGAAAAGAAGTCCTGATGGCAATTAAAGATACCCTGGGGGCACGTCAGCCGATGTGCACCTTCCCGATCCTGTGGGGATGGCACGGAGCATGAGTGAAATCAACAAACAGCTGAACGCCCTGAGCCAGCAACAATCGCGTGCCGGTGCGGTGCCGCCGTTGCAGGCCGCCGTGGTCAAACCGGTGCCGTCCCATCCCCGTCGCTGGCGAGCCGTGGCGGCTGCGGGCCTGCTTGTCGTGACCGGCGGTGCGGGCTGGTGGCTGGGGGTCCATGCCCGGCCGTCATCGCCGGCTGATACGGTCGCAGCAACGGCGGTCGAAGCAGAAATGTCGGTCGAGGCATCAGTAGAGACGGCGGTAGAAGCGACAACCGCTGCACCTGAACCAACGGTGGTCTCATCGGTGCGGACCGAACCCCCGTTGCCGCAGGCTGATACGGTGCGAGTGACGGCAATTGCCTCGGCACCGAAATCGGTGTCAGGGCCGGAATCCAAGCCAGAATCAAAGCCGGGCGACGTGCCGGTCATGGCGTTGTCGTCCCGGGCCGCGGTGGCAGTAGCGCCCAAGCCGCAAGCGCCACAGCAAGAGGCGACGCCAATTGCTGCCCATCAACCCGCGAAGGCTGCATCCGTATCATCGGGTGCTGCTCCGCTGAAGCAAGCCGCGGTTGCTGCTGTGCCAGCCCAAACGCCTGCCGAATCCCAGGTTGAAACAACAGGCAATGAAGCGGGCGATGAGCTGGCGGCGGATGAAGCCCTGGTGATCGAAACCGTTGAACTCGACGGTGAGCAACTGTCCCGGGTGGCGTATCAGCGGGCGGAGCAAGCTCTGAAAAGCGGCGACAGCCGCAAAGCGATCCGTCATCTGCGCGAAGCCGTGCAGTACCAGCCGGACTGGATCCTGGCCCGGCAAAAACTGGCGGCGCTGCAATATGGCCGCGGTGAGAGTCGCCAGGCGATGGCGACCTTGCAGGACGGCCTCGCTCTGGATGCGGACCAGCCGGATTTACGTCTGACCCTGGCCAAGCTGTTGGTCAATGAATCGCAACCGCAGGCCGCGCTCAATGTGCTGAGTCAGTTGCCGGAAGCAGGCCGTCATGAATACCTGGCGATGCGCGGCGCCCTGGCGCAGCAGCTGGATCAACCCGAGCTGGCGATGACCAGCTACCAACGCCTGGTCGACGAGCAGCCTTATGATGGCCGCTGGTGGATGGGGCTCGGGATTGCCTTGGAGCGCAATCAAACCCCGGCGCGCGCCCGTGATGCTTATCAGCAGGCACTGTTGATGGGGCGTATTTCACAACAATCACAGCAATTTATTCAACAGCGGCTGGCGCTGCTTGAAGCGCAGGAGGGCTAAGCGCGATGCAAATCCGATTACGAAAACGACTGGGAGACTTGCTGGTCGAAGAGGGCATCGTGGCACCGGAGCAACTGGAGCAGGCGCTGAACCAGCAGCAGAGCACGGGACGGAAGCTGGGCGATACCCTGATCAGCATGGGATTTCTCAGTGAGCAGCAGATGCTGCAGTTTCTCTCCCGTCAGCTGGACATTCCTCTGATTGATTTGACCCGGATGACCGTGTCGCCGGAGGCGGCGGGGTTGCTCTCGGAAGTGCATGCCCGGCGGCTGCGGGCGTTGGTGATCAGTGCCCAGGGAGATACGGTGCGGGTGGCGATGAGCGACCCGGCCGATCTGGCGGCCCAGGAGGCGGTGTTTAATCAGCTGGCGCGGTACCGGGTCGAGCTGGTGATCGCGCCGGAGCGCCAGTTGCTGGCGGCGTTCGATCGCTATTATCGCCGCACACAGGAAATTGTCTCCTTTGCCGAGCAGTTGCAGGCCGAACACCAGAATCGCTCGGAGTTCGGGTTCGGCATGGACGATCCGAACAACGAAGAAGTCACGGTCGTCAAGCTGATCAACTCCCTGTTCGAAGATGCGATCCAGATCGGGGCGTCGGATATCCATATCGAGCCGGATGCCGATGTGCTGCGGATCCGCCAGCGGATCGACGGGGTGCTGCATGAGACCCTGCTCAACGAGCCGAGTGTATCGGCGGCCCTGGTGCTGCGCCTGAAGCTGATGAGCGGGCTCGATATCTCGGAGAAACGTCTGCCGCAGGACGGCCGCTTTAATGTCAAAGTGCGCGGCCATTCCGTGGATGTCCGTGTGTCGACCATGCCGGTGCAGTACGGCGAGTCGGTGGTGATGCGTTTGTTGGATCAGTCGGCGGGGATCCTCAGCCTGGAAGAAATCGGCATGCCGCCGGCGCTGCTGAGTCGTTTGCGACGTCAGCTCAAGCGCCCGCACGGGATGATTTTGGTCACCGGGCCGACCGGCTCGGGTAAAACTACGACCTTGTACGGTGCGCTGAGTGAGCTGAATCAGCCGGGCAAGAAATTGATCACCGCCGAGGATCCGGTGGAGTATCGCTTGCCCCGGATCAACCAGGTTCAGGTGAACAGCAAAATCGGTCTGACGTTTTCATCAATCCTGCGCACGTTTTTGCGTCAGGATCCGGACATCATTCTGATCGGGGAGATGCGGGATCAGGAGACGGTGGAGATCGGCCTGCGATCGGCCCTGACCGGTCACCTGGTCCTCTCGACCCTGCATACCAACGATGCCATCGACAGCGCCTTGCGGATGATGGATATGGAAGCGCCCGGCTATCTGGTGGCCAGTGCGGTGCGGGCGGTACTGGCCCAGCGACTGGTGCGCCGGGTATGCCGGGACTGCGGCGATTCGGTCGCTGTGGAAACCGCCGAGCAACAGTGGCTGGCGGCTCGGTTTCCGCAGCATCAGGCGCGGGCGTTTCATCGGGGGCGGGGCTGCCAGAGCTGCAACTTTACCGGCTATAAAGGGCGGGTAGGGGTGTTTGAGCTGCTGGAGCTTGACCAGCCGATGATGGACGCCCTGCGGGCCAATGATGCCGTGCAGTTCAGCCAAATCGCCCGCAAGTCGGTGGGGTACACGCCGTTGATTGAATCAGCGATGGCGCTGGCGCTGGACGGGGTGACCAGCCTCGCCGAAGTCATGCTGTTGGGCGAAGGGGATTTGAACTTCGCCGGGGCGCAGTAATGAACCGACAGGAGAATGGCGATGCCGACGTTTAACTACCGCGGCCGCGGCCAGCAGGGGGAGTTGAAGCGCGGCCAGATCGAAGCCGCGACCCAGGATGCGGCTGCCGATGCCCTGATGCGTAAGGGGATCATTCCGCTGGAAATCCGCCAGGGACAAGAGCGGAGCGCAGGGCAGGATTGGCAGATGCTGTTCCAGCGTTCAATTCCGCTGGAGGTGCTGGTGATTTTCTGCCGTCAGCTCTACAGCCTGACCAAAGCCGGTGTGCCCTTGCTGCGGGCGATGAAAGGGCTGAGTCAGAGTTCGTCGCATCCGTTAATGCAACAGACGCTCGAAGCCGTCTCCGATGAGCTGGCCAATGGTCGCACGCTCTCGGTGGCGATGAAGCAGCATCCACGGGTCTTCGGCGAACTGTTTGTGTCGATGATCCATGTCGGGGAAAACACCGGTCGGCTGGATGACTCCCTGCTGCAGCTGGCGGGATATTTTGAGCAGGAAATGGAAACCCGGCGGCGGATCAAGTCAGCGATGCGTTATCCCAGTTTCGTCCTGGCGGCGATCATGCTGGCGGTTGTGGTGCTCAATGTGAAAGTGATCCCGCAGTTTACCGCCATGTTCAGTCGCTTCGGAGTCGAGTTGCCCTGGTCGACCAAATTGTTGATCGCCAGCTCGGAGTTTTTTGTCAGTTACTGGCCGCTGATGATCGGGGCCGGGATCGCGGGTTGGATTGGCACCAAAATGTGGCGCCAGACACCGGCGGGCCAGGAAAAATGGGATGCCTGGCGGCTCAGGGTGCCCATTGTCGGGGGGATCATCAATCGGGCCCAGCTGTCGCGCTTTTCACGGACTTTTGCCCTGATGATCCGGGCCGGAGTGCCGCTCAATCAGGCCATTCAGATGGCAGCTGAAGCGTTGGGTAACCGCTTTCTGGAAAACCGTCTGCTGGAGATGAAAAACGGCATTGAAAGCGGCAGCTCGATTGCCAGTACGGCCAACCGGGCCGGGGTGTTTACCCCGCTGGTGCTGCAGATGATCGCGGTCGGTGAAGAGACCGGCCAGGTGGATGATCTGCTGCTGGAGGCGTCCGATTTCTACGATCGGGAAGTGGATTACGACCTGAAAACCCTGACCGCGCGGATTGAGCCGATCCTGCTGGGGATTGTCGCGATGATGGTGCTGCTGCTGGCGTTGGGGATTTTCCTGCCGATGTGGAGTCTGCTCGATGTGGCGCGCGGGGTTTAACCACCGACAGCAGTACAGGATCCACCAGTTCCTCTGGCTCAGTGCCGGTCTGGTGGTGGTGGCCCTGTTACTGCTGGAAGGACGGCGGGTCTATGAGCGGGCGGAGCAGACCCGGTTGGATGTTTTGGTACAGACGTTGCAAAGTAGTGCTTCGAGCCTGCGTCAGCGCTGGGAGCTTGACGGCCGGCCGGCCCGTCAACAACTGGACGGGATCGCGTACGAATTTACCCGGCTGGGGTGGCCGGTGGTGCGTCGGGATGGTGCGCTTGATTGCGAAAAAATCTGGATTTTACTGTCATCCCGGCAGCAACCGGTCCCTTATCAGGGTTTCATTGTGCAAGGTGATGACAATAAACGTCAAAATCAGACCTGTTTTTACGAAATTAACGATAAGAAATGGGTGGCATTATTTTATGAAAGTGAGACAATACACATCAACGGTTTTTTGACGCTTGGTGTGAATTTGTGACGTTGTTTTGACGTTGTGAGTGGAAGGTAGGTAAAAAGTGAAAAAACAAACCGGTTTCTCGCTGGTGGAACTTGTCATCGTGATCATTGTGGTTGGCCTGCTGGCTGTTGCGGCATTGCCGCGCTTCATGAATGTCACGGATGAAGCGAAAAAAGCTTCAATACAAGGTGTTGCGGGTGGTTTTGCAACAGCCGTCCTGTCGGCGCGCGCACAGTGGGAAGCGAATGGACGTCCGGTGTCGGGGAACTACAACGTGGTGAACTATGACGGACAGAACTTTTATCTGACCACGGCCGGGAGCGATCAGGGAGTGATCTCTGAAGGTTACCCGCTGGCTGAGTCGGAAAAGAACATTCGCCAGTTTCAAAGCAGTGATTGTGCGTGGTTGATGGAGAATTTGATGCAAAATCCTCCAAAGGTCACCAGTGTCGCAGAATCGGCCACCAAGAGCGATTACGCTTACCTGGCCAAGGCTGATAATGCGCAATGTCATTTCTACCAGTTAGCGTCGGCAGCTGCCGGCTCGAACGGGGATGCCGTGTCTGCAGAGTCAGGGCATCAATTTGTGTACAAACTGGCCAATGGCCAGGTTGAAGTCCAGTTAGTGAACTAAAAAGAAAGTTGGAGTCAGTTATGAAAAGACAAGGTGGATTTACATTAATCGAGATGGTGGTGGTGATCGTCATCCTGGGTATTTTGGCTGTGACCGCGGCACCGCGTTTCCTGAACCTGCAAGGTGATGCCCGCAACTCGGCCCTGCAAGGCCTGAAAGGTGCGGTCAATGGCGCAGCCGGGATCGTGTACGGCAAAGCAGCGATCGAAGGCCAGGAAAACAAGGCGACAGCCGTTGATGTTGCTGGTGTTAAAACTATTTTCGGTTACCCGACAGCACACGCGGACGGGATCGTCAAAGCATTGTCTAACTTCGATGAAGAGTGGGTCGTGGTAAAAGATACCGGTCAAACTGAAGAAGCAGGTAAAACTATTCTGCTGACCCTGAAAGAGTATAAAAATACTGCGGAAGGCGAGATCCCATATGCGTGTTACCTGACTTACACTGCAGCGACTTCTGCAACGGAAGGCGCGACTGCAACTGTGACAGGCGAAGCGTGTAAAGAGGCTCCAGCGAGCAAACCAACAGACGGTACTGACGCTGGCGACAAAGCTTAATCCGTCAGATAGAGCTCTTCGGAGCTCTATTTACCCAGGGCATCGTGCGGATGCCCTGCGTAAATAGAAAGCTATCTTTATTTCTGTATTTCAGGGTGCGTCATGCCCGGACATCAACGTGGTTTTACCTTAATTGAGCTGATAGCGGTGATTATCCTGGTGGGGATCATCAGCGTGACGGCCGCGTCGCGTCTGATCGGCCGCAGCCATTTTGATGCCTACCTCAACCGGGATCAGGCCATCGCCCTTGTCCGGCAGATCCAGACCATTGCCATGAATCAGGGCGATGTCTCCGCAGCCCCCGATCCCTGCCACGCGCTGATGGTGTCTTCAACCCGCTTCGGCGCGCCGGACGGTTGCTCTCAGACCCAGGCGGCGCTCACGGCGACGGACCATCAGTTGCAATTGTCGGTCACCGGAGCACCGGTGACGGCAATCCGCTGGTATTTCAACCTGCTGGGACGGCCTTATTATCTCAATGCCGATCACCAGCCCCAGCCGCTGTGCCTGAACGGCTGCCGGTTGACGTTTGCTTCCGGCGACCGGGAGCGAGCGGTGATGGTGATCAACCGGGAGGGATATGTGTATGCCGAATAAGCGATGCCCGGATCTAGGGTCATGCCAGTACCAGCGCGGGTTTACCCTGATCGAGGGGGTGATCACCATTGTGATCCTCGCCATTGCGATGATCACCCTGACCAGTTTCCTGTTTCCCCAGGCGGAACGCTCGGCCATTCCTTTTTATCAGGCCCGGGCGGCGGCGATTAGTCAGGCGTTTCTCAACGAAGTCTTATCGCGTAAGTTTGACGAGCATTCGGATCCGAACAATGACAGCGTGCTGCGCTGTGGTGAGGCGGGTGCTGTGGCGTGCTCTGTACCAGAGAGTTCCGGTCGCTGGCCGCGGGATAATGTCGCCGCGGATGGGACCAGCCCGGAATATTTTGCGTATCTCGATCCGGTGAATGACGCGCAGAAAGGTTGGGGCCTGCGGGTTCCGGCAGCCGATGATGTCGATGACTTTCATGGTTGCTGGGGCGAGTTTACGCTCTGTGGTCAGCGCTACGGCAGCAATGCGTATCCCTGGCGCGGGGTGATAGATAGTCTGCTGGAAGCGGAAAAACAGCACGCAGATACCTATCGCAACATGACGGTCCGAATTGATGTGCGCTATGAACCGTCCCTTAATCACGGCGATGGCACAACATACCCACATCAGCATAAGAAAATTGAAGTCACCGTCGATACCGGCCGTTACGGCATCTATACCTTCGTGGCCCTGCGGAGTAACTACTGATGACATCATTTCAGGCTACCCGGGGCTTTACCCTGATGGAAATGATCATCGCGCTGGTGATCCTGGCGATTATTTCCCTGGCGGTGGGCAACTTTTTGCAGTTTGGTGCTCAGAGCTACCTGGATACGGTGCACCGTGACCGGTCGCAGCAGATCGCCCGCTTTGCACTGGAGAAAATGAGCCGCGAGTTGCGCCATGCCGCCCCCAACAGTGTCCAGACCGAGCAAGATGGTCAGTGTGTGGCGTTTTATCCGGTGATGGCTTCCGGTGCTTACTGGGGCAGTGCCCGCGATCAGTCGCAGCTGACGGTCGGCTGGAACAGCGAAGCGGCGCCGGACATACGGGTCGGTGATCATGTGGCAATCGGCTATTACGGTTTTCGTGAATATGAACGTCAGCGTTTGTCGGTGGTCAGCCTGGATGTTTCCGCCCATCAGCTGAACTTAAATGACATCGCCATCGCGGACTCGCCGGGACAGCGGTTTTACATCTACCGGCAGAAAGTCCGGTTCTGTGTCGAGCAGGGCGCGCTCTATCGCCTGATCGGGGACGAGCCGGCCAGTCCGCTCAATCAAATTGCCGACCATCTCGTGCTGCCCGACCCCGATCAGAGCGAGCCGCAGCAGGTGTTCTCTGCCAGCGGCGGCGCGGCCAATTTCGGCGTGGTGCAAATCTTCCTCAAAGTACAGCGTGAGCGGAGCGATGAAGTTTCCCGCTATAACCATACCGTGCAGGTGATCAATGTTTTATAGCAAGCAGCGCGGCAGTGCCCTGATGGTGGCCATTTTCGTCATGACGGTGATGGCCGTGATGGCAGCGGCGATGATCCGGATCGACTGGTCGGGGCAGACCACCACCACCCGCGAAGTGCTGGCGACCCGGGCCTGGTTCGCGGCTCATTCCGGCAATGAGTACCTGCTGAGCCGCTTGTTCCCGCTGGGTCAGACCACTGCCGATGCACAGGTTTGCCAGGGGCAGCCGATCTCCGGATTGGATGCCACGCTGTTTCAGTGCCGCAGCCTGACGCTGCGCTGTGAAACCCGCGAGGTCGGCCCTCACAAGCAATATTATTTAACCGCCACGGCGACCTGTGGCTCGGGCGAAATGTCAGTGACCCGGACCCAGGAGACCTGGGCGAGAGAGTTGGAGTGAAAAACTGATGTGTTGGCGTGTTTTATTCTGTCGTGTCTTTTTCTTGATGGTGCTCCTGGCGCCTGCTGTCGGACTACAGGCCAAGACACTGGAGTTTGGTCGTTACGATGTGTTGGCGACGTCAGGCTTTGCTGACTGTATTGATCAGCCTTGTTCCATCAATTTTCAGGAAAGTTATACCACACCGCCTTTGGTCTTTCTGATGGATACAGTTGAATTTCGCAATGAGGATGATCAGCCATCCAGCTTGGTGATCCTCAATGTGACCCGAGAATCCGTGACGTTCCAGCAACAGCTTCCGCCGTCCCGGCGGAACACAAACCCGAATTTGACTCCCCGGCCGATGCGCCTGATTGACTATCTGGTGATTGAAAAAGGGGTGCACCGGCTGAATGACGAGACTATGTTGATCGCGGAATCAGTCTCGACTCGAAAGTATCAGTATCGTTTAACCACACAAAATAACGCTCACAGAGGCCAATGGGAAACCATTCGCTTTGCGCAGATCCCCGGGGCCGGGAATTTCCCGGCAGGGGTGATCCCCGGCGTGCTCCACCAAGTGCAAACCAGAAATAATGCGGCAGCCAGGTATGCCGACTTCTGGCTGACATCCACGGTTCAGGGGGTCAGCAATCAGACCTTTGAGATTGCTTTGGAGCGCTCTGAAGTGGATGGTCTTTGGGGGCAAAAGCAACGGCCGTACCCGACGGTGGCAGAGGAGATTGGTTATGTTGCCGCTTATGGCTCTGGCACACTCAATGGCCGCCGGTTTCAGATGGGGAGTCAGCAAACCACCAACTCGATCGGCAAAGGCGATCCGGTCACCATTGGCTGTGATACTTATGCCCATTTTGGCCCCTTTCAGTCGATTCCGATTCTTATCGCCAATAAAAACTCCCGTCAGGGCAATAACGGCGGCTGGGTCCGGCGCTGTCGGATGGAACCCGATAAAGCCAGTTTTATGATCGATGAAGACATGGATACCGATGCTGAACGGGGCCATGTCGCGGAGCGGGTGGGTTACTTCCTGTTTGAAAAACCGTTTGAAGTGCAGACCTGTGATTATTTTAACAGTGCAGTTCAGACCTGGAAATTAGCGGACGGGGTGATTGACCATGAGGGGCGGCTGTCGATGTCCGGCAATGCGGCGATTTATGGCGCGGCCCCGGGCCGTCAGGTAGGTTTTTTGCCCAACAGGGTGGTATTCAACGGCAATAGTGGTTGCCCTAGTGGCGGATGCTCCGGGAATGCGGATCTGATGCTGGCGAAAAAGCCGGAATTTACTCCGTTTACCCCGGCGGCCGGCAATGTGATTGCGCCTAAGAATAACCGTGTAGTGCTGGCTCCGGGGAATTACAGTGAAGTGAAACTCAGTGGCCGTGACGAGTTGGTCCTGAGCGGTGGGGAGTACTGGATCGGCAGCCTGAAGGTGTCGGGGCAGGCGTCGATTGAGGTGATCCGGAAGTCGGTCCTGAACGTCAATAGCGCCAGTATTTCGGGGGCCAATGTCCGGGTGAACTATCGTAACGGTCAACCGGGTAATCCGGGGGATCTCTACATTATTCAGCAGGCGCCCAATGGGGAAATCGCTTTATCGGGCGGCATTATCAGTGCTTATCTGGTCAGTCACTACTCGGTGTCGATGAGTGGGATTGTTTACGTCAACGGGGCCGTGACGACGAAGTATTTGAGTATGTCCGGCAATGCCCAAATTCATGGGGACTTGGATGGCTGCGGTCAGCCACCGGTTTCACGGCGGCTGGTGATCACGCCGCAGACGGCCTATGGCCTGACCTGCGAGCGGATGCCGATCAAATTCGAGGTGCAGAAAGCCGATGGCACCATCGATACCGGATTTGTCGGCAATATGCAGGTTTCACCGGACTCCGATCCTGATGGCGCACTTTGTTGGGCGGCGACGCCGAATGGCATTTGTGAGCCGGGCAGCACCTCGATCCCGATGTCCGGCGGGGAGCGCTGGTTGTATTTGCAAAGCCAAAATGTCGGGGATATCCAGGTGTCGGCCCAGCTGACGACGGAGCAGGGCAACACGTTACAGGCGACAGGCGGCCCGTACCGTTTTGCGCCGTTTGGATTTCGGATCAATGGCGGCGCGCCTGCGGCGATGATCGCAGGAAAGCCCCTCAACTTAAAAGTCGAGGCGGTCGCATCGCAAGGGGCCAGCTGCGAAGTGATCCAGGATTACGGTAAAGCGGTCGGTGAAGCAAAAACGTTGACGGTACATTCGTTACGGTATGTCCGGCCGACCACACAGAACATGACGCCCGAAATTGCCGATCAGTCTCTGCGTCCAGGACAAAGCCACGAAACCCAGTTGCGCTTTCAAAACGGGGTCGCGACTTTGCCGATGCAGTATTTTGATGCCGGTGAATTGCAATTTAAATTGCAGGATCTGGCTTGGCAACCGCAACAGTGCGGTGGTGACAGTTGCGAGGATCACCAGGGTGACTGGCAAGGGCTGTTCGGGACGGCTGTGATCTACGCGCGGCCCTATACCTTTGCCTTGTGCGATATTCAATCGGCTGCTGGAAACACTGATTTTTCTGGTACGTCGGGTGATGAAAACTCGCCCGGCTTTGCCCGGGCCGGGGAGCGATTTTCAGTCACGGTGAAACCGCTGGCTTACCCGGATTTTGCCCATTCCTCCGGAAACTATACCGGTGACGGCCCGGGTGAGCTGCTCACCGCGCAGGCGCGTTGGTGCCGCACTCGGGTAACACCGAATTACTATCAGGTGAGTCGCCAGGCACTTGATGCACCGCTGGCCTTGTCGGTCGCCGACAAGCCCCATACTCCGTCAAATGGACAAAGGGGGGAGCTGACAGGCAGCTTGGTACAGCAGTACCAAAGTCCGGCTCAGGCCAAACAGGGGTTGGTGATCGATAACTTGCGCTGGAGCGAAGTGGGAAGCTTATGGCTGAAAGCGGACGGGCGCTATCTGGGATCGGACATTTCTCCCGGGGTTGGCGCCATCGGCCGCTTTTATCCGGCCGCTTTTGTACTGGAAACGAGTGCAGTAAAAAATGCTTATGGCAGCTTTACCTATATGGAGCAGGCGTTTTCGACTGCGTTTTCCGTAGAAGCGCGCAACATCCAGGGCGAGCCAACCCGGAACTATGGTTTATTTTCTCCGGCCCTGAAGGCCAAATTGGCGTTGGTTGCAACCGATCAGGCGCCGGCCGTTTTTCAGCCCAATGACTTAACCGACAGGTTGGCCGGGCCGTCGCGGTGGCAGGACTGGCAGCAGGCAACGCTATCTGTGCCTGATGCTGCACTTGTGTTTAAGCGCAAATGGCTGAAACCGGGCACCCTTGAACAACCGGGGATCTCCGAGCCGGATGGTCCGTATATGACGGATATCGGCTTGGTGGTGATGCCTCGGGATGACTGTACGCACCGAGGCTGTGCCGATTTCGCGAGCCTGGATCTGACGGTTTACGATTCGCAGGGGATGCCGGACAAAGAAGGCACCAAGTTATCTGGCACAGTTGATGCGCGCTACGGCCGGATGACGCTGGAAGATGTCACCGGGCGCTCCGATAGCGAGATCGCTGTGCCGCTGCGGGTGGAATACTGGGACGGTCGCGAGTTTGTCACCAATGTCGACGACAGTGCCTCCTGGTTTGACGGCAAGCATTATTGCAAGCAGATTGTCTCGCAATCGATGAACCTGAACAGTGAGTCAAAGACACTCGAAGGACATCATCAGGTCCGGTTTGGTCAGGCTGTCAACGGCTGGCTCACAGCGTTTCCGCATCAATTGAAGCAAAACGGAGAGGCGCCGGTTGTCTATTACCTCGAGCAGGTCCGCTTCTGGCAAAAACTGGTCAATCATCAGCCGGACAAGGTCGCCTCTACGGATCAGGAGATCACCTGTGAATCCGGATTTGCCGGACCGCAGCCGCAGCCCTGGTTGCTGTATAACTGGCGGGGCAAGGGCGATGAGAATCCCTCGGCGCGGGTGACTTTCGGCGCCTATCGCGGTAACGATCGGGTCATCTACCGCGGGGAAAAAGGTATCAATATCCTGCTCAACTAAAGAAAATGCGGATCTGTGGCAGGTTTGACAAAGCTTGCCTTGTCTCGATCCGTGCCCCCTGTTACATTTAGCGCAATTTAACGATTTTGTAAGCTTGCAGGAATTAGCCGAAGACTATGTTTAAAAAACTTCGTGGCATGTTTTCTAATGACCTGTCTATTGACTTGGGTACAGCCAATACCCTGATTTATGTCAAAGGCCAGGGCATCGTACTTGATGAACCATCCGTTGTAGCCATTCGCCAGGATCGTGCGGGCGCTACCAAAAGTGTTGCCGCCGTTGGCCATGATGCCAAGCAGATGTTGGGGCGAACGCCGGGGAACATTGCCGCGATCCGTCCGATGAAGGACGGGGTGATCGCTGATTTCTACGTCACGGAAAAAATGCTCCAGCACTTTATCAAGCAAGTGCATGACAACAGTATCCTGCGTCCAAGCCCACGCGTGCTGGTGGCCGTACCATGTGGTTCAACCCAGGTTGAACGCCGTGCGATCCGCGAATCGGCCCAGGGTGCCGGTGCGCGCGAAGTGTATCTGATTGATGAGCCGATGGCCGCTGCAATTGGTGCCGGCATGCCGGTGTCGGAAGCGACGGGCTCCATGGTGATCGATATCGGTGGCGGGACCACGGAAGTGGCCGTGATCTCCCTGAACGGCGTGGTGTACTCCTCTTCCGTTCGCATCGGGGGCGACCGCTTCGACGAAGCCATCATTAACTATGTGCGCCGCAACTACGGCAGCCTGATCGGTGAAGCAACAGCAGAGCGGATCAAGCACGAAATCGGCTCGGCCTATCCGGGGGATGAAGTCCGTGAGATCGAAGTCCGTGGCCGCAACCTGGCGGAAGGGGTGCCGCGTAGCTTTACCCTGAATTCCAATGAAATTCTGGAAGCGCTGCAAGAGCCGCTGACCGGGATTGTTTCTGCCGTGATGGTGGCGCTGGAGCAGTGTCCGCCGGAGCTGGCGTCTGATATCTCTGAGCGCGGGATGGTATTGACCGGTGGTGGTGCCCTGCTGCGTGATCTGGATCGCCTGCTGACCGAAGAAACCGGGATCCCGGTGGTTGTGGCCGAAGATCCCCTGACCTGTGTGGCCCGTGGTGGCGGCAAGGCGCTGGAAATGATCGACATGCACGGTGGTGATCTCTTCAGCGAAGAATAATGCCGTCTCTGGCAATCAATCAAACAGGTTATAGCGTTAGATGAAACCTATATTTGGCAGAGGTCCATCCCTGCAACTACGCCTGTTTCTTGCCGTCTTACTGTCAGTCAGCCTGATGCTGGCTGACAGTCGCCTGGATGCCTTCGCCAATGTCCGTTATCTGCTGAACTCCGCAATCGCCCCGCTGCAATACGCGGCAAACCTGCCCCGCGAATTGCTGGAAGGGATGTCGGGACAACTCAGTTCCCATCAACGTTTGTTGGCTGAAAACAAAGCACTGAAGCGCGATTTACTGGTGAAGCAGAGCGACATCCTGTTACTGGATCAGTTGCAGCAGGAAAACCAGCGTTTACGGGATCTGCTGGGCTCGCCGTTTGTCCGTGATGAGAAAAAACTGATTGCGGAAGTGATGGCGGTCGACTCCGATCCGTACAGCTACCAGGTGATGATCGACAAGGGACGGGTTGACGGCGTTTACGAAGGCCAGCCGGTGATCAATGAGAAAGGGGTCGTCGGCCAGGTCTCATACGTCGGGGCCCATAACAGCCGGGTGCTGCTGTTGATCGACGCCACCCATGCCCTGCCGGTTCAGGTGGTGCGCAATGATATTCGGGTGATAGCGTCGGGCAGCGGTCATATCGATCAGGTCCAGCTGGAGCATGTGCCGAGCAGTACCGACATTGAAGTCGGGGATTTGCTGGTCACGTCCGGCTTGGGCGGGCGTTATCCGGAAGGTTATCCGGTCGGCCATGTGACTGAATTTTCGTTTGATAACAAACGACCTTTTGCTCAAATCAAGGCCAAGCCAACCGTGCAGTTTGACCGCTTGCGTTATTTATTGCTGGTGTGGCCGACACCGCGGGAAACTCTCATCGTAGGAGATCAATAGTGGCAACAAGTCGACCGAATGGCCGCTTGCTGATCTGGCTTTCGTTTATTGTGGCGCTGATTTTACAGGCCGCCCCCTGGCCGGGGGAATTGGAGTTATTTCGCCCGTCCTGGGTATTGCTGGTCGCTTTCTACTGGGTGTTGGCCCTGCCGCACCGGGTCAATGTGGGCACTGCCTTGGTACTGGGGCTGCTGTGGGATTTGATGCTGGGCTCGACCCTCGGGGTGCGTGGCCTGATGATGTCGCTGCTCTGCTACATCGTCGCCCTGAATTTCCAGTTGATCCGCAATCTGTCATTGTGGCAGCAAGCCATTCTGGTGGCGTTCCTGACGCTGGCCGGTAAACTGATCGAGTTCTGGGCCGAATATCTGGTTTCCGTCGTCGCGTTCGAGCCGGAGCGTCTGTGGGCGGTCCTCCTGAACTGCCTGCTGTGGCCCTGGCTGTTCTTGTTGTTGCGGCGAATGCGACGCAAGCTCTCAATTCGTTAAATTATTTTTCAAACAAGCCCCGTTCGATGTTAGGTTTTAAGACATGATATCGAACGGATCTTTTTGATAATTCAGTAAATGGTATCATCATGTCTGCATTACAACTGTATCTGGCTTCGGGCTCCCCGCGTCGTAAAGAACTTCTGGCACAACTGGGTTACCGTTTCGAGCGGGTGGCCGTCGATGTGGCAGAGTGCCACCAGCCCGGGGAGAGCCCATCCCAGTACGTTCAGCGCCTGTCGCAGGACAAAGCGCAGGCCGGTGTGGCAGCCACTGACGGCCAGACGCCGGTGCTGGGGTCGGATACGATTGTCGTTGTCGATGATGAGATTTTGGAAAAGCCGAAAGACTTTGCCGATGCCCAGCGGATGCTGCGGCTGCTTTCCGGCCGGGAGCACCAGGTGATGACAGCCGTAACCCTGGCGACGGCAGCTCGCCAGGACACCCGTCTGGTGATCACCAATGTGTGGTTTAAGCCGCTGACAGAACAAGAAATAGAAGCCTACTGGCACAGCGGAGAGCCGCAGGATAAAGCCGGCAGCTACGGGATCCAGGGGATCGGTGGCAAATTTATTGAGCGTATCGATGGCAGTTATTACGCTGTGGTGGGGTTACCCTTAATGGAGACCGACATCATGGTTCAAGACTTTTTAAGTTTATCAATTTAGAGGCAACCATGAGCACAGAGCTGCTGATTAACATAACGCCGAGCGAAACACGTGTGGCGATGATTGAAGGAGGGAGCCTTCAGGAAATACACATCGAGCGAGAATCCAAACGCGGGATTGTCGGTAATATCTACAAGGGCCGCGTGAGCCGGGTGCTGCCGGGGATGCAGGCGGCATTTGTCGATATCGGGCTGGAAAAAGCTGCGTTTCTGCACGCGTCCGATATCGTGCCGCATACGGAGTGCGTGGCCGAAAATGAAAAACAGCAGTTTCAGGTCCGGGATATTTCCGAGCTGGTGCGCCAGGGCCAGGACCTGGTGGTGCAGGTGGTCAAAGATCCGCTGGGCACCAAAGGCGCTCGCCTGACCACTGATGTCACTCTGCCATCGCGTTATCTGGTGTTCATGCCCGGTGCCAGCCATGTCGGCGTGTCTCAGCGCATTGAAAGCGAGAGTGAGCGTGAACGGCTGAAAAAGATTGTCGGTGAGTATTGCGACGATCTCGGGGGCTTTATTATCCGGACCGCTGCCGAAGGGGCGACGGCCGAAGAGATGTCGCAGGATGCGGCGTTTCTCAAACACTTGTGGCGTAAGGTGCTCGAGCGTCGGGCCAAACATAAGCCCAAATCGATGCTCTACGGTGAGCTGGGGCTGGCCCAGCGGATCCTGCGCGACTTTGTCGGTACCGAGCTGGACGCCATTCTGGTTGACTCGCGCATGGGCTATGAAAAGCTCAAGGAATTTACCGACGAGTTTGTCCCGGAGCTGAGCGATAAGCTGGACTATTATGCCGGTGAGCAACCGATCTTTGATCTCTATGATACCGAGAGCGAGATCCAACGCTCGCTGGAGCGCAAGGTCGAGTTGAAATCGGGCGGCTATCTGATCATCGATCAGACCGAGGCCATGACCACGATTGACATCAATACCGGCGCGTTTGTCGGTCGCCGTAACCTGGAAGAGACCATCTTCAATACCAATATTGAAGCGACCAAGGCGATTGCCCGCCAGCTGCGGCTACGCAATCTGGGCGGCATTATCATTATCGACTTTATCGACATGGCGGTGGACGATCACCGGCGTCGGGTTCTGCTCGCGCTGGAGCAGGCGCTGTCCTATGATCGGGTGAAAACCAACATCAACGGCTTCACCCAGCTCGGGCTGGTGGAAATGACCCGCAAGCGGACCCGTGAGAGCATCGAACATGTGCTGTGCGGCACCTGCCCGACCTGTGAAGGTCGCGGGACGGTGAAAACCGTGGAAAGCGTCTGCTATGAAATCCTGCGGGAAATCACCCGGGTCAACCGCGCCTACGATGCGGATCGCTTTGTGGTGTACGTCTCCCCGGCCGTGGCCGAAGCCCTGGCTGGTGATGAGTACCATGCCCTGGCTGAGCTGGAAGTCTTTATCGGCAAACAGGTCAAGATCAAGGCGGAGCCATTGTATATCCAGGAACAATTTGACGTCGTCATGATGTAATTACGATGCGAGGATATTGAGTGACAACGGTTCCGGTTCGCCTGGCACGAGGCGTGATGTGGCTGGCCCTGATGATCCTGGTGCTGGCTGCACTGGCCATCAGTGGCTTGCGTTTTTTTCTGCCTCAGTTGAATGACTACCGCGAACCGATCCGCCAGTGGGCCTCGCAGGAGGCTGAGGTCCGTCTGGAAATCAGCCACGTCGAGGGGCACTGGCGCAACCGCGGTCCGTCGCTGGTGCTGCAGGGGGTTGAAATTGCTCAGGCGGATAAACTGGCGTCCATCATCCATATCGGGGATGTGGAAATGCAGCTCGACCTGCTGGGCTCCGTCCTGGCATGGCGGCCGGTGTTCACCGATGTCCGGATCAGCCAGCTCAGCCTCGACCTGACTCGCCTGCCGGACGAACTGTTGCCCTTGCGCAGCGAACCGGCGTCCGCTGCCGGTGCGGATCAGGATTCCGCTGCATTGATTGCCCGGCTAGAAACCCTGTTTTTTGTCCAGTTGGGTAAATTCTCCCTCAAAGACTCCCATGTCACCTTGAACTCGCCGGCCGGTAAGCCGCTGCGGGTTGATATCAATGAATTGAAGTGGGATGCCACCGGCGCCCAGCACCGGGCAGAAGGGGTGATCAGCGTAGCGGACACTCACTTCAGCCAACTGCAGGTGATTGCCAACTTATCGGCCAACCGCTCCCTGCCGGAGATGTCCGGCAGCATCTATCTTCAGGCACGCAACCTATCAATGACACCGTGGCTGGATCAGCAGCTCGGCAATGCCGAGGTCACCGGCAGCAACCTCAATACCGCGGTGTGGTTGAATTTAAAAGACGGCAAGCTGGCTGACAGCCGGCTGCGCCTGGATAACAGCACCCTGCGCTGGCGGCGTGACGGCCAGTCTCATGAATTTCGCATTCACCACGGGCTGTTGGCACTCAAGCCGCAGCAAACCGAGCACGGTGAGCTGCGCTGGCGCATCGACAGTGAACCAATTCGCTTGCAGACTGACACCCAGCTGTGGCCGGCATTTACCCTGGCCGGGCAGTGGCAGCCGTCGGACTGGCAGCTGGCCATCAGCCGCTTGCCGCTTGCGCCTCTGCTGCCGTTTACCGGTTTTCTTCCCCCTGAGAGTCAGGCCGCCGCTGCATTGGATGCGCTACAGCCCAGTGGCCAGTTACAGGATATCCGCCTGGCTGGCGTTCAGGATCAAGCCCCGCGCTTTTCGGCCCGGTTACATCAGCTCGGGCTGAAACAATGGTCGCTGTTTCCGGAAGTGCACAAGCTGGATGCCGTGGTGTCCGGCAGCCTGAGCGGGGGCAAAGCCGTGCTGTTGCTGCAAGACGATACGCTGCCGTACGGCGATGTCTTCCAGGCCCCGCTGCCGATAGATCGCGGCGAAGTGACGGCTTACTGGCAAGTGGGCGAGGACGGGTGGCGCTTGTGGAGTGATCAGGTGTCGGTTGCCACGCCGGATGTTCGTGCCGATGGCCAGTTCCGGCTCGATTTTCCGGCCGATGCGCCCGCCTGGCTGTCTTTTTACGGGGAAGCGGCCGTCCGCCATGCCGGTGAAGCCTGGCGATACCTGCCGACTTTGGCGCTGGGGCGCGAGCTGACCGATTACCTGTCGGCGGCGATCCGCGGCGGGACCACCGATCAGGCCCAGCTGCTGTGGTATGGCGAGCTGGCGGACTTTCCGTATCCGCGCCACGAAGGGATCTTCCAGGTGAAGGTGCCGTTGACGCAGGGGCGGTTCAGCTTTGATACCCATTGGCCGGAGCTGACGGATCTGGCGTTGGATCTGAGGTTTGAAAATGATCAGATGTTCATTGCGGCCAGCCAGGCGAAAACCCTGGGGGCCACAGCCTCGCGGGTACGCGGTGCTGCCGATTTAGCCCCGGACGGCCATTTAAAGCTGACGCTGGATGTGGCGGCCGAGGGAGCAGCGATCCGGGATTACATGCTGGCGACCCCCCTGGTGGACACCGTCGGGGCAGCACTGACCACGGTGCAGGTCAGCGGGCCGGTAACGTCGCGTTTTCATTTGGATATTCCGTTTGACGGCAGCGAGGTGCGGGCCCAGGGACAGGCTGAGCTGGCGGACAATACCATCGTCATGGAAACACCGCCGCTGCAGCTGGATCAGGTCAGCGGCACCCTGAACTTCGACAACGATCAGGTCCGGGCCGATGCGATCCGCGGCCAATTGCTGGCGCAGCCGGTGTCGGTCAGTTTTACCGGTCAGCAGGCGGATGCCGGGTACCGGGTTGGGGTCCAGGTGAACGGTGACTGGTCGGTGGCGGCGTTGCAACAGCAGATCCGTGATCCGCTGCTGGCCCGGGTTGAAGGGCTGAGCCGCTGGCAGGCGGATGTCGGGGTCGATTTGCATGACACCGGGTTTAATTACCAGGTGAAGGTCAAAGCTGATTTGAATGATGTGCACAGCGAACTGCCTTACCCGCTGACGCTGGTGCGTGGTAACCAGCAGTCGGCTACGCTGACGGCGCGGGGCAATGCGGAGCGCCTGGAGGCGACGTTGCGGATGCCGGAGGCGGCATACCGTGCCCGGATTGGCCTGGGCAGCCCGCTGGTGATCACCGCCAGTCAGCTGGCTGTGGGTGACGGTAAGCTGCGGGCGTTGCAGCCGGGCAAGCACCGGGTGGATCTGGCGGGCCGATCGCTGGACGGCGATCGCTGGATCGCGCTGAGTGAAGAGATTGCTGAGCGGGAAGGCGAAGGGGAGTCCGGGATGCCGGTAATCCCGTTGCCGACCGAGGTCAACGCCCAGCTCAAAAAGCTCAAACTGGCAACCCTCAACTGGCATGATATCGACCTGGCCGTACGTAAGCAGCCGGGGCAATGGCACTTTTTGCTCGACAGCCGCGAGATGAGCGGCGAAGGGATCTGGCCGCACGGTAAGCCGTTGCAGCTGGCACTGGATCAATTGCATCTCAACCTGCCGCAGCTGGATGAACAAGGGGCGTCCACGCCGGCACCGTATGTGCCGCAGCAACAAGTGCCGATGGCGACAGATTTTGACCGCGCCCTGATGGCCAATTTGCCGGAAGTCGATCTGCAACTGGCAGATGCCTGGCTGCAGGGTTACCGGCTGGGCGAAGTGTCGGGCAAGCTGCGCCGGGACGGAACCACGCTGGCTTTGCAGAATTTCCAGGTCGCTTCCGGCTCGACCTTGCTGAGCCTTGATGGTCACTGGACCCTGGAGGATAACCAGAATGAAACTCATATTGCCTTTGATATCGAAGGGGAAAACAGCTCGGAGCTGATGGGTCGACTGGGGATTTCCGGCGGGATCCAGGGGGCAGAATTTAGCAGTTACGCGTCCATTCAGTGGCGGGGCGCGCCCTGGTCGATGCACCGCGAGACCCTCAATGGCGAGTTGAAAACCGAAACCGGAAAAGGGGTGATCAGTGAAGTCGGCGGGGCCGGCCGGATCCTTGGCTTGTTCAGTATCGATTCGCTGATTCGGAAAATGCAGCTCGATTTCTCCGGCGTCTTTGATGATGGCCTGGCGTTTAACTACATTCGGGGCTCGGGCACGCTGGAAAATGGCCGGTTTGAAAGCAGCGATATCAAGATGCAGGCGCTGGCCGGGGACATGTATATTACCGGAAGTGCTAATCTTGTAAGTGAAACCGTGGATGCGAAAGTGCAGTTCTACCCGGACTTTACCTCGGGGATCCCGGTTCTGACAGCCTTTGCCGTCGCACCGCAGACCGCGATACTGGTGTTCGCGATTTCAACGGCCTTGTCGCCGGTATTGGATGTATTTACCCAGATTAACTATGAAGTGAAGGGGCCGATTGAGGCACCGGTGGTGACGGAGAAATCTCGCTTTACCGGTGAATATACCGTGCCTGAAGAGTTCAGGGAGTAAATCGGCGCGCTTGCCAGGAGCCCCCGGTCAGAATAAGGAAGTCATGATGACAAAAGTGGGTGTGGTACAAATGAATTCCGGGGCCGACCCGGCACTGAATTTGAGACAGCTGAAGAAAAAACTCAAAGGGCTACAACTCCAGGGGGCCCAGCTGGTGGTGACGCCGGAAAACTGTCTGGTGTTCGGGACCCGGGCTGATTATCAGCGTTATGCCGAGCCGTTGGGCGCGGGACCGTTGCAGGCAGAGCTCTCGGCCCTGAGCAAACAACTGGGGATCTGGTTGCTGATGGGCTCGATGCCGATCCGCCAGGCCGATGGGTCGGTGACAACGACTGCATTGCTGTTTGACAGCGACGGCCAGTGCCGGGCCCATTATGACAAACTGCATATGTTTGACGTCGATGTGGCCGATGCGCACCAGAGCTACCGGGAATCGGACACGTTCCGTCCCGGCCATGACATTCAGGTGGTGCCAACACCCTTTGGCAATATTGGTCTGTCAATCTGTTATGATGTGCGCTTTCCGCAGCTGTATGCTGCGTTGAGGGCACAAGGGGCTGACATCATTGTCGTGCCTGCCGCTTTTACCAAAGTGACCGGCAAAGCGCACTGGGACATCTTATTACGGGCCCGGGCCGTCGAAACCCAGTGCTGGATTGTCGCTGCCGCGCAATGGGGTGAACATCACGATGGACGGGAAACCTGGGGGCACTCGATGGTGATCGATCCCTGGGGACAAGTGGTTGCCTGCCAGCAGCAGGGAACCGGCGTACTGACGGCCGATCTGGACCTGAATCTGAGCCAGACGATCCGAACAAACATGCCGCTGATGCAACATGCCCGTTTCGGGGTGCATCAGCGCGGTATCAATGAAGAGCAAATTGAATGACGCTGGAAACCGTAGAAAATACCATGCTGGCCCAGTCCGGGCTGGGGCGTGAAGAGTTAAGCAAAACCCTGGGGCTGATTGCCGCCCGGGATGTCGACTATGCCGATATTTATTTCCAGTCCTGCTGGCATGAATCGCTGGTACTGGAAGACAGTATCATCAAAGACGGCTCATTTAACATCGACCGCGGGGTCGGGGTCCGGGCGGTGGCGGGGGAGAAAACCGGCTTTGCCTACTCGGATCAGATCAATACCCTGGCCCTGACCCAGAGTGCCAAGGCGGCCCGCGGAATTGTGCGCAGTGGTCGTCAGGGCAAGGTGCAGGCCTTTGCCCCGACCATGGCGGGTGGCGTGTATGCGCCGGTGAATCCGCTGGAGAGTCTGGACAAGCATCAGAAGATCGCCTTGCTGGAAGAGATTGACCGCTACATTCGCACCAAAGAGCCGCGGGTCAAAGAAGTCTCGGTCAGCATTAACGGGGTCTATGAGCAGGTGTTGGTCGCAGCTCTGGACGGGACCTATGCCGCCGACATCCGTCCGCTGGTGCGCCTGTCGATTAGTGTGCTGGTGGAAAAAGACGGTCGTCGCGAGCACGGCAGCGCCGGGGGCGGTGGCCGCTACGGCTACGAGTATTTTCAGGGAGAAGAAAACGGCAAGCCCATTGCGCTGATTTATGCCGATGAAGCCCTGCGTCAGGCGCTGGTGAACCTGGAAGCGGGTGATGCACCGGCCGGAACCATGCCGGTGGTCCTTGGTGCGGGTTGGCCGGGCGTGTTGCTGCACGAGGCCGTTGGTCATGGTCTGGAAGGGGATTTCAACCGCAAGGGCTCGTCGATGTTTTCCGGTCAAATGGGACAGCAGGTGACTTCGCCGCTGTGTACCATCGTCGATGACGGCACGCTGGCGGATCGCCGGGGCTCACTGAATATTGATGATGAAGGGGTGCCGGGCCAGTATAACGTCCTGGTTGAGGGCGGGAAGCTCAAAGGCTATATGCAGGACAAACTCAATGCGCGTCTGATGGGCGTGGCGCCGACCGGCAATGGTCGCCGCGAGTCCTACGCGCACCTGCCGATGCCGCGCATGACCAATACGTATATGCTGCCGGGCCAGCATACGCCGGAAGAGATCATTGCCAGCGTCAAGCAGGGGATTTATGCCCCGAACTTCGGCGGTGGTCAGGTCGATATTACGTCGGGCAAGTTTGTCTTCTCGGCCTCGGAAGCTTACCTGATCGAAAATGGCAAAGTGACGCGTCCGATCAAGGGCGCGACCCTGATTGGCAGCGGTATCGAAGCGATGCAGCAGGTGTCGATGGTCGGTAATGATCTCGATATTGATCGCGGGGTCGGGGTGTGTGGCAAAGCCGGACAGAGCGTGCCGGTCGGGGTTGGTCAGCCAACGCTAAAAATTGATTCGATGACGGTAGGCGGCACGCAGTGATCTGCCGCAGCCCCGAGTGACTGTCCGTCGAGACAAAAATGCCAGCGCCGTGAACGGGCGCTGGCATTATTTTATCTGACCGGACGAAGCTTTGTCTTTCAAAGGGCGCTCCGTCTTTCAGCATTGCTCCGCCTTTCCGTGGTACTCCGCTTTTCAGAGGATGCTTAGTCTTTCAGGTACAGCTCTTTGAGGTACTGGAAGATTTCACGGTAGGCTTTGGCCGGCTTGTTCAGGGTCTTTTCTTTGCTGGCCTGGCGAACCAGCTGACGCAGGCGCTGGCGATCCGCGTGCGGATGCTCGGCCATGATCTCATTGATCATGCTGTCGCCGTTGTCGATCAGTGCATCGCGCTTTTGCTCCAGTTTGTGCAACTGAGCTGTGGTCTGCGAGTGTTTGTTGCGCAGTTTGTCCAGGGCTACCTGGATCGGCTCGATTTCAATCTGGCGCATCATCTTGCCGATCAACTGCAACTGGCGACGGCGCGCTTCGTTCTTGAAGCGTTGGGCGTCTTTAATCGCGTCCCGCAACGCGTCATCCAGTGGGATTTTGGCCAGGGCATTGGGTTTGAGAGCGACCAGCTCTTCGCCAATTTTCTGCAGCGCTTCCATATCGCGCTTCATCTCGGACTTGCTGACCCAGATGATCTCTTCTTCCTCTTCCCAAGGGGCTTTTTGGTTTTTACGGCTCATATCAGGCTCACTCAAAAGTTAACGGGGCCATTTTACCAGTTTAATCAAGATTTGGGGGCGCAAATTCCGCATCGGCAATGTTATGCTATAAGTAATACGCACAGGTACAACTTGGCTGTGGCCGGGTTGGTGCAGACCCTAACAAGTTCCCCCCTTTCATGATGGCTCAGCCGGAAATCTTTCGGGCGTCCCATGATGAAATGGGGAAAATATTCTGAGAATGTGAAGGTATGGATGTAAAAGAACAGGTTGCCCGGCAGCGTGTGGAGCTCGAAGCTGCGGTGGCCAAAGCACTGGAGCTGGCCGGCCAACAGGCGGATGCGGCTGAAGTGGCCATTAACAAAACCACCGGGATCAGTGTGTCGACGCGGATGTGCGAAGTGGAAAACGTCGAGTTCAACAGCGATGGCGCGTTGGGGATCACTGTTTACCGCGGTCAGCGCAAAGGCAGCGCATCAACGTCAGACCTGAGTGAAGCGGCGATTGCCCAAACCGTCGCGGCGGCGCTGGATATTGCCCGTTATACCTCGGAAGACCCTTTTGCCGGACCGGGCCCGAAAGAGCTGATGGCTACCGAGATCCCGGATCTGGACTTGTTTCATCCCGATGAGCCGGAACCGGATCATGCCGCATCTATTGCCATTCAGGCCGAGCAGGCGGCGTTGGATCACGATCCGCGGATCAAGCAGAGTGACGGTGCCAGCTATGACAGTCACTACGGGATCCGGGTGTACGGCAACAGCCACGGGATGCTGGCCAGTTATGCCTCCAGCCGTCACAGCACCAGTTGCTGCGTGATCGCCCAGGGTAAAAACGGCGATATGGAGCGGGATTACAGCTATACCACCGCGCGCCATACGGACGATTTGTGGACGCCGGAGCGCGTGGGTCGTCATGCCGCCGAGCGTACCGTGGGCCGGATTGATCCGCAAAAGCTGTCGACCCGTCAGGCGCCGATCATGTTTGCTGCCGATGTGGCAACCGGCTTGTTCGGTCACCTGGTGATGGCGATCAGCGGCTCGAACCTCTACCGTAAGTCCTCGTTTTTGCTTGATAAACTCGATGAGCAAATTTTCCCGGACTGGATGAACATCAGCGAGCGCCCGCATATCCTGCGCGGGATGGCGAGTACGCCGTTTGACAGCGAAGGGCTGGCAACGCACGACCGGGAAATTATCCAGGACGGGGTGCTGAAAACTTATCTGATGACCAGCTATGCGGCCCGCAAACTGGGCCGCCAGCCGACCGGGCATGCCGGGGGGATCCACAACTGGCTGGTGAAATCGACCGGGGAAAGCTTTGAGCAGATGCTGAAAAAAATGGATCGTGGCCTGCTGGTAACCGAGTTGATGGGCCAGGGCGTGAATATCGTCACCGGGGACTATTCCCGCGGGGCGGCCGGTTTCTGGGTCGAGAACGGTGAAATCCAGTTCCCGGTCAGTGAAGTGACCATTGCCGGCAATCTCAGGGATATGATGCAGAATATCGTGGCGGTCGGGAGCGATACCGAAACCCGCAGCCAGATCCAGACCGGATCGGTGCTGCTCGATACCCTGAAAATCGCCGGGGAATAAGGCTGGCGGCGTGTCAGCTGTTCAACAAATGAGAGCCGGGCGGCTCTCGTTTTGTTTTGGGAGCGGTGGTTGCGGTGAGCACAGCCGTTCAGGCGGTGAGGACCGTCACGAAGGTTGCCAGTACAGCGGTGCAGGCTGCCAGGCCGACAATTCAGTCGGCCCTACATATCGTCGTTAGACCAGAAAGACCGTTGCCAGGCCAAGGAAGACTGACAGTCCGATGATGTCGGTAATGGTGGTTAGCGCCATGCCGCCGGCCAGGGCCGGGTCGATATTGAGCTTTTTCAATAGCAGCGGCACACAGACGCCGGCGACGCCAGCCACCAGCAAGTTGGTGAGCATCGCACCGGCGATAATGACGCCGAGCAGCAGGTTTTGTTTCCACACCACCACCACGCCGCCGATGATCAGTGCCCAGAGCACGCCGTTGATCAGGCCGACCCGGGCTTCTTTGCTCAGCAGCCAGCGGGTGTTGGTTTCCCCGATATGGCCGACGGCCAGGCCGCGGATCACCAGCGCCACGGTCTGGTTACCGGCCACCCCGCCCATCGAGGGTACGATGGTCATCAGGATCGCAATCGCGGCCATCTTGTCCAGGGTGTCTTCAAACATGTTGGAGACCGAGGCCGCTGCCAGGGCCGCGAGGACATTGACCCCGAGCCAGATGCTGCGGCGCCGGGCAGACTTCATCACTGGGGCAAAGGTGTCTTCATCGTCGTCCATCCCCGCCATACTCATCATCGAGTGTTCGGCATCTTCCCGGATAATGTCCACGACGTCATCGATGGTGATCCGGCCAACCAGGTGGTTGTTCGCGTCAATCACCGGTGCTGAGAGCCAGTTGCGGCGCTCGAACAGGGTGGCAACTTCCCCGTCATCCATATCGACAGCGATGGCTTCATCGGCGTCATCCATCACTTCTTCGATTTTGATGTCCGGTTGGGTGGTGATCAGGGTTGCCAGCGACAGGTGGCCGATCAGGCGCTCTTCCTGATCGATGACATACAGGGAGTCGGTGGCTTCCGGCAGTTCACCTTTCATCCGCAGGTAACGCAGCACCACATCGGCGGTCACATCACTGCGGATGGTGATGAAGTCGGTACTCATGATCCCGCCGGCGGTCTCCTCCGGATAGGCCAGTGCTTTTTCGACCCGGTGGCGGTCAATGGCATCCATCTGCGCCAGCACTTCCTGATATTTGTCATCCGGCAGGCTCCGCAGAACGTAGGCGACATCGTCCGAAGCCATCCCTTCGGTGACGGCGGCGAGTTTGTCCGGGGCCATCTGGGCCACGATGCCGTCTTTGACATCCTCCGACAGCTCATCAAGGATATCCCCTTGCTCTTCGGGATCGGTCAGTTGCCACAAAACCTGACGTTCTTTGGGGGGGGAGGCTTCGAGCAGGTGGGCGATATCTTCCGGCTCCATGTCCTGGAGCAAGCGACGGACATGGACAAACATGCCGTTTTCAAGTGCCTGATTGACTTCCTGCAGCGTCTGATGCGTTTGGTCTTGTTCTAATACATCCGCCATAAGCGTGCTACCCCAAATGAGTGTAATGCCGGCCGCCATACCGCTGGACAGGAAAAAGGGGGCAGATAGATACCTGGAAGGTATGGGAAAACTGCGAAATGGGATCTGTCGTATGCGGTTGTGGCGCAATAAGTTGAATTTTAACGCAATAGTGTGGTGCTTGTCTCACCAGATCTGAGAGGAAATAAAGATTTCATCTGCGCCGGACAAGGCTCTCCGGGAGCGGAATACCAGGGGATCGCGAAGGTCGGGACAGATGGCAGCAAGAAGGCTGCCATAGCCAGGGATTTGTTGATTTTGATGTTTCAGGCCGGGGTTAACATTCTTCGTCAAAGCCGGCTTCAATCAGCGCGGTCACTGCCGCCAGTGCGGCTTCGGCATCACGACCTTCGGCACTGACACAGACTTGCTGGCCCTGAGCGGACTCGAGCATCAACAGACCCATGACACTATCGGCAGTGGCACTTTTTTCATCGTTGCTGATGGTGACGGTGGCTTCGAAGCTCTGTGCCAGTTCGACGAGCTTGATCGCCGCCCGGGCGTGGAGGCCAAGGCGGTTTTTGATGAACAGTTCGCGGCACACCCGACTCATGACTGACTTTCCAGGGTACGGTGGCGAACCTGGATCTGGTGGCCCTGATCACGGAAATGCTCTGCCAGTTGCTGGGCGATATAGACCGAGCGGTGCTGCCCGCCGGTGCAGCCAATGGCCACGGTCAGGTAGCTGCGGTTGTTTTTTTCCAGCATCGGCAGCCAGGTGTCGATGAAATTGCGGATCTGGTAGATCAGCTGGTTCACTTCCGGGTGACCGGCAAGAAATTCCTGCACTCCGCGGTCGAGGCCAGTGAGCGGCTTGAGCTCAGGGACCCAGTGCGGATTAGGCAGAAAACGGACGTCGAAGACGAAATCGGCATCGCTCGGCAGCCCGTGCTTGAAGCCGAATGATTCGAACACCATGATCAGTTCGCGGGCATCGCGCCCCAGCAGGCGGGCGCGAACGGTTTCGCTGAGATCATGAATCGACTTGTTGGTGGTGTCGATCACCAGATCGGCCTGCTCTTTGAGCACGCTCAGGCGGGCACTTTCCGACTGGATGGCCTGCTCCAGGCTCATATTGTTGCGCGAGAGCGGGTGGAGGCGGCGGGTTTCGCTATAGCGTTTGATCAGCTCTTTATCATCGGCATCAAGGAAAATGACGTTCACATCCAGGGTGTCGCTGAGCTGGGACAGGGTGTCGCGGATCTCATCCGGGTCGTCGGGCATGTTGCGTACGTCAATGCTGACGGCAATGTCCTGCTGCTGATTGTTGACGGTGCTGACGAGCTGGGGCAACAGGTTGACCGGCAGGTTATCGACACAGTAGTAGCCCAGATCTTCCAGAACCCGCAGGGCGACGGACTTGCCGGAGCCGGAGCGACCGCTTACAACCATTAACATCATGCTGGTTTACCTTAACTGACAACAGTGGCGCGTGTGATGTTCATTATGAATCACGCGTGAGGATTTGATAAAGCTCTTCGTCGCTTTTTGCAGTCCGCAGCTGTTTACAGACCTGCTTGTCGCTGAGCTTTTCCGCCATGCTGGCCAGGGTCTTGAGGTGCTCTTTACACTGGGCATCCGGCACCAGCAGGGCAAACAGTAGGTCGACCGGCTGGTTATCGATGGCATCAAACTGGATGGGGGCCTGGCACTGGATCAGCACGGCGATGGCCTGATCACTGTCGGTGATACGGCCGTGCGGGATGGCGATCCCGTTGCCGATCCCGGTACTGCCCATTTTCTCGCGGTTGAGCATACACTCAAACAGCGGTTGCGGATTCTGGTCCAGGTGCTTGGCGGCGACTTCGCTGATAATTTCCAGGGCGCGCTTTTTGCTGGAGCAAGGGACTGCACTCTTGGTGCAGTCCAGGCTCAATACATTACTCAGTTGCATGATCAGTGGCTATTGAGTTTATCTTTATGTTTATTAAGTTGACGCACCAGTTTATCAGTTAATGCGTCAATCGCGGCATACATATTTTCTGAATCCGCTCTGGCGTGGATTTCTCCGGCATTAATGTGCAGGGTCGCTTCCGCCACCTGCTGTAATTTCTCGACGTTGAGGATCACATGGACATTATTGATTTTATCGAAGAAACGCTCGAGCTTGTCGAACTTGGAATTGACGTAATCACGCAGGGATGGAGTAATTTCGACATGGTGTCCTGTGAGATTAATTTGCATAGACATCTTCCTCCTGTTGGCGCCTGCAACTCACAGCAGGCGTTTACGTTGGTTCGATGGCGGGATCCCCAGGGATTCACGGTACTTGGCAATGGTGCGCCGGGCAACCATGATCCCCTGTTCCGCCAGTAATGTCGCAATCTTGCTGTCGCTGAGCGGCTTGGCCTGATTCTCAGCGGCAACCAGTTTTTTCACCAGTGCCCGGATCGCGGTCGAGGAGCACTCGCCGCCGTTGTCCGTACTCACGTGACTGGAGAAGAAATATTTCAGTTCAAAAATCCCCCGCGGGGTGTGCATGAACTTCTGGGTGGTGACCCGGGAAATGGTCGATTCGTGCATGTCGACCGCCAAGGCGATGTCATTGAGCACCATAGGTTTCATCGCCTCTTCGCCGTATTCGAAGAAGTCCTGCTGGTGCTCGACAATGCAACGCGCTACTTTCAGCAGGGTTTCGTTGCGGCTCTCCAGGCTTTTGATCAGCCATTTGGCGTCTTGCAGGTGGGAGCGGATGAACTGGCTGTCGGCGCTGTTGCGGGTACTTTTGCTCAGCGCTGCGTACTGCTGGTTGACCCGCAGCCGAGGCACGCTGTCCGGGTTGATGGTGACCACCCACTTGCCGTGATCTTTGAACACCGACACATCCGGAATGACATATTCGGTCTCGCTGTTGACGACCCGGTTGCCCGGGCGCGGTTCGAGACTGTGGATCAGTTGCATTACCGCTTTCAGCTCCGGCTCTTTGAGCTTGGTTTCCCGCATCAGCTGCCGGTAGTCGCGGTTGGCCAGCAGGTCGATGTAGTCGTTGAGCAGGGTCTTGGCTTCGGCTAGCCAGGGGGTGTCTTCCGGGTAAGTGCGCAGCTGCAATAACAGGCATTCCTGCAGGTTGCGTGACGCGACGCCCAGCGGGTCAAACTGCTGAACCCGTTTCAGGACGGCTTCGACCTCGTCCAGTTCGACCTCGTCGTTGCCGAGGCTGTCGAGGATCTCTTCGGCTGAGCAGGTGAGGTAGCCTTTCTCGTCGATGCCATCGATGATGGCGGTGGCAATGGTCAGATCGGTATCGCTGAACGGTGTCAGCTGTACCTGCCACATCAGGTAATCTTGCAGGCTTTCGGTGGTTTCGCCCTGGTAAACCGGCATGTCGTCGTCCATCGCAATCCCGGTACTGCCGGTGCCGGCGCTGTAGACATCGTCCCAGGTGGTATCAACCGGGAGATCTTCCGGCATTTCACGCTGCTCAATGACCTCAGACGTGTCATAGTCGTCCGGATCGCTGTCGGCACCGTCGGCTTTGCTCTCGGCGGGGTCGGGGTGATCCGAAGCGGTGTCCGAGCCGTTTTCATTGAGGTTCTCGTCCAGCTCCAGCAGGGGGTTGGCGTCCAGGGCTTCCTGGATTTCTTGCTGCAGATCCAGGGTAGATAACTGCAAAAGGCGGATGGCCTGTTGCAATTGTGGCGTCATTGCCAGTTGTTGACCTAGTTTGAGCTGGAGCGAGGTTTTCATATAAGTCAGTGCACCTTATTTTTATCTTTGGTAACGGGCGCCAAATACGGCTTCAACTTCGGCTGGTGGTTCGTGCAGTCAACCGGGCGACATCCCAGTCAGCCCATATTCTAACTATAGACGGAACTGGTCCCCCAGATAGACTCGTTTTACGTGCTCATCGTTGAGGACATCGCTCGGGGTACCATGGGCGATCAGGTGCCCCTGGCTCACGATGTAGGCCTGCTCACAGACATCGAGCGTTTCCCTGACATTATGATCGGTGATGAGGACGCCAAGGCCACGATCGCGCAAATGCTCGATGATCTTTTTGATATCGATCACAGATATCGGATCGACCCCGGCAAAAGGCTCATCCAGCAGAATAAATTTCGGGTTGGCGGCCAGGGCGCGGGCGATCTCCACCCGGCGGCGTTCCCCGCCCGACAGGGCCATGCCCAGGCTGTTGCGAATATGCTGAATGTTAAATTCATCCAGCAGTTCTTCGAGCTTGTCCTGGCGTTCGGCCTTGCTCAGCTCTTTGCGGGTTTGCAGCACGGCCATCAGGTTGTCGTGCACCGAGAGCTTGCGGAAAATCGAGGCTTCCTGCGGCAGGTATCCGATCCCCATCCGGGAGCGGTTGTGCATCGGCTGCAGGCTGATATCGGTGCCGTCGATGGTGATGGTGCCTTCGTCGCGGGCCACCAGGCCGACGATCATGTAGAAGGACGTGGTTTTCCCGGCTCCGTTCGGGCCGAGCAGGCCGACAATCTTGCCCGATTGTACTTCCAGGCTGACATCGGAGACAACCTTACGGCCGTTGTAGCTTTTTGCCAGGTGTTCTGCTTTTAGCGTTGCCATAATGGTCCGGTTTATTTCTTATTGCTGTTGAGCTGGTTTGGCTGCAAGATGGTGGTCACGCGTTTTTTCTTGCCGCTTTCCGCAACCAGCTTCTGCTCGTCAATCTTGTAACTGATCACCTTACCCTGAATTTCGCTGCCTTCCTGGATCAAAATGGCTTCATCGGTCATTTTCAGAAATTCGGTCGCGGTATCGTAGCGCATCCGGTGGGCGGCGCCGTCAATCGGCTTGCCGTTATCCATCACCTGGTGGAAGGTGGCCGGTTTGCCGTAGGCGTCGATGATCTCTTTGCCGTCACCGGCAGTCTGGCGGGTGACCACCAGCTTGTCGGCACGAATATCAATACTGCCCTGGCGGAGCACCACGTTCCCGGTGAAGGTGACGATATTTTTCTGAATATCGAGTTCCTGATTGTCCGAGTTGATGTAAATCGGTTGCTCTGTATCATTACTGAGTGCCCAGCTTGATGCACTGAGACAAAGGCAGAGCAAGGTACTAATTTTTAAAAGCTTCATATCTACCTTTTACATTCTCTAATAAGGTTGCCACGCTGCGGTCCATGTTGCCCTGCATGCCGGTGCCTTCGTTCTGGAAGTTGCTGCCGGTGATGAGGACATGATCCGGGGTGTCAAAATCTTTGTTGATCAGGTCAAGCCTCAGACTATCTGTCTGGATCACTTTAATCGCGGACTCGGGCAATAGGTTAAAGATGCGGACACTGCCGTTCATCTGTAATACCTGGTCTTTATCCAGAGTGGCGGTGCTGGCACTGATCCGCCATTCGGTCTCTGTGCCGTCGCGGTAAATCCACAGCACCGGCGCGACGAAGTTGGTGTCACCGCTGGCGCTGAAATGCTCCAGATACTCGGAATCAATCTGGTAGCTACGCAGCCCGGCGGCGTTATAGGAGGTATTGACCACGGTGTTGCCGGTAAACAGCGGTTTTTCCGCATCCGGTTCGACCTGGATATCCTCCTGCCAGCGGTTGTTCAGCAGGTAGTACCCGGTCCAGCCACATACCACGACCAACAGCGCACAGAGCAGCCTCTGTAAGGTCATATGCTCAAACCTTTATGTTTATCTAATTCACCCTTAGCTTCAAGGATCAGGTCGCACACTTCCCGTACGGCACCGTGACCACCAGGGATCCGGGTCACAAAATCGGCCCGGCGGGCCAGCAGCGGATGGCCGTCTGCCACACAAACCGACAGCCCGACTTGGGCCATGACCGGCCAGTCGATCAGATCGTCGCCGATGTAGGCGGTCTGGCGCGGGTCAATGCCCAGGGTGCGTTCGATGTCGGCATAAGCGGCCAGCTTGTTGTCCTGACCCTGGTACACATGCCGGATTCCCAGCGCTGACATGCGGTTCTCGACAATCGTCGACTTCCGGCCGGTCACAATAGCGATCTCCACCCCGGCACCCATCAGTGATTTGATGCCGTAGCCATCGCGGGTGTGGAAGGTTTTCAGTTCTTCGCCGTCATTGCCCATGTAGATCCGGCCGTCGGAAAACACGCCGTCGACATCGCAGATCAGCAGTCGGATGTCTTTGGCGCGCTGATAGATGGTTTGACAGACCGGGCCATAAATAGTTTCGACTTGCATTACATCACTCCGGCTTTCAGCAGATCGTGCATGTTCAGGGCGCCGACCAACTGGTCGTTTTCGGTGACCAGCAGACCGCTGATCTTACGCTCTTCCATCAGTTTCAGCCCTTCCGCGGCCAGCAGGTTGGGGGCAATGATCGCCGGCCGGCGGGTCATGACATCGCCGATAGCGGTGGTATGAATATCGACCCGGTTATCGAGCAGGCGGCGGAGATCGCCGTCGGTAAACACCCCGAGCAGGTGCTGCTGGTGATCAACCACGGCGGTCATGCCCAGCCCCTTGCGCGAGACTTCGAGCAGCGCATCTTTGATCGTGGCCTGCTCGCCGACCCTCGGCAGGCGCTCGCCAGTGTGCATGATATCGGCAATGCGCAGCAGCAGTTTGCGTCCCAGCGCGCCACCCGGATGCGAGAGGGCAAAGTCATCGGCGGTAAAGCCGCGCGACTCCATCAGGGCAATCGCCAGGGCATCGCCCATCGCCAGAGTCGCGGTGGTACTGGATGTCGGCGCCAGATTGAGCGGGCAGGCTTCCTGGTCGACGGTGATCTGCAGATGGATCTGAGCCATTTGGGCCATGCTGGATTCCGGCTTGCCGGTCATGCTGATGAGCGGGATCCCCAGACGTTTGATCACCGGCAACAGCGTCAGGATTTCTGAGGCTTCGCCGGAGTTTGAAATTGCCAGAACGACATCGCCTTTATTGATCATGCCCAGATCGCCGTGACTGGCTTCGCCCGGGTGAACGAAAAAGGCCGGAGTGCCGGTGCTGGCCAGTGTTGCCGCAATTTTATTGCCGATATGGCCGGATTTCCCCATCCCCATCACGATCACTTTGCCGGTGCAGGCTGCAATGAGCCGGCAGGCTTCGCTGAAGCTGCCGTTGATGTACTGGGTGAGCTTTTGCAGTGCTTCTACTTCAATTTCAATAACTTTGCGACCATGGCCGCAATAATCAAACGTCTCTGACATGGTTCGGATCTCCGTTAAGACGCCAGATTATAAAACAGATAGCCCTGATAGGCGACAAAGCAGCAGATCAGGAACGCACCTTCCAGCCGATTGATCCGACGGCGTTTTCCGAGCGCCATCAACAGCAGGAGGACGGAGACCCCCAGCATCACATAGTAGTCGCGGCCCATCGCCAGCGGGCTGAGGACGGACGGGTTCAGCAGCCCCGGGATCCCCATCACGGCCAGGATATTAAAGACATTGGAGCCGATAATGTTACCGACCGCCATGTCATCCTCACCTTTGAAGATGCTGGCAATCGACGCGGCCAGTTCCGGCAGGCTGGTGCCGATGGCGATGATGGTCAGGCCGATCACCAGATCGCTCATGCCGTAGATTTTGGCAATGGTCACGGCAGAGTCGACCAGCATACTGGCTGCATAAGGCAGCAGGACCAGGCCAATCACCACCCAGATCAGGGCCGCGCTGTTGCTGACGCCGTCCGGGATCTCTGATTCCTGCTCTTCCGTCAGGGGATCGCCGTTCTTTTTGCCGTCGCGGCTGATTTTCAGCATCACCAGCAGGAACAGGGCAAACAGGCTGACCAGCAGTACGCCTTCCATAAAGCCCAGATGGCTGTCCCACAGTAGGGCGCCGGCGATGAGGGTGACCGCGATCATCAGCGGCAGCTCACGACGAATAATTCCGGAACTGACGGCCAGTGGCTTGATCAGTGCCGTTAAGCCCAGGATCAGAGCGATGTTGGCAATGTTCGAACCGAGCACGTTACCGACAGCGGTGTCGGTTTTTCCGTCCAGGGCTGCGGTCGCTGAAACCATCATTTCCGGTGCCGAGGAGCCCATCGCCAGGATGGTCATCCCGATCACCAATGGCGTGACGCCGAGGTTTTTGGCCAGCGCGGCGGCACCAAATACAAGTCGATCTGCACTCCATACCAGCAAGGCTAAACCTATACAGAGCAACACAATGGCTTCGAGCATTCTTATCCCTTTTGTCGTTAATCATGAAAATCTTGTTTAAGGGAGTAATTTTGACGGTTCAGTCGCCAAAAGAAAAGCAAAAGCCGTGACATTTTGTGTGTGGGGATGTGAAAGCTGGCGTGACGCTGAGCGGGTCGGGAAAGTGCCGGTCGTCTGAGGGGGCGACCGGCGGCGGAAGCTGAAGCTGGACTGAAATTACACAGTTCTTACAGTTCATGGCTTGAGTTGGTTGCATAATGTACCTATGATCGGTAACTAGCTGTAAACTGATGAATAAAATTGGTGGTATCCTCCCCAATGGCGGTGGATGTCGGAGAGTAACGTATGGCCATGGGCCGACGGGATGGCTATGGAGCAGAGTGAAGCGCTCGTTTCGATCAAGAATATGACGTTCTCGCGGGGTGACCGCAAGATCTTTGATGATGTGACCCTGGAGGTGCCCAAAGGCAAGGTAACGGCCATTATGGGGCCGTCCGGGATCGGCAAAACCACCTTGCTGCGCTTGATTGGCGGTCAGCTTCAGCCGGATAGCGGCGAGATTTGGTTCGAGCACTGGAACATTCCGGCGCTGGGGCGCAGTGAGTTGTACCGGGCCCGAAACAAGATGGGGATGTTGTTTCAATCCGGCGCCCTGTTTACGGACATGAATGTGTTCGACAATGTCGCGTTTCCGCTACGTGAGCACACGCAGCTCCCGGAGGATTTACTCCATACTCTGGTGCTATTGAAGCTGGAAGCTGTCGGGTTACGTGGCGCCGCCCGGCTGATGCCGAGTGAATTGTCCGGCGGCATGGCCCGGCGGGCGGCGCTGGCCCGCTCGATTGCCCTGGACCCGGAGCTGATCATGTATGACGAGCCGTTTGTCGGCCAGGACCCGATCAACATGGGCATGTTGGTCAAATTGATCCGGGATCTCAACCGGGCGCTCGGAATTACTTCGATGATCGTCTCTCACGATGTGTTGGAGGTGATGAGTATTGCCGATCATGTTTACTTGCTGTCCGGCGGCAAGATTATCGGCCGGGGATCGCCGGACGAGCTGCGGGCAAACCCGGATCCCCAGGTCAGGCAGTTTCTTGACGGGAAGGCTGACGGCCCGGTGCCGTTTCACTATCCGGCCCGGGAACTGGCGGAAGATATCTTTGCCGGTTCCCAAGCTTAGAGGCCGTTGCCATCGTCGTGGGGAACCGGCAGACGAACACGCAGAATGAATAAGGGTATACATTAGATATGATCGCGGATTTTATTGCCCGACAGGGACGCCGGGGGATTGCCCAGTGCCAGACCGTCGGGCGTGCCAGCCTGTTGCTTTACGGCGCGCTGGTGAGCAAACCCCAGCCGAGAAGAATGTTCCCGCTGCTCATGAAGCAGTTGTACTCGGTGGGCGTGTTGTCGGTCGCCATTATCCTGGTATCGGGGTTGTTTATCGGGATGGTGCTGAGCCTGCAAGGCTACATCGTACTGATTGATTTCGGCGCTGAAACCAGTTTGGGCCAGATGGTCGCACTGTCACTGCTACGGGAGCTCGGGCCGGTGGTGACCGCGTTGCTGTTTGCCGGACGTGCCGGTTCGGCATTGACGGCGGAAATCGGCCTGCTCAAAGCCTCCGAGCAGCTCTCCAGCATGGAAATGATGGCGGTCGATCCGCTGCGTCAAGTCATTGCGCCGCGCTTCTGGGCCGGGGTGATATCCATGCCGTTTTTAACGATGCTGTTTTGTGCCGTCGGGATCTGGGGCGGTGAATTGGTCGGCGTGAACTGGAAAGGGATCGATTACGGCAGTTTCTGGTCAGTCATGCAGTCTTCGGTCGAGCTGGGATATGATATCGGAAACAGCATTATTAAAGCGGTGGTGTTTGCGATCACGGTGACCTGGATTGCGGTCTTCAACGGGTATGACGCGATGCCGACGTCGGAAGGCATCAGCCGGGCCACAACAAAAACGGTGGTGAATTCGTCACTGGCCGTTTTGGGATTGGATTTCGTGCTGACGGCCCTGATGTTTGGGAACTAACGGGTGCTCGGCAACACAAGTAATGTGGGATGAAACGAATGCAACAGATAAAAAAATTAGAACTGTGGGTCGGGGCATTTATGCTGGCCGGGTTTGCCGCCATCTTGATGCTGATCTTCAAGGTCGCGGATGTTCAGAGTCTGGGGAACGGCGAGTCGTACACCCTCAAGGCGCAGTTTGACAATATCGGTGGCCTGAAAGTGCGCTCCCCGATCAAAGTCGGTGGGGTGACTGTGGGGAAAGTTACCGCGATCACGCTTGATACCGACACCTATGTCCCCGTGGTGACCCTGTCGATTGAGAAGCGCTTCGGTTACTTTCCAGAAACCAGTTCGGCTGCCATCCTTACTTCAGGCCTACTGGGCGAACAGTATCTTGGGATTGAACCGGGATTTGTGGAAGAAGGGATCGAGATGCTCACCGACGGTGCTTTGATCCAGGACACCAAATCCGCATTGGTACTGGAAGATATGATTGGTCAGGTGCTCTACAGCATCGGCGGCGAGAATAAATAAAAAGGGGATATGATGAAATTGTTTCGAGTTTTGCTGGTTGCTTTGCTGGCGCTGCCGTTGGTTGCCCTGGCGGCTCCTGTCGATAAAACAGACCCGTATCATTTGATCCAGGTGGTGTCGCAACAGACCTTTGATCGCCTGAAGGCGCAACAGGATCAGATCCAGCGTAACCCGGAGTTGCTGCGCGGCGTAGTACGCCAGGAACTCTTGCCTTACATTAATACCCGCTACGCGGCTTATAAGGTGCTGGGGCCGAACCTGAAGAAAACCACAGCGGACCAGCGCAACAACTTTGTCAATGCCTTTACCGATTACCTGGTTGCGTCTTATGCTCAGGTGCTGACCCAGTATACGGATCAGGATATTCGGATCGAATCGCCCCAGAAAATCCCGGCGGGCCGCACCATTGTTTCTGTCCGGGTGGATATCCTCGGGGGCAGCCGCCCACCCATCCGCCTCGATTTCAAACTGCGTAAGAACGAGAAAACCAGCGAGTGGCAGGCGTATGACATGGTCGCTGAAGGGGTGAGCATGATCTCGACCAAACAAAGCGAGTGGAGCGGCCAGCTGCGCAACGAGGGCGTGGACGCCGTGACAGCCAACCTGCGTGGACTTGCGGCGAAGCCTATTCGCCGTGAGGACAGTGCAAATGAGTAAGCCGAAGATTGAGTGGCAGGTTCAGGAAAATGGCCATTACAGCTTGTCAGGAACGCTGGAACGTGACACAGTTCCAGCTTTTTGGCGGCAACGGCATGAATGGATGCCGCGTGAGTCTCAGGTTCAGCTCGATCTGCGTGCTGTGACCCGGGTGGATTCCGCGGGGATGGTCATGCTGCTTCATATTTATCAACAGCTCAGCAGTAACGGCAGTGAACTGACCCTATTGCATGTGCCGGAACAGCTGGTCACTTTGCTCCGCCTGAGTCATGTCGAATCAATGTTAGCTGCGTGTATTGCCTAAGCAGTGAAAGAGGATAGCTTGTGGAAATCTCTGAAATTAAAAAAATTCTGGAAAATGCTCTGGATCTTGATGAAGTCATTGTCAAAGGCGAGGGCAGCCACTACGAAGTGATTGCTATCGGGGCGCTGTTTGAAGGCATGAGTCGGGTGAAGCAGCAGCAGGCCATCTATGCGCCGCTGATGGCCCAGATTGCTGCCAATGATATTCATGCGCTCAGCATCAAAACCTTTACGCCGCAAGAGTGGGCACGTGACAAAAAACTGATGTCGCTGTCTTAAGAGGGTTGATGATGGAGAAGTTTCGAATTCAGGGCGGCGGCCCGCTCAGCGGTGAAGTGACGATTTCCGGTGCGAAAAACGCGGCTCTGCCGATTTTGTTCGCCGCTCTGCTGGCCGAAGAGCCGGTAGAAGTGGCCAATGTGCCGAAATTGCGGGATATCGATACCACTATGGAGCTGCTGGGGCGCTTGGGTGCCAAGGTCAGCCGCAACGGGTCGGTGTATGTGGATGCCAGCGGTGTAGACCAGTACTGCGCCCCGTATGAGCTGGTGAAAACCATGCGCGCTTCGATTTGGGCGCTGGGACCGCTGGTGGCCCGCTTTGGTGAGGGTCAGGTGTCTCTGCCCGGTGGCTGTGCGATTGGTGCTCGTCCGGTAGACCTGCATATTCACGGCCTGGAGCAACTGGGCGCCAAGATTGTCCTGGAAGAAGGGTACGTGAAAGCCACGGTTGACGGCCGCCTGAAAGGGGCCCACATCGTGATGGACAAAGTCAGTGTCGGGGCGACGGTGACGATTATGTCGGCGGCCACTCTGGCCGAAGGCAAGACTGTGATTGAAAATGCCGCCCGTGAGCCGGAAATTGTTGATACGGCGAACTTTCTGAATACTCTGGGGGCCAAAATTACCGGTGCCGGCAGTGATACCATCACCATCGAAGGGGTGGCGCGTCTGGGCGGTGGTTACCACAAAGTGGTGGCCGATCGCATTGAAACCGGAACATTCCTGGTGGCGGCAGCGGTGTCCGGTGGTAAGATTATCTGCCGCAATACCAAGCCTTCACTGTTGGAAGCTGCACTGGCGAAACTGGAAGAGGCCGGCGCTGCGGTGGAAACCGGGGAGGACTGGATCAGCCTGGATATGACCAGCCGCGAGCTGAAAGCCGTGAATATCCGCACTGCGCCGCACCCGGGATTCCCAACGGATATGCAGGCCCAGTTCTCATTGTTGAACCTGGTGGCTAAAGGGACCGGGATCATTACCGAAACGATCTTTGAGAACCGTTTCATGCACATTCCCGAGTTGATCCGGATGGGGGCTCATGCGGAAATCGAGGGCAATACGGTGATTTGCGGTGATACCGATGGCTTGAGCGGGGCTCAGGTCATGGCGACCGATCTGCGCGCTTCAGCCAGTCTGGTGATTGCCGGCAGCATTGCCAGTGGTGAAACCATTGTGGATCGGATTTATCACATCGACCGCGGCTATGAGCGGATTGAAGATAAGTTCAGTGCGCTGGGCATGCACATTGAGCGCTTCAGCGAATAAATTGCTGCCCTGACCCTAAAAAACCAGCCATATGGCTGGTTTTTTTGTATGCGGGTTCGGGGCGGTCTTGGGGGTTAGTACACGTTGGGCTCGTCGGCGATTAGCACCGACAGGGTCAGCGGCTTGCCGTTGCGTAGCACCTTCATTTCGACCTGGTTGCCCGGGCGCAGCTCGGTCACAATATCGAGGACGTTGCGCCGATCGGTGACTTTTCGGCCGTCAATTTCAATCAGGATATCCTGGACCTGAAATCCGGCCTGGGCGGCCGGACCGTTTGGATCCATGCCGGTGACGATAATACCGCTGATCTGATCGGCATCATACAGCCGGGCCATCACCGGGTTAACATCGCGGGCTTCGATGCCGATATAGCCGCGGATCACCCGGCCGTCGGCAATCAGCTTGTTCATGATTTTCTGCGTCAGCTCATAGGGAATGGCAAAAGAAATGCCATAGGTTTCGATATCGGTGGCCTGCTGGAACGAGGCGGTATTGATCCCGACCAGCTCGCCCCGGGTATTGACCAGGGCACCACCGGAGTTCCCTTCATTGATGGCCGCATCGGTTTGCAGGAAATCCTGGCGGCCGTAAAAGCTCATCCCGGAGCGGCCGGTGGCAGAAATGATGCCGTAGGTGGTGGTCTGGCCCAGATTATAGGGATTCCCAATCGCCAGGACCACGTCTCCGACGGCAGGTTGGTAGGTCTCATTGAGCGGGATCACCGGCAGGTTTTCGGCCTGGATTTTCAGAACCGCTAAGTCCGTCCGGCGATCTTTACCGATCAGCTGCGCGGTAAAAATCCGGCCGTCCTGCAGCGCGGCAATCACCTGATCGGCCTCCGCCACCACATGGTAGTTGGTGACGATATATCCCTTATTGCTCATAATGACCCCGGAGCCCAGTCCCTGGGTGCTGAGCTTCAGGCGATCGGAGGCGTTGTAGCGGCGGTTGTAGATATTGACGACTGCCGGCGAGGCACGCCGGACGGCATAGTTATAGGAGAGTTGGGCTTGATCCGTTTCCAGCGGCGCGAAATGCGTCGGGGCCGGGGTCATCTGGGTACGCAGGTCGGGAAAGATGACCAGCAACGCAAGAGCTGTGACGACGCCAAGGACAATGGATCGACGAAAAAAAGCCAGCATGCCTGCTCCCTAAAACCAAAAAAAGCGCCGCGACGCAATAAAATACGAGTAATTTGGTCGAGGATATCATTACCGGCAGCAGATACCAAACTGAAGCCGCCGTGCGGGAAAGCGGTGTGGATGGCTTGGGATTTTCGGAGAAGAGTCGGACCGTTTCCGGCCCGACTGGTGTTTAGCGGATGATCAGATACTGCACGTTATTGCCGCGCTTAACTTCCAGCGCCAGCACGTTTGGATTTTTCTCCAGCGCCTTGCGCAGCTCACCCAGGTTGCGGACCGGCTGGCGGTTCAGGCCGAGGATAATATCGCCTTGCTCCAGGCCGTAGCGGGCCGCGATGGACTGCTCTTCCAGGCGGGTGACTTTGACCCCCTTTACTCCGTCTTCGGCTGAAGTGTTGGCAAACTCAGCACCGGCGAGGCGTTCGTGGAGGTTCTCTGCCTTGACCTTATTCTGGTTGGCCGCTTGCAGCACCACATCGACCGTCCGGGATTCCCCGTCGCGGACAATGCCCAATGCTGCTTTCTTGCCGGCGCCCAGCGTGGCGATTTTCGCCCGCAGCTCACTAAAGGTGCGGATCTGTTTACCGTTGACCGAGACAATAATATCACCGGCTTTCAGTCCGGATTTTTCAGCCGCCGAGTCCGGGATCACTTGGTTGATGAAGGCGCCGTGGTTGGTCTCATAGCCGAAGGCTTCCGCCAGTTCGGTGGTGAGCTCGCCCCCGAGCACGCCCAATACGCCCCGTTTCACTTCACCGAATTCCAGGATCTGCTCGGTCAGGCTTTTGACCATATTGACCGGAATGGCAAAGCCGATCCCGACGTTGCCGCCGTTCGGGCCGAGAATCGCGGTGTTGATCCCGACCAGCTCCCCGTTGAGGTTGATCAGGGCGCCGCCGGAGTTACCGCTGTTGATGGCGGCGTCGGTCTGGATAAAGTTCTCGAAGTTCTCAATGTTCAGGCCGCTGCGGCCCAGCGCGGAAATAATCCCGGACGTCACGGTTTGGCCTAAGCCGAACGGGTTCCCGATAGCCACGGCAAAATCCCCGACCCGCAGGTTATCTGAGTTGGCCAGCTTAATGGCAGTCAGGTTCTTGGTTTTTTCGATTTTCAGCAGCGCGATATCGGACATCTCGTCGCTGCCGATCAGCTCGGCACTGACTTCACGGCCATCATACAGCTGGACAGCGATTTTATCGGCACCGTTGATCACGTGATGGTTGGTGACGATATAGCCCTGATCGGCATCAATGATCACCCCGGATCCCAGGCCGCGAAACGGACGCTCCTGCAGTTGCTCGGTTGGGAATTCAGGGCCGAAGAAAAAACGGAAGGTTTCCGGCAAGCGTTGCCGGGAGACCTGACGGCCTTCGATGGCGATGCTGACCACGGCGGGGGTGACGTTTTCCAGCATCGGGGCCAGGCTGGGCAATTGTTGGCTGCTGACGGCCTGGGGGAGTGCTGCGGTGGCGGTCACCGGGACCAGGACAGAACTGATACTTAATGCGATTGCACTTAATACAAGCAAAGGTTTTTTCATTATGACTAAACTCCGGTTTACGAGTAGAAGTACCATTCCATGTGACTATAAATAGTGATGAATCAATCACCAAGCATTGGAACCAGTATTTGCTCTGACTTGAAAACCGGGGTTTAGTTCCAGAAAAACTAACTGGCTTTGGTGGCTTCCAGTTTCTCCGGGGTGTCGACTGATTCCGGCTCACCCTTTAACAGGCCGCTGGCACCGTTGGCGTAGTCGCGTGGCGGTGCGGCAGTCTCCCCGCTGTCGGCAACCGGCATCAGGGTGCTGATGCGGCGGGCAAACGGGTTGTCCTGCTCCGGCAGATTCGGCATCAGCTCGGTAGAGGTTTTGGCCATGTGCTCATACAGCTTGCTGTAGTCTTTGGCGATGTTGTCCAGCAGTTCCGCGCTGCGGGCAAAATGGTCGACCAGCTCCTGGCGGAACTGCTCCAGTTCGTACTTAGACTTGTCCAGGTCTTTTTTCAGCTCTTTTTGCTGTTGCAGGCTTTTGTTGCCCAGTCGCGCAGCAAAACCGCCGACAATGGCACCGGCGGCAAAAATCAGAAGCGCATAAATCCAAGCCATGGAAAACTCCTTGTGGTTACTATCAATACCAGATGACAGCCGGCCATGCTGTTTGTTGGCGCGCCGAGAGCGACGTACCTGCCGGCATATGGGTTGTTGTTATCGTCATCGCTGGGGGAAGCCCTTGCTGAGTCACAAATCAATAACCCTGTTTCGTATCGTTACTATACATGCACAAACCGGGGCATGGTACTATCCGATGCCAAAGATGGGATCAAAAGAGTTACAGCAACGGATGACGCCACAGCAAAAATACCAGCAAGACCTTCAGCGTGAAGAGTTCATCGCCGATCCGGCACAGGCCATGGCAGTGCAGCACTTAGAGGATCTGTTTCATCGGATGCAGGCGCCGAAGCCGGAGCCGGCCAGGTCGTCGCTGTTTTCCCGCCTGCTCAAGCGGCAGGGCCCATCGGCCGTGGTGCCGGTGAAAGGGCTGTATTTCTGGGGCGGGGTCGGCCGGGGGAAAACGTATCTGGTGGATACCTTTTTTGAGTGTCTGCCGACCGAGCGCAAGATGCGGGTCCACTTCCACCGTTTTATGCACCGGGTGCATCAGGAGCTCAAACAGCTTGGCGCGCAGGAAAATCCGCTGGAGCGCGTCGCTGATCGGTTTCAGGCTGAAACTGATATCATCTGCTTTGATGAGTTTTTCGTTTCCGATATTACCGACGCCATGATCCTCGGGACCTTGTTTGAAGCCCTGTTTCAGCGCGGGATCACCCTGGTGGCGACCTCGAACATTCCGCCGCAGGAGCTCTATCGCAACGGCCTGCAGCGCGCGCGCTTTCTGCCGGCAATTGCCTTGATCGAGCAGCATTGCGAGGTGGTCAATGTCGACTCCGGGGTTGATTACCGGCTTCGTACCTTGGAGCAGGCGGAAATTTTCCATTATCCGCTCGATGCCCAGGCGGAGCAGAATTTGAATCAGTATTTTCAACAGCTGAGTGTTGAGCCCCGCGCCGAAGGCAAGGCCATTGAAATCAACAACCGGATGTTGCCGACCCGGCACGAAGCGGACGGGGTGGTGCATTTTACGTTCCAGACCCTGTGCCAGACCGCACGCAGCCAGAACGATTACATGGAAATTGCCCGGATTTACCATACCGTGTTGGTGTCAGAGGTGATCCAGATGGGGGAGAAGGAGGATGATGCTGCCCGGCGTTTTATTGCCATGGTGGATGAGTTTTATGAGCGTAACGTCAAGCTGATCATGTCGGCGGAAACTGAGTTATCTCAGCTTTACCGGCAGGGACGGCTGACATTTGAGTTCAAACGCTGTTGCTCGCGGTTAATTGAGATGCAGAGCCACGAATACCTGGCGCGTCCGCATCTGGCATAACCGCATAAAACGAGGGGTTCGGGCCGCCCGGCCCCCGTTTTGTTGTCAGAATCCCCCGTTACGGCCATGCTGAGAAAAAATCTCAATTTTTTTTGAAAAAAAGGTGATTTTTTCTCCACCCTTCCCTATAATCTTGCGACCCACCGTACCTGTAACGGCAAAAGCCGGGAGTGCCAACCACTCGAAGGGGTGATGACTGGGCTCTGTACAGAGGGAGCTATAGGCTCCTGTAAAGTGAAACTAATTAATTTTGGGTAAGAATTAGCATGAAAACTTTCGTTGCTAAACCAGAAACTGTAAAACGTGACTGGTATGTTGTTGACGCTGAAGGTAAAACACTGGGTCGTCTGGCAACTGAAATCGCATCTCGTCTACGTGGCAAGCACAAGCCTGAGTACACTCCGCATGTTGACACTGGCGACTACATCGTCGTTATCAACGCTGAGAAAGTTGCGGTAACTGGTGCGAAGCGCACTGACAAGATGTACCACCGCCACACTGGCTACATTGGTGGTCTGAAGTCTATCAGCTTCGAGAAGCTAATCGATAAGAAACCAGAAATGGTTATCGAAACTGCTGTTAAAGGCATGCTTCCTAAAGGTCCTCTAGGCCGTGCAATGTACCGTAAGCTGAAAGTTTACGCGGGTACTGAGCACAACCACGCTGCACAGCAGCCTAAAGTTCTAGACATCTAATTGGGGAAGATGACAATGGCAGAGAATCAATACTACGGCACTGGTCGCCGCAAAAGCTCAGCTGCTCGTGTTTTCATTAAACCGGGTACTGGCAACATCGTAATCAACAAGCGCAGCATCGAAGAATACTTCGGCCGCGAAACAGCTCGCATGGTTGTTCGTCAGCCACTAGAGCTGGTTGAAATGACTGAGAAACTGGATCTGTACATCACTGTTAAAGGTGGCGGTATCACAGGTCAGTCTGGCGCAATCCGCCACGGCATCACTCGCGCTCTGATGGAGTACGATGAGTCTCTACGTCCTACTCTACGCGCAGCGGGTTACGTTACTCGTGACGCACGTAAAGTTGAGCGTAAGAAAGTTGGTCTGCGTAAAGCACGTCGTCGTCCACAGTTCTCTAAGCGTTAATTTACGCGCCGGTTTACCGGTTGTACTGTGTACAGAAAAAGCTCAACCTTCGGGTTGGGCTTTTTTTTGTCTGTAAGAAACATCCGGTTTGGCCTTCTGAGCCGGTCAGTATTTCCCCGCACCGTGAAAATTCAAAACAAAAAGAACATACCTCTCACATTTGTTGCCGAAAGGTAGCTTTATCTTGTCAAAAAGTGGGGTTTTATTTATCATTTGGCGCGATTCACAACAGCTTAAAAAATTACCAATTATCTGTTGTATCTTTCCGTTGAGAGTTAGCCGTAAGCTCCAGGGACGCCAAGGGACATAATAATAATCCAGAGCGGGAGCACATGGGAGAATGTTTGGATGAGCAATGCGCCAGTAAGTAACGGTCGCCGCCGCTTCCTGACTGCGACAACGTCAGTTGTCGGAGGCTTAGGTGCAGTCGCTGTAGCTGTGCCTTTTATCAAGTCGTGGAACCCGAGCGCCAAAGCAAAAGCCGCCGGTGCGCCAGTCGAAGTTGATATCAGCAAATTGGAAGACGGCCAAATGGTTCGCGTCGAATGGCGTGGTAAACCGGTTTGGGTCGTGCGCCGTAGCGAAGCAATTATCGAGGAACTGGGCGGTCATGATGATCAGCTGCGTGATCCGTCGTCAGGCGAACCACAGCAGCCGGGTTATGCCCAGAACCAATATCGTTCAGTGAAGCCTGAAATCTTTTTAGCCGTAGGTATCTGTACCCACCTTGGTTGTTCGCCAACCTATCTGCCTGACAGTTTCAGCGAGCAGGTGAGTGGCGTCTCCGCTGGCTTCTTCTGTCCGTGCCACGGGTCTAAGTTTGATATGGCAGGCCGTGTATTTTCAGGAGTACCGGCACCATTGAACCTGGTGGTGCCGCCTCATATGTTCTTGGATGACAACACCATTATCGTCGGTGTCGATGAGGAGACAGCCTAATGGAAGCATTACTTGGTTGGGTCGAAAAACGACTGCCAGTGATGAATGCTTACCGTAAGCATTTATCCGAATACCCGATGCCGAAGAACTTCAACTTCTGGTATCTGTTTGGTTCATTGGCCATGCTGGTGTTGGTGAACCAGATCCTGACTGGGATCTGGCTGACCATGAACTATACGCCTTCCGGCGACGGTGCGTTTGCATCGATTGAATACATCATGCGTGATGTGGAATATGGTTGGTTGTTGCGTTACATGCACTCGACCGGCGCTTCGGCGTTCTTCGTCGTGGTGTACCTGCACATGTACCGGGGTTTGATCTACGGCTCGTACCAGAAGCCGCGTGAGCTGCTGTGGTTGTTCGGCATGCTGATCTTCCTGGTGCTGATGGCCGAAGCGTTCATGGGTTACCTGCTGCCATGGGGCCAGATGTCTTACTGGGGTGCCCAGGTGATCATCTCCCTGTTTGGTGCGATTCCGGTGATTGGTGACGATCTGACGCTATGGATCCGCGGTGACTACGTGATCTCCGGTGCGACGCTGAACCGTTTCTTTGCCTTGCACGTCATTGCGCTGCCGATTGTGTTGCTGTTGCTTGTCGTCCTGCACGTCCTGGCGTTGCATGAAGTGGGTTCGAACAACCCGGACGGGATTGAGACCAAGCTGCCGAAGGGGAGCAAAGGTGAAGGATATAAGAGCCAGTTCCCGTTCCATAGTTACTACAGCAAGAAGTACGATATCATCGACTCGATTCCTTTCCACCCGTACGGGACCGTGAAAGATATGGTCGGGGTGGCGGTGTTTGCCTTCTTGTTCAGCTACGTGATTTTCTTTAACCCGGAAATGGGCGGCTACTTCCTTGAGCCACCTAACTTCGAAGCAGCAAACCCGCTGAAGACGCCTGAGCATATTGCGCCGGTATGGTACTTCACACCGTTCTACGCCATCCTGCGTGCGGTGCCGGACAAGCTGTTGGGTGTTATTGCCATGGGCGCCTCGATTGTCGCGCTGTTCCTGCTGCCGTGGTTGGATCGCTGTAAAGTGCGCTCTTACCGCTACCGGAGCAAACTGCATCTGGGCAACATTGTTCAGTTTACGATTTGCTTTATTGCGCTGGGTATTCTGGGTGCGCTGCCGGCGACCCCGACTTATACCCTGATGGCACAGGTATTTAGCTTTGGTTACTTTATGTTCTTCGTGCTGCTGTTCTTCTACAGCAAAAATGAAGCTACCAAACCGCTACCAGAGAGGGTGACATTCAAATGAGGAAGTTGATTGTATTGTTATTTGCCCTGTTGCCGTCTCTGGCAATGGCGGCAGGTGCAAAAGTGCCGTTGGATGCTGCCAACAACGATCTGTCGGATAAAGCCTCGTTGCAGCGTGGCGCGCAAACGTTCATGAACTACTGTTTCGGCTGTCACGCCACGCAGTATCAGCGTTATGAGCGTGTCGCCAATGATCTGGATATTCCGGCTGAGCTGATGAAAGAGCACATGATCTTTGATCCGGAAGTCAAAATCGGTGAGCTGATGCACAATGCGATTCCGACCGAGTATGCGGCGACTTCTTTCGGTGCTCCGGCACCGGATCTGACGCTGGTTGCCCGGGTTCGTGGCACGGATTGGATTTACACCTACCTGCGTTCTTTCTATGCCGACCCAAGCCGTCCGTTTGGGGTGAACAATGTGGTCTTCCCGAGTGTGGGCATGCCACACGTGCTGGAAGAGCTGCAGGGCGTACCGTCGAAGGTATACGAGACCCGTCTGATTGATGGTGTAGAAGTGAAGGAACTGGTCGGCATTGAGTCTGACGGTTCCGGTGAGCTGAACACCGAAGAGTATGACGCCGTGGTCCGTGATCTGGTGAACTTCCTGGAATACTCGGCAGAGCCAATGAAGCTGGAGCGTCAGCGTCTGGGTCTGTGGGTGATGGGCTTTATCGTCGTATTCTTTGTACTAACCTTACTGTTGAAGAAAGAGTATTGGCGCGATGTCCACTGATCAGGTAATCTAGTGGGTTAAGAACTCGCAATGGGGGCTCGGGCCCTCGTTGCTTTTTGTGTATATAAGTATACTGGAGGGGTTAATGGCTGTTGCTGCCAATAAACGCTCTGTGATGACTCTGTATTCTGATGCTTCGGATATCTACAGCCATCAGGTGCGTATCGTTCTAGCGGAAAAGGGTGTCAGTGTTGAAATCGAGCTGGTTGATCCGGATAACTTACCTGAGGATCTTCTGGACCTGAACCCGTACAACTCTGTTCCGACCCTGGTTGACCGCGAGCTTGCGCTGTACCAGGCCAACATCATTATGGAGTATCTGGATGAGCGTTTCCCTCACCCGCCGCTGATGCCTGTTTACCCGGTCGCCCGGGGGAACAGTCGCCTGATGATGTACCGTGTTGAGCGTAACTGGTATACCCTGGCTGAGAAAGTCAATCAAGGCACGCCGGATGAAGCCGAGAAAGCGCGCAAGCAATTGCGTGAAGAGTTGTTGGCACTGGCCCCGGTGTTTGCTGAATTCCCTTACTTCATGAGTGAAGAGTTCAGCCTGGTAGATTGCTACCTGGCACCGTTGCTGTGGCGTCTGCCGCAAATGGGCATTGAGCTGTCCGGTCCGGGCGCCAAAGAAGTGAAAGCGTACATGACTCGTGTCTTTGAGCGTGATTCTTTCCTGGCTTCGTTGACCGAAGCTGAGCGTGAAATGCGTCTGGCTGGCCAATAATGGATATGGCAACGATGACGCCGCGCCGTCCCTATCTGGTGCGGGCTTTTTATGACTGGCTGGTCGATAATGACTTAACCCCGCATTTGGTGGTTGATGCGACCTTGCCGGGCGTGAAAGTGCCGATGGAATTTGTCAGCGACGGCCAAATCGTGCTGAACATTGCCCCGCGTGCGGTAGGGAACTTGGAGCTGGGCAATGAGGCTATCAGCTTCAATGCCCGCTTTAGCGGTCGTCCGCACTCCGTGATCGTGCCGCTGTACGCGGTGATGGCGTTGTATGCGCGTGAAAACGGTGCGGGAACCATGTTTGAGCCGGAGCCGGCATATGAGCCAGAGCTGGTCGAACAGGCCGAACTCGATGCGGCGGATGAACCGCAGATTGAGATCGCTGACACCGACACCATGTCTCCGCTGGCGGAAGTCACGGAAACGGCAGACAGTGATGCGCCGGATGATGAGCCGCCTCGTCCGCGAGGCCGACCAAGTCTGCGCGTTGTCAAGTAACGCCAAGTGCGAGTCATCAATGTCGCCATCGCATAAAAAACGCAGCCCGGGGCTGCGTTTTTTTATGGATGTCGATTGATCTCATGGGATAGCGCAAGGGCAAAGTGCACGCTCGTCTCACGCTCCCCCCTGCCACTCTCGCCTTATGACGGGTCAGCAGCCGGCGGGCTCTCCAGATACTCAAACACCTTCACGACTTGCTTCACCCCGTTGACGTTGCGGGCGATTTCTGTGGCGATATGGGCCTGCTCCCGGGTGACATAGCCCAGTAGGTAAACCGCCTGGCTTTCGGTCAGCACCTGGATCGCGACATCCTGTAGTTTCTTACTGCCGATGAGCTGCGATTTCACCTTGGTGGTGAGCCAGCTGTCTTGGCTGACCTCGCCCAGCTTGGGCAACGGACGGACCTGGATTTGGTTGAACACGGTGCTGACGTTGCTGAGCTGGCGGATCTGCTCGGCTAGCTGTGACTTGGTCGCCTCATCGACGGCCTGGCCGACGAGCAGCACTTTGCCGTCAAAGGCGACCGCGTTGATCCGGGCCTGCTGACGGTAAGGCGGCTTGTTCACCAACCCGCCAATTTCCATTTCGATGTGCTGGTCAAACCATTGCCGCTTGGCAGAGCGGGGATCGCTGGGAACCAGAGTGGCGCACCCCTGGAGCAGCAATAACGCGGCCAGCAGCAGCGCTTGAAATTTGCGCATGAATTATCCTTCGTGTTGTGGGAACAATACTTTATCGATCAGATCACACAAACAATGGACGGTCAGCAAGTGTCCTTCCTGGATCCGGGCTGTCCGTTGTGACGGGATCCGGATTTCAACATCCTGGACGCCGAGCAGGCCGGCCATTTCGCCGCCGTCTTTTCCGGTCAGGGCCACAATGGTCATATCCCGGGTCAGGGCTGCTTCCATCGCTTTGATGATGTTCTTGCTGTTACCGCTGGTTGACAGCACAAACAGGATATCGCCGGTCTGGCCCAGGGCCCGGACCTGCTTGGAGAACACTTCATCATGGTGGTAGTCGTTGGCGACTGCCGTCAGAGTGGTGGTGTCCGCCGTCAGTGCCAGGGCCGGTAGGCTCGGACGCTCGGTTTCGAAGCGGTTAATCAGGCACGATGCAAAATGCTGGGCGTTGGCCGCGGAGCCGCCGTTACCGCAGCACAGGATCTTGTTGCCGTTCAGCAGGCTTTGCACCATCAGTTGCGCGGCCTGGGCAATCGCATCCGGCAGGGCTTCCGCCGCCGCAATCTGAGTCTGAATATTTTCGGTAAAACTTTCTTTAATGCTCTCTAGCATGGATTAACCTTCCACCAGGATATTGGTAAGCCACTCAATGTGTTGTTCGGTGCCTTGGATGGCCACGACATCAAATCGGAACTCGGTGTGTTCGGCCGCGAGGCCATTACGTTGCAGCCAGAAGAGTGCGGCACGTTTGAGGCGTTGCAGCTTACGCCAGTTTACCGTTTCTGCGGCAGAACCGTAATGGGGACGTTGACGAAATTTGACTTCAATGAAGACCAGGCAGCGGCGATCGCGCATGATGAGGTCGATCTCACCGCCCCGGCATTGGAAATTTCGACAGACGGGATGCAGCCCCTGGCGGTGCAGATATTGCTCCGCCAGTTGCTCATAAGCCTGCCCTTGGCGGCGTCTATTGGGCAGGTTCAACGCCATTCCCGGAGAACATGGCCCAGCTGAGTTGGCGCTGGATGACACACTGATCGTCCAGGCTCAGTCGGCCGGTTTTCCCTTGCGTGCTGTAGTTATCGACAGCCTGCATCTGCGGGAGTTCTGTGATCATTTTATACGCGTCCATCCCGAAGGCGTGCAGGCGCAGATCCGTGTTGTTCGCATTTGGCCAAAGCTCATTGTACCGGGTCATGAAATGGTGGTTGGCATCCACCAGCAGCGGAATATCACTGAACTCAATCCCGCGTAACTCACTGAAATTGGCTTTGCTGTCCGGGTAGCTGCGTGAGCTGGCGTACAGCTTCGGTGGCTGGATGTCCGGGTTGATCGCGACTTCGATAAACGGCTTGAGGAGCGTCAGCTCGTTCTTGTTGGCGATCAGGTACACAGCATCGGTGTCACGGCGGCTGCGAGGCTGGGTTTCCAGCTCGATCCCCAGCAACTGGTTCATCTGTTGGATCCGGGACTGACTTTCGGTCAGGCCGAAGACCGCCGCAATTTGCTGTTGGACCTGCTTGCGCGAGCTGAACGTGCTGCTGGCCGGTTCGTGGCCGGTCAGTTGTTGCCATTGCGAGATAAAGGCCTGGCTGACCCGCTCACCGAAGTCGTTGCCCGGGGCGAGGACCATCGGATACTGATGCCCCTTGGCAAACAGATGGCGGGCGGCTTGCTCGGCTTCCTGCTCCGGCGACAGGGCAAAGTAGCAGACTTTGCCCTGGGTTTGGGCAGACTGATCCGGCTCATTCAGGGCCAGCATCGTCATCTGTGACTGGTTCAGCCGCTGGAAGTCCGTGATTTTGTCTTTGCGCAGCGGGCCAATCACCAGCTCGATCCCGGCTTGCTCCAGCTTGCTGATGATCGCCGGCAGGGGTTCTGCCTCAGTATCATAAATGGTCAGCTCCGTCTCGGCGTCCCGGGCGGTATCATCAAGCATGGCATTGATAAAACCGTCGCGTACCGCTTTACCCGCATGCTCATAGCGTCCGGACAGCGGCAACAGCAGGGCGACATTGCTGAGCTCGGGGATCTCCAGCGCCAGGATCGCGGCCAGCTCGGCCGGTAGGGACTGGTTAGCCGGATGGTAAGGGTGCTGCGCCAGCCATTCGTCGACGGCGCTTTTCAGCCGGGCCGGGCGTTGCGAGTAAGTGTTCTTCAGGATGCTCAGCTGAACCCAGCCGCGCAGGACGGTTTCGTCCTCGGCGATTTTCGCCGATTGCAGCTGGTTGTTATTGAAGCTGGCCAAGTCCTGCCACAAACGCTGCCAGTTGGCGGCTTTTTGCTCGGGTTGCAGGTACTGATCCAGGGCTGTGCGCTCACGGGCGGCTGCCATCGGCTGGTTGGTCTGCGCCAGCAATTCAGCCCGCAGCATGTGATAGCGCAGGTACTGCCGGTCGTTCAGCGTCCACCAGGATTGGAAATTCAGGGTCTCCAGGGCCGACTGCGGCTGGCCTTGCTGATAGCGCAGGGTGGCACGTGCCAGCTGCCATTCTGCCATCTGGACCGGGTTCATCGACAGCCGGGCCAGGCGGTTGGCCTGCTGCTCGGCCTGCTCCAGGCGGCCTTCTTTGATCAGAGCCTTGAGGGCAAGAATGTGCCAGTCAATACTGGCGATGCCTTCGCTGGACTCCGCTCGGATCAGATAATTAGCCGCACTGTCCGTCACCGGCGCAGTGATATCCAGGGTCACGGTTTCTTGGGTGGGCGTCGAACAGCCCGCCAGGATCACGGCAAGGGCTACAGGCGCGATGAGTCGTGATACACTTTTACGCTTATGGGTAAAATCGAACATTGAATTTTTTCAACTGTGACAAATTACTCTCTATATTAATTGCAGATGAGATCTTAGACAAATGAGTGAGACCAATTCATGCCCGGTAGATGTCGCAACTTTGTACATCGTACCTACACCGATCGGTAATCTGGCGGACATCACGCAGCGTGCATTGGATGTATTGGCAAATGTGGACCTGATCGCCGCTGAAGACACCCGTCATACCTCGCGCTTGCTGACCCATTTTTCTATCTCAACCCGCACCTTTGCGCTTCACGATCACAACGAGCAGCAGAAAGCTGACTTTTTGATTGAGAAGCTGCAGGCGGGCACCAGCATCGCCTTGGTTTCGGATGCCGGCACGCCTTTAATCAGTGATCCAGGATACCATCTGGTCAATCGCTGTCGTCAAGCCGGTGTCAAAGTTGTGCCGTTGCCGGGCCCTTGTGCGGTGATCACTGCCTTGAGCGCGGCCGGGCTGCCGTCAGATCGCTTCAGCTTTGAAGGGTTTCTGCCACCGAAAAGCAAAGGACGCCGGGATTGTTTCCAGGCACTGGCCGATGATCCGCGCACGCTGATCTTCTATGAATCCCCGCACCGGATCATGGATTCCCTGGCGGATATGCTGACGGTGCTGGGCGAGGCGCGTCAGGTGGTGCTGGCGCGCGAACTGACCAAAACCTATGAAACCATTCATGGCGCGCCGCTGGGAGAGCTGATTGCATGGCTGCAAGAAGACAGTAACCGGATCCGGGGTGAGATGGTGGTGCTGGTGGCCGGTCACCGGGCGGAAAAAGAAGCGTTGCCGGCGGATGCCCTGCGCACGCTGGGGTTGCTGGCGGCTGAGTTGCCGCTGAAAAAGGCGGCGGCGCTGACGGCGGAGATCCATGGCGTGAAGAAAAATGCCCTGTATAAGTGGGGGCTGGAGCACCTGGACTAGCCGATGATGGCGTTGCCGCGATGGGATTGCTCTCTTTTCGAGCGACCCGCGCCCCGCGGCGACATTTCGCTGGCAACCGGGATCGAACTTCGCTACAATCCGCTCCCTGAGTTGGCCAGGTAACCGCTGCTTCGTTGATGTCCTTTGGGAGACTGGCGAAGGGGAGGAAAGTCCGGGCTCCACAGGGCAGGGTGCCAGATAACGTCTGGGGGGCGCAAGCCTACGACCAGTGCAGCAGAGAGCAAACCGCCGATGGCCCGCTTTTCGAAGTGGTGCACAGGTAAGGGTGAAAGGGTGCGGTAAGAGCGCACCGCGCGGCTAGTAATAGTTCGTGGCACGGTAAACTCCACCCGGAGCAAGACCAAATAGGTCCCTAATGGCGTGGCCCGCGTTGGGGACGGGTAGGTTGCTTGAGCCTGTGAGTGATTGCAGGCCTAGAGGAATGGTTACCACCGCGCAAGCGGGACAGAACCCGGCTTATCGGCCAACTCCCCTCATTCTCTATAAAAGGTGATGTATTGCTTCAATTTGAGGCGAACATCACCTTTTATCGTTTTAGGGCTTTGCGGCGGAAATGGACTGCTTTGGCAGAATATCTGTTTGGAATCAATGCAAAACCTGTCTCCGGTAATATCATGTGTTTGTCAGAAATCCAGCCCCTTGCTTGACAATTTTTTTGTGTCATACGTACACTTTGCGATGGGATTTTGCGGGAAAAGCCAATCTTTACGCGAAAAGCATCGGTTTTTTGTTGAAATCGTGAGCTGACATGCAGTTTCCCTGACTTACACGCTTTCAGGCCGGCACGCCCAGGCGACTGTGGCGGCGTCGGTGAGCTTTCACTATCGCTGAATGAATTTTATGTCTGAACAATTTGAGCACGTTTCCGTCTTGCTCCAGGAATCTGTCGACGGTCTGGCCATCAAACCGGATGGCATCTATATCGACGGTACATTTGGCCGCGGTGGGCACAGCCGGCTGATCCTTTCGCAATTGGGGGAAAATGGTCGCCTGTATAGTATCGACCGCGATCCGCAGGCCATTGCCGAAGCGCAGAAAATCAATGATCCGCGTTTTACCATTATTCACGGCCCGTTTTCCGGCCTGGCAGAGTATATGGAAGCGCGCGGGCTGAGCGGCAAGATTGACGGGGTGCTGCTTGATCTGGGCGTGTCGTCGCCGCAACTGGATGATGCCGAGCGTGGCTTCAGCTTTATGCGTGACGGACCGCTGGACATGCGCATGGATCCGACGTCCGGGATCTCGGCAGCAGACTGGCTGGCTGAAGCGGATGCCGATGACATTGCCTGGGTGCTGAAAGAGTTCGGCGAAGAGCGTTTTGCCAAGCGCATTGCCCGCGGCATCGTGGCGCATCGGGAAGATCCGGACAAAGAGCCGCTGACCCGCACCTTGCAGCTGGCCAGCCTGATCGCTGAAGTGTCGCCGTTTCGCGATAAGCACAAGCACCCGGCGACCCGCAGCTTCCAGGCGATCCGGATTTATATCAACAGTGAGCTGGAAGAAATCGACACCGCGCTGAACGGCGCTGTCCAGGTGCTGGCCCCGGGTGGCCGTCTGTCGGTGATCAGCTTCCATTCGCTGGAAGATCGACTGGTGAAACGCTTTATCCGCAAACAGAGCAAAGGGCCGGAAGTACCCGCCGGTTTGCCGTTAACGGAAGCACAGATCAAGGCGCTGGGCTCGGCCGCGCTGAAAACCGTGGGCAAGGCAATTAAGCCGTCGACAACGGAAATCAGTGGCAACGCCCGTTCGCGTAGCTCAGTCCTGCGTCTGGCAGAACGGCTATGAGTGCCGCATCAGAGCCGTCAGAAAATCTGGCACGGCTGATCGCCCGGGATCTGGTGACGATCGGTCGGGTGCCGTTGATCCTGCTGGTTCTGGTGCTGATTTCTGCGCTCTGGGTGGTGCTGATCACCCATCACTCGCGTCAGCTGATTGCCGAGCAGGAGCAATTGCTGATCGAGCGGGATCAGCTCGATATTGAATGGCGGAACCAACTCCTTGAGGAAAACGCCCTGGCCGAACATAGCCGGATTGAGCAACTGGCTGAAAAAGAGCTGGAGATGAAGCGCCCGTCACGGGACAGCGAAGTCGTCGTACAGTAATGAGTTTGATGAATAAATTAAAGCGTCAGCAGTCTGATAATCAGCGTCGCCAGAAAGCGCCACCGGTGTTTATCCCGTGGCGCTTTGGTGTCATTTGCGGATGTATTCTGCTGGCGTTACTGGCTTTAATTGGCCGCGCGGCCTATATCCAGGTGCTGGAGCCGGGCAAGCTGATCCAGGAAGGGGATATGCGTTCGCTGCGGGTGAAGGCGATGCCGTCCGCCCGTGGGATCATCTCGGATCGCAATGGCGAGCCGCTGGCCGTCAGTGTGCCGGTCCAGGCGGTGTGGGCCGATCCGGTCCAGATCTACAAAAGCGGCGGGATCCAGAGCCCGGATCGCTGGTATGCCCTGGCAGATGTGCTGGGCCTGGATCGCCAGGATCTGCTGGCGCGGCTGGAGAGCAACCAACAGCGTCGCTTTATCTATTTGCAACGCCAGGTCAGTCCGGCCATGGCGGCGTATGTCAGCAAGCTGAAGCTGCCGGGGATCGGCCTCAAAGATGAGTCCCGCCGTTTTTATCCGGCCGGTGAAGTCAGCGCTCATTTGCTGGGCGTGACCGGGATTGACAGCCGGGGCCTGGAAGGGGTCGAGCGGACCTACGATGGCTGGCTGACCGGTGAGCCGGGGCGGCGTACGGTACGCAAGGATCGCTACGGCCGGGTGGTCGAGAATATTTCCCTCAAACAGCGTGAGCCGGGCAAGTCCCTGAGCCTGAGTATCGACCAGCGTCTGCAGGCGGTGGCCTATCGGGCGGTGAAGCAAGCGGTCGCCGATTACCGGGCGACTTCGGCCTCGGTGGTGATGGCGGATGTTCGCACCGGTGAAATCCTCGCCATGGTCAATGCGCCTTCTTATAACCCCAACAACCGCGAACAACTGCAAAGTTTCCGGATGCGCAACCGCGCAATCACCGATGCAATGGAGCCGGGCTCGACGATCAAGCCGTTTGTGGTGCTGGCGGCGATGGAAAATGGGGTGGCCGATGAAGACACGATTATCGATACCGGCAACGGCCTGATGCAGGTCGGCGGCAGCCGGGTGCGCGACGTCTCCCGGGTCGGCAAGGCTGATCTGACGAAGATTCTGAAAAAATCCAGTAACATCGGGGTCAGTAAGCTGTCCCTGGCCATGCCGGTCGATGCGGTTCTCGGGATGTACGGCAGTGTCGGGCTTGGGGATGCCTCGGGGATCAACCTCATCGGCGAAGCGCAGGGCTTTTTCCCCGATCGCCGGCGTTGGTCTGATTTTGAACGGGCGACCCTGTCGTTCGGCTACGGGATCTCGGTAACCCCAATCCAGCTCGTGCGTGCTTACGCCACCCTCGGCGCCATGGGCGTCAATCGTCCGTTGTCGATCCTCAAAACCGAGCAGGTGGTCCCCGGTCGCCAGGTTGCCTCGGTTGAAAATACACGCAAGCTATTGAACATGCTGGAAACCGTCACGCAGGAAGGCGGCAGTGCGTTCCGGGCGGCGGTGCCGGGGTACCGGGTCGGGGCGAAAACCGGAACGGCGAAAAAAGCCATGGCCGGCGGCTACAGTGATGAATATATCGCGATGACAGCCGGCATCGCGCCGATCAGCAACCCGCGCCTGGCGATGGTGGTGGTGATCAATGAGCCGCAGGGTGATAAGTATTATGGTGGCCTGGTGGCCGCGCCGATTTTTGCTGAAGTGATGGAAAGCGCGCTTCAGATTTTGAATGTTCCGCCTGATGCCGGAACCGGTGAACTCAAAGTCGTACATAACAGAGGCCAATCCCATGCCGGTACTTAACCCCATTCGTCAGCTCGGCGAACTCTTGTCTCCCTGGATCGCCCCGGCGCACTGGCCGGCTGAGGCGGGTCAGGTGGTGCTGTCGGCAATGACCTTAGACAGCCGCCGGATCCAACCCGGTGATTTGTTCGTGGCGGTGAACGGGCATGTTGTCGATGGCCGCCGGTTTATCCCGGCGGCGATTGAAGCTGGCGCCAGCGCGATCCTGGCGGAAGAAACCTCGGATGCGCCAGCGCGTATCGAGATGCAGCAGGGGATCCCGGTGCTGTATCTGCCCGCACTGGGCCAGCATCTCTCGGCGGTTGCCGAGCGTTTTTATGGTGCGCCGGATCAGGCGCTGAAGCTGGTGGCCGTGACCGGCACCAATGGCAAAACAACGATTTCCCAGCTGCTGGCCCAGTGGGCAGAACAACTCGGCTATTGTGCCGGGGTGATGGGCACCACGGGCAACGGTCTGCTGCAACAGTTGAAACCGGCGGCCAACACCACCGGTAGTGCGATTGAGATTCAGCACGAGCTGGCCGGGCTGGTTGCGCAGGGAGCCGATTTTGCCGCGATGGAAGTATCTTCCCACGGCCTGGTGCAGGGCCGGGTGAAAGCGCTGGATTTTACCGCCAGCATTTTTACCAACCTCAGTCGTGACCATCTGGATTATCACGGCGATATGGCCGCGTACGCGCAAGCCAAGAAAACCCTGTTTACAGAACATCAGGCGGGTGTCGCGGTGATCAATGCCGATGATGCTGTCGGGCGTGAATGGCTGGGCGAGCTGCCGCAGGCGGTTGCCGTTGCCAGCCAGCAGGCGCTCATAGCAACGCACTCAGGGCAGGCCCTGTGGCTGGAGCAGGTCCGCTATACCACCGAGGGCGTTACCGTCGCTTTTGATTCTTCCTGGGGTGCCGGTGAGTTGACTGCGCCGCTGGTGGGCTCTTTTAACGTCACCAATCTGATGCTGGCGCTGGCCACTTTACTGGCGACGGGCCACCCGCTGGCACAACTGGTTGCGACCGCGCCGCAATTGCAGGCGGTCATCGGCCGGATGGAAGTTTTTCAAACCCCTGACAAACCTATGATGGTTGTTGATTATGCTCACACGCCGGATGCGCTGGAAAAGGCGCTGCAGGCGCTGCGGGTGCATTGCCGGGGCAAACTCTGGTGCATTTTTGGGTGCGGTGGCGATCGCGATACCGGCAAACGGCCGCTGATGGCCGCAGTAGCCGAACGGCTGGCCGACCATATTATTCTGACCGACGACAACCCGCGCAGTGAAGCACCGGCGGCGATTGTCGCGGACATGCTCGTCGGGCTGGCGCAGCCGGCGCAGGCCCGGGTTGAGCACGATCGCGCCCGTGCCTGTGAGTGGGCATTTACCCAAGCCGCCGCCGACGATATCGTGCTGGTGGCCGGGAAAGGACATGAAGATTATCAGGTGCTGGCCGATCGCACGGTTCATTACTCGGATCGGGAAACGGTCGCCGCACTATTGGAGAACAAGGCATGATCAACGTTCAGCTGTCACAACTGGCCCCGGTTCTGGGCGCCGAGCTGATGGGGGCGGATGCGGGCATTGCCCAGGTGTCGACTGACACCCGAAATATGCAGCCCCACACTTTATTTATCGCCCTGAAAGGCGAGCGTTTTGATGGCCATGATTTTTGCGCCAATGCCCGGGAAAACGGCGCAGCCGCACTGTTGGTAAGCAAACACTTACCGCTCGATATCCCGCAACTGGTGGTCAAAGATACCCGCCTGGCCTTAGGGCAGCTCGGTGCCTGGCTGAAAGCGGAAATGGCCGACCAGCATGGGTTGCAGACGCTGGCCCTGACCGGCAGCTGCGGCAAAACCACGGTCAAAGAGATGACCGCCGCCATTTTGGGGCAAAAAGGCAAGGTGCTGGCCACGGCCGGCAACCTGAACAATGATCTCGGCGTGCCGCTGACCCTGCTGCGGCTCGAGCCTAGCCATGAATTTGCGGTGGTCGAGCTGGGGGCAAACCATCAGCAGGAAATTGCCTACACCACTGCGCTGGTGCGGCCGCAAGTGGCGCTGATCAATAACCTGGCGGCAGCCCACCTGGAAGGCTTCGGCTCGCTCGATGGCGTAGCCAAGGCCAAAGGGGAGATTTTTGAAGGCCTGGGTGAGCGCGGCGTGGCGATCATCAATGCAGATTCCAACGCCCGGGCGTTGTGGCAGCCGATGCTGGAGGCCCACCAGGTGGTCACATTTTCGGCGACGCAGCCGGAAGCGGATTTCACAGCTTGCGACATATTTATTAACAATCTTGGCTGCGCTTGTTTTACAATGCGCACCCCCGATGGGGATGCGCCGGTTGAGCTGACGCTGCCGGGGGCGCATAACGTGGCGAATGCCCTGGCTGCGGCGGCCCTGAGTATGGCCGTGGGTGCCAGCCTGGATCAGGTCCGGGCCGGTCTGGCCAAAGTTCAGCGGGTCAAGGGACGGGTGGAAATCAGCCAGCCGGCCCCGGGCCTGCGGTTAATTGATGATACCTACAATGCCAGCGTCGCTTCGGTGAAAGCCGCGATTGATTTGCTGGCGACCTTTGAGGGCCAGCGCTGGCTGGCGCTCGGTGATATGGCTGAGCTGGGGGACGAGAGTCTCGCGCTGCACCGCGAAGTAGCGGAATATGCTCAAGCCAAGGCGTTGGATAAGGTCTTTACCTTCGGCAACGCCAGTGCGGTGGTCAGTGAACTCAATGACGGTCATCATTTTGCCGAGAAACCGGCGCTGATTGCGCAGCTGAAAGCAGAGCTTCATCAATTTCAACATAATTCACAAAATACAGAGGTTACAGTGCTGGCAAAGGGCGCCCGGAGCACCCGGATGGAAGACATCATTGTCGCATTGCAGGAACATAAAGAATGATTTATTGGTTAGCCGACTTACTTGAGTCCACATTCCCGTTTTTTCGTCTGTTTGAATATCTGACGTTCCGCGCCATTATCAGCATCCTGACGGCCCTGATGCTGTCGCTGTGGATGGGGCCGCGCCTGATCGCCCGTTTACAGATGTTGCAGATAGGCCAGGTAGTGCGTCATGACGGGCCGGAGTCGCATTTCAGCAAGCGGGGCACCCCGACCATGGGCGGGATTATGATCCTGGCCGCGATTGCGATTACCGTGCTGCTGTGGGCAGATTTGTCGAACCCGTATGTCTGGGCGGTCCTGACCGTCATGCTGGGCTACGGGGCGGTCGGCTTTGTCGATGACTACCGCAAAGTGGTGCGCAAAAATACCGATGGTTTGATCGCCCGCTGGAAATACTTCTGGCAGTCGGTGATTGCATTTGGGGTCGCGTTCGCCCTGTATGTTCACGGCCAGGATACCGCGGCGACTCAGCTGGTGGTGCCGTTCTTCAAAGATGTGATGCCACAGTTGGGGCTGTTCTACATCGTGATGACTTATTTCGTGATTGTCGGCACCAGTAACGCGGTGAACCTGACCGATGGCCTGGATGGCCTGGCGATCATGCCGACCGTGATGGTGGCCGCCGGGATGGCCTTCATTGCCTGGGCCACCGGTAACGTCAACTTTGCCGAATACCTCAATATTCCGTATCTCAAAGATGCCAGTGAGCTGGTGGTGGTGTGTACTGCCATCGTGGGTGCTGGCTTGGGCTTTTTGTGGTTCAACACCTATCCGGCCCAGGTCTTTATGGGCGATGTCGGCTCGCTGGCGCTGGGTGGCGCGCTCGGCACCATCGCCGTGTTGGTACGTCAGGAGCTGCTGCTGGTGATCATGGGCGGGGTGTTCGTGATGGAAACCGTGTCGGTGATCCTGCAGGTCGGTTCGTACAAGCTGCGCGGCCAGCGTATTTTCCGCATGGCGCCGATCCACCACCACTATGAGCTCAAGGGCTGGCCGGAGCCGCGGGTGATTGTACGTTTTTGGATTATTACACTGATGCTGGTGCTGATCGCGCTGGCAACCCTGAAGGTACGCTAAATGAATGGCTTGGACGGTGTCAAACAGGTTGTGGTGATTGGGCTGGGGATGACCGGCCTCTCGGTGGTGAACCACCTGCTGCGTCAGCCTGGCGAATTGGTGATTCAGGTCATGGATACCCGCCCGACACCGCCCGGGCAGGATCAGCTGCCGCCCTCGGTCGCCCTGCACAGCGGTGGCTGGCAGATGGACTGGCTGCTGAGCGCTGATTTGATTGTTGCCAGTCCGGGTGTGGCACTGGCGACACCGGAGCTGGTGGCTGCCCGCGAAGCCGGGATTGAGATTGTCGGCGACATTGAACTGTTTGCCCGCGCCGTTACCAAACCTGTGGTGGCGATCACCGGGTCGAACGGCAAGAGCACGGTGACCAGCCTGGTTGGCGAGATGGCCCGCGAGGCCGGGATCAACGTCGGCGTCGGCGGCAATATCGGTTTTGCAGCGCTGGATATGCTGGCGCAGGATCATGATCTGTATGTGCTGGAGCTGTCGAGCTTTCAGCTGGAAACGACCACCTCGCTGGCGCTTCAGGCCGCGACTTACCTGAATTTGTCTGAAGATCATATGGATCGCTATGACAGCCTGGCCGATTATAGTCAGGCCAAAATGCGGATTTTCGAACATGCCGAGCTGGCGATCTGGAACCGCGATGATCCGGCAACCTGTCCGGCTGATTTTTCCGGTGCAATGACCAGTTTTGGCTTTGATCCCCAGGCTTACGGTCTGGTTGAGCAGGACGGGGTCGAGTGGCTGGCGGTGGATCAGCAAGCGCTGATGCCGGCTGCCGAGGTGGCTCTGGTCGGACGGCACAATCTTGCCAACAGTCTGGCCGCGCTGGCGCTGGCCGATGCCGCTGGCGTTGATCGCCTGGCGGCCTGCCGCGCGCTGCGCCGCTATCACGGCCTGGCGCATCGTTGCCAGTTGGTGGCGGAGCATCAGGGCGTACGCTGGGTCAATGACTCGAAAGCGACCAACCTGGCCAGTACCCTGGCGGCCCTGAAAGGGCTGTCGCTATCTGGCACCCTGCATCTGCTGATGGGCGGGGACGGTAAAGGGGCGGATTTCTCTGAGCTTAAACCGGTTTTGGCGCCGCTGAATGTTCACTTGTATTGCTACGGCCGGGACGGGGCGCAGTTCCTGCCGCAGGCTGACACCGCCACCCGGGTTGAGACCCTGGCCGAGGCGATGGCGCTGGCAGCAGCCGTGGCCAAAGCCGGTGATATGATCCTGCTTTCGCCGGCTTGTGCCAGCTTTGATCAGTTCCCGAATTTTATGGCCCGGGGCGATGCCTTTGTGGCTCTGGCGCAAACCCTGAAATTTCAAGTGGCCGGGAGCGCGTGATGCTGAGCGCACTGCGAGATCGCCTGGAGGGGCTGGGAGAGTGGCTGACCCGTCCGGCGGCGCCGTGTTGGTATGATCGCCAGCTGGTCTGGATCGCCCTGATCCTGATGGTGACCGGCCTGGTGATGGTGACTTCTGCCTCGGTCCCGGTCGCGACCCGGTTGACCGGAATGCCGTTTTATTTCGCATTGCGCCATGGCTTTTTCCTGATCTGTGCGCTGGTGATCGCCGCGTTCGTGGTCCAAATCCCGCTCGAGCGCTGGCGTCAACTCAGCGTTCCCATGCTGTTGGGCTCGATCCTGTTGCTCATTGCCGTGCTGGTGGTGGGCCGCTCGGTCAATGGTGCGGCGCGCTGGATCCCGCTCGGGATCTTTAACCTTCAGCCGGCCGAAGTGGCCAAGCTGTCGCTGTTTATTTTCCTCTCCGGCTATCTGGTGCGTCAGTATCATCAGGTGCGGGAGAGTTTTTACGGTTTTATTAAACCTTTGGTAGTGCTGGCGATTTTGGCCGGGCTCTTGTTGATGCAGCCGGATCTCGGCTCTTTTGTGGTGATGTTTGTCACCACGGTCGGCATGCTGTTTATTGCCGGGGCCAAGCTGTGGCAGTTTCTCGCCATGCTGGCTGCGGCCGTGCTGGGCATTGCCCTGCTGATTATTTTTGAGCCCTACCGTCTGCGCCGCGTGACGTCCTTTATGGATCCGTGGGAAGACCCGTTCGGCAGTGGTTATCAGCTCACCCAGTCCCTGATGGCCTTTGGCCGGGGTGACTGGCTGGGGCAGGGACTGGGCAACTCGATCCAGAAACTGGAATATCTGCCCGAAGCCCACACCGACTTTGTATTTTCGGTACTGGCGGAAGAAGTCGGCCTGCTCGGCGTCACCGTGGTGCTGCTGCTGATTTTTTCCCTGGTGTTTAAGGCCTTGCTGATCGGGCGCAAATGTCTGCAGTCGCGGCAGCTGTTCGGCGGCTTTCTGGCTTTCGGCTTCGGCTTCTGGTTTGCGTTCCAGACGTTGGTCAACGTCGGAGCGGCTGCCGGACTGGTGCCGACCAAAGGGTTGACGCTGCCGCTGATCAGTTACGGCGGCTCGAGTTTATTTATTATGGCGACTGCGGTGGCGATTTTAATTCGCATTGATCATGAGCAGCGTCTGGCGGCCCGGTACGGGCCTGCAGAAGAAACAGATGAAAACGATGACGAACAAGAATAAGCGCTTACTGGTGATGGCCGGCGGGACCGGGGGGCATGTGTTTCCCGGCCTGGCTGTGGCCCGGAAACTTCAGCAGGAAGGTTGGGAAATCCGCTGGCTGGGGACGGCCGATCGGATGGAAGCCGAGCTGGTGCCCAAGCATGGGATTGACATCGACTTTATCAAGGTCAAAGGCCTGCGGGGCCAGGGGATTGCCCGGCTCCTGGCGGCACCTTTTAAAATTATCGGCGCCATTGCTCAGGCCCGGCGTTATATCAAAGCCTGGCAGCCGGACGTGGTGCTGGGGATGGGCGGTTATGTCAGCGGACCCGGCGGCGTTGCAGCCTGGCTGTCTGGCGTTCCGGTCGTCCTGCATGAGCAGAATGCGGTGGCCGGCCTGACCAACCGCTGGCTGTCGCGGATCGCATCGGCGGTGTTGCAGGCATTCCCCGGTGCGTTTGCCGGCAAAGATGTGGTGGGCAACCCGGTACGCCGCGATGTGACCGAGCTGCCACCGCCGGCGGCGCGTTTTGCCGAGCGGCAGGGCCCGCTGCGCATCCTGGTGATGGGCGGCAGTCAGGGGGCGCGGATTTTGAACCAGACCCTGCCGGTCGTGGCCGGCCTGCTGGGCGATCAAGTTACGATTCGCCATCAGGCTGGTAAAGGCAATCAGGTCGAAACCGAACAGGCTTATGCTGCCAATACGGCGGTTGAGCATGAGATCACCGAGTTCATCGATGATGTGGCGTCGGCTTATGCCTGGGCCGATTTAGTGGTGTGCCGCTCCGGGGCGCTGACGGTTTCAGAGCTGGCTGCGGCTGGTGTTGGTGCGATCTTCATTCCCTTTATGCACAAAGATCGCCAGCAGGCGCTGAATGCTGATCATCTGGTGCAGTGTGGTGCAGCCAGGATGATTGAGCAGGCCGACCTGACCGCGGCAGGACTGGCTGCGCAAATTGACCAACTTGATCGCCGCGCCTTGGCCGCGATGGCCGAAGCTGCGCGCGATGCAGCGATTCTGGATGCTGATGCCCGCGTGGCCGCGGTGATCCGAACGCTGGCAACCCCATAACATGAGACAGAGTGATGAAAGAACTGGATAACCAGCAATTAGCAAAAATCAGAACCATGGTACCAGAGATGCGTCGTGTCGAGCGCATCCACTTTGTCGGGATCGGCGGCGCGGGCATGAGCGGCATCGCCGAAGTGTTGATTAACGAAGGCTACCGGATCAGCGGCTCGGATCTGGCACCGAATGCGGTGACCGAGCGTTTGAGTGACAAAGGGGCCGAAATCTTTTTCGGCCATGCCGCCGAGAACATTGACGGCGCCAGTGTGGTGGTCGCCTCCACGGCGATTGTGGCAGAGAACCCCGAGCTGCAGGCGGCCCGGGCCAAACGGATCCCGGTCGTTCGCCGCGCTGAAATGCTGGCTGAGCTGATGCGCTATCGTCACGGGATTGCGATTGCCGGCACCCACGGCAAAACCACCACCACGGCCCTGACGACCCAGATCTACTCTGAAGCCGGCCTGGATCCGACATTCGTGAACGGCGGGTTGGTGAAAAGTGCCGGAACCAATGCCCGTCTGGGGTGCAGCCGCTATCTGATCGCTGAAGCGGATGAGAGCGATGCGTCGTTCCTGCACCTGCAGCCGATGGTGTGTGTGGTGACCAATATCGAAGCCGATCATATGGAAACCTACGGTGGGGATTTTGAAGTCCTGAAACAGACTTTTATCGATTTTCTCCACAACCTGCCGTTCTACGGTCTGGCCGTGATGTGTATTGATGATCCCGTGGTGCGCGAGTTGCTGCCGCGGATTGGCCGCCAGGTACTGACTTATGGCTTTGCAGAAGATGCAGACGTTCGTCTGGTCAACTACCGCCAGCAAGGCCAGCAGGGGTTCTTTACCATCGTCCGTCGGGGCAAGCCGGATCTGGACGTGAAACTCAATATTCCGGGACGTCACAACGCGCTGAACGCGACGGCCGCTGTGACGGTGGCGACTGAGGAAGGGGTGGAGGATGACGCGATCATCCGTGCCCTGGCAGAGTTCCAGGGCACTGGCCGCCGCTTCGATCACTTGGGTGAGTTTGACTCCGGCAACGGCAGCGTGATGCTGGTGGATGATTACGGCCACCACCCGAGCGAAGTGGCGGTGACGATTCAGGCCGCCCGCGCCGGCTGGAAAGACAAACGCCTGGTGATGGTGTTTCAACCGCACCGCTACAGCCGGACCCGGGATCTGTACGACGATTTTGCCAATGTGCTGGAGCAGGTGGATGTGCTGGTGATGCTGGATGTCTACTCGGCGGGTGAAGCGCCGATTGCCGGGGCTGATGGTCGCTCGCTTTGCCGCACCATCCGCCGACGCGGCAAGATCGATCCGATTTTTGTGCCGAATGGCGAAGCTTTGCCGTCCGCATTGGCCAATATCATCCAAGAGGGTGATCTGGTGTTGACGCAAGGGGCCGGTGATGTGGGTCGAATTGCCCGAAATCTGGCAGAAATGCAGTTGAATATTGCCACAATGCGTCGCAGTTAACGGCTGAAGGGGATGCTGGCGATAAATGGTACATTTATTGCATCGTTTTTGAGCAGGTCCGGGCGGCAAGCAGAGCCAAGAGTGGGTTTTACGTTCAGGAATTGCTTGGAAAGCGGCAACAGGAGTTGGAGAGCAACAGGTTGGTCGGTATAATCGATCAACTTTGCTTGTCGACTCCTGGTGGTCGACGCCATCCTTGAGACTGCAATGAGCTATTTTTGGGCGGTCCGGACAACGGAATGAAAGCAAGTAGGCAAGATTATGGCTGATGCAGTGATGACAAGCATCGCTCTGCCGGCATCGGCAAAGCGGGTTCCGTGGACTGGCGCGGCATTTTTTCTCGCCGTCATTGGCTTTATTGCATGGCTGTTCAGTGCCGCGCTGCACTGGATGACGGACGCGAATCGCTTGCCGTTGTCCCAGCTGGTGATTCAGGGGGAGCTCACTTACCTGAAGGCCGATGATGTCCGCCGGGGGATCCTGGCGCTGGAGCATCTCGGCAGTTTTATGACCCAGGATGTCGATGACATGCAGCTGGCCCTGGAGGCCCTGCCATGGGTGGCCCGGGCTTCGGTCCGCAAGCAGTGGCCGGATACGGTCAAAGTGTATCTGGTCGAGCATCAACCGGCTGCGGTATGGAACCAGCAGTATCTGGTCAATACCGAAGGCGGGGTCTTCCCTGCCCCGGCGGCACAGGTCAGTGAGCTGGGGCTGGTCGAGCTCAGCGGACCTGAAGGCAGCAGCGCGGAAATGCTGGCAGCCCAGCGGGAAATGCAACCGAAATTACAGCGTGCCGGCCTGGAGATGGCGCAGCTCGCACTGAACGAGCGCCGCTCCTGGCGGGTATGGTTAACAAATGGGATCCGGCTTGAGTTGGGCCGGGAAGGCAGGATGGAGCGCCTGATGCGTTTTATCAGCCTGTATCCTGAATTAGAGCAGCAAGGAAAAGCCATAGAGTACGTAGACTTGCGCTACGATACCGGGGCTGCTGTGGGTTGGAACCAAGTTCCAGAATAAGACAGCCGGACGACACTCCGCCGAACAGAGGGGTGCGGGTGAGTATAACGATAAGAGTGTGCGCTAATGACGAAGGCGGCAGATAAAAAACTCATAGTAGGCCTGGATATCGGCACGTCCAAAGTCTGTGCTTTGGTCGGGGAAGTGCTGCCGGATGACAAGGTCAATGTCATTGGTGTCGGTAGCAGCCCATCACGGGGTATGGATAAAGGCGGGGTCAATGATCTTGAGTCCGTGGTTAAGTCAGTGCAGCGGGCCGTCGATCAGGCCGAGCTGATGGCTGACTGCCAGATTTCCTCCGTGTTTTTGTCCTTATCCGGCAAACACATACGTTGCCAGACAGAAAAAGGCATGGTGCCGATTTCTGACAAAGAGGTAACACAGGATGACGTTGATAATGTTATCCATACAGCGAAGTCGGTAAAAATTAGCGATGAACATCGAACTTTGCATGTAATTCCCCAGGAATTTGCTATTGATTATCAAGAGGGAATTAAGAATCCGGTTGGGTTGTCAGGGGTACGGATGGAAGCCAGCGTTCACTTGATCACCTGCCACAATGACATGGCCCGAAATATCGTCAAGGCCGTTGAACGATGCGGGTTGAAGGTTGACCAACTGATATTCTCCGGCCTGGCCGCCAGTCATGCGGTTCTGACCGCCGACGAGCGCGAACTGGGCGTATGTGTGGTGGATATCGGTGGCGGCACCATGGATCTGGCCGTTTGGACGGGCGGGGCATTGCGACATGCCGAGGTGATCCCGTATGCCGGGAATGTGGTCACCAGTGATATTGCTTATGCCTTCGGTACGCCCCCGGGCGATGCCGAGGAAATCAAAGTCAAATACGGCTTTGCGCTGAGCGAGCTGGTCAGCAAAGACGCCAAGGTGGATGTCCCGAGCGTGGGCGGTCGTCCGTCGCGGAGTCTGCAAAGCCAGACGCTGGCGGAAGTGATCGAGCCTCGTTACAGTGAGCTGCTGGGGCTGGTGAATCAGAAGCTACTGGAAATACAGGAACAACTGCGTACTGCGGGGGTGAAGCACCATTTAGCGGCAGGGATCGTCCTCACCGGAGGCGCTGCGCAAATGGAAGGGTTGATTGAGTGTGCCGAGCGGGTTTTCCGCAATCAGGTACGGATCGGGCAGCCGCTTGAGCTGAGCGGGCTGACAGATTATGTCCAGGCCCCGCATTATGCAACGGCAGTAGGATTACTGCATTACGGAAAGGACAGTCAGACATTTGACGAGAGTGAGCCGGAGCCGAAACGTTCTGTTTCCGGGATCTTCACGAAAATCAGTGGTTGGCTAAGAAAAGAATTTTAAACCTGATGCGAACAGGAAAAACGGAGAGAACAAATGTTTGAACCGATGATGGAAATGTCTGATGAAGCGGTAATTAAGGTCATTGGCGTTGGCGGCGGCGGCGGTAATGCTGTCGATCACATGGTACGTGAGTCGATTGAAGGGGTTGAGTTCATCAGCGTGAACACTGATGCTCAGGCCTTGCGTAAAAGTAGTGTCAGCACCGTCATCCAGATTGGTGGCGACATCACAAAAGGTCTTGGTGCCGGCGCAAACCCTCAGGTAGGGCGTGACTCCGCACTGGAAGATCGTGAAGCCATCAAGGCAGAGCTGCAAGGCTCAGATATGATCTTTATCGCAGCAGGCATGGGCGGCGGTACCGGAACCGGTGCGGCGCCAATCATTGCGGAAGTGGCGAAAGAGCTGGGTATTCTGACTGTAGCTGTGGTGACCAAACCATTTAGCTTCGAAGGCAAGAAACGCATGGCGTTTGCCGAGCAGGGTATCGAAGAGCTGTCGAAGCATGTGGACTCTCTGATCACGATTCCGAACGAGAAGCTGCTCAAAGTACTGGGTCGCGGCATCACGCTGCTGGACGCGTTTGCGAAAGCGAACGATGTGCTGAAAAATGCCGTCCAGGGCATTGCAGAGCTGATCACCCGTCCGGGGATGATCAACGTCGACTTTGCCGACGTGCGTACCGTGATGTCCGAAATGGGTCACGCCATGATGGGCAGCGGCGTTGCGACCGGTGATGACCGTGCGGAAGAAGCGGCTGAAATGGCGATTTCCAGCCCGCTGCTGGAAGATATCGATCTGGCGGGCGCACGCGGCGTGCTGGTGAACATCACTGCCGGTCTGGATATGCGTCTGGACGAGTTTGAAACTGTGGGGAACACCGTGAAGGCGTTTGCGTCGGATAACGCTACCGTCGTGATCGGTACCTCGCTGGATCCGGAAATGTCAGACGAGCTGCGCGTGACTGTCGTTGCAACCGGGATTGGCAAAGAATCGAAGCCAGACATCACGCTGGTGACGACTTCGAAGCCCGTGCAGGCGACGACCGCGGTACAGGAAAAAGCAGCGCCCGTGGTTGCGGAAGAGCCAAAGCAGGCGCCGCTGACACAGCAGCCGGCTGCGGAAAGCAAGGTTCAGTCGGGCGGTACATCCGCGGCAGCGAAATCCAAGCCGCAGGCGGATCACGACTACCTGGATATTCCAGCCTTTTTGCGCAAGCAGGCGGACTGAACCGGGTAAATTATTTGGGTTACCGCTTGAACAGTGGTATTATGTCTGCCCATTTCTTATACGGCTGTATAAAAATGGGCCGATGTATTGGCTAACAATAGTTGAGAAAAGCAGATGATCAGACAACGAACACTGAAAAGCATAGTGCAAACGACTGGGGTGGGACTTCACTCCGGACGTAAAGTGACGCTTATTCTGCGTCCTGCCGCTGCAAATACCGGTGTGATCTATCGTCGTATGGATCTCAATCCACCCGTGGATTTTCCTGCGAATGCAGATTCTGTGCGAGATACCATGCTCTGCACCGCGCTGGTGAATGAAGACGGCGTTCGGATCTCAACTGTTGAGCACCTGAACGCCGCGTTAGCTGGCATGGGCATCGATAATGTCATTATCGAAGTGGATGCACCTGAAATTCCGATTATGGATGGGAGTGCCAGCCCGTTTATTTACCTGCTGCAATCTGCCGGGATTGATACCCTGAATGCGCCGAAGCGTTTCCTGCGTATCAAGAAAACTGTTCGCGTCGAAGATGGCGATAAATGGGCAGAGCTTCGTCCGTTCAACGGGTTCCGCCTGGATTTCGAAATCGAATTTAACCATCCGGCGATTGATTCAGAGCAGCAGCGTTTGGTGCTGGATTTCTCCAGCCAGTCATTTGTCAAAGACATCAGCCGCGCCCGGACCTTCGGTTTTATGCGTGATATCGAATATTTGCAGTCCCAGAACCTGTGTCTGGGCGGCAGCTTCGATTGCGCAATTGTGCTGGATGATTACCGCATCCTCAATGATGAAGGCCTGCGTTTTGATAACGAGCTGGTGACCCACAAAGTACTGGATGCCATTGGCGATCTGTACATGTGTGGTCATAACATCATTGGCGAAATGGTGGCTTATAAGTCAGGCCATGCCCTGAACAACAAGCTGCTGCGCGCGGTGCTGGCCGATCAGGAAGCTTATGAGTGGTCAACCTTTGTGGATGAGCAAGAGGTGCCGGTGACATTTGCCCAGCCAGGCATGGTGTTAGCGTAAGCTGAATTAAATCCTGTCATGAATACTGAAAACGCCGGACCCTGTCCGGCGTTTTTGTATCTGTTTTGTATTATAAATTTTTGCATCTGTTTTGTATCAAAGATGCGGCCGGCTGGATTTCAGCCGTGTGGTTTGCCGTGAGATGATTTACGGAAACGGGCTCAGCAGTTGGACTTTTTGGCCGACAGTGCCGCCAGTCGCTCCAGTCGGGCTTTGACTTTCGCCGGGGCATCCTGGGCGGTATTGAGCAGATACTGTGCTGCCAGGGGAGAAATCGGCTTTTGCACGATATCCGGTGCTTTGTCTTCCGGCCGCGAGATGGCGGCGGCCAAGGCCGGATTAACCCGGATTTCGATATTGGTCAGATTGGGTAAGAGCTGAGCACGCAGTTTGCGCATCAGGGTGTTGCGCTCATAATTGAGCCGCATCGACCAGGCCGCGGAAGCGACTTCGAGGATCAGGGTGCCCTGACGGTAGTTACTGACCCGGCAATGTTCGGCGCAGGCCAGGTGTTGCTTGACGGCATTGTTCAGCTTGCCGAGGGCTACAGCACGCTGCTGGATGTTGCCCAGCTGCGTCTCATCCAGCAGGCTGGCCGTCGATTGGGGGCGATGATCGCGCATGAAACACGGCTCCGGATCACTAATTAGCGGTAAAGTTCTAATTTTTCATTTATGAAAAGCGGGTCACCTGTTTTTATCATAGGCGGCCTTGGTAATATGTCATATTATATCAAGTCTATAGGATGCAGGTGAATCTTTGCCGCTGACTATAGCTGAGGCCCACGGGCCTTCGCCGGGCGACTTGCTGCAAGTATCTTTGCGGCGGTTGCTTTTCGGCAAATCCGGGTATTGTTTTCGTTCCACCCTTGAAAAGCAGTCAGGGCGTCACAATATCATTTTTATCCGATGTTTTTCGTGTCGGCTTCTGCGTCACTATGGGTGGCGAATTCAGATGGGACAGGGATGGCAATACCGGAGCAATTCATGCCTGAACATCACGAGAGCCGTGATGGATATGGCCAGAACATTTTTCCCGGTTGTGAAACCCAGATTTAGCGATGCAGCCTGTGCTGAAGCTGAAATAAACAAAGAGAAAACGGCAACGCCATGTTATCAAAACTACTGACCAAAGTTATCGGTAGCCGTAACGACCGCACCTTGCGTCGTTTGCGTAAAATTGTTGATCAAATCAACAAGCTAGAACCTCAATTTGAAAGCTTGCAAGATGAAGCGCTGAAAGCGAAAACGGTTGAATTCCGTGAGCGTATCGAGCAAGGCGAAACCCTGGATCAGTTGCTGCCGGAAGCGTTTGCAACCGTACGAGAAGCATCAAAGCGTGTCTTCGGCATGCGCCACTTCGATGTTCAGCTGATTGGCGGGATGGTGCTCAATGGCTGCCAGATTGCCGAAATGCGTACCGGTGAAGGGAAAACCCTGACCGCGACGCTGCCGGCTTACCTCAATGCCCTGACCGGCAAAGGGGTTCACATCGTTACCGTCAATGACTATCTGGCGAGCCGCGACGCCGAAACCAATCGCCCGCTGTTCGAATTCCTGGGAATGACGGTCGGGGTGAATGTTCCGAACATGCCGCCGCACGCCAAGAAAGAAGCCTACGCAGCAGATATCCTGTACGGTACCAACAACGAATTTGGCTTTGATTATCTGCGCGATAACATGGCCTTCCGTCCGGAAGATCGCGTGCAGCGCGAGCGTTTTTTTGCCGTGGTCGATGAGGTGGATTCGATCCTGATCGATGAGGCCCGAACGCCGTTGATTATTTCCGGTCCGGCGGAAGACAGCTCAGAGCTGTATACCAAGATTAATACCCTGATCCCGGAGCTGGTTCGCCAGGACAAAGAAGACAGCGAAGAGTACCGCGGGGAAGGGCACTACACAGTCGACGAGAAAGCCAAGCAGGCTTACCTGACCGAAAACGGCCAGGAATTTGTCGAAGAGCTGCTCAAGCAAAAAGGCATGATGGACGAAGACGATACCCTGTATTCGCCGGCCAATATCAGCTTGCTGCACCACGTGCATGCGGCGCTCCGTGCCCACGTGCTGTTTGAGCGGGACGTGGACTATATCGTCAAAGATGATGAAGTCATCATCGTTGATGAACATACCGGTCGTACCATGCCGGGACGTCGCTGGTCGGAAGGCCTTCACCAGGCGGTTGAAGCCAAAGAAGGGGTGAAGATCCAGAACGAAAACCAGACTCTAGCGTCGATCACCTTCCAGAATTACTTCCGTCTGTACACCAAGCTGTCCGGGATGACCGGGACAGCGGATACCGAAGCATTCGAGTTCCAGTCGATTTACGGTCTGGAAACGGTGGTGATCCCGACCAATAAACCGATGGTCCGTGATGATATGGGCGATCTGGTTTATATGACCGAGCGTGAAAAATTTGCGGCGATCAGTCAGGACATCAAGGCTCGGGTTGAGAGCGGCCAGCCGGTTCTGGTAGGGACCGTATCGATTGAGAAATCGGAGCTGCTGTCGAACGCCCTGAAAAAAGAAGGCATCAAGCACCAGGTGCTGAACGCCAAGTTCCATGAAATGGAAGCGGAAATCGTCGCCCAGGCCGGTCAGCCGGGTGCGGTGACGATTGCAACCAACATGGCCGGTCGGGGTACCGATATTGTGCTGGGCGGCTCCTGGCAGAATGAAGTGGCAAAACTGGATAACCCGGATGCGGGCCAGATCCAGCAGATTAAGACCAAGTGGCAGGATGTACATGAACAAGTCCTGGCAGCCGGTGGTTTGCATATTATCGGCACCGAACGCCATGAATCGCGCCGGATCGATAACCAGCTGCGGGGCCGTTCCGGTCGTCAGGGGGATCCGGGCTCTTCCCGCTTCTACCTGTCGATGGAAGATGGCCTGATGCGGATCTTTGCCTCAGATCGTGTGTCGAACATGATGAAAAAACTGGGGATGGAAGAAGGCGAAGCGATTGAGCACCCATGGGTGACCAAGGCGATTGAAAATGCCCAGCGCAAAGTGGAAGGTCGCAACTTCGACATCCGGAAGCAATTGCTTGAATTTGATGACGTGGCCAATGATCAGCGTAAGGTGGTTTACGAGCTGCGTGATGAGCTGATGAATGCCGAAGACATCAGCGAGATGATTGAGCAGAACCGTGAAGATGTGCTGCAAACCATGATTGATGGCTATATCCCGCCACAGTCGCTGGAAGAAATGTGGGACATTCCGGGCCTGGAAGAGCGCCTGAAAGCGGACTTCGATCTCGAGCTGCCAATCCAGCAATGGCTGGACAGCGAAGAGAAGCTGTACGAAGAAGCATTGCGTGAGCGGATCATCGAGAAAGCGGTTGAGATCTATCGTCAGAAAGAAGAAGTAGTTGGCGCCCCGGTGCTGCGCAACTTCGAGAAGACGGTCATGCTGCAGAACCTGGATACGCTGTGGAAAGAGCATCTGGCTGCGATGGATCACCTGCGCCAGGGGATCCACCTGCGTGGTTATGCACAGAAGAACCCGAAACAGGAGTACAAGCGTGAGTCGTTTGAACTGTTTGAAGGCATGCTTGAAGCGCTGAAATCGGATGTGATTGCGATTTTGAGCAAGGTCCGGGTGCAGCAGCAGGAAGAAGTTGAGCGGGTTGAAGAAGAGCGCCGCCGTCAGGCGGAAGAGCTGGCCCGTCGTCAACAGTACCAGCACCAGAACGCGGAAAGTCAGCTCGCTGATGACGGCGAGCAAGGCGATGAGAACGAACCTTACCATCGCGGTGAGCGTAAAGTTGGCCGTAACGAGCCCTGTCCGTGCGGCTCCGGCAAAAAATACAAGCAGTGTCACGGTAAAATTAACTAATTGAACTGTCACACGCGTTTGCTACCCTACCAAAGGCCGCATGATGCGGCCTTTGGTTTTTCAGTTTGAGTGCCAGTCGTCTCGGAAAATAGACGGAGGATTCTCGCTGAGTGATTTGATACAACAGCAGGTGAATACATTGGATAAGAAACAAGTGTGGATCTCCGCCGGGATTATTTTGAATGCCGAGCAGGATCATGTGTTTATCACCCGGCGTCCGGCCAAGGTCCACAAAGGTGGTTTTTGGGAATTTGCCGGCGGCAAGGTCGAGCAGGGTGAAACCGCTGAGCAAGCCGTGATCCGCGAGCTGGATGAAGAGGTCGGGATCCATGCCACAGAGCTGGAGCACTTCATGGCGCTTGAACATGACTATCCGGACAAAGCCCTGAAGTTTGATTTTTTCCTGGTTAAAGCGTTTGAAGGGGAAGCCTTTGGCAAAGAAGGGCAGCCGGGCGAGTGGGTGGAATTACAGTGCCTGCGGGACTACGCGTTTCCGGAAGCCAATGATGCTGTGCTGAATAAACTCTTAGCGAGATGAGCCCGACGAGTTAACCTCAGCCACCCGCGATGACGCGGTTGATTGCTGGGAAACAGCCCTGTGCTTTTGGGTATAAACAGCACGCGGTGCACAGGGCCCTGGTAAGGGGTCGCTTAGTATCCCATATCTTCCGACCACCCATCGGCATCGGACAGATCCGGCGCGCCCGGGATCGCTTTTCCCTCATCTGCCCATTCGCCTAAATCGATCAATTGGCAGCGCTTTGAACAAAACGGGCGGTACGGGCTTTGAGCGCTCCATTGAACCGGTGATTGGCAGGTCGGGCACTTCACGATGGTGATGGCAGCAGATGGGTTGGCTTGTGTCACGGATACCTCAGCAGATAGCTAGCTTGAATTCGATGGTCTCTGCAATGCCGGCTCCTTCCTCAAACGGCAGGAAACGGATCGCAAAGCGGCCACGATGGCCCGATATCATAGGGTAAACCCCATAGCTGGGGCAAATTTCCAGCCGCAGCAAGCTGGCATCTTCAGCTTCGTATTGAAAAAAACCGCCCCGGGCCACTTGGGGCTGATAACGGCCGAAGTCCCGGACCAGGCGCAGCCAGAGGTTTAATGCTTCATGCAGCTCATGAATTTGGCGGAGCCAGTTGGCCATATCATTTTGCTTATGGGCTAACGGCAAATGGAGCCAGTGATGCAGTGCCGGCAGGTCGAAGCAACAACTGCCGCCGGGGATGGAAAAGCGTTGTTTAATGCTGTTGAGAAAGCGGTCTTCGCGGATTTCCTGGCCCAGACGGGGCGCGGTGATCAACTGGTGATGGGTCAGATCGAGCTGATCCAACAGGGTCAGCAAGGCGGACTGATCCACGGCATCAATGTCCATCCAGGCCTTCAGTTTGGCCCGAAGCTTATCCAGATCCTTGGCCAGCTCGGCTTTGAGCTGGATCTGATCCAGGATCTCGAGCAAATCGAATAACGCCCGAAAAAAGATTTGATGTTGCCATTGATCGTTGAGTTGGCTGGCATGGCTCATCTGTCGAATGAGATACTCCAGACGCAGATAAATCCGGACTTTCTCATTTAACGGATGTTCAAAACGGTTCGTTAGCATACAGACGTCATCCGACATTGATTCATTGTTAGGCGTACGGGCGGCTCATGGTGAGATACTGCTGGTGCAGATCGCTGACGGCTGCCTGAAGATCCTGGCTGCTGCCGTTGTTGCTGATCACATCATCGGCCGCATCCAGGCGCGCTTGGCGTGTTGCCTGGGCCGCCAGAATTTTCCGGACATGGTCATCATCGACCTGGTCGCGTTGGCGGGTGCGGGCAATTTGAACCTCTTCCGTCACATCGACGACCAGCAAGCGATGCACCATGGCCTGAAGGTTGTTCTCGACCATCAGGGGGATCACCAGCAGGCAGTAGGGTGACTGTGCCTGGTGGATCCCCGCCTGCATTTTTTCCCGGATCATCGGGTGCAGCAGGTTGTTGAGCCAGTGTTTTAAGGCGCTGTCATTGAAAATCGCCTGTCTAAGCTTAGCGCGGTCCAGGGTGCCGTCTGTCAGTAGGATGTCAGAACCCAGTTTCTCAACAATGGCTTGCAGCCCCGGCGTACCGGGCTCAACAACTTCACGCGCAATCATATCGGCATCAATGATGTCAATATCGTAATGGGCAAACAAATCGGCAACGGTTGATTTGCCGCTGCCGATCCCGCCGGTTAGTCCGACAACCATGGTCATGTTCAGAGTCCTAAGTATGAAGTCAGGTACCAGCTCAGGATGGTATCTCCCCATAAAATGGCAATCCAGCCGGCAACGGCCAAATATGGTCCGAATGAAAATGGGGTTTGGCTATCTGAGCTTTGAATACGCATCAAGATGATGCCACAAATCGCCCCGACCAAGGAAGACAGCAGGACGACAAAAGGGAGTAACTGCCAGCCCAGCCAGGCACCGAGGGCGGCCAGCAATTTAAAGTCGCCGTAGCCCATCCCTTCTTTACCGGTCAGGAGCTTAAAGCCCCAGTACAGGCTCCAGAGCGACAGGTAGCCCGCCATGGTACCGATCACCGCATCCGTCAGCGACACCGGACTCCATCCCAACAGCGCGCAAACCAATCCGGCCCACAGTAGCGGCAGGGTGATTTGATCCGGCAGTAGCATCTTGTCGATATCGATAAATGTCAGGGCGATGAGGGCAAAACTGAAGCCGAGCACGGCAATGGCCCATTCGGAAGGCGGCAGCATCAGGGCGACTGTGGTCGCCATCACGGCGCTCAACAGTTCGACCGCCGGATAACGGGCACTGATTTTCGCCTGGCAGTGTTTGCAGCGGCCTTTGAGTAACAGCCAGCTCATTACCGGGATGTTCTCCCAGATACGAATCGGGTGCTGGCAATGCGGGCAACGTGAGCGCGGAACGCTGAGGTTAAAGGTTGCGCCGGGCTCCACCGGGCCGAATTCGGGGAAACACTCAGCGCAGTCGGCTTTCCACTGGCGCTCCATCATGACCGGGAGCCGGTAGATCACCACGTTGAGAAAGCTACCGATGATCAGGCCGAATACGGCGGCAACAACGGGAAAAAACCAGGGAGAGTAGCTCAGCAATTCCATGAAAACGTTCTCATATAACAGATTAAGGCTATTGTAGGGGAATCAGGGGCGAGATCCTAGAACCGAGTCCAGGCCCTGGATACGGCGCGTCAGCGCCGTTGTTTCAGAGCCAAACCCTCGTTTAGCCGATCACGCTCATCAGCTTGATGATCGGCATGTACATGGCAAACAGGAGGCTGGCGACTAAGCCACCGAGGAACAGGATGATGACTGGCTCAATGATTTTCCCGAGGTTGTCGACGATATTTTCGACCTCATCCTCAAACAGAAGTGCCATTTTATTGAGCATGTCATCGAGTGAGCCGGACTCTTCGCCGATCTGGGTCATTTGCAGCATCAACTCGGGAAATACACCGCTCTGGCGCAGCGCGATATGCAGCGGCATCCCGGCCGCGGTCGCAGCATGGACCTCCGCTACCGCCTGCTCGATATAGAGGTTATCGGCGGTTTTTCCCGCCGACTGCAATCCGCTCAGTAGCGGGATCCCGGCGCTGAAGGTGGTCGCCAGGGTGCGGGCAAAACGGGCCACGGTGGCTTTGAGGGTAATTTCTCCCAGCAAAGGCAGACGCAGTAACAGTTGATGTACTTTGCGCCGGAAGCTGATGACGCGCTTGTATTGATAGCTGGTGATGAGTGAGATCAGCACAAGGGCTGCAGCCATTATGGGGCCGTGGGTGATCATGACATCGGAGGCGTGGAGCACCTGGCGGGTAAACCAGGGTAGTTCGGCACCGAAACCGGCAAAAATTTGCGCAAATTGCGGGATCACCATCACCAGCATCAGGATGGTGACCCCAATCGCGGTGAAGGTAACCATGGCCGGGTAAATCATCGCCTTGATGACTTTCTTGCGCATGGCTTCGCTTTTTTCCCGGTAGGTGGCGATACGACCGAACACGTCACCCAGATGGCCGGTTTGCTCACCGGTCGCGACTAAATCGCAGTAGAACTTATCGAACAGCGGCGAGCTGGTCTGCATTGCCCGGGACAGCGAGGCGCCGGCTTCCACCTGGGCGGTTACTTGGGTCAGCACCGCTCTGGCTTCAGATTTATGGTGGCTGCTGGCCATCATATTCAGTCCCTGGACGACAGGCACGCCGGAGTTGGTCATGGTGGCCAGCTGGCGGGTGATGGCGGTGATATCCGCCGGCTTGAGCTGGTTTTTGAGTTGACTGAGAGCCGAGGGCTTGCACCGTTTGATCTTTTTCACCTGGATCAACTGGTCGTTCAGGATTTTACGGACATCCTGCTCCTGAAAGCCAAGCGTAATCCCACTGACTTTTTTACCTTTCTGGTTGACCCCACGCCAGTGATAGTGGCGAATCTTCGTGCTTTGGCTCATTGCCTGACTCCTGATTTATCGACTCGGGTTACGATTCGGCATGCGATAGGGCCGGGGACACCTGGTGAACCCGGGGCTCGTTGGTTTGCCGTGTCTGCCGCTGCGCTCGTTGTTGCTGTGCTGGGGTGACCGTCGGGGATGTAACGCTGATTTGCAGTACCCGCTGCAGCTCTTTGAGGCTGGTGATCCCGGCCTCAAGGGTTTCGATCCCGGATTGCTGCAGGGTTTGCATCCCTTCACGGCGGGCAATATCTTCCAGCTCCAGCGTAGACGCGCCGGCCATCAGTGCCTGGGCTAACGAGCGGCTGAAGGGCATGACTTCGTAAATGCCGATCCGGCCCAGATAGCCCTTGTTGCACTCATCGCAGCCTTGCTCGTTGGCTTTGAATAAGCTGGCTCCCGGCGCAATGGCCAGCGCCTCCCGGGTCAGCGGGTCAAGCGGATCGGGCTGTTTGCAGTGTTTGCATAGCCGGCGTGCCAGACGCTGGGCGATGATCAGGCTCAGGGACGAGGCCAGGTTGAAGGTCTCCAGGCCCATGTGCGTCAGGCGGGTGATGGTTTCCGCCGCTGAGTTGGTGTGCAGAGTGGACAGCACCAGGTGGCCGGTTTGGGCGGCTTTGACTGCGATTGAGCCGGTTTCCTGATCCCGGATCTCCCCGACCATCACAATGTCCGGATCCTGGCGCAGAAAGGAGCGCAGGGCTTCGGCAAACCCCAGCCCGACGGTGGGGTTGATCTGGACCTGGTTGACCCCGGGCAGGTTGATCTCGACCGGATCTTCGGCGGTGGAAATATTGCGCGCCTCGGTGTTGAGAATGTTCAGCCCGGTGTACAGCGACACCGTTTTACCGCTGCCGGTCGGCCCGGTCATCAGGATCATTCCCTGGGGTTTTTGCAGCGCTTCCAGATATGCCTGTTTTTGCTGCGGGGTGTAGCCGAGTAGATCAATATCGAGCTTGGCACTGGTACCGTCAAGGATCCGTAGCACCACTTTTTCGCCCCACAGGGTCGGCAGGGTCGAAACACGCAGATCGATTGCCAGGGTCGGCGAGAGCCGGAGTTTAATTCGTCCGTCCTGGGGCTGGCGCCGTTCGGCAATATTGAGTTTGGACATCACTTTGAGCCGGGTTGACAGGCGGCGCGACAGGTGTGCCGGCGGCGTGGCATGCTGGTGCAGGATCCCGTCACAGCGAAAGCGGATGCGGTAGGTTTCCTCGTAAGGTTCAAAGTGAATGTCCGAGGCGTGCTTGCGCACGGCGTCCAGCAATACCTGGTTGATGTAGCGGGTGACCGGGGCGCTGTCCTGGCTCAGGTCGGTGGCGGTCTCTTCAAACTCGCCTTCGCTCAAATTGACCAGCTCACCGAGATCGTGGTCACTGAGGCTGCGCTGGTGGCTGGTTTCGCCGATTTCACTGCCGTACAGGCGCCGGATCGCGCTGTCGAGCTGCTTGCACTCGAGCAGTAGCGGCTCAATAGTTTTACCGGTGACAAAGCGGAACTCATCCAGGGCATCCATTTGGGTCGGATCGCTCAGGCCGAGATACAGGGTGGTGTCATTCTGGCTCAGTGGCAGTGCCCGGTGGCGCAGGATCAGCTCGCGCTGGTTCAGGCTGTGGCAGCTGGCAGTGTAGTCGTACTGGTGGACATCAACCAGGGCGATGGCAAACAGGTGCTCAAGCTGGCGGGCCAGCTCCGCGCTGGTGAACAGCCCGAGCTGGACCAGGGCCGACGGCACCGGAATGCCGTCGGCCTGGACTGTATCCACCACTTGTTGCCGCTGCACCGGGCTGAGCAGCCCGGCCTGGTGCAGGGTAGAAGAGAGGTGGGTGTTCATTGATTAACAGTTACCTGGTTTTAATTCTGCCTTTGTAATATCTGTCGTACATGCCCATGCACCAGTGCCCATTGTTCTAGTTAACGTAACCGTTTTACCGTTAATGTCAGGGCTGGAGTTCGCAAATGTGTATTTCATTTCTGCCTTGGTTTTATCAAAAGAAATGGTGCCTTTTGAGCCTTGGGACGAACCATTAACATCAGCGACAGTAGCAGGAAATGCGCCATTGTTGAGGACATAATCTTCGACATTCGTTTTTAGTGCCGCCAATTCTCCTAAGCCTGTATTGGCTTCTGCTTTCGCCACATAGTTTTGATATGCAGGTACTGCAAAAGCACTCAAGATCCCAATAATCGCCACTACGATCATCAATTCAATCAGCGTAAAGCCCTGTTGTCTTTTCATTGTTTAATCCTTTGTTTATCCAAGATGACGAAATCATTTCAGTGGGTTCAGAATATTCACCATTGCAACTGTGTGAATATGGTTGTCGGCATTTCTCGGCACAGCAGAGAGAAAATGTGGTGGCTGTTTCACGGGTTACATACAGCCGTCGGGAGAGGACACGTTTTATCTGAGACATTGATAAAGCGGGTAATAACAGGGGGTGGGAAACGGCTTGGGAGACGGCTTGTTTATCGGGTGGAGGAGCGATGGATAAAAATGCAGATCAATCGGTGAGGCGCCCCGGCATGATAGGCCGGGGCGGGGGTTAGCGGTCGTGTCGAATGAGGGAAGGCGGTTTACTGGAACCGCATCGACAGATCCATGGCGCGGACATGCTTGGTCAGGGCGCCGACTGAGATGTAATCGATGCCGGTGTCGGCATAGTCGCGAATCGTCGCCAGGGTGATGTTGCCGGAATTTTCCAGTGCGGCGCGGCCGGCATTGATCTTCACGGCTTCGCGCATCATCTCCAGGGTGAAGTTATCCAGCATCACGATATCGGCTCCGGCATCAATGGCCTTGCGAAGTTCATCCAGGCTTTCGGTTTCCACTTCAACCGGTTTGCCGGGATTGAGTTGCTTGGCCGTGCGGATTGCCGCCTCAATGCCGCCGCAGGCAATAATGTGGTTTTCTTTGATCAGGTAAGCGTCGAACACGCCGATGCGGTGGTTGAAGCCACCGCCGCAGGTGACGGCATATTTTAGCGCGCTGCGCAGGCCTGGAATGGTTTTGCGGGTATCGAGCAGCCGGGTTGGGGTGCCAGCCAATTGCTTGACGTATTCGGCAACCGTGGTAGCGCAGCCGGACAGGGTCTGGATGAAGTTCATCGCGTTGCGCTCGCCGGTCAGCAAAATGCGAGACGGGCCGCGCAGGGTGCACAGGACCTGGTTCGGCGCAACGGTGTCGCCGTCTTTGACCTGCCATTCAATGGTGACTTCGCCACCGAGCTGCCGGAAGACTTCGTCGGCCCAGAGCCGGCCGCAGAATACGCCGGGTTCACGGGTGATGATGGTGGCGACGCCCTGGCTGTCGGCCGGGATCAGGCTGGCCGTGATATCACGGCTGGGATCGATCACACCGCCTAAGTCTTCGCGCAGAGTATCGGCGACGGCCCGGGTAATTTCGGCCGGTAGTTGCTGTTTAAGGTATTCGAGGCGCGAGGCGCTGTCGTGCTTTTGTTCCATCTCGGTCATGACAAATCCATAGCAAGGTGAGGTGCCGGATTCCGATCCACCCGGCGCAATTGAATGGGTAAATGATACAGCGTGCAATCGGCAGATCCTAGGACGTGCTTCATGATTTCTGCGCGCGCGATCGTCCGGTAGGTGCTTTCCCAAGGGCGCATGATGGACAGGGCCTGTCGCGATTTGGATTCCGTGTTGATCAACGCTTGATCTCCAGCGTGCAGGCGTTAGGCTGTCGGGCAGACTTTGAATACAGGGGAGCGCCATGCTTGCGATTGCTCAGAACCATTGGTTAGCCGGGGTGAAACATGTGCCGTCCCCGTTTTATGATCAGCGCCCGGACCATGAGGATATCTCGTTGCTGGTGGTACATAACATCAGCCTGCCGCCGGGTCAGTTTGGTGGCCCTTATATTGAGCAGCTGTTTACCGGCAAACTCGATCAGAATGAACATCCGTATTTTGCTCAAATATCAGGCTTTCGTGTTTCAGCTCACTGTTTAATTAGACGAGATGGCGGTATTATTCAGTTTGTCCCGTTTGATTGTCGGGCCTGGCATGCCGGGGTGTCGCAATTTGCCGGGCGTGAGCGGTGCAATGACTATTCGATCGGCATTGAGCTGGAGGGGACCGATGCGTTGCCCTATACCCCAGCACAATATGACACGCTGACGGCGTTGACCCAGGCTTTGATGGTGCGATATCCCGCGCTCACTCGCGAGCGGATCACCGGCCATGAGTTTATCGCCCCGGGACGCAAGACCGACCCCGGCCTGGCCTTCGACTGGCGGGCGTTTAAAACGGCGCTGGATAAAATGTAACAATTTTCCGCACAGGTCTCTGTGAGCGTAAATTGGTCAGACCAATAATGATTTGCTCATCTCTTCATCCACTTCTACCCTGTTGTGTAGCCATGATGACCTTGTTTTCACAAGTTTTCATAAGTTGAAATTTTTGTTAAACGGGTCATCGTTCTATGATTTCTGTCAAGTTGCTGGTGGACATCCTCAATTATTTCTGTAAAATTTCCTCTCAAATTTAATTGGTAATACCAATTATCCAGCTTCAGGTTTCCTGAGACGATATAAGTACAAGAAGCATAACGAAAAAAATGACTTATAAACGAATTCGCCAGCCAAAGCTCTCTGACGCGATCGAGCAGGAACTGGAGCATCTGATCCTGGAAGGCATTTTGTCTCCGGGGGAGCAGTTGCCCTCTGAGCGCGAGCTTGCCAAGCAATTCGACGTTTCACGCCCGTCCGTACGGGAAGCCATCCAGCGCCTTGAAGCCAAACGCCTGCTGACCCGTCGTCAGGGCGGCGGTACGTTTGTCACCGAAAAACTATGGCAGAGTTTTTCCGAGCCGCTGTTGGACTTGCTCAGTGCCCACCCTGAAACCCAGCTAGATTTACTCGAGTCTCGCCATGCCCTGGAGGGCCTGGCTGCCTACTATGCAGCCCTGCGAGGCACCGAAGAAGATTTTACCCGTATCCGCGACTGCCATGCGCGTATACAGGACGCCCAGCAACAAGGTGATTTGAAGGCCGAAGCCGCCGCCGTGATGCAGTACCTGATCGCAGTGACCGAATCTGCGCACAATGTGGTGCTGCTCCATATCATCCGGAGCCTTGCCCCGTTGCTGGAGCAAAACGTATTACAAAACTTTGAACTCCTGAACCGCCGTCCAGAGGTGGTCGAAAAAGTAAGAAAGCATCGAGCCAATATTGTGCATGCGATTGTTTCCGGAGAGCCCGAGCTGGCCCGCGAAGCATCTCATGCACATTTGGCTTATATCGAGGAAACACTGTTGGATTTATCGCGTGAAGATAGCAGACGTGAACGCTCTCTTCGTCGGATTCAACAACGCAAGGACGGGCTGGATTAGGGCTCCTCATTTTGGTTGAGACAGGTCTTAAGCACAGTCGCGACATTGTTAGTTTTGTAGATTATCAACGAAAGGATAGATCGCATGTCTGAAGTCATGAAGAATGACGTGGACGCACTTGAGACTCAAGAGTGGCTAGCAGCCCTAGAGTCAGTCGTTCGTGAAGAAGGTGTAGAGCGCGCCCAGTTCCTACTTGAGCAAGTAATGGACAAAGCGCGTTTAGACGGTGTAGATATGCCAACCGGCATCACTACGAACTACATCAATACAATTCCATCGGCCCAGGAGCCTGCGTATCCTGGTGATACCACGCTTGAGCGTCGTATCCGCGCTATCATCCGTTGGAACGCTGTGATGATCGTACTGCGTGCATCGAAGAAAGACCTGGAACTGGGCGGCCACATGGCGTCATTCCAGTCTTCTGCTGCATTCTACGAAGTCTGTTTCAACCACTTCTTCCGTGCCCCGAACGACGTTGATGGCGGCGACCTGGTGTACTACCAAGGCCACATCTCTCCAGGGATCTATTCTCGTGCGTTTGTTGAAGGCCGTCTGACTGAAGCCCAACTGGACAACTTCCGTCAGGAAGTCGATGGTAAAGGTCTGCCGTCTTACCCTCACCCGAAACTGATGCCTGAATTCTGGCAGTTCCCGACTGTATCTATGGGTCTGGGTCCAATCGCTTCTATCTACCAAGCGCGCTTCCTGAAATACCTGGACGGCCGTGGTATGAAAGATACCTCCAAGCAGCGCGTTTACGCGTTCCTGGGCGACGGTGAGATGGATGAGCCGGAATCACGTGGTGCGATTTCTTTCGCTGCGCGTGAGAAACTGGACAACCTGTGCTTCCTGATCAACTGTAACCTGCAACGTCTTGACGGCCCGGTAATGGGTAACGGCAAGATCATCCAAGAGCTGGAAGGCCTGTTCAAAGGCGCCGGCTGGAACGTGGTGAAAGTGATCTGGGGTAACAACTGGGATTCTCTGCTGGCGAAAGATACCACTGGTAAACTGCTGCAGCTGATGAACGAAACCATCGATGGTGACTACCAGACGTTCAAGGCTAAAGACGGCGCTTACGTGCGTGAGCACTTCTTCGGTAAGTACCCAGAAACAGCTGCCCTGGTTGCAGACATGACTGACGACGAGATCTTCGCGCTGAAGCGTGGTGGTCACGAGTCATCTAAGCTGTTCGCGGCATTCAAGAACGCCCAAGACACCAAAGGCAAGCCGACTGTGATCCTGGCCAAGACTGTAAAAGGTTACGGCATGGGTGAAGCGGCTGAAGGTAAGAACATCGCGCACCAGGTTAAGAAAATGGACATGACCCATGTTCTGCACCTGCGTGACCGCCTGGGTCTGCAAGACCTGGTTTCTGACGAAGATGTGAAGAGCCTGCCGTACCTGAAACTGGAAGAAGGTTCGAAAGAGCACGAGTACCTGCACGCGCGTCGTAACGCCCTGCACGGTTACACGCCACAGCGTCTGCCGAACTTCACGCAAGAATTCATCGTTCCTGAACTGGAAGAGTTCAAGCCGCTGCTGGAAGAGCAGAAGCGTGACATCTCTTCAACCATGGCATTCGTCCGTTCGCTGAACGTTCTGCTGAAGAACAAGAACATTGGTAAGAACATCGTTCCTATCATTGCTGACGAAGCCCGTACGTTCGGTATGGAAGGTCTGTTCCGTCAAATCGGTATCTACAACCCGCACGGCCAGAACTACACCCCGCAAGACCGCGACATCGTTTCTTACTACAAAGAAGCCACGTCTGGCCAGGTGCTGCAGGAAGGGATTAACGAACTGGGTGCAATGTCATCTTGGGTTGCTGCAGCGACGTCTTACAGCACCAACGATCTGCCAATGATCCCGTTCTACATCTACTACTCGATGTTCGGTTTCCAACGCGTTGGCGACATGGCATGGATGGCTGGTGACCAGCAAGCCCGTGGTTTCCTACTGGGTGCAACTGCCGGTCGTACCACCCTGAACGGTGAAGGTCTGCAGCACGAAGACGGTCACTCGCACATCATGGCGGGTACGGTACCGAACTGTATTTCTTACGATCCAACATTCGCGTACGAAGTCGCGGTCATCATGCAAGACGGTATCCGTCGCATGTACGGTCCAGAACAAGAAAACGTGTTCTACTACCTGACCCTGATGAACGAAAACTACGCAATGCCAGCGATGCCGGAAGGTTCTGAAGAAGGCATCCGTAAGGGTATCTACAAGCTTGAGTCTTACGCGGGCGACAAGTCTAAAGTTCAGCTGATGAGCTCCGGTACCATCATGAACGAAGTTCGTAAAGCCGCTCAAATCCTGAGCGACGACTACGGCATCGCTTCTGACGTTTACTCGGTGACCTCGTTCAACGAACTGACCCGTGACGGCCAGGATGCAGAGCGTTTCAACATGCTGCACCCAGACGCTGAGCAGAAAGTGCCTTACATCACTGAAGTGATGGGCAGCGAGCCAGCAATCGCCGCAACGGACTACATGAAGAACTACGCAGAACAAGTCCGTGCGTTCATGCCTTCAGAGTCTTACAAGGTTCTGGGCACCGACGGTTTCGGCCGTTCTGACAGCCGTGAAAACCTGCGTCGCCACTTCGAAGTTAACGCCGGCTACGTTGTTGTTGCTGCGCTGACTGAACTGGCGAAGCGTGGTGATGTTGAGAAATCTGTAATTGCTGAAGCAATTGCGAAATTCGACATCGACGCTGACAAGATCAACCCGCTATACGCGTAAGAGGCAATAAATAATGGCAATCGAAATTAATGTACCTGACATCGGTGCGGATGAGGTTGAAGTAACTGAGATTCTTGTCAGCGTTGGCGACAAGGTTGAAGAAGAGCAGTCTCTGATCACGGTTGAAGGCGATAAAGCTTCTATGGAAGTGCCAGCCTCTCAGGCGGGTATCGTAAAAGAAATCAAAATCGCTGAAGGCGACAAGGTTTCTACCGGTTCTCTGATCATGATTTTCGAAGCCGAGGGTGCAGCAGCTGCTGCACCTGCTCCTGCGGCAGAGGCAGCTCCTGCAGCTGCACCTGCTCCAGCAGCAGCGGCTCCAGCGACTTCTGAGCTGAAAGAAGTTCACGTCCCGGATATCGGTGGCGACGAAGTTGAAGTGACTGAAATCATGGTTGCGATCGGCGACAGCATTGAAGAAGAGCAATCTCTTCTGACGGTTGAAGGCGATAAAGCATCAATGGAAGTCCCAGCACCGTTTGCCGGTGTTCTGAAAGAAATCAAAGTTGCAGCGGGCGACAAAGTCTCAACCGGCTCTCTGGTGATGATCTTTGAAGTGGCGGGTTCAGGTGCACCAGCAGCGGCTCCGGCAGCGGTTGAAGCCCCGGCAGCAGCCCCAGCGGCAGCAGCTGACAAAGAAGTCAACGTCCCGGATATCGGCGGCGACGAAGTCGAAGTGACTGAAATCATGGTTGCCGTTGGCGACATGGTGGAAGAAGAGCAATCACTGATCACTGTTGAAGGCGACAAAGCTTCGATGGAAGTGCCTGCGCCATTCGCGGGTAAAGTGAAAGAAATCAAAGTAGCTGCAGGTGACAAAGTGTCAACCGGCTCTCTGATCATGGTCTTCGAAGTGGCGGGTGCAGCACCAGCAGCAGCCCCGGTTGCAGCGGCTCCGGCTCCAGCAGCGGCGGCTTCTGCGCCAGCAGCACCGGCAGCAGCGCCTGCGGCATCAACGGGTGATTTCCAAGAGAACAACGAGTACGCGCACGCGTCTCCGGTTGTTCGTCGTCTGGCGCGCGAGTTCGGCGTGAACCTGGCGAAAGTGAAAGGCACCGGTCGTAAGAACCGTATCCTGAAAGAAGACGTACAGAACTTCGTGAAAGATGCGCTGAAACGTCTGGAGTCTGGCGCAGGTGCAGCAGCATCTGGCAAAGGCGACGGTGCAGCCCTGGGTCTGCTGCCTTGGCCGAAAGTAGACTTCAGCAAGTTCGGTGAAACCGAAGTGAAGCCACTGTCTCGCATCAAGAAGATCTCTGGCGCGAACCTGCACCGTAACTGGGTGATGATCCCGCACGTGACGCAGTGGGACAACGCTGACATCACTGAGCTGGAAGCATTCCGTAAAGAGCAGAACGCGATTGAAGCGAAGAAAGACTCTGGCATGAAGATCACCCCACTGGTGTTCATCATGAAAGCGGCTGCAAAAGCTCTGGAAGCATTCCCAGCGTTCAACTCTTCGCTGTCTGACGACGGTGAGAGCCTGATCCTGAAGAAATACGTGAACATCGGTATCGCGGTTGACACACCAAACGGTCTGGTTGTTCCTGTCTTCAAAGACGTGAACAAGAAAGGCATCTATGAGCTGTCTGAAGAGCTGATGGCCGTGTCGAAGAAAGCCCGTGCCGGTAAGCTGACTGCTGCAGACATGCAGGGCGGCTGTTTCACAATTTCTAGCCTGGGCGGCCTGGGTGGTACTGCATTCACACCAATCGTGAACGCACCTGAAGTTGGGATCCTGGGTGTGTCTAAGTCTGAAATGAAGCCAGTGTGGAACGGTAAAGACTTTACGCCACGCCTGCAACTGCCACTGTCGCTGTCATACGACCACCGTGTGATCGACGGCGCGGAAGGTGCACGCTTCATCACTTACCTGAACGGTTGTCTGTCTGACATTCGCCGTTTAGTGCTTTAAGGTTCATATCCGCAACCCCATGCCTGCAACAGCAGGCATGGAATTGTTGTGTAGCTCACAGGCTATGGCAATTTACTTTTCAGTTTGTTAACACCTCTGTAAAATCAGTTGACTAACTGAAAGAAAGAAGAGCCTACGCCTGTTAGGGATAAAAGACTTACAACGAGGTCATGATGAGTAAAGAAATTAAAGCCCAGGTAGTGGTGTTGGGTTCAGGCCCTGCTGGTTACTCTGCGGCGTTCCGTTGCGCAGACTTGGGTCTGGAAACAGTCCTGATCGAAAAATACAGCACCCTGGGTGGTGTTTGTCTGAACGTTGGCTGTATTCCTTCCAAAGCGCTGCTGCACGTAGCCAAAGTGATTGAAGAAGCCAAAGCGATGGCCGACCACGGTGTGGTATTCGGTGAGCCTCAAACCGATATCAACAAGATCCGAGTGTGGAAAGAAAAAGTAATCAACCAACTGACTGGCGGTCTTGGCGGTATGGCTAAGATGCGTAAAGTTAACGTGGTGAACGGTTACGGTAAATTTACCGGCCCGAACACCATCGTGGTTGAAGGCGAAGAAACCACCACCATCACGTTCGACAACGCGATTGTTGCGGCCGGTTCTCGTCCAATCGAACTGCCATTTATCCCGCACGAAGACCCACGTATCTGGGACTCGACTGACGCGCTGGAACTGAAAGAAGTTCCTGAAAAGCTGCTGGTCATGGGTGGCGGTATCATCGGCCTGGAAATGGGTACGGTTTACCACGCACTGGGTTCTCAGATCGACGTTGTTGAAATGTTCGACCAAGTGATCCCTGCGGCAGATAAAGACATCGTTAAAGTCTTCACCAAGCGCATTCAGAAGAAATTCAACCTGATGCTGGAAACGAAAGTGACCGCGGTTGAAGCGAAAGAAGACGGTATCTACGTGTCAATGGAAGGCAAGAAAGCACCGGCTGAGCCTGTACGTTACGACGCGGTTCTGGTTGCCATCGGCCGTGTACCAAACGGTAAGCTGATTGACGCTGAGAAAGCGGGTATCGAAGTTGACGAGCGCGGCTTCATCAATGTTGATAAGCAAATGCGTACCAACGTGCCTCACATCCACGCAATCGGCGACATCGTTGGCCAACCAATGCTGGCGCACAAAGGCGTGCATGAAGGCCACGTTGCGGCTGAAGTGATCTCTGGTAAGAAGCACTACTTCGACCCGAAAGTGATCCCTTCAATCGCGTACACTGAGCCAGAAGTTGCATGGGTTGGTAAGACTGAGAAAGAAGCGAAAGCGGAAGGTATCAACTACGAAGTTGCGACGTTCCCTTGGGCGGCATCTGGCCGTGCCATCGCCTCTGACTGCTCTGACGGTATGACCAAGATGATCTTCGACAAAGACACCCACCGTGTGATCGGTGGTGCGATTGTCGGGACGAACGGTGGTGAGCTGCTGGGCGAAATCGGTCTGGCGATCGAGATGGGTTGTGATGCAGAAGACATCGCACTGACCATCCACGCGCACCCAACGCTGCACGAATCTGTTGGTCTGGCTGCTGAAGTGTTCGAAGGTTCGATCACTGACCTGCCAAACCCGAAAGCCGTAAAGCGTAAGAAGTAAGCGCCGGCTTGAGAGATGGATAAAAAGCGCCTTTCGAGGCGCTTTTTTTGTGCCTGACGCTTAGCGTTGCCTGCGTCCGACAACGGGGCTGACTTGTTTCCAAACCCTTTGTTCTGTTGCTCTCCACCCTATCTTCCTTCACGTTCGTTGTCTTTGTACCACATGGCCCTCGAGCCAAACGACCTTCAGGCCAATGTGTTTCAACGTTATTCGCTTTCAGTTCCGTCATCTGCCCCGGCTTTTTCCGGCCGTCTTAATCCGAAGACGCCTTTTTGTCATGGTGCTCGTCACAGGCTGGGGCGGCAGGGCTGTGACATGGTGATGTGGAGCGTTGGTTTTTCGCTGGCTGTTGAAGCGGGGAGGCGAGTGCGATCAAAAAAGGAGAGCCGAAGCTCTCCTGTGGGGATCCCTGAATTGGGGTTACAGCCTGAAGGTCCCGACCATGTCGTCAAGGCGCTGCGACAGTGCCTGAAGCTCCTGGCTGGCGGTCGCCAGCTCGGCGGCCGTGTCTGCCGTCCGCTGGGTGGTGTCGTTGATCTCTTCAATGTTGCAGTTGATGTCGTTGACCACGGTCGACTGCTCTTCGGTTGCGGTCGCGACCTGGGTGTTCATGTCCGAAATCAGAGTGATCCGCTCGGCAATCGATACCAGGGCGCCGGAGGCTTCATCAGCCGAGGACACGCCGTCCGAGGTCAGCTGGCGGCTCTGCTCCATCGCATTCACCGCGTTGCCAGCTTCTTCCTGCAGGCGGTTGATCATTTGCTGGATCTCGTCGGTCGAGGCCGCGGTACGGCTGGCCAGGTTGCGCACTTCATCGGCCACTACGGCAAAGCCGCGGCCCTGCTCTCCGGCCCGGGCCGCTTCGATGGCGGCGTTGAGCGCCAGCAGGTTGGTCTGCTCGGAGATCCCGCGGATCACATCCAGAATACTGCCGATGGCCTGGGTGTTGTTGGCCAGCGAGCCAATCACGTCGCTCACCTGAGCGACATCCCGCGCCAGCTGGTTGATGTTATCACGGGCCTGAGCGACAACCTGCTGACCGCTCTGGGTCTCGGCATCAGCATTGTGGGCGGCTTCAGCGGCCTGGGCAGCATTGCCGGCAATCTCACTGACGGTGGCGCCCATTTGATTGATGGCGGTGACGACCTGGATGGTACGATCCCGTTGGCTATGGCTGTTATCCAGGGTCTGCTGGGCCTGCGAGGCGACTGATTCCGAAGCATGGCGCAGGGCAATACCGGTTTCAGCCACTTCCCGCACCGAGTGGTGGATTTTGCTGATAAAGCTGTTAAAGCCCGAAGAGAGTTGGGCAATCTCGTCTTTGCCTTCGATTTCAATCCGGCGGCGCAGATCGCCTTCGCCTTCGCCCAGATCCTTGAACACGTTGGCCAGTTGTTCAATCGGACGGGTGATATTGGTGCCGAGCCAGATTGCCAGCAGGGCAAATACAGCGGCAACGGCCAAAGTCAGCAGCATGATCTGATTCCGTGCCTGGTTCAGCCCGGCAAAGGCTTCTTCTTTGGGCAGCTCAGCCACGACATACCAGTCCATCGACGGAATATAGATGGTGGCCAGCAGACGGTCCTGACCGGCCAGGCGGGCCTGGGCCAGGTTGAAGTCGTTCTTACGCAGGAGCTGCTGGGCCACGGTCGGGCTGTATTCCTGGCGCAGATCCCGCTGTCCCATTTTCTGCTGATCTTTGTGCAACTGGATCATCCCAGCGGCATCGGTCAGGTAGACATAGCCACTTTGCTCCAACCGGAACTGGTTAATAAAGTCGACCATTTCATCCATTGAGCGGGAGAGGCCGGCCAGACCGCGGCCATTGAGTTGCTGGTAGTTGATAAACAGTTTGACCTCGCCGTTGGCTTCGCGAAACACATTGAGCATGTGTGCGTTACCGCTGGCGGTAAAGTTATAGAACCAGCTGTCCTGTTGTTGGGTGAGCTGGCGCAGGAAGCCATTCTGATTCCAGTAACGGCCGGACTGGCGATCAGCAATCGAGGCGTCGAGCAGCTGGTATTGGGACTTGATGTCATTGAGCTGGCCGACCAGCAGCGCTTCCTGCTGTGGCGTCACTTCGGTTGCGAACAAGGCGTTGGTCATCCGGTTGGTTGCCAGTTGCTGTGCGGCGGATTGCAATGCTGACACTTCTTTGTCAATGTGGTTGCGTATCTGCATTAAGGTGGCAGGAAGTTCGCTGGTGAGCAGTCGGTCTTCGACCACCTGGCGTGCTTGCTGCTGGCTGAGGATCCCGACCAGGGCGGTCGAGGCCAGCACGGCGAAAATCATCGCCATGATCAGTTTCTTTTTAATCGTTAACTGGTTGAACTTCATAGTGCTTAACCCGCTTTTAGCTAGTCGGTAGTATGAACGTCGGTATAGTATGAACGTCGGTATAGTAAGAACGAGCCTGTCGTCCACGGATAAAGTTGCTAATGACCCAACAACAGCCATCAGATCTAAATCTCTCTTCGGTAGGTTATCTGCCGATCCGTTACATTTCTTTAGTGATCCTGCTTCCACTAATGGCAATGTTCTACTCTTTTTCTGCGGTTGCCGACGAGCGGCCCAAAGTCGGGCTGGTGCTTGGTGGGGGCGGGGCAAAAGGGGCCGCACATATCGGGGTGCTCAAAGCTCTGGAAGAGATGCAGATCCCGGTAGATTACGTGGTCGGGACCAGTATGGGGGCGTATGTCGGCGGGCTGTATGCGACCGGCATGAGCGCCGAGGAGATCGAGGCGCTCATGACTTCGGTTGACTGGGTGAGTGGGTACGAAGATCGGGTCCGGCGCAGTGAACGCCGGGTGCGGGAAAAGCAGCAGGAGGATCGCTTCCAGGTCACCAGTGGGGTCGGGTTTGAGTTCTGGAAGCTGAAGGTTCCCCGGGGGATCGTACAGGGCCAGCGGATGGGGGAGATCCTGCGCTCGACTTCCGGCAACCTGCCGATGATGCGCAGTTTTGATGATCTGGCGATTCCGTTTCGCGCGGTCGCCACCGATATCGAGCGGCTGGAGCCGGTGGTGCTGAAGGCGGGGGATCTGGCCGAGGCGATGCAGGCCAGTATGTCGGTGCCCGGGTTGCTGCCGCCGCTGGCGCTGGACGACCGTCTGCTGGTGGATGGTGGGATCACCAATAACCTGCCGATCTCCGTCGTTCAGGAGATGGGGGCCGATATCATCATTGCCGTCGATATCAGTAACGAGTTCAAAACTCGGGATGAGCTGGAAGACTATGTCGCGGTGATGGATCAGCTGACGGATTTTATGGTGCGGGATAATGCCGCGCGCCAGCTGGCGTTGCTCAGCGAGCAAGATACGGTGATCCGCCCGGACATTCGCGGGATCACCACCACAGATTTCGACAAGATGCCTGAAGCGTTTGACCAAGGCTACCGGGCAACGATGGCGTCGAAACTGAAACTGCAGCGCCTGGGCGACCCGGTGTGGTTCCAGACGTATATCGATCGCAAGCAGCGCAAGCGCCGGGCGCTCAACTATCTGGATCAGCTGCGGGTCGATCAGATCAAGTTGGTGAATCTCAGCCACTACTCCGATCAGGTGCTCTTGAACCGGCTGGCCCTGAAGCCGGGGAAAGTGATCCGATCGGAGGCGTTGGCCCAAGGGGTGCGCAACCTTTATGCGCTGGATCGGTTCGAGCGGGTGGATTACCGCATCCTGCAGGACAAGGGTGAAAATGTGGTCCAGATTGAGGTGAAGGAAAAAAGCTGGGGACCGAACTTTATCGACTTGCGTTTTGCGCTGGAAGATGACTTTCAGAACAGCACCGACTATTCCATCGGGGCTGCGTTTAACGTCACCGGCCTCAGCGGCGCGGGGGCGGAGTGGCGGACCGAGCTCGAATACGGCACCAAGAAACGGATTGCCACTGAGCTGTACCTGCCGTTTGTGAAAGATCAGGCCTGGTTCAGTCTGTTGCGCGCCGATTACACCTCGGCCGAGAAAAATATCACCGGTTTCGGTGAAGAGCCGAGCTTGGAAGAGATCGGGAACTTCGTCTCTGCCACCTATACCGATACTGTACTGGATGCATCCTTCGGCTGGCAGCCGGAGCTGTGGCAGGAATTTCGCGTGGGGGCCCGATATCTTTACGGGGAAACCGAGTTTCCGCAAATTTTCGGCGTCGGTATCGATACCCGCCATAGCCGGGTTGGCTATCTGAACTATAACCTCGATACCCTGGATGACTTTATGATGCCGCGTCACGGCAATCTGTTTGAGGTTGAGCTGGCGGCCTCTGACGACACCAATGAGTTTCTCGGTCAGGAGCAGACGGATGTTGCCTTTCACCTGGATGTGATATGGAAAGGCGCTTACAGCTTTGGTCCCCATACCCTGATGGGCAAGGCCGAGCTGGGTCGGGTGAAGTCGGATGAAGATCTGCGGCTGGATCCCAAAGAGCTGGGCGGCTTTTTGAATCTGTCCGGGATCCCGAAAAACAGCCTGGCGGGCAATAACAAGATTTTCTCGGCCCTGGTTTATCGCTATGACCTGCTGGAGCAGGACTTCGGACTGTTTAACTCGACGATTTATCTGGGGAGTTCGGTGGAGTGGGGCGGCGTGTATAACGATGACGACATTGCTCTGCGGGATGCGCCGCTGTATCTCGCCGGCAGTCTGTTTACCGGTTTGACCACGCCGTTGGGACCGTTGATCCTGGCCTATGGTCAGACAGAGCAGAGTCATCATGCAGTTTACCTATTTTTCGGCGGTGCACTGTAATGACAGAGGTATGTCTATCTCTCTGATTATTTGAAAAAGATTTATCAATCACGCCGGAATACCGGGCAAAAGATTGGTCAAAATTATGCGAAAAATGTGAATGTTGTATAAAACGGGTAGATTTTAATTTTACGTTAAAACTGGTATGCTCGCTAAACGGTTTTGGTCCCTTCTGCCCAAGATGCCGTCTAAGGACAACATGAATAGACCCGGATGCAGAAGACGATCAATTACGTCCAAGGATGTTTGGCCATCGCGGCCAAACCAACAATGAGGAATATGTCGTGCTTGAAGCCTACCGTAAACACGTCGAAGAGCGTGCCGCCGAAGGAGTCGTGGCAAAGCCACTCGATGCTGAGCAGGTTGCCGCCCTGGTTGAACTGTTAAAGAACCCGCCGGCCGGCGAAGAAGCGTTCTTGCTGGATCTGCTGGAAAATCGTATTCCCCCGGGTGTTGATGAAGCCGCTTATGTCAAAGCCGGCTTCCTGGCCGCTGTCGCCAACGGTGAAGCCGAGTCGCCGATTGTCAGTCAAGAAAAAGCGGCGGAGCTCCTGGGCACCATGCAGGGTGGTTATAACATCGAGCCGCTGATCGCGCTGCTGGACAACGACGCGCTGGCGCCGATTGCCGCGAAGGCGCTGTCCCATACTCTGCTGATGTTTGATGCTTTCTACGATGTTGAAGAGAAGGCGAAAGCGGGGAATGTGCATGCCAAGCAAGTGCTCCAGTCTTGGGCTGACGCGGAGTGGTTCCTGAGCAAGAACCCAGTGCCTGAGAAAGTCACGCTGACCGTATTCAAAGTCACCGGTGAAACCAATACCGATGATCTGTCGCCGGCACCAGATGCCTGGTCTCGCCCGGATATTCCACTGCACGCCCTGGCGATGCTGAAAAACGAACGTGAAGGTATTTTCCCGGATCAACCTGGCGTGATTGGCCCAATCAAGCAACTGAAGGACCTGGAAGCGCAAGGTCACCCGCTGGTTTATGTCGGGGATGTGGTCGGGACCGGCTCTTCCCGTAAATCGGCGACCAACTCCGTGCTGTGGTTCATGGGCGAAGATATTCCTTATGTACCGAATAAGCGCGCCGGCGGTTACTGCCTGGGCGGTAAAATTGCGCCGATTTTCTTTAACACCATGGAAGATGCCGGTGCCCTGCCGATTGAGCTGGATGTTTCCAAGCTCAACATGGGCGATGTGATCGACCTGTATCCGATTGAAGGCAAGGTGTGTAAGCACGGCACCGATGAAGTACTGTCGACTTTCAAGCTTAAAACGGATGTCCTGTACGATGAAGTGCGTGCCGGTGGCCGGATCCCGCTGATCATCGGCCGTGGCCTGACGGATAAAGCGCGTGAGAGCCTGGGCCTTGCGCCGTCTGACGTGTTCCGCCGTCCGCAAGCCGTGGCGGATACCGGCAAAGGCTATACCCTGGCGCAGAAAATGGTCGGGAAAGCCTGTGGCGTGGACGGGATCCGTCCGGGCACTTACTGTGAGCCGAAGATGACGACCGTTGGTTCTCAGGATACCACCGGCCCGATGACCCGTGATGAGCTGAAAGACTTGGCCTGTCTGGGTTTCTCTGCTGAGCTGACCATGCAGTCATTCTGTCACACCTCGGCTTATCCGAAGCCGGTGGATGTGGTCACGCACCACACCCTGCCTGATTTCATCATGAACCGTGGCGGGGTTGCCCTGCGTCCGGGCGATGGTGTGATTCACTCCTGGCTGAACCGCATGCTGCTGCCGGATACCGTCGGTACCGGTGGTGACTCGCACACCCGTTTCCCGTTGGGGATCTCGTTCCCGGCCGGCTCTGGCCTGGTGGCGTTCGCTGCCGCAACCGGCGTCATGCCGCTGGATATGCCGGAATCGATTCTGGTGCGCTTCAAGGGTGACATGCAGCCGGGGATCACCCTGCGTGATCTGGTGCATGCAATCCCTTACTACGCGATTCAGCAAGGTCTGCTGACCGTTGAGAAATCCGGCAAGATCAATGAATTCTCCGGCCGCATCCTGGAAATCGAAGGGGTCGAGCACCTGACGGTTGAGCAGGCATTCGAGTTGTCTGATGCCTCTGCAGAGCGTTCTGCGGCCGGTTGTACCGTGAAACTGTCGCAAGCCTCGGTTGCAGAATACCTGGAATCGAACATCGTCATGCTGAAATGGATGATTGCCGAAGGTTATGGTGATCGCCGTACCATCGAGCGCCGTATCACCGCGATGGAAGGCTGGCTGGCAAATCCTGAGCTGATGGAAGCGGATCAAGACGCTGACTATGCGCACGTGATTGAAATTGATCTGGCTGAGATCAAAGAGCCGATCCTGTGTGCGCCGAACGATCCGGATGATGCCCGCCTGCTGTCCGAAGTCCAGGGTACTGGCATTGACGAAGTGTTCATCGGCTCGTGCATGACCAACATCGGCCACTTCCGGGCTGCCGGTAAGCTGCTGGAGAAATTTGGTGGCCAGCTCGATACCCGCCTGTGGGTGGCACCGCCAACCAAGATGGACCGCGACCAGCTGACCGAGGAAGGCTACTACGGTATCTTCGGCCGTGCCGGGGTGCGGATTGAAACGCCGGGATGCTCCCTGTGCATGGGGAACCAGGCGCGGGTTGCGGACAAGGCAACGGTAATGTCGACGTCGACCCGTAACTTCCCGAACCGTCTGGGAACCGGGGCGAATGTGTACCTGTCTTCTGCCGAGTTGGCAGCGGTGGGAGCTATTCTGGGCCGGATCCCGACCCTGGAAGAGTACCTGGAATATGCCAAGCAAATTGATGCGACGGCTGCCGATACTTATCGTTACCTGAACTTCCATCGCATGGACAGCTACACCAAGAAAGCCGGTGAGGTGATTGTTCAGGCTGCGGTCTAACATCATCTGAGTGAATCGGAACAACGCAGGGGAAGCCGGATGGCTTCCCCTTTTTTATTCGCTGTTTTTTGGCTGTGTTTTTTGTCCGCGTCAGTCGACGTTGCCGGTCAGCGAAGGTGTTGCAGCTGGATCAGCGCGGCGATATTGCGGGCGGTGGTTTCGACGTTGGCTGCGGCTTCGGCCAGCGCCTGCTCGAGTGGCATGGCGCCCGGCACCACACTGAAGACGGCATCAATGCCGTGCTGATGGACCATGTGGGCGTCCGGCGCAAGGCTGCCGGCGATCGCAATCACCGGTCGCTGGAACTGTTTGGCAATGCGGGCCACCCCGACCGGCGTTTTACCGTGAATACTCTGGCTGTCGAGCCGGCCTTCGCCGGTGATCACCCAGTCGGCATCCCGGACGGCGTCTGCCAGCCCGGCAGCTTCGGTCACGATCTCAATCCCCGGCCGCAGGCTGGCATCCAATAGCCCCAGCAGCGCTGCACCCAACCCGCCGGCGGCGCCGGCGCCCGGGATATCTTTCACGTCACGTCCAAGTTGCGAATGGATGATCGCTGCATAGTGCGCCAGATTGGCATCGAGCTGTGCCACCATCGCCGGTGTCGCGCCTTTTTGCGGACCGAACACGGCTGAGGCACCTGTTGGTCCGCACAGCGGATTATCAACATCGCAGGCAACTTCCAGTGTGACGGCGGCAAGGCGCGGATCAAGCTGGCGCAGGTCGATGGTGGCGAGTCGGGCCAGCGCCGCGCCACCGGCACCGAGGTCCTGGCCGTCCCGATCAAGCAGGCGGATCCCCAGGGCCTGGGCCATACCGATGCCACCGTCATTGGTGGCGCTGCCGCCGATGCCGAGCAGGATTTTGCCAACGTCGAGATCCAGGGCGGCTTTGATCAGCTCGCCGGTTCCGTAGGAGGTGGTCAGCAGCGGATTTCGCTGCGCGGGGGACACCTGATGCAGGCCGGATGCTGCGGCCATCTCAATCACTGCGGTGCTGCCGTCTCCCAGCAGGCCGAAGAATCCCTGCACGGGGGCGCCAAGCGGACCGGTGACGGTGGTTTCGATCCGGGTGCCGCCGGTGGCATCAATCAGTGCCTGCACGGTTCCTTCGCCGCCGTCTGCCATCGGGAGTTTCCGGTAGTCAGCATCCGGCAGCACTTGGCGAAACCCGGCTTCAATGGCCGTGGCCACTTCCATGGCAGTCAGGCTTTCTTTGTACGAGTCCGGCGCGATGATGATTTTCATATTCTCTCCTTCCCTGAGCGGCTCGCACGCCGGGATCAGCCGTCGGCGTTTGCCATCGTGAGTTGCTTTTTGGCGCCAGATCCTGACAATGTGCGGTCTCTGGGCCAACCTGAAAAACGATGTGGCGATTTTTCACATGAAAAAACGGGCCATCGAGGGCATCAGATTGGTATGGCCCGCATCGCCTGTGACGCGCATGCTGTGTTCGGGTAACTTCTCATTGTATCAAGCCTGTAGCTGAGGACGGAACCGGGCCGGGCGGCAAACGCGATTCTCGGAGAGAGCGATGGATTACGAATTTAAGAAAAACACCCTGGACGGCAGCTACCACGCCATCTTCTCCATGGGGCACGAAGCGCTGGGACGCTGGCTGATTGAGGAAGTTGGCCGGAATTTGGCGAAGGTCGAACAGATCCTGTCCCAGATTGGTGCATTGAAAAACAGCTCCCGGGAGTGGCGGCTGGTGGGGGAAGAGCTAACTCTGAGCCTTCAGGACAATGAAGCCCTGGTTCAGGCTAACTACCTGTTTTCTGAAGATGACACCGAGCTGGATGAGGACATGCATTTTTACGATGAGGAATGTATGGCGCTGTGTGGCTTTGAGGATTTTGAACACATGCTGCAAGCCTGGCGCGTTTTTGTGACCCGATTTTAATCAGGATGTCTTCCCGGGCAAAAAATTGCTTCTTTTCAGTGAAAAGGCTGCACCTTGTTGGTGCGGCCTTTTTTGCGTTTTTGAGCGTTGTCTTATTAAGTTTCTGATAAAAAAGGAAATAAAAAACTGGCACAAAGCTTGTTAATTAACCTGTGTGAGAGGAATGGCGTATACAGGTTAAGGAGCAGGCAATGAAAATAATTAACGCAATTATCAAACCCTTCAAATTGGACGACGTGCGCGAGGCGTTGGCGGATGTCGGTGTCGAGGGGATGACCGTGTCTGAGGTCAAGGGATTTGGCCGCCAGAAAGGGCACACCGAGCTGTATCGGGGTGCGGAATACCAAGTCGATTTCCTGCCGAAGGTCAAACTGGAAATTGCCACCCAGGCCGAAAACCTGGATGCCATTATTGAAGCCATTACCAAAGCGGCGCAAACCGGCAAGATTGGTGACGGTAAGATTTTTGTTTACGACCTCGATCATGCCGTACGGATCCGTACCGGCGAGACCGATCTGGAAGCATTATAAGTATCGAGTGAGAAGGGGATAATGACCATGGAACTAACGACAACCGTAACAGAGCTGCGCTACGCGCTCGACACATTCTTTTTCCTGATGTCAGGGGCACTGGTGATGTGGATGGCAGCCGGGTTTGCCATGCTGGAAGCGGGGCTGGTCCGCTCGAAAAACACCACCGAGATCCTGACCAAAAACTTTTGTCTGTACGCGATTGCCTGCACCATGTACCTGATTGTAGGTTACAACATTATGTATGTGGATAACGGGGAAGGCGGTTGGCTGCCTTCGTTCGGCACCCTGATCGGCAGCCAGGCCGACGGCGCGGATCACTCGCTGGAATCGGACTTCTTTTTCCAGGTGGTGTTTGTTGCGACGGCGATGTCAGTCGTTTCCGGCGCTGTCGCTGAGCGGATGAAATTGTGGTCGTTCCTGATTTTCTCAGTGATTTTGACCGCGTTTATCTATCCGATTGAAGGCTACTGGACCTGGGGCGGCGGCTTCCTGTCTGAAGCGGGCTTTAGCGACTTTGCCGGCTCGGGGATTGTGCACATGGCCGGTGCGGCGGCTGCGCTGGCCGGGGTACTGCTGCTCGGTGCCCGGAAAGGGAAATACGGCAAGAACGGCGAGATCCACCCGATCCCGGGCTCGAACATGCCGCTGGCAACGCTGGGGACCTTTATTCTGTGGTTCGGCTGGTTCGGCTTCAACGGTGGCTCACAGCTGATGCTGTCTGACTTTGAAAACGCCACGGCGGTGGGCCAGATCTTCCTCAACACTAACGCCGCAGCCGCAGCGGGTGCGATTGCAGCGTTGGCGGTGTGCAAAACAACCTGGGGCAAGGCTGACCTGACCATGGTGCTGAACGGCGCGTTGGCCGGTCTGGTGGCAATTACGGCTGATCCGCTGTCACCGTCACCATTGTCCGCGGTCGTGATTGGTGTGGTTGCGGGGGCACTGGTGGTCTTTAGTATCATCGGTCTGGATAAAGTGAAAATTGACGACCCGGTGGGTGCGATTTCGGTGCACGGTGTGTGTGGCTTCTTTGGCCTGATGGTCGTACCGCTGAGCAATGCGGACGCAACCTTCGGTGCGCAGCTGCTCGGTGCGGTGGTGATTTTCGGTTGGGTCTTCGGCATGAGCTTGGCGGTCTGGGGTATCCTGAAAGCGACAGTCGGCATCCGGGTGTCTGAAGAAGAAGAGATGGCCGGTATGGACTTGCACGATTGTGGTATCGATGCTTATCCTGAGTTCGTCAGCGTTAAATAAGAGCTTGAACCTGATGGTCACTGAAGAGGCCGGACCACGATTGACAGGTTGAATCTGAAATCAAACCGGTTCCATATCTTCAGATCACAAATCAATCACAAGCCGCGAAATAACGCGGCTTTTTTTGTGTTCAATTGTTGCTGCGCATTGTTTCTCACGGGTGCTAAAGTATAATCAATTGCTATTGATAAAACTTATCATTAGATTTTACACCAAGAGGGATGAATAAATGAAAAAGCTGTTGGCATCAGCAATGTTACTGGGACTGGCTGCACCGCAAGCTGCGACGGCAGCTGAAGAAGTCAACGTCTACTCCTACCGTCAACCGTTCCTGGTTGAACCGATGTTTGAAGAGTTCACCAAAGAAACCGGGATTAAGGTTAACGTGAAGTTTGCCAAAAACGGTTTGGCAGAAGCGCTACAGCGCGAAGGCGAATACAGCCCGGCTGACGTGATGCTGACCACAGATATCAGCCGTCTGGTGGAACTGTCTGACAAGAAACTGGTTCAGGCCGTGGACAGCGACGTCATTGATAAGAATGTTCCGGCGCAATACCGCGACTCTGATGATGAGTGGTTTGCACTGACCCTGCGGACGCGGAGCGTCTATTCATCCCGTGATCGCGTTGGCCGCCTGCCAGCCGATTTTGACTACATGGATCTGGCGAAGCCGGAGTGGAAAGGCAAGATCTGTACGCGTTCCGGGAAGCACCCGTACAATATCTCGCTGGTCTCTGCCATGATTGCCAATCACGGTGAAGCCGAAGCGAAGCAGTGGCTGGAAGGTGTGAAAGCGAACCTGGCGCGTAAACCGCAAGGCAACGACCGTGCGCAGGTAAAAGCGGTGAAGGAAGGCCTGTGTGATCTGGCGATCGGCAACAGCTACTACCTGGGCAAGATGGTCAACGACGAGAAGCAAAAGTCTTGGGCTGAAGCCGTTTACATCAACTTCCCGGGTCAGAAAGCTAACGGTACGCACGTGAACGTCAGTGGCATGGCCATGGCGAAATATGCCCCGAACAAAGCCAATGCGATGAAGCTGATGGAATTCCTGACGGATGAAACCGCGCAGCACATGTATGCTGAAGTAAACTTTGAGTACCCGGTGAAACCTGGGGTTGAGCGCTCTGAGCTGGTTGCCTCTTGGGGTGATTTCCGTGCGGACCAGGTTTCCCTGGAAAAAGTTGCGGATTACCACAGTGCAGCGATCAAACTACTGGATGAAGTGAAGTTCGACCTGTAAGTTGGCTTAAAAATGGGGCGTATTGCCCCATTTTTGTTTGAGGCTTAGTATCTTTTCCAATAACTTATGGTACTTTCATCCTCTTTTTGACGGCGGGGATGCGAATTGGACGTCGCCAGCGGTTGTCCGGGGCACCATAACGTGAATGCAAAAGGTATTTAGTCCGCAATGAAAGAGAAATTTTTGTGCTGGCAAACCAGTGGTTGGGGACTGTCCCTGCTGCTGGTTTTGCCGATCGTCGCCATCTTCTACACAGCTGCCGGGGAAAGCGATGAAGTGTTTTCCCACCTGATGGGCACGGTGATGGCGACTTACACCGCTAACACCTTCTGGCTTGTTGTCACTACCATGGTACTGGCCCTGATCTTCGGTTTGCCTGCGGCCTGGATCATGGCTATGTGCCGGCTGCCGGGCGAGAAAGTCCTGCAGTGGGCACTGGTGCTGCCGCTGGCGATGCCGGGCTATATTATCGGCTATATCTACACAGACTGGTTTGACTATGCCGGTCCGATCCAGATCTTTCTGCGCGACAGCTTTGGCTGGCAAAGCGTCCATGACTACTGGTTCCCGGATATTCGCTCGCTGGGCGGGGCCAGCATGGTGCTGGCGCTGGTGCTTTATCCTTACGTCTATCTGCTGGCCCGGGCTGCTTTTCTGGAGCAAAGTACCAGCTTGCTGCAATCGGCCCGCTTGTTGCGATGCACGCCTTGGGAGAGTTTCCGCCGGGTGTCGCTGCCGCTGGCGCGTCCTTCCATTGCGGTGGGATTATCGCTGGTCGCCATGGAAACCCTGGGCGACTTCGGCACCGTCAGCTATTTTGCCGTCAACACCCTGACCACCGCGGTCTATGATACCTGGCTGGGGTATTCGAACCTGAATGCGGCCGCCAAGATCTCGGCCATCATGCTGATGGTGATCTTTTTGCTGATCAGTGCCGAGCGGTTCAGCCGCCGGAAACAGAAACTGTTCCAGCAGGAGATGGAGCATGGCGATGATGTCCGTTATGTGCTGCGCGGTCCCCGCAAGTGGCTGGCCATGTGCTGGTGCTGGGGGCTGGTCGCGGGGGCGTTTGCCCTGCCGCTGATCCAGTTGGGATATTATGCCTGGCATTATTTTGCCGACAGCTGGACATCGGAGTTCCGGGAATACAGTCTCAACAGTTTGCAGGTGTCGCTGGTGGCTGCGGTGCTGGCGGTGTTGCTGGCGCTGATTGTGAATTTCTATCGTCGCCTGGACGGGCGGCGGATGACGCTGGTGCCGCTCCGGATCTCCTCGTTGGGCTACGCCGTGCCGGGAACGGTGCTGGCAATCGGGGTGATGATCCCGCTGACTCAGGCTGATCACCTGATCAATGATATCGCCAACCACTTGGGATTATCCCGCCCCGGCCTGGTTTTTTCCGGGACCATGGTGGCGATTATTTTTGCGTTTGTGGTCCGCTTTGCGGCGGTGGCTATCGGCAGTATTGAAAGCAGCCTGACCAAGATCTCGCCGTCGCTGGATATGGCTGCCAAAACCATGGGGTATGCATCCACCCGGATGCTGCGGCGGGTGCACTTGCCGCTGATCCGACGCGGATGCCTGATTGCCGGTTTGCTGGTGTTTATCGAGTCGATGAAAGAGCTCAATGCTGCTTTACTGCTTCGGCCGTTTAACTTCGAAACCCTGGCGACCTATGTCTTTAACTTTGCTTCCGATGAGCAGCTGGAGCTGGCCGCCTTGCCAGCGATCTTACTGGTGATGGTCGGCCTGATCCCACTGGTGATGGTGAACCGATCTTTGGAGAAGAAACACTGATGAGCCATGCATTATCCGTTCGCAACCTCACTTGCCGCTATCAGGGACAGCCGGTGCTGCAGAACCTCTCGTTGCCGGTTGAAGACAATGAAATTGTGTGTTTGCTGGGTGCCAGTGGTTGCGGTAAAACCACCTTGCTCAAAGCCATCGCCGGGTTGCTCCCGCTGGAGCAGGGGGAGATCCATATTCACGGCCGGACCATTGCCGATCAGCACACCTGGCTGCCGCCGGAAAAGCGCAATATCGGGATGATTTTCCAGGACTACGCGCTGTTCCCGCACTTGACGGTGGCGGAAAATATCGCATTTGGCCTGCAAGGCTGGGATAAGTCGCGAGTCGCCGGCAAAGTACAGGAAATGCTGACGCTGGTGCACCTGGATGGTCTGGGCGGCCGCTATCCGCACCAGCTGTCGGGCGGACAGCAGCAACGGGTGGCAATTGCCCGGGCGCTGGCCAGCGAGCCGGATCTGATTTTGCTTGATGAGCCGTTTTCCAACATTGATACCCAGGTCCGACATGGCCTGATCAAGGAAATCCGACGTATTTTCAAGGCCCAGGGCGTAACGGCGATTTTCGTGACCCACAGTCGGGAAGAAGCATTTGCGTTTGCCGATCGGATGGCGGTGATGAACCAGGGGGTGATCGAACAATTCGGCACGGCGACCGAGCTCTATTACCGGCCGAGCAGCCGTTTTGTGGCGGAGTTCCTGGGGGCGGGCTCGTACCTGCCGGCAACGCTTCAGCACAACCATCTGATGACGCCGTTCGGTACCATGAACCTGCCGTCGGCCCAACCGGCAGTGGCGGAAACCAGCGTTGAGTGGTTGATCCGGCCCCAGAACCTCAAGGTTGCACCGGCCGAAAACGGGGAAGGGGTGATCACCGAGCAACTGTTTATGGGAGACAACTGTCGCTATACCGTAGACTTCCAGGGCTACAATCTGGTGGTGAATTCCAATCTGATCCTGCAAACCGGTCAGCGGGTAGATGTGGCCGTAGAGCCGCATGAGCCGGTGGTGTTTGCAGCGGCCAGTTGATACCAATCGTCGTCAATAAGGGGTCATCCTAGCTTGTTAAAACGCTCGATAACTGCGTTAGATTTTTTGTTTGTAGAATTACTACTTATCGAAAAGTTCCGCCTTGTGCTCAAGCATTTTTCCGTCGCTAGTTCTAAACACTGACTGAGTGTGATTGGTATAATATCCGGCGTATCAACATAAATCAGGCCAGCATTATGCTGGCCTGTTTGATCTTGCTTGTTTCCCAAGCGGGGAAATGGCGATCCCGACGGGAGATTATTTCCCGAGCAGCGATGCGATGTGTGATCCGGCTTGCTGGCGCATCGCCTCCTGATCCGGACTGATGTTGCTCTGCAGGTACAGCACGTAGCAAATACCATGCAGTTGCCAGGTCAGCTCTTCGGCGCTGCGTGTGTTCTCAACTTCCTGATTGTTGATGCCCTGGGCAAACATTTCGACGATCCGCTCGTGATTGACTTTGTTGCTGCCGACAAACTGCGGCCAGATTTCATCGCGTACCGAGGTGCTCCATTCATACCAGACTTTCAGCCAGTCCTGTTGCTCGATGACGGCATCAATCAGGTGATCCGTGAAGCAGGTCAGGCGCGCGTAGAGCGGCCGGTTGTCCGCGCCCAGACAGTCGGTCAGGACTTGGCTGAAACGGTTTTCTACCTGGCTCAGTACTTGCTCGACCAGGGCTTCCCGGGTCGGGAAGTAGTTAAACACCGTCGCGACGGAGACATTGGCCATTTCGGCGATGTCTGCGTGGCCGGCCCGGCCAATCCCGCGTCGGGCGAAGACTTCCAAGGAAAAATCCAGCAGTTGCTGTTTTCTCTTTTCAGGTGAGAGACGAGTTCTGGTTTTTTTGACGATCGTATCCATTTCGCTTATTCCCTAGCCATGATCATGGTGCGTGAAGTTATATAGTTGTTTTAAATGATAACTTTACAATAGCGGGTAGTTGCAATCAAACTAGTTTTATACAAACTGTATCATATAATTGACAACTTTGAAAAATAACTATTGTTTGTGAGGGATGTTAGAATAGAGATCCGTTGAGAAAAGTTAGCCGACAGGCGGCCTTTGTCGCTGTCCTGATGGAGAAAAAAATGAAACATACCGTGGAAGTGATGATTTCTGAGCAGGATGTTCAGGCGCGTATCCAAGAGCTGGGACAACAAATTACAGAACATTACAAGGATTCAGAAAACCTGGTGATGGTAGGTTTGCTGCGTGGTTCGTTCGTCTTTATGGCTGATCTGGCGCGTGCCATTCACCTGACACATGAAGTCGACTTCATGACCGCCTCAAGCTACGGCAATACCATGGAAAGCAACCGTGATGTCCGGATCCTCAAAGATCTCGATGATGACATCAAAGGGAAAGACGTGCTGCTGGTGGAAGATATAATTGACACCGGGAATACCTTGAACAAGGTGCGCGAGATCCTGACCCTGCGTGAGCCGAACTCGATCCGTATCTGTACGCTGCTGGATAAGCCGGAGCGCCGTGAAGTCCACGTCGACGTGACGTGGGTTGGCTTTGCGATCCCGGACGAGTTCGTCGTCGGCGTGGGGATCGACTATGCACAGAAATACCGTCACCTGCCATACATCGGCAAAGTGATCCCGCTGGAAGGTTAATCGACCGGCCGGTGCAAAAAAGCGACCTTCCGGTCGCTTTTTTCATGTCGGGGGCGGCTCGGTCAATCAGACTTTGGCACCCGGCAGAATTTTGGCCATCGCGCTGGCGTACGCCTCTTCCAGGCCTTCGCGGCTGGTGGCGGCAACGCCCAGATCGCGCAGAATCCCGTCTTCGATCCCGTACACCCAGCCGTGGATCTTAATTTGCTGACCCCGCTCCCAGGCTTGTTGCATGATGGTCGAGTTCCCCAGGTTGTAGACTTGGGAGGCGACGTTGATTTCGCACAGCTTGTCGCTCCACTGCTCGCGCGGTAGGGCTTCCAGCTCGTTGCGGTGTTTCAGGTACAGATCGCGAATGTGCAGCAGCCAGTTGTTGATCAGGCCCAGCTGCGGGTTGTCAATCGAAGCGGCAACCCCGCCACAGCCGTAGTGGCCACAGACGATGACGTGACGGACCTTGAGCACGTCCACGGCGTACTGGACCACGGAGAGGCAGTTGAGGTCGGTATGAATAACCTGGTTGGCAACATTGCGGTGCACGAATAGCTCGCCGGAGTCCAGGCCGGTCAGTCGCTCTGCCGGCACCCGGCTGTCGGCACAGCCGATCCACAGGTATTCCGGATGTTGGGCTTTGGCCAGGTGGGAAAAAAACTCTGGCGTTTCTTCCTTAATGTTTTCTGACCAGGAAAGATTATTTGCAAAGAGCTGCTTAATATCTGCCATGTTGGTGCCTTAGTTTGATACAGTCGTTATCCCGATAGGAATCACCCATTTACATAACGCCTCACGACGGTTGCAACAAGCGATCTCGCACTGGGCGTTTTCGCGTAGCACAAGGTGCAGGAGCGCAAAGCACTATGTAAATCGGCTTTACTATACACAAGCGAGTCAGTAAGCAAATCGGATTAGTTGCTCGCCTGATGAAAATTTCTAACACAAAGATCGCATTTTATGAACGCACTGGAAATAAAAAATGTAAGTAAAACTTACAAAGGTGGCGTTAAGGCATTGAAAAATATGACACTTGACGTTGAGGAAGGTGATTTTTTCGCTTTGCTCGGCCCGAATGGTGCCGGTAAGTCGACCACCATTGGGATTATCAGCTCGTTAGTTAACAAGACATCCGGCTCGGTAAAAGTGTTTGGCTACGACCTCGACAGCCAGGTGGTTGAGGCGAAAAACCATTTAGGGCTGGTGCCGCAGGAATTTAACTTCAACCAGTTCGAGACGGTTGAGCAGATCGTGGTGAATCAGGCCGGTTATTACGGGGTGGAGAAAGCCCTGGCGCGCGAGCGGGCGGAAAAGTACCTCAAGCAACTGGACTTGTGGGAGAAACGCCATGAGCGGGCGCGGAACCTGTCGGGCGGGATGAAGCGCCGTCTGATGATTGCCCGGGCCTTGATGCACGAGCCGAAACTGCTGATCCTTGATGAGCCGACGGCCGGAGTGGATATTGAGCTGCGCCGCTCAATGTGGGCGTTCCTGCGCGAGATCAACCGCCAGGGGATCACCATTATCCTGACCACTCATTACCTGGAGGAAGCGGAGATGCTGTGCCGCAATATCGGCATCATCAACCACGGGGTGCTGATTGAGCATACCAGCATGAAAGCGTTGCTCGGCAAGCTGGAGGTTGAAACCTTTATTCTGGATATCAAACTCAACGGCAACAAGCCGTCGCTGGACGGCGTGCAGTGGAAACTGCCGGATAACCATACCCTGGAGATTGATGTACCGAAAGGGACCGGGTTAAACACGGTGTTCAGCCAGTTGAGTGCGCAGGGGGTTGAGGTGTTGTCGATGCGCAACAAAGCCAACCGTCTGGAGGAGTTATTTGTCAGCCTGGTGGCTGCAGAGAAGAAGGAGCAGTCATGAGATACCAGTACTGGGTGGCGTTTAAGAGTCTGATCACCAAAGAAGTCAACCGGTTTGCCCGGATCTGGATCCAGACCATGGTCCCTCCTGCGATCACCATGACGCTGTATTTCATCATTTTCGGGAGCCTGATCGGCAGCCGGATCGGGGAAATGGGCGGGTTTACCTACATGGAATACATTGTGCCGGGGCTGATCATGATGTCAGTGATCACTAACTCGTACTCCAACGTGGCCTCGTCATTTTTCAGCGCCAAGTTCCAGCATAACATTGAAGAGCTGCTGGTCGCGCCGGTGCCGAACTATGTCATCATTATCGGTTATGTCGGGGGCGGGGTGCTGCGCGGTTTGGGCGTCGGTCTGATCGTCTCAGTGGTGTCGCTGCTGTTTGTGGATTTGCAGATTGCCCATCCGGGCGTCATCGTGGCAACCGTGCTGATGACGTCCATCGTGTTTTCCTTGGGCGGGTTGATCAATGCGGTTTATGCCAAAACCTTCGATGATATCAGTATTATTCCGACCTTCGTCCTGACGCCGCTGACTTATCTGGGGGGCGTGTTCTATTCTTTGAGCTTGCTGCCCGAGTTTTGGCAGGGCGTGTCGAAACTCAACCCGATTGTTTATATGGTCAATGCGTTTCGGTACGGCTTCCTGGGCGTGTCAGATGTCGGGATCGTGACTTCGTTCAGCGTGCTGGGGGTGTTTGTCGCCATGCTGTATGCGATTTGCCATTACCTGATTTCACGCGGGATCGGTTTGCGCTCTTAATCCGGCCATATTCTTCAAGTAAAAAGCGTCAAACAGAAAACGCCAAACAAAAATCCCGGCCAGAGGCCGGGATTTTTTATGCGGTGTGTCAGGTGTGACTTACTCGTCTGTCGCCGCTGTCGGCTGGGCCAGCTCAACCACTTGGTTGTCGATCAGACGGGCGCTGCCGAGGAAGGCTGACATCAGGATGACGGCTTGCTGGGTGGACTCGCTGATCGGCTGCAGGGTGGCGGCATCGCGGATGTAAATTTCATCCGGTTGTAGTCCGGCGGCGCGGAGCTGATCGTTGGCATCAACGATGATCTCGGCAAAATCATTGCGGCCGCCACGGATCTGGCTGCTGATCCAGCGCATGGTGCGGGCCAGGACCGGGGCGCGCTGGCGCTCGTCGACCGTGAGATAGCCATTGCGCGAACTCATCGCCAGGCCGTCCATCTCCCGAACGGTCGGCACACCGATGATCTCGATGTCCATCGCCATATCGGTCACCATCTGGCGGATCAGGGCCAGCTGCTGGTAGTCTTTTTCGCCAAAGCAGGCCACATCCGGCTGGACGATGTTGAACAGTTTGGTCACTACGGTGGAAACGCCGCGGAAGTGGCTCGGGCGCAGGGCCCCTTCCAGCATGGTTGACAGGCCCGGGACATCGACAGCGGTCTGGCGATCCAATCCCTGTGGGTACATGATGTCCGGCGTCGGGGTAAAGACCAGCTCCACACCTTCTGCATTGAGTTTGGCCAGGTCGTCATCCAGCGTCCGTGGATAGTTGTTCAGGTCGTCGGCTTTGTCGAACTGCATCGGGTTGACAAAAATGCTCACCACGACCACGTCCGCCAGCTCGCGTGCTTTGCGAATCAGGGTCAGATGGCCTTCATGCAGGTTGCCCATGGTCGGAACAAAGGCAATCCGGCGGCCGTCACGGCGCCAGGCCCGGATTTGTTCCCGGATCGGGGCAATCTCAGCGAATGTTTGCATTGTTATTCCTTACTCAAAGGTATGCTCTGGACCCGGGAAGACCCCGGCTTCGACTTCTTCCAGGTATTTGGTCACGGCGGCACGCATCTCGCCGGTTTCTGCCAGGTAGTTCTTGGAGAAACGCGGCATATAGTTGGCCGAAATGCCAAACATGTCGTGCATGACCAGGATTTGACCATCGGTCACATTGCCTGCACCAATCCCGATCACCGGGACATCCACCGCCTGGGTAATGCGCTCGGCCAAGCTGGCCGGGACACACTCCAGCAAGATGATCTGGGCACCGGCTTTTTGCAGCACAATCGCATCTTTGACCATCTGCTCGGCGTGGTCAGCATCACGCCCCTGGATTTTATAGCCACCGAAAATGTTGACCGATTGTGGGGTCAGGCCCAGGTGGACACAGACCGGCACCGCACGCTCGGTCAGCTTCGAAACGGTTTCTGCCAGCCAGGCACCGCCTTCCAGCTTGACCATGTTGGCGCCCGCGCGCATCAGCTCTGCGGCATTGTCACAGGCTTGTTCCGGGGTGCTGTAACTCATAAACGGCATATCGGCCATCAGCAGCGCGTTCGGGCTGCCGGCACGCACACAACGGGTGTGGTAGGCGACATCAGCGACCAGAACCGGCAGGGTATCCGGCTTGCCTTGCAGCACCATGCCCAGCGAATCACCGACCAGTAGTATCGGCACACCCTGTTGCTCGAACAGCTGGGCGAAGCTGGCATCATAGGCGGTGACCGATGCAAATTTACGACCTTCTTTCTTCCATGTCATCAGGTCATTGATTGTGATTTTCTTCATTACTTTTCCCTTTCCCTATCGCGGCGGCTAGTCGTGCCAGATGGCAAGGCCATTGCGGTCTACCTGAGTCAGCAGCGTTTGCAGTGCGCTCTGATCCGGCAGGATTAAATCCGGGGCGATCTCTGCCAGCGGGTACAGGACAAATTCCCGCACCTTCATGCCGTAGTGCGGGACGGTCAGCCGCTCACACTCATGGGTCAGATCGCCATACAGGATGATATCGAGATCCAGGGTACGCGGCCCCCAGCGCTCGGCTTTGCGAACCCGGCCATGGGCCAGTTCGATCGCTTGGGTTTGATCCAGCAGTTCAAGCGGCGTCAGCGTGGTGTCGACGGCGACGACAGCGTTGATGTAATCCGGCTGGTTCTGCGGCCCCATCGGTGTACTGCTGTAGAGCGAGGACTCGGCGACCACGTCAATTCCCGGGACGGCGCTTAAGGCCGCCATCGCTTCACGGGCTTGCCCGACCGGGTTGCCCAGGTTACTGCCGATGGCGATATAAGCCCGGATCATGATGATTTCACTTGTGGTTTTTTACGGCGCGGCGGACGGCGGCGGCGACGCTGGCCGGTGCCCTCGTTCAGTTGTTGCACCATGTTGCCGCGCTGGGTGCGATCTGCCGACTGGAAATCGCGCCACCAGGCTGCCAGTGTGGCAACGTCTTTGCCTTCAAACTGACCGCGCATTTCCAAAAAGTCGTATGCCGCACGGAATTTCGGATGTTCCAGCATTTTAAAGGAACGCTTGCCGCTGCGACGGCTAAAGCGCAGCTGTTGTTGCCAGATGTCCCGTGCGGTGGTGGTAAAGCGGCGTGGGATGGCAATGGTTTTCACCTGCTCATCCAGAATATCGTTGGCCGCCACCATAAAGGCGTCGTAGTAGGACAGGCCACCGGTGACCGAGATTTCTTCGGCACGGGTGGTCATCGGATACCACAGCATCGCAGCGTACATGAAGGCTGGGTTGACCCGTTTTTCTTCGGCGATGCGGGCATCAGTCGCAGCCAGGATATGCTCCAGCATTTTCTCGGTCGGGCTACTGTGATCTTCCGTGAAGTGTTCAGCCAGGATCGGGAACAGTTGCTGGAACAGGTTGTATTCGCGCAGCAGTTTATAGGTCGCCAAGCCGTTGCCTGATTGCAGCAGCTTGAGGCTTTCTTCAAACAGACGTGCCGGCGGAATATCCTGCAGCAGACTCGACAAACGCTGGATCGGCTCGGCGGTGTTCGGCTCGATGTCCATGTCCAGCTTGGCGGCAAAGCGAACGGCACGCAGCATCCGGACCGGATCTTCGCGGTAGCGGGTTTCCGGATCGCCGATCAGGCGGATGATCCGATCTTCCAGGTCCGGCACCCCGTTGGCATAGTCGCAGACCGTGAAGTCTTTGATGTTGTAGTACAGGGCGTTGATGGTGAAGTCGCGGCGCTCGGCATCTTCATCGATGGTGCCGTAGACATTGTCACGCAGCAGCATGCCTTCGTTGTTCTGGGCTGCAACCTGTTGCTTGATATTGCCGGATGGCTTGGTGTCAGCATGGTGGCCACGGAAGGTGGCAACTTCGATGACATCGCGGCCAAACAGAATATGCGCCAGGCGGAAACGCCGGCCGATCAGGCGACAGTTGCGAAAGAGTTTTTTGATCTCTTCCGGGGTGGCATTGGTGGCGATATCGAAATCTTTCGGCGTTTGATTCAGTAACAGATCGCGGACGCCGCCGCCAACCAGATAAGCGTCATAACCGGCCTTGTTGAGACGATAAAGTACCTTCAGCGCGTTTTCGCTGATATCTTTACGGGAAATACCGTGCTCTTGGCGTTGATAAATTTGCAAGGTCAAGTCCTCGGTAGCATGAGTACTGCTTTGTCGATTCAATACCTTACGGCAAAAGCTGGCTACTCGATTAAAGATAATACACCTCATTTATGTGGCTCGGATGTTATAGACAGCCGCATATGATATATCACGGCCGGGCATTTTAGAATGCCAGCGTGATGGCTGTGGTTTGTGGCAGTTTTTCAACGTGCCAGTTCTGACATCCCCAGCGCAGGATTGTATCCAGGCTGCTGGCTGCCAGTTCGGCAGGCGGTGCCATTCCCAAAAATGCCATGGCCTGAACCAGGGCCGGGACCGGATTGTGCTTGTCAATCGCCGGTGCATGGTTCTGCTTCGACAACTTATTGCCGTTTTCGCTGACCGCCAGGGGCAAGTGAAGGTAGCTGACTTCCGGCTGGCCCAACTGACGGTAGAGTCCGATTTGGCGGCCGGTCGGGTCAATCAGATCGGCCCCGCGTACCACTTCGGTGACGCCTTGGGCAATATCATCCAACACCACGGCGAGGTTGTAGGCATAGAGCCCGTCCCGGCGATGAATAATGAAATCTTCCTGTGCCAGGGCTGGCGGGATGTCAATCCGGCCGTGGAGGATATCATGGAAATGGGTGATCGGGGTATCGACCCGCAACCGGACGGCACTGTTTTCAGCACTGTGGTGACGGCTTCGGCAGGTTCCCGGGTAAAATCCCCCGGCAGCTTTGATTTCCTTGCGGGTACAGCGGCAATAATAAGCAGCACCGCTGTGCAACCAGGCGTCGATTTGGGCTTGATAGGCGTCGTGGCGCTGGCTCTGGTACATCACCGGACCATCCCACTCGAAGCCGTAGGCCTCTAAAGTTCGCAAGATATCATCGGCGGCACCGGGCATTTCCCGGGGAGGGTCGAGATCTTCCATCCGGACCAGCCAGCGGCCTTGCCGGGATTGGGCTTGCAGGTAGCTGCCGAGGGCAGCGACCAGGGAGCCGAAGTGAAGTGGGCCGGATGGCGACGGGGCAAAGCGGCCGATATAAGGAGTGCTTAAGCTCATAAACCGATCATCAGAAAAAGGAAAGAGGGAGCTTGCCGCTCCCCCTTCGGTATTACTGTCGCAGATCATGTCCTGGTCGGATTAACCGGCCATCTGCTTTTCTTTGATTTCAGCCAGTGTTTTGCAGTCGATGCACAGCTCGGCAGTCGGGCGCGCTTCCAGGCGACGGATCCCGATCTCGACACCGCAAGAATCACAGAAGCCAAAGTCGTCATCTTCAATACGTTGAAGCGTCTTTTCAATCTTCTTGATCAACTTGCGTTCGCGGTCACGGTTACGTAGTTCAAGGCTGAACTCTTCTTCCTGTGCAGCGCGATCCACAGGATCAGGAAAGTTTGCGGCTTCATCCTGCATGTGGTTCACCGTACGGCCAACTTCTTCACGAAGTTGGTTACGCCAGGCTTCAAGAATTTTGCGGAAGTGCTCTAGCTGAGCTTCACCCATATATTCTTCGCCGGCTTTTTCCTGATAAGGCTCAACCCCAGCAATAGCCAGGATGCCTAGCGATTTCTTAACGTTGCTCTCTGGCATATAGCATCTCCTAATATACCTAATAACCGTCACTGGTTAATTTTGGGCGGTATCTATAGCAGAAAGGGTTATTTGTGGCAATTGCTGCATATCTTCAATTTTATACCAATGTGAAGAAAGCATCATTTTTCACAGCGGTTGATGGAAATCTATGCGGTTGCTTAAGTAGAGCTCATCCGGGTTCAATACCGCTTTGTAACCGATGATCTCAACGCCTGCCTGTTCTGCTTGCTGAATTAACTGATGGTAGACCGGGTCTATATGGTGCGCCGCGGCTACGTTTTCAATCCCCGAATGCAAAATTGCAAAAAAAAGTATGGCTCGGTTTCCGCTTTGTGCCACTTCAATCAACTCCCGCAAATGTTTCTGGCCCCGAGTGGTGACAGCGTCGGGGAAAAAACCTTGTCCGTGTTGCAGCAGGGTGACGCTTTTCACTTCAATATAGCACGGCGGTTTGTCATCAGCAGTCAACAGGATATCTATCCTGCTGTTTTCACTACCATACTTCACTTCTGTCCGCAGTGACGAATAGCCTTGTAATTCTGTGATGATATCCCGGTTTATCGCCTCTTCAACCAGGCGGTTAGCGCGGGCGGTGTTGACGCAAATCCAGTGGCCGTCCGGGGTATGGGTCAGCTCCCAGCTGTTGGGATATTTGCGTTTGGGATTGTCAGAGGTGGAGTACCACACCGTGCTGCCGGGCTCGGCGCAGCCGGTCATTGCCCCGGTGTTGGCACAGTGGATGGTACGGATTTCCCCGTCAGGAAGTTCGATGTCAGTCAGAAAGCGTTTGTAGCGTTTGATGAGCTGGGCGGCCTGCAACGGCGGATCAAATTTCATGGCATTTCCTGGTGGTCCGGTGGAGCCGGGGTGAGCGGCCACTGTTTCAGACAACGGTAGTGGACCCCGCCCCCCCGGGGGCTATTGAACAGCTCTGAAATATACAGGCCAAAGTGGCGGATGTGAAACGCCAACGGCGGGATTTCCGGCAGGGCATCCGGTCGGGCGCGCAGGTGTTTCAACAAAGTGATATGCGGGGAATAAGGCCGCGTTTCCTGGGGCAAACCGACCTGCTCGGCGATGGCCTTGAGGTTTTCGGCGAGCTGCGCGAGCGGCGCCGGTAGCGTACAGCTCAGCCAGATCAGACGGCTGCGCTTTTGGTATTTCAGCGCGGTGGTGGTGAGGGTAAATGCCGATTCTTCGAGTGGATCGGCCAGCTGGCACAGCTGCGTTTTTTGCGCGGCGCTCACGTTGCCGAGAAAAGCCAGCGTCAGGTGCAGGTTGGCCGCAGGCACCGGCCGTCCTTCTCCGGGCATCATTTGGAGCAGTTGCCTGAGTTGATGAAAGGCACTGCTGTTTTCCGCCGGGATATCTAAGGGCAGGGCAAAGAACAGCCTTTCCGGGGCCGATGGGATCCGGGTGTCGGTTTCGGATATCGTGTGAGGCATAGGCATCTCCTGAGCAGCGGCGTTGGCGGGTGGTTGCGGCGGGTTCGGCCACCGGGCGATTTTTGTTCAGTCTGGCCGCCAACTTTCTTGTACAATCATCTGCAGCTTCGTTTGAATATGACACAAGGTTTTTACATTGTCACAGCTGCCGATTGATACCGTCCTGCCCTCGCTGCTTGCCCAGCTTCGTGTTTCCTCTCAATTGATCCTCAAGGCGCCGCCCGGGGCCGGTAAGTCGACCCGGCTGCCGCTGGCGTTGTTGCAGGAGGCTGCGGTTCGCGGGCGGATTGTGATGCTGGAGCCGCGTCGTCTGGCGGCTCGCAATATTGCGTCGTACCTGGCGGCCCAGCTTGGCGAGTCGGTCGGGCAGACGGTGGGGCTGCGGGTACGGGGCGAGACCAAGGTGAGCGCCGCGACCCGGCTGGAAGTTGTCACTGAAGGGGTGATGACCCGGATGCTGCAGCAGGATCCGGAGCTCAGCGGCATTGAATTGCTGATCTTTGATGAGTTTCATGAGCGCAGTATTCATGCCGACACCGCATTGGCGCTGGCACTGGAAGTGCAGGAAGCCTTGCGGGACGACCTGAAATTGCTGGTGATGTCGGCCACGTTGGATCAGGAAGCGCTGATCGCGCTACTGCCGGAAGCGACGTCTCTCGAATCGGAAGGGCGTTGCTATCCGGTCGAGCACCGTTATCAGCCGGTGCGCGATCCGTATCAGCTGATTGAGACCGCCGCTCAGGCGGTGAGCCGGCTGCTGGCCAGTGAGCCGGGATCGATCCTGGTATTTCTGCCGGGGGCCGGGGAAATCCGGCAACTGGCTGAACAACTGACCGAGCGGGTAGGGCCGGAAGTGCTGGTCTGCCCGCTGTTTGGCCAGCTCAGCAGCGCGGCGCAGCAGCAGGCAATCACTCCGGCACCGGCCGGTCAGCGTAAGGTGGTGATTGCGACCAATATTGCCGAAACCAGTCTGACCATTGAAGGGATCCGGATCGTGGTCGACTGCGGTCTGGAGCGGGTGGCGCTGTGGGATCCGAAAACCGGGATCAGCCGGCTGGAGCTGGCCCGAATTGCGCGCTCGTCGGCCGAGCAGCGCGCCGGGCGGGCCGGGCGTCTGGCGCCGGGGGTGTGTTTGCGTTTGTATAGTGAAGAGATGCTGAGCCGTCAGCCGGCCACGCCGCAGCCGGAAATTTTGCGCGCGGACCTGACCTCCCTGGCGCTGGAGCTGGCCCAATGGGGCTGTCTGGAGGCTGCGGATTTGCGCTGGCTGGATACGCCACCGGCGCCGGCCCTGGCTCAGTCTCGCCGCCTGCTGCAGGATCTGGGCGCGTTGACGTCGCGTCATCAGTTGACCGAAGCCGGCCAGCAAGTCCAACGTCTGGGCACCGATCCCCGTCATGGCGCGATCTTATTGCTGGCCCGCGAAAAAGGGCGGGCGGCACAGATGACCGCGGCCTTGCTGGTGGCGCTGCTGGAAGAGCCGCCGCGGGGGATCAACAATCCGGATCTGCATTTTCAGCTTAGCCTGCTGGAGAGCGGCAAACTGCCGCGGGCCAAGGCTTATTTGCAACGGGCCCGGCAGCACTTGCAGAAAATTGCCACTGCAGAGTCCGGCGCGGCGACATCGGCGCCGCTGCAAGTCGCTGCGGCCTGGATTGCACCGCTGATGGCAGCGGGTAATCCGGATCGCATTGCGCTGTCACGGGGACGGGACGGGCGCTACCAGCTGGCCAACGGCCAGGGGGCGATGTTGTCACCGGATGAGCCGCTGGCTGATGCGGCGATGCTGGTGGTGGCGGATATCGTCAAAACCCGTCAGGGTGACAGCCGGATCTTTACCGCCATTGCAGCCGATCCTGAGCAGCTGCAGGCTGAGTTGCCGCACCTGTTTACCGAGCGGGAGTGGCTCGACTGGGATGACAAAAAAGGGCGGCTGGCGGCCGAGCAGCACTTGTGCTGTGGTCAGCTGGTGCTCAAACGCACCGTCCTGGCAGAGCCGGATCCGGGCCGGGCCAGCGAAGCACTGCTCAATGCCATTGTCCGCAAGGGGCTGAAAGTGCTGCCGTGGGATGCGCGAGCGGAAAGTCTGCTGGTACGGGCCCGGTGCGCGGCGGATTGGTTGCCTGAGCTGGCCCTTCCGGCCATGGATGAAGCCACCTTGCTTGCCGAAGCCGAACAGTGGCTGTTGCCGTTTATGAGCGGGATGACCCGGCTCAAGATGATTGAAAAATTGGACTTGGTGGCGGCGCTGGAGGCGCGGCTGGGTTGGGAGAATGCCAAAGCGCTCAACGAAGCCTTGCCGACCCATTATCAGGTACCGACCGGTTCGCGTTATCCGATCCGCTATCAGCTCGGGCAGCAGCCGGCGCTGGCGGTTCGAATGCAGGAAATGTTCGGCGAGCAGACCTCGCCGCGGATCGCCTACGGCAAGGTTGCCCTGGTGCTGGAGCTGTTGTCCCCGGCCCAGCGGCCGTTGCAGATCACTCAGGATTTGGCGGCGTTCTGGCAGGGCTCATATCGGGAGGTGCAGAAAGAGATGAAGGGGCGCTATCCTAAGCACGTCTGGCCGGACGATCCGGCCACCCATGCGCCGACCAGAAAAACCAAAAAGTATATGTGATTGGCTGGCTGGTCGCCTGAGGGGATCAGTCAGGCAAATTTGATTGCCGTGCCGGGACGGACCAAGGAGCCGGCAGGGACAGAATTCGGGAAACGTTGTGAAGATGAAGATAACCCAGCACGTGGGTGCTGCGGCGCCGCAGAAGCCGGGAGCCAAAAAGCCGGGAGCCAAAAAGCCGGGACCAAAACCGGGTGCGAAAAAGCCTGCGGCCACACGGAAAAAAGCACCGGTGAAAAAGGCGGCCAATACCAGCCGCACCCGCAAACCCCGGAAAAAAGCCGGGAAGCCGTCGCCGCGGCTTCCGGGATGGCTGCGTTGGCTCCTGGGCTTTGGCCTGAAAGTGGCGGTCGTGGTGCTGGCGGTGCTGCTGGTAGCTGGAATTTATCTCGATAAAGTGGTGCGCGATAAGTTCGACGGCCAGCTGTGGAACTTGCCGGCCGTGGTGTACGGCCGGGTGCTGACCCTGCAGCCGGATCAGCCTGTCACCATTGATGAGGTCAAGCGGGAGCTGGATCTGCTGCAATACCACAAGGTGCGTAATCCGCAGCGGATCGGGGAGTATTCTGCCTCTTCAAGCCGGATTGAGCTGATCCGCCGGCCGTTCGAGTTCGAAGACGGCCATGAGGGAGAGCGCCACATCATGCTGACGTTCTCAGACAATACTCTGCAGCGTATCGAGGACATGAGTCGTGAGCGTCCGCTGGGCTATATCCGGATTGAGCCGAAAATGCTGGGGATGCTGGGAACGAAAGAAGGTGAGCAGCGGATCTTCCTGCCGCGGGAGCGGTTTCCGGAAGTGTTGGTGGATGCCCTGCTGGTGACAGAAGATCGCGATTTTTATCATCATGAGGGCGTCTCGCCACTGGCGATTGTCCGGGCGCTGGTGGTGAACCTGCAAGCCGGTCGGACAGTGCAGGGGGGCAGTACTTTAACCCAGCAATTGGCGAAGAATATTTTCCTGACCCGGGAGCGGACCCTGCTGCGTAAGATCAGCGAGGCGTATATCGCCCTGATCATCGATTATCGCTATAGCAAAGACCGTATTCTGGAAGCATATCTCAACGAGATCTACCTGGGGCAAGAAGGCGGCAAGGAAGTCCATGGTTTCGGGCTGGGTGCCCGGTTGTATTTCGGCCGACCGTTGCAGGAGCTGCGGATCGACCAGCAAGCCTTGCTGGTGGCGTTGGCCAAAGGGCCGTCGTATTACAATCCCTGGCGCAATCCGGAGCGGGCGAAACAACGGCGGGATCTGGTCCTGCGCCTGATGATGGACAACGGTATTCTCAGCGGCGCGCAGTATGAGCAGGCCGCATCCCGGCCGCTGGATATTCAGAGCAAGCCGCAAATTGCCAGCCGCCAGCCGGCTTACTTCCAGCAGTTGCAGCGGGAGTTGAAGCAGAAAGTCGGGGAGCGCTTTACCCCGGGTATCGGGCTGCGGGTGTTCAGTACCTTAGATCCGTTGTCGCAGCAGGAGGCCGAGCTGGCAGTGATGGCCCAGGTGCCGCTGCTGGAGAAAAAAGCCGGGGTTTCGGTCGAGACCGCACTGGTGGCCGTGGATCGCCGCAGTGGTGAAATCCGGGCCATGGTCGGCGGCAGTCGGCCGGGGTATGCCGGCTTTAACCGAGCGCTGGACGGCCGCCGCCAGATCGGCTCGCTGGTGAAACCGGCGGTGTACCTGGCTGCGTTGCGCCAGCCGGAGAAGTTTTCTCTGGCAACCACCATCGACGACAAACCGATTGCGCTCAAAGGCAACCGGGGCAGTGCCTGGAAGCCGCGAAATTATGACCGTCGGTTCCGGGGGGAAGTCCCGTTGTACTACGCCCTGGCGAAATCCCTCAATGTGCCGACCGTCAATCTGGGCCTGAGCGTGGGCCTGGGTCCGGTGATCGATACCATGGTGCAGTTGGGCGTCTCGCGGGATGAAGTTCCGAAGCTGCCGTCGATTTTGCTGGGTGCCTTTACCCTGACGCCGTTTGAGGTGACGCAGATGTATCAGACGGTGACCAGCGGCGGCCGTAAGGCCGAGCTGACGGCGTTACGCTCGGTGGTTGATCAGCAGGGCCAGCGCTTGTACCAGAGCTATCCGAAAGCGGCACAGGTGGTGCCGGAGCAGGCGGCCTGGCTGACGACCTACGGGATGAAAAATGTGGTCAGCCAGGGCACCGCACGCTTTTTGCAGCCAACCTTTGGCTGGGCGGCGCTGGCCGGGAAAACCGGGACTACGGACAACAACCGCGATAGTTGGTATGTCGGTGCAGACGGGCGCGAAGTGGTGACGGTTTGGGTTGGCCGGGATGATAACCAATCGGTGAACCTGACGGGATCGGCCGGGGCACTCCGGTTGTACAACGACTATCTCAAGCGTCGCCAGCCGGAGCCGCTGCGTCTTGCCTGGCCGCAAAAGCTGACGACGATGAAGTACAACCGCTTGCCAAACGGAACCCTGAGCTTAGATTGTGCGGGCCAGCAGTCGCTGCCGGTCTGGGATAAAGACGGCTTGCTCAAAGCCCACTGCAGCCAGAAGCAACCGGCCGGGTGGATCCGGAATATGTTTGGCCAGTAAACCAGTAAACAAAACGCCGCAGACATGCGGCGTTTTGTTATACCCAATTAGTCATCCGGCTCAAAGTAGTAAGAAATCCGGATCCGAGGATTGAGATAGGTATAGACTTTTTCCGGCAGCTTGCTGGGCGCAATCGCACGCTCGATCCGCAGATCACTGTCTTCCAGTTCCAGGATCGGGGCCTCGTTGGAGGGGACGGTCGGATCATAGAGCAGGACATTCGGAAACAGCAGGCTCTCGGAGTTCACCGAGATCACCAGCCCGAGTTGCTGGTTGGACAGCTGCACCACACTACCGGGCGGGTAAACGCCCAGCAGACGAATGAGCAGCGCCAGGAAATCGTTGTTGTATTGTTCTTTTTTGTTCTTGAACAGGTAGGAGAGGGCACTGTACGGGATCCGGGACTTTGACGGGTCCTGCGGATGGCACAGGTTATCGTAAGCATTGACGACCGCAACCAGCTGGGCTTTGAGATCGATCTTGTCACCCGGCAACTGATAGGGGTAACCGTTGCCATCAAGCAGCTCATGGTGCTGGCTTAAAATCGGCTTGGCAGATTCCGGAAAATCTTCGGCCAGGTTGGCCAAATCCAGGCTGTATCTGGTATGCAGCTTGAGATAATTGTCTTCCGGCTCGGTGAGCGGCGTGGTCTTGCGGGTAATCGCCGTCGGAACCTTGAGCTTCCCCATATCGTGGAACAGCGCACCCAGCGCGATTGCTTTGATATCTTCCGCCGGCATCCCGCTGGATTTTGCCAGCATCATCGACATGATGGCCACGTTCAGGGAATGGAAGTAGATGTCTTCCGACTCCTGACTGTCATTCATCAGGTGCAGGGCGAGATTGTCGCTCTCCATCAGCGCATCGACCATTTCCTCAACCAGCAGCTCGGCTTCCTGGATGGCCGTGACCGGGCGGCTTTTGATCTTTCCGACAATGGCGCGCAATTGGGACATGGAGCGGTTGAAGCTTTTTTCGCACCGCTGCAGCTTACGTTTATAGTTTTTTAAACGGGTGATCCGGGACTGTTTTTCCTGCCACAGCTTTTCAGCCTGCCTGTCGAGGAACTGACTTTCGTCTTCCGTGAGTGCCTCGACCGGCGTCTCCGGATCCAGCGGCTTGGTGTCGCTTTTTTCCGGGATCAGATAAACAAACTTCACCCCGAGATTCTTAATCAGGCGAATTTGTTGATGATCTTTAATTTTGAAATGATTCAGTAGAAAAGGATGATCAGTCCACTGCAAGGGGAGCTTGATATACAGCCCTTCGGTTAAACGCTCTACCGAGAGTTTGATGCTTGCCATTGTTATTCAGCGCAGCCTGTCTTTTTATACTTGTACACGAATTTGCCCCGCTCGACACATTGTCCTCTTCCCTGATACGGCCAGATGTGGATCTGGTTGTGGCGTCAGCAATCCGGATGGCAATATTTTATTGTAAACTATATCAATCAGCCTCCCAATATGCCACGCAGTGGGTACTCGCCCGATTTTTCCCGGAAAGTTGATGAAGGTCAGGCAAGATTTTCGAGGATGGGGCGTCCAGCCCCCGCGTTTGGTAAGGCAATTGAGGGGCTGAATAAGCCTCCGAACACGCGACAAGGCTTCTATAGTGGTTCACCCTGCTGGACTTGGACTTGGACTTGGACTTGGACTTGGACTTGGACTTGGACGGGGCGGCCTCCCGCCAGCGACATTTGATATCGGTGAAAAAGACGCGCAGCGTGAACAGCCGGTATAAAAAAGCCTCGTCTTTCGACAAGGCTTTAAAGTGGCTCCCCCTGCTGGACTTGAACCAGCGACATACGGATTAACAGTCCGCCGTTCTACCGACTGAACTAAGGGGGAATTGTTTGTTACTGTGTTGCTATCGTGCTAAGCACCACATTGTAAAATGGTGCCTCGAGGCGGAATCGAACCACCGACACGAGGATTTTCAATCCTCTGCTCTACCGACTGAGCTATCGAGGCAAATGGTGCCGACTACCGGAATCGAACTGGTGACCTACTGATTACAAGTCAGTTGCTCTACCTACTGAGCTAAGTCGGCACACAAATTTGGCTCCCCCTGCTGGACTTGAACCAGCGACATACGGATTAACAGTCCGCCGTTCTACCGACTGAACTAAGGGGGAATTGTTTGCTACTGTGTTGCTATCGTGATGAGCACCACATTTTAAAATGGTGCCTCGAGGGCGGAATCGACCGCGCCCGGCCAGGGACCGACACATGATTGCGAAGCAATCACAAACGGTTTGGCTATCGTGCTAAGCACCACATTGTAAAATGGTGCCTCGAGGCGGAATCGAACCACCGACACGAGGATTTTCAATCCTCTGCTCTACCGACTGAGCTATCGAGGCAAATGGTGCCGACTACCGGAATCGAACTGGTGACCTACTGATTACAAGTCAGTTGCTCTACCTACTGAGCTAAGTCGGCACACAAATTTGGCTCCCCCTGCTGGACTTGAACCAGCGACATACGGATTAACAGTCCGCCGTTCTACCGACTGAACTAAGGGGGAATTGTTTGTTACTGTGTTGCTATCGTAATGAGCACCACATTTTAAAATGGTGCCTCGAGGCGGAATCGAACCACCGACACGAGGATTTTCAATCCTCTGCTCTACCGACTGAGCTATCGAGGCAACGGGGCGCATTAAATCGGTTTTGGACCATTGCGTCAATGCTTTTTTAGTGAAAACAGGCCAAAACAGCTTTTTTTAGGCTGATCGCTCGGTTTTTGAACTTTGCACGTTTGGCCTGCAGTTCATTGCGATGATTCAGGGGTGGTTGAGCGCTTGTTGTTCAAGGGCCAGGGCCCGGGCCAGTGCCGGTCGGCGATTGACGAACTGGCGGTATTTTTCCAATTTATCCGGGATTTTCTGGTCGAATTTCACCGCCCAGTTCAGCGTGTGCGTCAGTAAGATATCAGCGACCGTGGGGAAATTGCCGAGCAGGTATGTGTCCTGAGGACAGCGGGCATCTGTCACTTGGACTGCTTTTTTAAATTCCCAGGCTGCGACCGAGAGCATTTCCGGCAAGCGAATTTTTTCCGGTAGCGCGAAGCGGTGTTTTCCCAATGTCCACAGCGGTTGTTCCAATTCGGTGATCGTGAAGCTGATCCATTCATGGTGTGCCGCGGACTCCGGGGTGCCTGGTTTCGGGAGCCAGTGCTGACCATATTTCTCTGCCAGATAGAAGCAGATGGCCGCTGATTCTGTTACGAACGTTTTATCATCTTTCAGGCAGGGAACTTTGCCACTGGGGTTGATGGCGAGGAATCCGGGGGAGCGGTGCTCGCCGCTATTGAAGTCGACCAGCTGGTATTCCCATTCCAGCCCCAGTTCCTCCAGGAGCCATGACACCCGCAGGGAGCGGGTTCGGGGGTATCCGTACAGCGTTATCATACCGTCATCCTTGAATGTTGACTGTGTGATTAACCTTAGTCAATAACCTCCGAAGGAGCTAAGTCCGGCGTGTTCTCCTGTTTTAGGCTGGCGATTAAAATGCTTTTCGTTGCACATGCTGAGCGTGATTTCAGCTGTTTCCATGTTGTTCAAGGTTGATGGTTGAGAGAAGTTCCATGAAATACTGTGATCTGGATCTTGTTTAGAGTTATTATTTTAATGCGAATGAAACTGAGAATTGATCTCATTACATTGCGGGTGCATGATGTGCCGCAAAATTGCAGGGAAGGAAGTGCTTTGCCCTGTCTTGAGATTCTTTGACGTTGTGGGTGCATCATGAGACGCAGTTGGGTTGGCATTATTTGTTGTGTATTGAGCGCTCTGGTTGCTCCGGCTGCTTTGGCGGGCAACGCGACAAATCCAAACCCGGCCGACCCGTCTTATCAGTGGCTGCGGGATGACACCCGCCAGTCAGCGGTCGTGTTGAATTTCCTGCAGCAGGAAAATCAGCGCACGGAGTCACAGTTAGCGGCTCAACAACCGCTGGAGCAAACCTTGCTGTCTGAGTGGCAGTCGCGCAGCCGACAATCAACTGCGCAGCCGTGGCGGCTGCAGGGTGAGTTTAATTATCGCGTCGATGCATCGGGCCAGCAGCTGATCCGGCAAAATGCCCAAACCCAGGCTGAAGCTGTGGTGCTGGATCTGAGCACGCGTCGCGAGGGCGCGGCTTACTATTCGTTGGGCAACTGGCAGATCAGTCCGGACCATCGCTGGGTTGCACTGGCCGAAGATCGCCGGGGCGATCGCAACTATCAAATTTCTGTGATAGCGCTGGACTCGGGCAAAGCGCAGCCGGCGGTACTGCCGGGCGTTGCCACGGATCTGGTGTGGAGCAACGACAGCCAGAGTCTGTATGTGGTCGGCAATGAGGCGAATACCTATCGTCCTCACCGGGTACTGCGATGGATGTGGTCAACTGACAGCACGCAAGAGCTGTTCCGGGAAGCCGATCTGGCTTGGATGGTGTCGATTTATCCGTCGACGTCAGGCCAGTATGTGCTGATCCAGAGTAACAATCACAACAGCAGTGAACAACATCTGGTGGACCGCAATACCGGTCGCGGGCCGGGCATGATCCGGGCGCGGGAACCCGGGGTGGAGTATTACGCCGATGTCCGTCATGACACTCTGTATCTGTCGAGCAACCTCGACGGCGACTTTGCGCTCTATCAGGCCGTGCTTACCGAACCGAACCAGCCCTGGCAGGCCATCTGGCAGACACCGCCGACGCAGCATTTGAAAAACTGGCTGCTGTATCCGCAGCACATTGTATTGGAAGTGACCCGACAGCAGCACAGCGATCTGGTCGTGCTGAACTATCAGGGGAAGACGCTGTACCAGCAAACCATCACGCCGTCCGGTGGGGTTGCCTGGTTGTCCGGTAACAGTAGTCGCTATGGCCAGTCGGTCCGGATCCGCCGGATGTCGATGGCGCAGCCGCCGCAGTGGCTGGCGCTGGATCTCGAAACGTTCGAGATGAGCGTACTGGGCGAAGACCGCTATCAGAATATTGAGCCGCAGCTGTATCGCAGCGAGCAGATCCAGGTCCTGCATGATGGTGTCTCGGTGCCGGTGTCCCTGGTATACCGGCCGGATCAACTGACGGCACATTCCCCGGTGGTGCTGTATGGCTACGGCGCTTACGGCACACCGATGCGACCTTACTTCATGTCTCAGGTACTGAGCCTGCTTGATCGCGGCATGATATACGCTATTGCCCACGTGCGCGGTGGCGGCTATCTCGGTCCGGCCTGGTACGAGCAGGGCAAAGGGATGAACAAACCTAACGCCTTCGCGGACTACCTCGCCGTGGCGCAAACCCTGAAGCAATACCGGGGCGGAAAAAATCGTCCGTTGCTGGCTATCGGCGGCAGTGCCGGCGGCACGCTGGTGGCGACGGCGCTCAATCAACAGCCGGCGCTGTTTAGTGCCGCAGTACTGCAAGTCCCATTCGTTGATGTGGTCGCGACCATGTCTGATCCGACGCTGCCGCTGACCCGCCAGGAATATGCCGAATGGGGCGATCCGAGCGATCCGGCGCAGCGTGCCGTGATGGCCGCTTATAGCCCGGTTGATAATATTGCCCGCCAAGCTTATCCGCCGATGCTGGTGACGGCCGGACTATACGACAGCCAGGTGCCTTACTGGGAGCCGGCAAAGTGGGTGGCCAAAGTGCGTGACCTGAGTGTCGACACCGGCCCCTATCTGTTGCAGACCGATATGCAGGGCGGCCATCGTCAGGATGCTCGCCAGGCCCAGCAGCAGCAGGCCCGGGAGTATGCTTTCTTACTCCGCCAGGCTGCTTCGCTGCGCCATACCGATACCCGATAACCCGAATTTGTGATGATCTTGCCGGCTGCCAGGCCGCCGGCAGGGATCCGTCATGCTGAAATTTGTCTTTCATCCCATTGTTCCGGAGAACCGACCATGCAATTAAAGCCCGTGCCATTGGCTTTTTTGTCTTTATTTGGCCTGAGCAGCCACAGCGCTGTTGCCGAAGATGTGACCGCGATTTCGACCATTGTTGTCACAGCCAACAAGATAGAGAAGCCGCTGTCTGAGACCAATGGCTCGGTGGCGGTGATCACCAGTGAAGCGATGGCCCGGGAAGGCGCAACTGAGCTGTACGATGCCCTCAATCATGAGCCGGGGATCAGCGTTTCCGGCGGGGCCGGGCGGCCACAGAATATTACGATCCGCGGGATGAGCGGTAACCGGGTTGCGGTGATCAAAGACGGCGTGCGCGTGGCGGACGGGTATGGCGCCGATGATCTCAATGATGTGGCCGGTCATAACAGTTTCGACCTGGGGGATGTTAAACAGGTTGAAGTCGTCAAAGGCGCCGGCTCGTCCCTTTATGGTTCGGGTGCGGTCGGTGGGGTGGTGGTGCTGACCTCGAAAGCGCCAAGCGATTATCTGGGGCAACGCGACAGTTACTGGGGCATTGAAGGCGGCTATGCCGGGATCAGTGACAAATACCGGACGACCTTGACGACGGCGCAGCGCTTCGGCGATGCCGATCACCTGCTGCGCCTGAGTTACTGGGCAGGGAATGAGTCGAAAAACCATGACGAATCACTTTACCTGCGTGATGTGGACGGCTTTCAGGCGGCACTGACCAGCGAATGGTTTGTCAGCCCGCAGTGGATGCTGAAGGGCAAACTCAGCTATTACCAGCAGGAGGCGTTGCGCGAGGAAGGCCAGCCACCGATCCAGCAGGATGGCAAAGGTTGGATGGCAAAAGGTTTTCATGAGCAAGGCCAGGTCACGACCCTGGAATCCCGCGTCGGTGCGGCATGGGAAGGGGCTGGGATGTTGGCCGATCAGGCCGATTTCAACCTGTATTACCGCCTGACAGAAAATGACAGTGATTTACGGGTCGCAATGGTGCGGGTACAGGAATCTCTATTGTTTAAGCGTCGTCAGATTGACAGCCGCCAGTTCCGCGATGCGCTGATGGGCGGCTCTGCCGAGATGCAAAAGCAGGTCTCCCTGGGAAGTGCCAACCATACGTTCGCCTGGGGGATGACACTGGAGTCGACCCGGCATGAGCGCCCGGTGGAAAAGCAGATCATCGACTGGAACGGTGAGCAGCGCACCGAATCGGCGCCGTTTGCCGAAGCAACCACGGAACGTTTTGGTGTGTATGTGCATGACGATATTGCTTGGGGCCGCTGGAATCTGACGCCCGGATTGCGGGTTGACTACCAGCGCCTGAGTCCGGGCGGCGCAGATTCGATCGGCACGGAAGCGTTGGGCAGTTATACGCTGGAAACTGCCGATCACAGTGAAGTCTCGCCAAGCCTGTCGCTGGCTTACCAGTGGACCGATGCGCTCAATACCTATCTGAGCTATACCCACGGCTTCCGGGCGCCATCCTATGCCAAGGCTTATGGTTTCGTGCCGCACCTGAACGGCGATTTGGGCAGCTTTGTGATCCTGCCGAACCCGGAGCTGGATGCAGAAACCAGTGACAATGTCGAGCTGGGCAGCAAATACGATGATGGCCGACTGGCGGTCTATGGTGCCCTGTTTTACTCCGTCTTTGATGACTTCATTGATGAACAAGTGGTGGGCTGGGACGATGCCAACCAACATGCCATGGTGCAATACCAGAACCTGAACGGGGTCAAAACCTACGGCGCCGAGCTGACGGTCCGCTATGCGTTGACCGACTCGCTGGCGATCAGCAGCAAGCTGGGGATTGTCGACGGTGAAGATGAGCAGGGTGAGGAAATTCGCGCGCTCACGCCGCTGGAAGGCAACACCCAACTGGACTACAAGGCCGAGGAGTGGGACGGCTTTGTTCGCGCCAACTATGCCGGGGCGATGGATCGGGTACCGACCTGCTACGGCGATTTGGGGATGGAACAGACCTGTGCCGAAACATCCGGCTGGCTGACGGTGGATCTGGGCGCGGGCTATTTCGTGACACCTGATTTTCGCATCAATTTAGCGGTTCATAACCTACTGGATCGGGACTACACCCGTTACCAGGATGTCGCCGGCGTTGCCGCCAAGGATACGACCTTCTCTAGCCAGCCGGGCCGTTACTTCAATATCAACGCCAAATACAGCTTCTAGGGGGCGTCATGAACCGATTGAATCTGGCGGCTTCTCTGGTCGCTGCCGTTGTCGCTGCGCCGTCCGTTGCGGCGCCGCACCTGGATTATCCTCAGCAGATGCCGGCGATTGGCTCTGTGGCAGAAGCGAAAGCTTATGTGCAGTCCCGCTATCCGCATACCGAGACTTTGGTCCACCGCTATACCCGTCATAGCTTGCTGGGGACCCACTATAACTTCGTGCAGCAGAATACAGACGGCCAGCCTTGTGAAGGCGCGGTTGTGGTGACCACGGATCAGGATGGCGTGCTGCATAGGGTGTTTCATACGCTGGTGGACAATCCGGCGTCCTGCTCCCTGAATCAGCCGCTGCCGCCGCGTGCTCACCGGCTGGCGGTGCCGCCTGCCGGTGAGGTTGTTCAAACTCAGATGCAGGTATTCGATCCGGATCCACGTACCGCCGTCGGCTGGTCCATTGAAGGTGAGCACAGCAATGTCGCTGAAATCACCATTCCGGCTGAAGCTTACCAGCGTGTTTCCGGAGTTGATGTCACCCGCAGTGACGGCCAGCTCTATCTGGCCAATTCGCGGGTGGTCGCGGTGGACTTTACCGAGATGCATGCGCTGGATCTGGGGCCGCAGCAGGGGGTGGTCACCGTACAGGCCGGGGACGGGTTTGATTTTACCCGCCAGGAGTCTGCGTTTCGCGATGTGAACGCCTTCTATCACTTAGATCATGCATTGCAGTATCTCGAACAATTGGGGTTTGTCGCCGATAAAGCCCTGTTCACTGTCCCGCTGAGAATTGATGCCCAGGGTCAAAGCACCAACAACTCCACCTACCTGAGCGATGTCGGGATGCTGGCGATGGGCGTCGGCGGGGTACCGGATAGTGAAGATGCCGATGTCGTGCTGCATGAGTTTGGCCATGCGATCAACGACAAGCTGGTGCCGGACTGGAAGGGGGGCGACAGCGAGGCCATCGGCGAAGGATTCGGTGACTACTGGGCCGGGGCATACAGCTTCTGGGTGCAGCGCGATCGCAGCACTCCCTTTGAACTGGATGTGTTTGCCAACTGGGACGGGGCTGCCGGGGCGAATAAGTCGATGCGCTCGCTCAATGACACCGAAGCCCGCTATTACCCGGAGATGGACTACCGGGCTCATGTCTCTGTTTACGGGACGCTGAGCGATCAGTTGTGGTCGACGCCGTTGTTCCAGACTCTGAAGCAGGGCGTGGCGATTTATGGCAACGGCGCATTTGACGAATTCAACCGGATCGTGCTGGAAGGGATGGCCGGGATGGGTTTCGGCATGAAAATGTCTGATCTGGCGCGCTCAACCGTTGATGCCGCGCAGCGCCTGTATCCGAATAAGGATTATGCCCGCCTGTTAGCCGCACGATTTAAGCAGCATGGGATTTTGCGTGATGTTGTGGTGCTGGCCCAGCATGATTCGGCAGTGACGCTCCCGACAGTGCAATCTGAAGCCCAGGCCGCAACTCTGACAGCAACCCTGGTCAACACCACCGATCAGCCATTGGAGAGTTACCGGGCCGAGTTGGCAATCCCAGCTGTCGGCTGGCACCGGGTGATCAGTCAGGAATCCATTGCCGCAGGCGCGCAACAGTCCATTCAAGCAGAATTGCCGCAGCCTTCGACCCTGCAGTGCGGGGAGCGCTTCGAGATGACGGCTGGCGTTGAAGTCCGCCATGATGCCAGCCAACGTGCGCAGTACAGCCAGCAGCAACTGACCTTCACCTACGGTCAGCCGGTGCTCTCACTGCCGCTGCAACAATCAGCCCGTCCTCTGGCTGATGCCCGACAAATCGATGAGAGCAGAATAGTTCTGGGTGAATCCTTGTCCGCGTTTAAAGCCGGGGATGCAAGCGGAGTCGTGGACGATGACTTTGCGGTGCACCTGTCTCTGAGCCATCCGCGGTTTGCTGAGCTGAAAGTGGTGCTACGGGCGCCTTCCGGTGCTGGTGTGAGCCTGATGGATTACCAGGATCATCCGCTATCTGACTTTAGCCATACCCTGACCCTGGCCAATACGCCCAAGCTGGCGACATTGCGCGGAGAGCCGCTGGCGGGGAACTGGATCCTTGAGATCACTGACCGGGTTGTCGGGTCGAGTGGTCAGCTACATCGTTGGGGGATCGGCCATGTGACCGGTTATCAGTGCGGCGAACACCAGGATACGCCGGTAACACCGACCACGAGTCAACCCGATGGTTCGGCGGGAGATTCAGGATCATCCGGTGGCGCTGCCGGATGGCTCAGCCTGTTGGCCGGTTTGGTCATCGGCGTCTTCAGACGCAAATCAAATCACATTAATACAATAGAGATAGCCTGATGAGAAAGTTTCAACTTGCGATGCTGCCGGTTGCGCTGACGGTTGCCCTGAGCGGCTGTAACAGTTCCAGCTCGGATTCGGCAACAAATGATGCCAGCTTTTTAAACTATGACGTTTCCGGTGAAGTGACTTCAACGGCGGTGCAGGTCCCGTATACGGTTTGCGCCGATATCAACCGTGACTGGGCGTGTGGCAGCAATGAGCCTGCGCTCAATGCCGAGCAATATCGTTTTACGCTCTCCAGTCCGGATATCCGGGTGACCACATCTCCTTTGGTGGTGAAGGCAAGCCTGTCCGCCGTGACCAAATCCGGCGCGAATGCTGAAGTGCTTCTGGCAGCGCCGGCTGCGATGGATAACGCCCATACCCTGATCAACGGTATTACAACGTTGGTGGTCGGGGAGATGCTGATCGGCTCCAGCCGGGAAATTGCCGTAGCGACGGTGACGGCAAACCTGAAGGCACTGGGGTTGGCACTGCCAGCGGATATTATGCACGACAGCAACCAGGCTGCTCTGGCTAAAATGGATTTGCAAATACTTCAGACCCTGACGGCACTGGCTGGAAGCGACCTGTCTTACGGGCAAGTGGTGGCCGGGATGGCCCGGGGCCTCAAGCTTTACGGTCAGGATATTCTTGACGGTACGCTGGAAAAAAGCCAACTGGAACATATGCAGGCGCTTGGCAAAGTCGCCTATAAGCCACTCAACGATACCGGTCTGACGCAACACCTGAACCTGGCTGCCGGCGGGATGGATACCCAAGCTGATCCGGATGCACCGGGTCAGGATGCCAGCTACGGCCTGGATGTGACGGACGGCGGATTCAAGCTAACCAAACTGGATGCGACCGGGACGCCGTTGGCTGAGGACAGCACAACCTGGGACTGTGTGAAAGATGAGCGCACGGGGTTGATCTGGGAAGTGAAGGCGGATGATCCGGCATCTTACCGCGATAAACACCGCCTGTTTGCCTATGAAAGCGAGACGCTCAAGCCTCATGCCGATGATCTGGCCCTGGCGTCCTGCCAGACCGATGGCGTTGGTGTTTGTACCACTCTGGAATATGCCAACAAGCTCAATACGTCCGGCTATTGCGGCAAAACCAACTGGCGGGTCCCGACGATGAACGAGCAGTTTGACCTGCTGGACTTTGGGGAAAGCGCCACAGACGAGGCCGGAAATACCTATGGTCTGCCGGCGAAGTACTTTAACGATCAATACATAGGCCATCCGGATTTGGCCTACGGCTATTACTGGTCATCGACTTTGCTGCGGACTGACCCGGGTTATACCTCCGGCCAAGCGATTGCTCACCTGACCCAAATGACCGTCAAGGACGGGACCGGGTTGGGGGAAATCACGGCTTATTACGCGCTATGTGCGCAAGGGCAGGCGTGTGATTCTCCAAACGCATTAACACTCCGTATGGTTGCAGAATAAGGGATCTAAGATGTTGAAAAAAGCACTACTTGCCGTGACTTGCTCTGTGTTGATGGCCGGCAATGCCGCCGCAAGCCTACAGAGTTGTTACAACGATTTGCCAAACAGCGCCCCGGATATTCGCTTTCAGGATAATGGCAACGGGACGGTGACTGATCTGCAGACCAAGCTGATCTGGCGTCGATGCCTGCTGGGCATGACCTGGAATACGACCACACAGCAGTGTGATGGTGAGCCAAGCGTGTATAGCTGGAAGCAGGCGCTGTTTCAAACAGCGCTGAACTATCAGGATACCGCTGACGGCGGCAAGTCCTGGCGGGTGCCGAATATCAAAGAGCTGGTGAGTCTGCGTGAAGTCGCCTGCATCTCTCCGGCGTTGAACCTCAAAGCGTTTCCTGGCTTGTTTCGGGAGGACGCGGATAAGTGGGAGATGAACAGAACGGTCTGGTCGGCAACGCCTCATGCACAGAGCCAGACGATTCTGACCTTTGGTCTGAATGACGGCATGACAACGCATTTTGGTCCACAAGACGTTGAGCTGGGGGTGTTGCTGGTCAAAGACGGCCAGTGATCACGCCGTAGTTTGAAACCGCACTGAGAATACCGCAGCACGACTGCGGTATTTTTTTCACCTTGATGTCGAGAGCAGGGCGGAGGGTTTGCGGGTAAATTTGCGAGTAAAAAACAGGTATAAAAAAAGCCTCGTCTTTCGACAAGGCTTTCAAAGTGGCTCCCCCTGCTGGACTTGAACCAGCGACATACGGATTAACAGTCCGCCGTTCTACCGACTGAACTAAGGGGGAATTGTTTGTTACTGTGTTGCTATCGTGATGAGCACCACATTGTAAAATGGTGCCTCGAGGCGGAATCGAACCACCGACACGAGGATTTTCAATCCTCTGCTCTACCGACTGAGCTATCGAGGCAAATGGTGCCGACTACCGGAATCGAACTGGTGACCTACTGATTACAAGTCAGTTGCTCTACCTACTGAGCTAAGTCGGCACACAAATTTGGCTCCCCCTGCTGGACTTGAACCAGCGACATACGGATTAACAGTCCGCCGTTCTACCGACTGAACTAAGGGGGAATTGTTTGTTACTGTGTTGCTATCGTGATGAGCACCACATTGTAAAATGGTGCCTCGAGGCGGAATCGAACCACCGACACGAGGATTTTCAATCCTCTGCTCTACCGACTGAGCTATCGAGGCAAATGGTGCCGACTACCGGAATCGAACTGGTGACCTACTGATTACAAGTCAGTTGCTCTACCTACTGAGCTAAGTCGGCACACAAATTTGGCTCCCCCTGCTGGACTTGAACCAGCGACATACGGATTAACAGTCCGCCGTTCTACCGACTGAACTAAGGGGGAATTGTTTGTTACTGTGTTGCTATCGTGATGAGCACCACATTGTAAAATGGTGCCTCGAGGCGGAATCGAACCACCGACACGAGGATTTTCAATCCTCTGCTCTACCGACTGAGCTATCGAGGCAACGGAGCGCTATTAAACGGTTTTTCGCCCTTGGCGTCAACCTCTTTTTTCACAAAAATGACCGCTTGCTCGCTTTTTGTACATGCGGGTAGGTTTACGCTATTTCATTGTCATTTCATCAGATTTTGCCGCGATTGAATTCCTGTTGGAACTTGGTCACTTTCTGCAAATAGCGGCGCGCTTCCGCTTTGGGGTGCTTGTTGGTCAGTGCCCAGTAAACCTGATTCGGTTGTAACTGGTTGAGATCCTGCATAGCGCGTTTGCGGTCGGTGTGGAATGTTCTCAACACCCCGCCGGTGCCACCGTTGTAAGCCGAGATCATGCTGTAGTGGAGTGACAGGGGATCGCGGACGGCCTTGAGGTAGCGGTTGCGCAGAATATAGAAATACGCGGTGCCGGTATCGATATTTCTGGCTGGATCGAACAGGTATTGCGGGGACGGCTGACCGGATTTGTTCTTCACGAGCTTAAATACGTCCGCCCCGGCCGTGTTGGGGACCACCTGCATCAGTCCATAGGCGTTGGCGTGGCTCACCGCATACGGGTTGAAACTGCTTTCGGTTTTGATGATCGCGTAGATCAGATCCTCAGGGATCCCGTAACGACGGGAGGCATCCCGGACAATATTGGCATACTTATAGCTTCGCTTGTTGACGTGATCAGCCACCATGGGGATCTCGACATAGTAGGCCTGCTGGTAGCGGACCTGGCGTTTTTGGAGCCGGGTGGCGATCAGGTGATCGGCAAACTGGTTGGCCCGCCAGGACCATTCAATCGGCTGTTTATCCTGATCCAGCACCTGACCGTAGAGAAACGGCTTGCCGTTGAATTCAATCCCCGAATCTGAGTAGAGATCGACGCCGGCCGGATCATCCGGGGTCAGCAGGGTGGTGGTGATGGCTTCTTTGAGATGCTTTTCGGGCTCGGTGGTGGCGACGGTTTCAACAACGATCACCCCGCGAACGAAATCGACATGGGCCCGGCTTTGGTAGCCGTCGGTATATTTCACATACTGGCGTTTGCCGGCCACCAGATTGTCATCGTCGCCCCAGTAACGGTGCACCTGGCCGCTGAAGCTGTCCATCAGGCGGTCTAAGGCGGCGGCATCTTTGGTAAACTGGCCGGGTAGGGGCGCCAGGTTTTTGGCAAAACGGTTGGTGGTGCCGTAGTCGACATCGTAAATATTTTCGACAAATTCTCGGCTGCAGCCGCTAAGCATCAGCAGTGATAAAATGAGGGCGCGTTTTTTCATAATCCCCGGAAAGAAAAATGACATCACTTGTTGGGCACAAATGATGTCATTTTCTGGCACTTAGCGTAAGTGTTTTTCACCCGAAAGCGGGGAAAGCGTGAGATGCTGGCTTATTTCTCGCTTGGCGGCGTGTAGCCGTCGATCACCACATCCTGGCCTTCGAACAGGAACTTCACCATTTCGGTTTCCAGCAGCTTGCGGTGCTCCGGATCCATCATGTTCAGTTTCTTTTCATTGATCAGCATGGTTTGCTTGCCTTGCCACTCAGCCCAGGCTTCTTTGGAAATGTTGTCGAAAATACGCTTGCCCAGCTCGCCCGGATACAGTTGAAAATCCAGACCATCCGCTTCTTTTTTCAGGCGGGCGCAAAATACGGTACGGCTCATCGGGTGGCTCCTTCAGTTAAATCTTCATGAATACGGCTCCATTTATACCAGAGAGCCGCTTGGGCTGCCAGATTTCCCCGGGGCGGGGCGCCGAGCCATGAACGGATGTGCGTTCGCCGGGCCCAGTCATGGACTGAGCCCAAGATGTCGGGGTTGGCGACTATGTTCTTGACGGCGTATTGCGGGTCAGGAACTTGCGGATTGGGGTCGGCAGACCCAGTTCATCGCAGGCTTCGAACGGAAACCATTGCTGGTTGTCCGTTTGTTCGCCTAAGCGGTCGACGTGCCAGACTTTGGCATCGAGCTTATAGTGGGTAAAGGTGTGCTTAAAGCTGCCTTTGAGCCGGACATGATCACCGAGCTGTTCGGGCTCGAGGTGAATTTGCGGCAGGCACCAGAGGGCGCCCCAAATCCCATTGTCGGCCCGTTTTTCCAGCAGTAGTTTGCCATCGGATTCAATCCACAGAAACTGTCCGGCCCGGGTCGGGATGGTTTTCTTCGGCTTCGGGGTCGGCAGCTGATCGACCCGGTTGCTCTGATAGGCGATGCACTCCGGCTGGAAACTGCAGTCATCACAGATCGGATTTTTCGGCTTGCAGACCGTCGCGCCCATATCGAGCAGCCCCTGGGCAAAGGCCCGGTTGTTTTCCGTTGGGGTAAAGGTTTCGGCCAGGTGCCAGAGGGTTTTATCGACCTGGGTCGTGCCCGGTACGCCCTCGATGCCGAAAAAGCGGCAGAACAGGCGCTTGACGTTGCCATCGACAATTGGGCCATAGGCGTTGTAAGCAAAGGAGGCAATGGCCCCGGCGGTATAGCGGCCGACGCCCGGGATTTTCAGCAGGCTCTCAAGCTGATCCGGAAACTGACCGCCGCATTCTTCGGTAATGTACAGGGCCGCTTTACGCAGATTGCGGGCCCGGGAGTAATAACCCAGGCCCTGCCAGTGATTCATCACTTCATCTTCCGTGGCGGTTGCCAGGGCCTCAATGGTCGGGAAACTGGCCATCCAGCGCTCGAAGTAGGGGATCACCGTGGCGACCTGGGTTTGCTGGAGCATAATTTCAGACACTAGCACCCGATACGGGGTCGGGTCCTGCTGCCAGGGGAGATCGTGGCGGCCGTGGGTCCGCTGCCAGGTGATGAGTCGTTGTTGAAAGCTGGTCGGTGTCAAAGGCGGGTGCATCATAAATATACTTCTTTGAATTGCTCACTTTACGGGCCGCCTGGGAGCGTGCCATGATGATGTTGGTTATCATTTTTGCTGCTGATTGCACCATAATCTGAGGGCGGTCGCAAACGATAGACTTGCACTCGGCGCGTATCTTTGGATAATGCCGACGCTTAGTTTTTATTCTTTTCTAGTTTAGGTAATACGATGAGCGAAGTTTCTAAAGCCTCTGGCGAAGTCACCCTGTCTGAATTTAACGAAGACGGTAAGCTAATCCGTAAAATTCGCAGCTTTGTTCGTCGCGAAGGTCGTTTGACCAAAGGCCAGGAAGCGGCCATGGAGAACAATTGGCCGGCGATGGGGATCGACTTTGCTCAACAGATGCTGGACTGGAAGGAAGTCTTTCATCGTGAAGCGCCGGTGGTGCTGGAAATCGGCTTTGGTATGGGTGCTTCTCTGGTTGAAATGGCGAAAAATGCCCCGGAGAAAAACTTCATCGGGATTGAAGTTCACAGCCCGGGCGTTGGTGCTTGTCTGATGGGCGCCGAAGAGGCCGAGCTGACCAACCTGCGCGTGATGTGTCACGATGCGGTTGAAGTGTTTGATTACATGATCCCGGACGGCAGCCTGGACACAGTACAGCTGTTCTTCCCGGACCCATGGCACAAAGCGCGTCACCACAAACGCCGTATTGTTCAGCCTGAATTTGTGGAAATGGTGCGCAAGAAGCTGAAAATCGGTGGTATCTTCCACATGGCGACGGACTGGGAAAATTACGCCGAGCACATGGTGGAAGTGATGAATGCCGCACCGGGTTATGAGAACACCGCCACTGACGGCGATTATATCCCGCGTCCGGACGAGCGTCCGTTGACCAAGTTTGAAGCGCGCGGCCACCGTCTGGGCCACGGCGTCTGGGATATGAAGTTCGCACGAACTGAGTAATCCCCCTTTTCAGGCCGGGCGGATGTCCGCGCCGGCCGTTATCAATCAGAATCCAGAAAGCCAGCCTCGTGTTGGCTTTTTTACCCTTGGAGAACATGAATGAAGCCGACAGAAGCATTGCTCAATGACATTCTGGATGAAGTCCGGCCGTTGATTGGTCAGGGCAAGGTCGCGGATTATATCCCGGCGCTGGCCAATGTCCCGGCCGACAAGCTGGGGATTGCCGTGTGCTATAACGATGGCGAAATCATCCAGGCCGGTGATAGCGAAGAAGGCTTCTCGATTCAGTCGATCTCCAAGGTGTTGAGCCTGACCCTGGCCATGACCCTGTATGAGCCACAGGAAATCTGGCAGCGGGTCGGCAAAGAGCCATCCGGCCATGCGTTCAACTCGATGATCCAGCTGGAGCTGGAAAACGGCATTCCGCGTAACCCGTTTATCAATGCCGGTGCCCTGGTGGTGTCGGACCTGCTGCACAGCCGCCTGTCGGCACCGCAGTACCGGATGCTGGAGCTGGTGCGCGAACTGTCGGGCGCCCTGCATGTTGTTTATGACAAAGACGTCGCCAACTCGGAAATGCAGCACAGCGATCGTAATGCCTCGATTGCCTACCTGATGCGCTCGTTCGGCAATTTCGAAAATGAGGTGATGCCGGTGCTGACCAACTACTTTAGCTACTGTGCGCTGAAAATGAGCTGTGTCGATCTGGCGCGGACCTTCAGTTACCTGGCCAATAAAGGGCTTCCTTTGGGCGCAAAAAAATCGATCATCAGCCAGACTCAGAGTAAGCAGATCAATGCCCTGCTGGCGACCTGCGGCCTGTATGACGGTGCCGGTGAGTTTGCCTACCGGGTCGGGATGCCGGGTAAATCCGGCGTCGGTGGCGGGATCATTGCCGTGGTGCCGGGGGAAATGACCATTGCCGTGTGGTCACCGGAGCTGGATCCGTCCGGCAACTCCCTGGCCGGGACCGCCGCGTTGGAGCTGCTGGCCGAGCGGATCGGCCGCTCGATTTTCTAAGCCAAGCGATGAGGCAGGGCATCGCTTTTGATTGAAGGGGATGCCTATGTTTGGTTGTGACTGGTTCGGTTGTAACCGGCGTGACACGCTGGAGAGGAAGAGGCCAGGGCGCAATGCGCTGGCTTTCTGTTTCATCGCAGCGCTGTGTTTACCCACTCAAGCAACAGCGCAAAACCAGTCTCAAATTCAAATTCAAGCGGAAGATCAGACTCAGCCTTGCCAGCCGCAGTGGCTCAATTCGGTGAGCCTGCAGGACGGTACCTTAACCCTGGCGATGGCCGGGGATCGTTTTAAGGTTGAGTCCGACGGCCAGCTCTATTACGACGTGCATAAAGTCCGGCTGAGCGCCCAGCAGATGGACGTGCTGTCTGACTACCATCAATTCATGCAGCAAGAACTTCCCTATGTCTTGTCCCACTCGCAGCGGGTAGATGACCGACTGTGTCAGCATCTGGTGATACGCCGGGCCAAAGAGCTGGCGATCCAGCGCCAGATCCCGGCCCTGAAGCACTGGCAGAGCGTCAGCCTGGTGTCGCAGAGGTCACAGAGCGAACCCTAAAAGAACGCCTGATGCGGTGCATCAGGCGTTCTTTTGTTGTGGCAGGGTAGGTTGTTTAGTCTTCGTCGACGAATGCGGCCAGCAGATCGTTGAGGAAGAGTTTACCGTGCTCGGTGATCTGCCATTCATCGCCTCGATCGGCCAGATAGTTCTGGGCCAGCGCCCAATGGATTGAGGCGTCAATCGCGCTGAGCGGTAAGCCGGTCCGCTCGACAAAGTCCTGTTTCGGACAGGCTTCCAGCAGGCGGAAACGGTTCATGAAGAACTCAAACGGCCGCTCGTTGTTTGCTACCTGGGTTTGCTGATCCAGATAGGGCTTTTGCGGGTTGAGATAGCCGCGCGGGTGCTTCACCTTGACTGTTCGGGTGATGGTGCCGTCGGCAAAGCTGATCTTGCCGTGGGCACCGCAGCCAATGCCTAAATAATCGCCGAAGCGCCAGTAGTTGAGGTTATGGCGGCACCGCACGCCGGGCTTGCTGTAGCCGGAGATCTCATACTGGACATAGCCGGCTTCACGCAGCAGTTGGTGGCCCTGCTCGAAAATATCCCACAGATCATCATCATCCGGCAGCGTTGGCGGCTTGGAGTAGAACAGAGTGTTCGGCTCGATGGTCAGCTGGTACCACGACAGGTGCGGCGGATCCAGCGCAATGGCCTGCTTGAGATCAGACAGCGCATCGTCAATCGACTGATCCGGCAGCCCGTGCATCAGGTCGAGGTTAAAGCTGTTCAGACCCGCTTCCTGTGCCAGCTGCGCGGCGCGCACGGCTTCACGGCTGCCGTGGATCCGGCCCAGGCGCTTGAGTTTGTCGTCCTGGAAGCTCTGGATCCCGATTGAGATCCGGTTCACCCCGACTGCCCGGTAAGCTTTGAACCGATCGGCTTCCACCGTGCCCGGGTTGGCTTCCATGGTGATTTCAATATTGTCGGCAAACGGGATCCGAACCTGGATTTCGCGCAGCAGGCGGCCGATCTCTTCCGGGGAGATCAGGCTTGGCGTCCCGCCGCCAATAAAGATGGAGTGGAGCGGCCGGTTGCCGTTGGCCAGCCGGTATGCGGCCAGATCGGTGTCCAGATCATCGAGCAGGGCATCAATGTAGTCCAGCTCCGGGATATCTGCTTTGAGCGCGTGCGAGTTGAAATCGCAATACGGGCATTTCTGCACGCACCACGGAATGTGGACGTACAGGCTCAGGGGGGGCGGGACTAGCATCAGGCGTCCTTCAGGGCGGCGAACAGTTGTTGCAGCGCCTTGCCGCGGTGCGACAGTTGCTTCTTGCGCGCCGGCTCAAGTTCGGCAGAGGCACATTGGTCTTCCGGCACCCAGAACACCGGATCATAGCCGAAGCCGTTTTCGCCGTGCGCCTCGGTCAGGATGCGGCCTTCCCAGGTGCCGTGGCAAACCAGCGGAGTTGGGTCGTTTTCATGGCGCATCATTACCAGCACGCAGTGGAAGCGGGCGGTACGCTCGGCTTCCGGAACTCCGTCCATTTCGGCCAGCAGTTTGTTGAGGTTATCCAGATCGGAAGCATTCTCACCGGCAAAGCGCGCGGAATAGATCCCCGGTGCGCCTTGAAGAAAGTCGACCTCCAGGCCCGAGTCGTCGGCAATCGCCGGCAGGCCGGTTTCTTTCGCGGCATGACGAGCTTTGATAATGGCGTTTTCGATAAAGGTGGTGCCGGTTTCGGCCACTGAAGAAACCTGGTAGTCACTCTGGGCAACCACATCGAAGCCGAAATCGGCCAACAGGCTTGCCATCTCTTTTACTTTGCCCTGGTTTCCCGTGGCCAGTACTAGTTTGCTCATCGCTATCCTCGCAGCGTCTGTATCGTCGTGGGGCGCTATGATAAACCCAATTGTACCGTGTCACCAGCCTGCCATCGGCGTGCAGCGGAGCGGGGGGAAATGGCAGGAGCCGGCTGGCTCCTTAACCGGTTGTTAATCGACGAAGAAGGTCTGTTTGAAGGCGATCTGGCCGCTGTTGCCGCCCTGGAACACATCAATGGTAAAGGTGAAGCTTTCTTCATTGGCGTGGCTGAGTTCGGCAATATAGTAAATGGCATCGCCTTCGCGAATTTCACGGAACGAGAGAGTGCGGATGGTGCCCAGCAGGTTTTTGGCCTCGCCGGACACGGTGGCGGTGATTGCCGGTTTATCCGCCTGGGCGGTATCGAGCACCGTGATATTGACCACGGCCGAGTAGCGGCTGCGCTGGATCCGGTAGGCATTAGCAATCTCCGGGGTCAGGAAGGTCGATGGAAAGCTTGAATAGTGCACTTCCAGATCACCGATTTTGGTCACTTGTTCGGCTTGTGCCGGCAGGGCCGTCAACAAGAGCAAAGCGAGGCTGAATAACCATTTCATTGTGATATCTCCAAGAGAAATTAGGGCTTTTGGCAACCCGATAGCATTATTGTCGGTCAGTTTTGGGTGATTCACCACAAGGAATGTCGGGGGGTATTCCATCGCCGTGGCAAAGTGCTGCCAGTGTAGCGGATTTTTAAATGCTTGTTTTAAATCGGATTGAAAAGGGAGATGTTCATCGCGGTGGAAGCGCGGCCGGACGCAGCTGCCCGGCCGGGGAATTAGTGGATCAGGGTTTCAATTACGGTTGGGATCTCGCGCGGGGATTCGATGCGGACCTGTTTGTGGCGTCCCAGCTCTCCTTTTTCGATCGCCACCTGGCCCTTGGCTACTTTGAACTGTTTGGCCAGGTATTTGGTCAGGTGCGCGTTGGCTTTCCCGTCCACCGGCGGGGCGGTGATGGCGACTTTGAGTTCGTCGCCATGCAGGCCAACCAGCTGGTCGCGGCTGGCCTTGGGCTGGATGTAGAGCCGGAGGATCAGATCCTCACCGTCCCGGGAAACCGCATGCTGACTCATAGCTGGTGCCAGATCGGACCGATCAGATCGCCCATCAGGAAGTTGGCAAACTGCAGGCCGATGAACAGCACCAGAACGCTCAGATCCAGGCCGCCCATCGCCGGGATAAAGCGACGGATCGGCGCAGTCATCGGCTCGGTCAACTGGTGCATCACGTATTCAACCGGACTGCGGCCCTGGCTGACCCAGCTCAGGATGGCACGCAGCAGCAGCACCCAGAACAGCAGGCCACCGGCCGCTTTGAGCATCGACAGGCCGCCGACCCAGAGGAAATCAGGGCTGAAAGCCAATGCGCCGCCGGTCAGGACCAGTTGCAGGGTGATGAATTTTGCAATACTCAGCACATAGGCAAACACCAGCGTTGCCAGATCGAGCGAGCCGATTGACGGGATCACCCGGCGCAGCGGGCCCACCACAGGTTGGGTGGCTTTGACGACAAACTGGGAGAACGGGTTATAGAAGTCGGCCCGGGCCCACTGGAGCCAGATCCGTAGCAGCACAACCATGATGTAGAGATCAAACAGGGTGTTGACCAAAAAACCGAGTGAATTCATAACGTAACCTTAAAATAATTTTTCCATTTCTTCAGCGCGGGCGATGGCTGCACGCATTGCTTTTGCTACGATATCACCAAGTTGATGTTCGTTAAACGTGCGCAGGGCTTCTGCAGTGGTTCCGCCTTTCGAAGTGACCTGCTCGCGCAGGGTCGACAGCTCGGTGTCCGGGTTGGCGACGACCATCGCCGCGGCACCGTTGGCGGCCTGCTGGACCAGCTGGCGGGCGGTCTGCGGATCAAATCCCTGGCGGATCGCTTCGGCTTGCATCGCTTCCATAAACAGGAAGAAGTAGGCAGGCGCACTGCCGGCTGCGGCAATCACGCCATTAATCCCGGATTCTTCTTCAACCCAGCAGACTTCGCCGACGGCTTTCATCAAATCCTCGGCAAACTGTTTGTCAGCCGCTGGGACCGTCGCCGGGGCGTACATGCCGCTCATCCCTTTACCGAGCAGCGATGGGGTGTTTGGCATCACCCGAACCAGCGTCAGCTCGGTATTGAGCATCTCGTTGAAGCGCTGGGCGGAGATCCCGGCGGCAATCGAGATCACCAGCTTGCCGGCAAAGTTAATCGCCTGGAGCGGACGGCAGACCTCTGCCATCAGTTGTGGTTTGACGGCCAGGACGATCACATCCGCCTGCTCGGTAGCCCGGAGGTTATCATCGGTGGTGTGGATCCCGTAATCACGGGCCAGCGGCTCCCGACGGGCCGGGCTGGGGGCCGTGGCGGTGATTTTGTCCGGCGCGTAGCCGCTGTGAACCAGACCGGCGATGATGGAGCGGGCCATATTTCCGGCCCCGATGAAGGCGATTGAACGTTGTTCCATGTCTAATCCTTAGTTAAATCCTGAATATTTACGCTTGGGCGTTGCTGTAATCACGCGCCCCGAAAATAGCGGTGCCGATCCGGACGATGGTACTGCCGGCGGCGATGGCCGCTTCCATATCGCCACTCATTCCCATCGACAGGGTATCGAGCTGCGGGTGTTTGGCCTGTAATTTTTGCTGTGCGTCGGCCAGGGCGCGAAAGGCCGAGAGCTGGCTGTCATAATCTTCTGCTTTTTGTGGGATCGACATTAACCCGCGCAGCACCAAGTTGGGCAGCGCGGCGATGTCATCGGCCAGGGCCGCCAGCTCGTCAAAACGGATCCCGGATTTACTGGCTTCGCCGCTGGTGTTGACCTGCAGTAAGACATTGAGCGGCGGCAGGTGCGCCGGTCGCTGCTCGCTGAGTCGGCGGGCGATCTTGAGCCGATCGACGGAGTGGACCCAATCGAAATGCTCGGCAATCGGGCGGGTTTTGTTGGACTGGATCGGGCCGATGAAATGCCAGCTCAGCTGCGCTGCTTGTGGATGATCGGCAAAATGCTGAATTTTGTCGACGCCTTCCTGCACATAGTTTTCACCAAAAGCGAGCTGCCCTGCGGCGATGGCCTCGTCGATAGCGGCAATCGGCTTGGTTTTACTGACGGCCAGCAACTGGACGGAATTCGCGGTCCGGCCGCATTTTTCAGAGGCCGCTGTTATCTCAGAGATGACCTGTTCAATGTTTTGTTTGATACTACTCATAATTGATTCTGTAGGAAAAATTAATGGATATCACCGAACTACTGGACTTTAGTGTAAAGCATAATGCCTCCGATCTGCACCTTTCTGCCGGAGTGCCGCCGATGATTCGGGTGGATGGCGATGTCAGAAAGCTCAGCCTGCCGGAACTGGAGCATGGGGAAGTGCACCGGTTGGTGTTTGATATTATGACCGACGCCCAACGCCGGGAGTTTGAAGAGAAGCTGGAAGTGGACTTCTCGTTCGAGCTGCCGCAGGTCGGCCGCTTCCGGGTCAACGCCTTTCACCAGTCGCGCGGCTGCGCGGCGGTGTTCCGGACCATTCCGGTCCAGGTGCCGTCCTTGAGCTCACTCAATGTCCCTGACATCTTTTATCGCATTGCCCAGTGCCAGCGCGGCCTGGTTCTGGTGACCGGTGCGACGGGCTCGGGGAAATCGACCACGATCGCAGCGCTGGTCGATTACATCAATGAAAATTTTAACCGTCATATTCTGACCATTGAAGATCCGGTGGAATTTGTCCATCACGGCAAACGTTGCCTGGTGAACCAGCGCGAGGTTCATCGCGATACCCACAGCTTCCACCAGGCATTGCGCTCGGCGCTGCGGGAAGATCCGGATGTGATTGTGGTCGGTGAGCTGCGCGATCAGGAAACCATCAGCCTGGCGCTGACGGCGGCTGAAACCGGCCACCTGGTGCTGGGGACGCTGCATACCAGCTCGGCGGCGAAAACCATTGACCGGATCATTGATGTGTTCCCGGGCAATGATAAGGCGATGGTGCGCTCGATGCTGTCGGAGTCGCTGCGGGCGGTGGTATCGCAGAACCTGCTCAAGTGTGTCACCGGCGGGCGGGTGGCGGCCCATGAAGTGATGATGGCAACCCCGGCGATCCGCAACCTGATCCGGGAAGATAAGGTGGCGCAGATGTACTCGATGATCCAGACCGGCTCTGCGCTGGGGATGCAGACCATGGAGCAGAGCGTCAAGATGCTGGTGGCCCAGGGGATTGTCGATGCCGAGGAAGGGCGCCGGATTGTCGACAGCGGCCAGTTGTAACGGAACGGAGAGGAAAGGGAACAGCATGACATTACAGCAGATCCTTGAAGAGATGGTGCGCTGCAAAGCCTCGGATCTCTATATTACGGTGGACTCGCCGGGCCTGCTTCGGGTTGACGGTCATTTGCATCCGGTCGGCGACGTGCTCGATCGCCGGGCGGTGGATGGGTTATTTGATGATGCGATGGACGATCAGCAGCAGCAGGAGTTTACGGCCACCAAGGAGGCGAACTTTGCCCTGGTGCGGGGAGAGCTGCGCTTTCGGATCAGTGCCTTCTGGCAGCGGGAAATGCCGGGGATGGTGATCCGCCGGATTGAAACGGAGATCCCGGATCTGCATGCGCTCAATCTGCCGATGGACATGCAAAAGATGGCCCTGGCCAAGCGAGGGCTGGTGCTGGTGGTCGGGGCCACCGGCTCGGGCAAATCGACCACCATGGCAGCGCTGACCGGCTATCGCAACAACAACCGCAGCGGTCATATTCTGACGGTGGAAGATCCGATTGAGTTCGTGCATAAGCACAAGCGTTGCATCGTCACCCAGCGCGAAGTCGGGCTGGATACCGAAAGCTACGATGTCGCGTTGAAAAATTCCTTGCGCCAGGCGCCGGATATGATCCTGATCGGTGAGATCCGGACACCGGAGACCATGGAGTACGCGATGAACTTCGCCGAAACCGGCCACCTGTGCATGGCGACCCTGCATGCCAACAACGCCAATCAGGCGCTGGAGCGGATCCTACACTTAGTGCCGAAAGAGCGACGGGAGCAGTTCCTGTTTGATTTGTCCCTGAACCTGAAATGTATTCTGGCCCAGCAGTTGATCCCGGATGCCAAGGGGATCGGGCGTCACGGTGCGTTCGAGTTGTTGCTCAATACGCCGCGGATCGCCGATTTGATCCGTCGCGGCGAGCTGCACGAGATAAAGGAAGCGATGGCGAAATCGACCGAGTCGGGCATGATGACCTTTGATCAGTCGCTGTTCGAGCTGTTTAGCCAGGGCAAAATTACCGAGCAGGACGCGCTGCACCATGCCGATTCGGCCAATGATTTACGTCTGATGATCAAAGTCGGCAGCAAGACCCAGCAGGCCAAAAACGCGCTTGATGGCGTGACCATTGATATGCGATAGCGCGTCTTTTTCAATTTTCCTATCACCAGACAAAAGCTTTAGGGTTAGGATGACCCTAAATCTTTTTTTACTGTTCAATGTTCACAACTCATTGATAAAAAAGAAGTTAACCTTGTGGTGAAATCAAGCGGTGCAGCTTGATGAGCTTTTGGGTTCCAGAAGTCCAAAAGCTGTACATGCTGATCAGACCCCGGATCTTCCGGGATCGCCGGATCGCGTGGCAAGTGTTCTTGAAATCCGGGGCCTTTTTGCTGTTATTGACGGGAAAAGCTGTACAGGGTGGCGAGTAAGGGTCAGAGGCGAGCGATTGGGATGTTTGGCCCTTGGCGGCCGGCTCGCCTCTGGTGACGGCGCTGACGGTTCATCAGCCGTATTGTTGTTCAAACCAGCTTTCGAGGATCACCACGGCGGACTGGGAGTCGATATTGCCTTTGCTCAGGTTGCGGTAGCCGCCCCGATCAAATAAATCGGCCCGGGCCTCTGCGGTGCTGAGGCGCTCATCATGCAGCTCGACCGGGCAGCCGAAACGGCCGTGCAGGCGGTTGGCAAACTTTTTGGCGCGCGGGGTAATGGCTTCGAGTTCACCGCCGTGGAGATCCAGCGGCAGGCCAACCACCACCAAATCCGGTTGCCATTCCTTTAACAGTTTCTCGATGGCTTCCCAGCTCGGGATCCCATCTCTGGCTTTCAGGGCGGCCAGCGGGGTCGCGGTGCCGGTCAGCTCCTGGCCGATGGCAACGCCAATACTGGTGGTGCCGTAATCAAATGCTAATACGCTGCGTGAATGGCTCATGCATGTCCTGCTTGTGTTGAAAGGTGAGCGGCGTTGATGCCGAGTTGTGCGACAGCTTTGCCCCAGCGCTCACTGATTGGGGTATTAAAGACCACCTCCGGATCGGCTTCCGTGGTCAGCCAGGTGTTTTCGGCCAGCTCCTGCTCAAGCTGTCCGGCATTCCAGCCGGCATAGCCGAGGGCGACCAGAAATTTTTCCGGTGCTTTGCTGGTGCCCAGCAACGCCAAGATATCTTTGGATGTGGTGACGGAGAGTTGCTCGGTAATATCGATGCTGGAGCTGAAGTCCTCATCCTGCTGATGCAGGTGCAACACAAAGCCCCGATCACCGGAGACCGGTCCGCCGTTAAACACAGGTTGCTCCAGGCTGGCCGGGTTTTTCAGCGGTAAATCGCGCTCGACGTCAATTTGATCCAGCATGTTGCCGACGGAAATATCAATCGGCAGATTGATCACCAGCCCCATCGCCCCTTCTTCATTGTGCTCGCAGATATAGACGACGCTTCCTTTGAAGTTCGGATCCTGCATGCTGGGCATGGCGACCAGAAAATGATTCGTCAGATTCATGAGTGTGCCCTTACAACCTATCCTGTTACTTACAGTATGCCGACTAATCGCCGGAAATGGTATGGAATGGAAAAGTTCAGCGGCGGTCTCCCGACCGCCGTGAATGCTTCCGACACGGGCTTGCCGGACCGGAAGCGGTATGGGAGTGTCAGGCCTTGACCATGCGTTCGATGGCATCCATCAGCTTACCGGTGATTGAAATATCAAAGGCGGCTTCAATCTCGCGGATACAGGTCGGGCTGGTGACATTGATTTCCGTGAGCTTGTCGCCAATCACGTCCAGGCCGACGAAGATCAGGCCTTTTTCTTTCAGTACCGGTGCGACGGCTTCAGCGATTTGGCGATCGGTGTCGCTGATCGGACGGGCTTCTCCGCGACCACCGGCAGCCAGGTTACCGCGGGTCTCGCCTTTGGCCGGGATCCGGGCCAGGCAGTACGGCATCGGCTCGCCGTCGACGACCAGAATTCGCTTATCACCGTTAGTGATATCCGGGACGAACGTTTGTGCCATGCAGTAGTGCTGGCCGTGGTTGGTCAGGGTTTCGATGATCACCGAGACGTTCGGATCGCCCTGCATCACGCGGAAAATTGAAGAGCCGCCCATGCCGTCCAGCGGTTTGAGGATCACATCGCCGTGCTCTTGCTGGAATGCCTTGATCTTGGCCGCGCTGCGGGTGACTACTGTGGTCGGCGTCAGTTCCGGGAACCAGGCGGTGAACAGTTTTTCGTTACAATCGCGCAGGCTTTGCGGTTTGTTCACGATTAGGGCACCTTCCTGCTCGGCGCGCTCGAGGATATAGGTGGCGTAGATGTATTCGGTATCGAACGGCGGATCCTTACGCATCAGCACGGCATCCAGTTCGGACAGGGCAATTTCCTGCTCGTTGTGGAATTCATACCAGCCGTTCGGATCTTCTTTCAGGCTCACGGTGCGGGTACGGGCCACGGCTTTGCCTTGCTCCAGTGACAGGTCATTCATTTCCATGTAATGAATTTCCCAGCCCCGGCGCTGCGCTTCCAGCAACATGGCGAAGCTGGAGTCTTTCTTGATATTGATGGACGCGATTGGATCCATCACGATACCCAGTTTGATCATAGGTTTCTCCTAAATGTGTTTTCCCTGAGGGTTAGCCGAGGTCGCCGAAGCGTACTTGCAGGGCGGTAATGGCCGTCATTGCCGTGGTCTCGGTGCGCAGCACACGCGGGCCGAGTAGGATTTCACTGAATTGATATTGCTCGGTCATCGCAATTTCTTCGCCGGACAGGCCACCTTCCGGGCCGATCAGCAGGCGGACCTTGGTGACCGGCGCTGGCAGGGTATTGATGCTGTAGCTGGCACGCGGATGCAGGTTTAGCTTCAGGCCATCGTATTCTTCTGCACACCAATCTTCCAGTTTCATGATCGGGCGGATTTCCGGCACGGTATTGCGGCCGCACTGTTCGCAGGCACTGATGGCGATTTTCTGCCATTGCGCCAGTTTCTTGTCAAAGCGATCGGCATTAAGCTTCACGCCACAGCGCTCCGAGATCAGCGGAGTAATGGTGTTCACTCCCAGCTCGACCGATTTCTGGATGGTAAATTCCATCTTTTCGCCCCGTGAAACCACCTGACCGAGGTGGATATCCAGCGGCGATTCGACGCTGTGCGCGTTGCGGCCCTGGATTTCGACTTCAACGCTTTTCTTGCTGGCGAGGGTGATCACTGCCGGGAACTCGGCATCGCTGCCGTCAAACAGCACCAGTTCCTGACCGGTTTGCATGCGCATGACGCGGCCAACATGGTTGGCAGCATCGTCGCTGAGCAGGACGTTGCCTTGGGCCGGCAATGGCTCGGGATGAAAAATACGGGGGATTCTCATGGCTATTTTAATAACCTGCTTGGGTTTTTGATTGGCTGCATTATATCAATACAGAGCTGATAGACACTACATGGTTGCCGCGGGGGGAAAATACAAGGCAAGGCCGGTAATTTTGTCCGGCAGCCGACGGGCAGGCTGCCGGAGAGAGGGGGGTCAGCGGCCTTGGGCCTGACAGGCACGCAACACATACGGATTGTGGCTGCGCTGTACCTTGGCGATGCGGCGGTCGCGCTCACATTCCCAGTCCGAGACCGGATGCTGGCGATCCCAGGCTTCCATCAGCTGGCGTTGCTGACGGGAGAGACGGAACGGATAGGTGTCGCTCATGTACAGGTAAATCCGGGCAATTTGTCCGCGAGCGCCCGCGGGCGGATCGGCCCGGCGGGATTGGAAGTCGATTTTCATCGCGCACTGGCCGTAATAGGCGCCGAGTTGATTGTTCCACGGCATAAAGCTGAAATTGGAACGGTCGCCGTTCACTTCGCCGATCGTCGGGGTCAGGTTATGCAAGTCGGCTTCCATGGTGCGAAACGCGGCGTTTTTCCGGCAGTTCTTCCGGCCGCCGTCCTGCCAGCATTGGAGCTGGTGGCCGAATTGCCAGGCCGGCACCACGTGTTCCCATTCAATCCGGCTGGCGCGCTGGGGTTGCTTGCGGATCTGATAGCCGCAACTTTCCAGATCGGGCACCCCTTTCTTGCCTTGCCAGTCAATGGCGCAGCCACAGTAAAAACTGACGGGATGATCCCGGTAAATCTGTACGGCAATTTTTTTTGCTTTGCTGAATGAGGCGGGCGGTGCGGCCAGCGCAACCGCAGGGGTGAGCAAGGCGAACAGCAGCACCTTGATAGAAAACTTCATAAATGGCCTTATCAATAGTAATTATCTGATAAGACTATCACTGATGATGATTTTTAGAAGTATCTCACACGGCTGCGGTATCTCCGGCAGACGCGACCGGAGTGATGTGAAGCGGGTTGCATTTTATAGAGCCTGCAGCGGCTGGCGGCAGGTGTGGCAGTGGTAGATCGCTTGCTGGCGACGGATTTTATTATGGCGGCGGACGGTAAGCTGGTGCTCCTGGCATTGACAGCGATAGCGGAACGTTTGGCCTTGAACCGATTGGATATCAAAGCTGTGGGTGGTTCTGGCCGGAATACCAAACACCTCGGTCATCACCGCTTGCCACTCTTTGCCATGGGGGCGGACTTTGCCGAAGCGATGAAAGGTCACCAGGTGGGCGATTTCATGTGGCACCACTTCATCGAGAAAGGCTTGCGGGTTTTCTGCCAGCAACACCGGGTTGAAGCGAACTTCCCAGCTTTGCAGCCGGGCACTACCGGCAATTTTCCCCCGTTGCCGGAAACTGACCACCGGCAGGGGCAGGTTAAGATGCAACTGCTGGTTGGCCCGGGCAATACACTGGGCAACGCGGGCGTTAATTTGGGACTGAAGCTGGGATTGGAGCGATGTCATGGCGAAAACTGGGTTGCGCGTGAAAGGCTTAGTATAAAAGGCGCGGCAATAAAAAAGGAAGCCGCAGCTTCCTTTTTCTGTCTGTTGCGAGCGTTTACTTCAGGTTGGCGAAGTCACGCAGCAGATCGGCTTTGTCAGTTTTTTCCCAAGGGAATTCTTCACGGCCGAAGTGACCGTAAGCCGCCGTCTTCTGGTAGATTGGCTGCAGCAGATCCAGCATTTCAATCAGGCCGTATGGACGCAGGTCGAAGTGCTGACGCACTGCTTCAACAATCACATCGTGTGCCACTTTCTCAGTGCCGAAAGTTTCCACCATGATGGACGTTGGATCCGCGACACCGATGGCGTAAGACAGCTGAATTTCACAGCGAGCAGCCAGGCCGGCAGCAACGATGTTTTTCGCCACGTAACGTGCGGCATACGCCGCACTGCGGTCAACTTTTGATGGATCTTTACCGGAGAAAGCACCGCCACCGTGACGCGCGGCACCGCCGTAGGTGTCGACGATGATCTTACGGCCGGTCAGGCCACAGTCACCCATTGGACCACCAATGACGAAACGACCGGTCGGGTTGATGAAGTATTTGGTGTCTTTGGTCAGCCACTCGCTTGGCAGCACCGGCTTGATGATCTCTTCCATCACGGCTTCTTGCAGCACAGGCAGCTCGATGCTGTCACAGTGTTGCGTTGACAGAACAACCGCATCGATCCCAACGATTTTGCCTTGATCGTATGCAAAGGTAACCTGGCTTTTCGCATCCGGACGCAACCATGGCAGGGTGCCGTTTTTGCGGATTTTCGCCTGACGCTCAACCAGACGGTGGGCGTAAGTCACGGGTGCCGGCATCAGCACATCGGTTTCGTTGGTCGCGTAACCGAACATAATGCCCTGATCGCCTGCGCCCAGTTCGCGCGGATCTTCACGGTCAACACCCTGGTTGATGTCCGGAGACTGTTTCCCAATCGCGCTCAGGACCGCACAGGAGTTGGCATCAAAGCCCATGTCAGAGTGTACATAGCCGATGTCACGAACTGTTTTACGGGTGATCTCTTCAATATCAACCCAGGCAGAGGTGGTGATTTCGCCACCCACCATCACCATGCCGGTTTTGACATAGGTTTCACACGCAACACGTGCCTTCGGGTCTTGCTCCAGGATTGCATCCAATACGGCATCAGAGATCTGATCGGCAATTTTATCCGGATGTCCTTCTGATACAGACTCAGAAGTAAACAGGTGCTTTGACATGTGTACACTCACTTAAATATGGCTTGTCGATTGATTAAGAGGGGCTCTGGTGTAGAAGCATTCATCAATGATGCATATCAATGTCCGTGTTGATGGATAGAGCTACCTCCGTCTAGACGTCTATAATACCTGCACCCTGTTTTAAATCAATACCGTAATTCATGTGGAGATTGTTGAATGGTGCAAGCAATCGTTTACGTTTCATCGGGTTAATGACAGGAAAGGGCGGAAAAACCAGAGCAGGCACTTGATATGGATGAGATTTTTGCGGGAAATCGTTTGCAGAGGCAGGGCAGACTTTGCGACAATGCTCACCCGCCGATTTCAGATGCAACCCCTGCATCTATTGCTGGACAGACACCCACAATTATTATTGTCGATGAATTTCTGGAGCAGACATGCCTTCTCGTAAAGATCTTGCAAATGCAATCCGTGCCCTGAGCATGGACGGTGTACAACAAGCCAACTCCGGTCACCCGGGTGCCCCGATGGGGATGGCTGACATCGCCGAAGTCCTGTGGCGCAGCCACATGAACCACAACCCACAGAACCCGAGCTGGGCTGATCGTGACCGCTTCGTGCTGTCTAACGGCCACGGCTCAATGCTGATCTACTCGCTGCTGCACCTGACTGGTTACGCGCTGCCGATCGAAGAGCTGAAGAACTTCCGTCAGCTGCACTCGAAAACCCCGGGCCACCCGGAGTACGGTTACGCGCCGGGCATCGAAACCACCACAGGTCCGCTGGGTCAGGGCATCACCAATGCTGTGGGCATGGCAATTGCTGAAAAAGCCATGGCTGCGCAATTCAACCAGGACGGCCACGACATCGTCGATCACTTCACTTACGTGTTCATGGGCGACGGCTGTCTGATGGAAGGGATCTCGCACGAAGCCTGCTCCCTGGCCGGTACCCTGGGCCTGGGCAAACTGATCGCGTTTTGGGATGACAACGGCATCTCAATCGACGGTGAAGTGGAAGGCTGGTTCACCGACGATACTGCCAAGCGTTTTGAGTCTTACGGCTGGCACGTGATCCCGGCGGTTGACGGCCACGATCCGGAAGCGATCAACGCAGCGATTGAAGCAGCGAAAGCGGAAAGCGGCAAACCAACCCTGATCTGCACCAAAACCATCATCGGCTTCGGCTCACCAAACAAAGCCGGCTCGCACGACTGTCACGGCGCACCACTGGGCCACGACGAAATCGCTGCAGCCCGTGAATTCCTGGGCTGGAACCACGGTCCGTTTGAAATCCCGGCTGACATTGCGACAGCATGGGATGCCAAAGATGCCGGTGCTGCCAAAGAAGCAGCCTGGGACGAGAAGTTTGCAGCCTACGCGGCGGCATATCCTGAGCTGGCGGCTGAGTTCAAACGTCGCATGAACGGCGAACTGCCGGCAGAGTGGGAAGCGCAGGCAAGCCAAATCATCGCTGATCTGCAAGCCAACCCGGCCAACATCGCCTCACGTAAAGCGTCCCAAAACGCGCTGGAAGCGTTCGGCAAACTGTTGCCTGAATTCATGGGCGGCTCGGCTGACCTGGCGCCATCGAACCTGACCATGTGGTCTGGCTCGAAATCCCTGACTGCCGATGACGCGTCTGGGAACTACATCCACTACGGTGTGCGTGAGTTCGGCATGACCGCGATCATCAACGGTATCGCCCTGCACGGCGGTTTCGTACCGTACGGCGCAACCTTCCTGATGTTCATGGAATACGCCCGTAACGCCATGCGCATGGCTGCGCTGATGAAAGTGCAGAACATCCAGGTTTACACCCACGACTCGATCGGTCTGGGCGAAGACGGCCCGACCCACCAGCCGGTTGAGCAAATCGCGTCACTGCGCCTGACTCCGAACATGAGCACCTGGCGTCCTTGTGATCAGGTTGAATCTGCTGTGGCGTGGAAACTGGCGATTGAACGCAAAGACGCACCGACCGCGCTGATCTTCTCGCGCCAGAACCTGGCCCAGCAAGCACGCAGCGAAGCACAGGTGGCTGACATTGCCAAGGGGGGTTACATCCTGAAAGACAGCGACGGCAAACCTGAGCTGATCCTGATTGCGACCGGCTCTGAAGTTGAGCTGGCGGTGAAAGCTGCCGACGAGCTGACGGCTGCAGGCAAGCAGGTTCGCGTGGTCTCGATGCCATCGACCGATGCCTTCGACAAGCAAGATGCGGCTTACCGTGAGTCTGTGCTGCCATCTGACGTCACAGCGCGGATCGCGATTGAAGCCGGCATCGCCGACTTCTGGTACAAGTACGTCGGCTTTGACGGCCGCATCATCGGCATGACCACTTTCGGTGAATCTGCACCGGCCGGTCAGCTGTTTGAGATGTTCGGTTTCACCACGGAAAACGTGGTGAGCACCGCCAAAGAACTGCTGGCTTAAGCCACCGTTTGATTTATTTCGGTAAGTGAAATAAAGGCCTCCGAATGGAGGTCTTTTTTATACAAAATGGGATCTCACTCACAGTGCTATCGGGGTGAAAAGTTTGCGACGATGCTGAGCTGGGACGTTTAATTGTTTGTTTTATCTGGGTTTAGTTTGCCGGGTGACCGCGTTCACATTTATCGTGATTCTCATTCTGGCTTGGTATACACTAACCCAGCTTATCAATTTTGTAGCACGGATATGACACTAAGAGTCGCAATCAATGGATTTGGCCGTATCGGACGCAGTGTGCTTCGCGCCCTGTATGAGAGCGGTAAACATCATCAGATCAAAGTCGTGGCAGTGAACGAGTTGGCCGAGCCGGAAGCGATGGCCCACCTGTTACAGTATGACACCAGCCACGGCCGCTTTCGTAAGCCTGTCTCCCATGATCAGGAGCACCTGTTTATTGCCCACGACAATGGCGAGCAGGACAGTATCCGGATCCTGCACCAGTCTGATATTCACCTGTTGCCGTGGCAGGATCTCGAAGTCGATATTGTGCTTGACTGTACCGGGGTGTTCGGCTCGCGCGATGATGGCGAGGCGCATTTGAAAGCCGGGGCTAAAAAAGTCCTGTTTTCCCACCCGGCCGGCAATGATATCGATCACACCATCATCTACGGTGTGAACCACGACTCCCTTCGCCCGTCACACAAAATTGTTTCCAACGGCTCCTGTACCACCAACTGTATTGTTCCCGTCATCAAAGTGCTCGATGAAGCCTTTGGGATTGAATCCGGGACCATCACCACGATCCATTCCGCGATGAATGACCAGCAGGTCATCGATGCTTACCACGGCGATCTGCGTCGTACCCGCGCTGCCAGCCAGTCCATTATCCCGGTTGATACCAAACTTCATTTAGGGATTGGTCGAATCTTTCCGAAATTTTCTGACAAATTTGAAGCCATCTCTGTGCGCGTGCCCACAATTAACGTTACGGCGATGGATTTAAGTGTCACAGTGAAAACAAATGTGAAAGTTAATGACGTAAATCAATCACTGGCAGAGGCGTCTCGTTGTACATTAGGCGGTATTGTGGACTATACCGAAGCCCCGCTGGTTTCCATCGATTTCAATCATGACCCCCACAGTGCCATTGTGGACGGAACGCAAACCCGGGTAAGTAACCAGCATTTGCTCAAGCTCCTGGTCTGGTGTGATAACGAATGGGGATTTGCCAACCGGATGCTGGACACCGCGTTAGCAATGCAGGCGGCCGATACGCTGCCTGAAACAACTGAGTAGTAAGAATTAGCGGGCCGGGCAGTGACGCCGGGCCGACAAAAACTTTGACTTTAAATTAATCAATGTTGAGAGGACAAACCATGTCTGTAATCAAGATGACTGATCTGGACCTTGCAGGTAAACGCGTTTTCATTCGTGCAGACCTAAACGTGCCAGTGAAAGACGGCAAAGTAACTTCTGATGCACGTATTCTGGCATCACTGCCTACAATCAAGCACTGCCTGGAAGCGGGTGCGAAAGTCATGGTGACATCTCACCTGGGTCGCCCGACTGAAGGTGAGTACGCAGAAGAGTTCTCTCTACAACCGGTTGTGAACTACCTGAACGACGCCCTGGATTGCGACGTGAAGCTGGCCAAAGACTACCTGGACGGGATTGAGCTGAACGCCGGTGAGCTGGTGGTTCTGGAAAATGTTCGCTTTAACCAAGGCGAGAAGAAGAACGAAGAAGCACTGTCGAAGAAATATGCAGCCCTGTGTGATGTGTTCGTGATGGATGCCTTCGGTACGGCGCACCGTGCACAGGCCTCGACGCACGGCGTTGGCATGTTCGCACCAATCGCGTGCGCCGGTCCGCTGCTGGCCAACGAGCTGGATGCCCTGGGCAAAGCGATGGATAAACCAGCGCGCCCAATGGTAGCGATTGTCGGTGGCTCTAAAGTGTCAACCAAACTGACGGTGCTGGAGTCACTGTCGAAAGTGGCTGATCAGCTGGTTGTCGGTGGCGGTATCGCCAACACCTTCATTGCTGCTGCGGGCCACAACGTGGGTAAATCCCTGTACGAAGCGGATCTGGTCGGCACTGCCAAGAAACTGATGGAAGAGTGTGCGATTCCGGTCGCGACGGATGTTGCGTGTGCCAAAGCGTTTGACGAGAACGCAGAAGCCGAAATCAAACATGTTTCTGAAGTGCAGGACGATGACATGATCTTCGACCTGGGTCCAGAATCCACAGCAGCACTTGCAGAAATTCTGAAGAACGCGAAAACCATCCTGTGGAACGGCCCGGTTGGTGTATTCGAGTTCAAGAACTTTGAAGCCGGCACCAAAGGTATTTCTGAAGCCATTGCCGCTTCTGAAGGTTTCTCTGTTGCAGGGGGTGGTGACACCCTGGCTGCGATTGACAAGTTCGGTATCAAGGCGGATGTTTCTTACATCTCAACGGGTGGCGGCGCATTCCTGGAGTTCGTGGAAGGCAAAACCCTGCCGGCAGTTGCGATGCTGGAAGAGCGTGCTAAAGCTTAATGACACATGGGCGGGAGCCAATCGCTCCCGCACTTTAATTGTTTGTTAGCAAGGCCCCGATTTTGTAGAATGTCGGCTTGAAGCAAACGATTGCAAAGATTTATCTTTCATACAGACAACAAGGCAAATAGGACTATTGTTATGTCTAAGATCTTCGATTTCGTAAAACCTGGTGTAATTTCTGGCGACGACGTACAGAAAGTATTTGAAGTTGCAAAAGAAAATCAATTTGCACTTCCTGCGGTGAACGTAGTGAACACTGACTCGATCAATGCTGTCCTGGAAGCGGCTGCCAAAGTGAAAGCGCCAGTTGTGATTCAGTTCTCAAACGGCGGTGCTGGTTTCTTCGTCGGTAAAGGACTGAAACTAGAAGGTCAGGAAGCACAAATCAAAGGTGCGGTTGCGGGTGCGAAATACGTGCACGCGATTGCTGAGTCTTACGGTGTGCCTGTCATTCTGCACACTGACCACGCTGCGAAAAAACTACTGCCTTGGATCGACGGCCTGCTGGATGCGGGTGAAGCGTTCTTTGCACAAACCGGCAAGCCACTGTTCTCTTCTCACATGATCGATCTGTCTGAAGAGTCACTGGAAGAAAACATCGAGATCTGTGCTCAGTACCTGACGCGCATGGCGAAGATGAACATGACGCTGGAAATCGAACTGGGTTGTACCGGCGGTGAAGAAGACGGCGTTGACAACTCCGATATGGATCAGTCTGAGCTGTACACATCTCCGGAAGATGTTGCTTACGCTTACGAAAAACTGAATGCCATCAGCCACCGTTTCACCATTGCGGCGTCTTTCGGTAACGTACACGGTGTTTACAAGCCAGGTAACGTTGTACTGACTCCGACGATTCTGCGTGATTCTCAAGCATACTGTTCTGAGAAATTCGGTATTGCGTCAAACGCGCTGAACTTCGTCTTCCACGGTGGTTCAGGCTCATCTCTGGAAGAGATCCGCGAGTCTATCTCTTACGGTGTGATCAAAATGAACATTGATACCGATACGCAGTGGGCGACTTGGGACGGTATTCGTCAGTACGAAGCTGAAAACCACGATTACCTGCAAGGCCAGATCGGTAACCCAACCGGTGAAGATGCACCGAACAAGAAATACTACGACCCACGTGTATGGTTGCGTGCGGGCCAGGCATCTATGGTAAAACGTCTGGAGCAAGCGTTCTCTGATCTGAACGCGATCGACGTACTGTAAGACAGCCTCTGTTGTCCTTGAGAAAAGCCCGCCTTGTGCGGGTTTTTTTCGGCCAGGGGAAATGGAATGTGATCTGAGTCGGGTTTTTGTTGGTGTTTTCAATCGGCAACGGTATTATCCGGCCCGATGAGACTTGCGAATGATTCGCCTATGAAATGAAATCACTGTTATAGTGGTTGTAGCATAAGTCATTCAATTGCGTTGAAGAAATAAACAAAATGCCGCTCCCGCAAACTGAAACACCGCGGGAAAGTCGATAACTACTAGCAGAGTAAGATAGGTATGAGTGAGAGTGTTGCAGAAACGGTCGTAGATACGATTAAGGATAACGAGTTAACCAGTGGTGTCCTGAATGCCGGGACCTGGATTGCGGACAACCAGGACTTGCTGATCCAGTATGGGGTGAACCTCATTTCAGCGCTGCTGATCCTGTTTATTGGTAATATCATCACCAAGGTCATTGCCAACGGCGTTGCGAAAATGCTGCGGAAAAAGCAGATGGACGGTGCGGTAGTCGAGTTCCTGCACTCTCTGGTTCGCTATCTGCTGTTCGTGATTGTGCTGATTGCCGCCTTGGGCCGGGTTGGCGTGCAAACGGCCTCTGTGGTTGCCGTGATCGGTGCCGCCGGCTTGGCCATCGGCCTGGCCTTGCAGGGCTCGCTGTCGAACTTCGCCGCCGGGGTGCTGATTGTTGCGTTCCGTCCGTTTAAGTCGGGTGATTATGTTGAGGTAGGTGGTGTTGCCGGTTCGGTTGAATCGATCCAGGTGTTCTCGACCGTGTTGAATACCCCGGATAACAAGATGGTGGTGGTGCCGAACGCGGCCGTCATTGGCGGTCCGATCACCAACTATTCGCGCCATCAGACCCGCCGGATTGATTTTGTGATCGGTGTTTCCTATAAATCTGATTTGAAGAAAACCAAAGCGGTGCTGAGCCGGGTAGTGGCGGCAGAGCCGCGTGTCCTGCAGGATCCGAAGCCGACGATTGGCGTCGTGGCGCTGGCCGATTCATCCGTTAACTTCGTGGTACGTCCTTGGGTCAAAACGTCGGAGTACTGGGCGGTTTACTTTGACTTGCTGCAGGCGATCAAAGAAGAGCTGGATAAAGAAGGGATTGAAATTCCGTTCCCGCAAATGGATGTTCACCTGAACAAGGTTGAAGATTAATCCCGCAGGTCTGAATGACGACGATGCGAGCATGACAAATGGAGCCGAAGCGGCTCCATTTTTTATGCCTGCCGCCAGCAGCTTTATCTGAGGAGTCGGATCACCGGGTTGGGTAGTGTGGCGAGCAGGGTGTCGAGATCTGCGCTGGCAAAGGCGAACGTATATTCCGGCTCGCCCGGGGTATACATCAGTTCCGGATGCCGATAGAGCACCGGATCAACCAGCAAGACGATCGCTTCGTCGAGTCCAAACGGACAGACCGCGCCCGGCGCGCAGCCGATGACAGCAACCATTTCTTCATGGCTGCAGACCGAGACCCGTTTGCCCAGCGCCTGCTTGACTTGTTTACTGTCGAGCCGGCTGTCTTTATGGGTCAGCAGCAGGCTGTGCCCGCCGCCTTTGACCTTCAGAAACAGACTTTTGGTTGGTGCCGCCGTCCAGCCCAGTGTTTCGGCCAGTTTGGCATCTGTTTCATAATCTAAAATCGGTTCGTGCTGCCAGGATTGATATCCTACGCCGGCCTGTTGAAACAGGCTCAGATTGTTCTGGTATATGACGGCTTGTCTATCCGAGGGCATAGTCGCTCCAGAGTTGCTGCGCCAGATGGCTGGCAATAAAAAACATCATCGCCGCAACGGCCAGGTCAATACCACGTTTAACGGCTGGTTTTGACAGGGTTGGCCCCAGCTTGGCGGCTCCGATTGAAATGGTATAGAACCAGACGAAGGAAGCCAGGATGGTCCCAATCGCAAAGGCGATCCGATCATGGCCTTCAAACTGCCCGCCGATAGAGCCCAGGATGACCACCGTATCGAGATACATATGCGGATTCAGGACGGTCACCGCCAGCGCACCGAGGATCACCGCGCGGCGGCCGCGGGCCAGCTTCTGGGCTGATAGCTCTTCGGCATTGGCCGGACGCAGGGCACTGCTCAGGGACAGCGCGCCGTAGAACAGCAGGAACAAAATACCGCCGAGAGTGACGCCGGTCAGCAGGGTTTCATTGCTGGAGAGCAGGGCGCCACCGCCAAAGATCCCCAGGCTGATGAACAGGGCATCCAGCAGAATGCAAATCGTCGCTGTGGTTAGGTGATGATTGCGTTTAATTCCCTGATTCAACACAAATGCGTTCTGCGCTCCGATCGGGATAATCATACTGGCCCCTAAACCGAAGCCTTGTAATAGCGCCCAAATACTCATAATCGCGGTGGTTCCTTTAATTGATTGAATTGACGGTGGTATGGATTGGCGCAAGCTTACGCTTCACGCTAGGATTAAGTACAGCTAATAATGTTTATCTATCATTAGACACTCTTATAAAGGCAGGGAGGGGCAATGAGAGGACTGGATTACCGGTGGATTGAAGCGCTGGATGCGGTGATTTCCCAGCGCGGGTTTGAGCGCGCAGCCGAGGATTTGTGTATTACCCAATCAGCGGTGTCGCAGCGGATCAAGCAATTGGAAAAGCTGATGGCCCAGCCGATGCTGGTGCGAGAACAGCCGCCCCGGCCGACCCCGGCCGGGCAGAAACTGCTGGGACTCTATCGACGGGTCCGCTTGCTGGAGCAGGAGTTGCTGCCGGCCCTGGCAACCGATGCTGACGATCAACCGATGTCGGTGGCAATTGCCACCAATGCTGACAGCCTGGCTACCTGGTTGTTACCGGCGCTCAGTCCGTTGCTGAAATCCCGCCGGATAGAGCTCAACCTGTTGGTCGAGGATGAAGCCCGGACGCTGGATAAGCTGCGCAGCGGCGAAGTGGTGGGGGCGCTCAGTATGGAAAGCCGCCCGTTGCCGGGGTGTGTGGCGGAATATCTGGGGCGGGTCGACTATCTTTGTGTGGCCAGTCCGGCATTTGTCAGGCAGTATTTTTCTGCCGGGGTGACGCGTACGTCCTTGATGTCGGCACCCGGGGTGACGTTTGATCCCCATGACGACATGCATGAGCAGTTTGTGCACCAGCATTTTAATCTGCCGCCGGGCCGTGTGATGAAGCATACGGTCCGCTCGTCGGAAGCCTTTGTGCGTCTGGCTCTGGAAGGCATTGCGTTCTGCCTGATCCCCCGGGTTCAGATCCAGCAGGAGCTGGCACAGGGACTGCTGGTCAATGTTACCCCGGAGATCATGCTCAGCCGCCGGATGTACTGGCATCACTGGGTGCTGGAAAGCGGGGTGCTGTCTGAACTCACCCAGCAGTTGACTCAGTATGCCCGGCACATTCTGCCGCAGTAGGGCAGGAAGTACAGTCGGCTGAGGTTGTTAGATTAAAAACGTTGTACAAAATTTTATGTGCGGCGACGGATAGTTTGCGGTTCTTCGTTGTCCAACCTTTCAGACTCAATCAATGTTATGAACTGGAGAGCTTATGAAGAAACATCTACTGGCGGTTGCCCTGGGGATTGCTGCACTGGGCGTGACACCGGCATTTGCTGCCAATCTCACGGTGCCGCACCTCGAAACCGTCGGCCAGGGTGAAGTCACAGCGCAGCCGGATATGGCCGAGTTCTCTGTGGCGGTGGAAGAAACCCGTGCCAGCGCGAAAGAAGCCAAGCAAGCGGTGGACAAAGCGGTCACGGCGTTTGTTGAGCGACTGGTCGCCAGCGGGGTTGAGCGCAGCGATATTCTCAGTGCGAACATCAGCCTTCACCCGCAATATCATTATCCGAAAGACGAAAAGCCCGAGCTGATCGGATACCGTGCCAGCCGCCATATTACGGTGATGGTGCATGATCTGAGCAAGCTCAATGAGTATCTCGATAACGCATTGGGCGACGGGATCAACCGGATCAACAATATCCAGCTGAAACTCAGCAACGAGGCGGAGTATCTGGAGCAGGCGCGTCAGGCCGCCATCAAGGACGCACAGGCGAAAGCCGAATCACTGGCCAAAGGTTTCGGTACCCGATTGGATGGCGTCTGGCAGATCACCTATCAGGTTGCACAGCCGCGCCCGGTGATGATGATGAAGATGGCAATGGATGCGGGGGCACCGGAAATCGCCGCGACCTACCAGGATACGGAAATGACGATCCGGGATCGGGTTGAGGTGGTCTTTAAGCTGGAAGAGTAAGCGCCAGCGATTTGAATAAAAAGCGGCGAGAGGGAGATCTCTCGCCGTTTTTTTGGCCAAGGATGAGCGGTTGATTAGTGCAAAATACGGGCGCGGATCGTGCCGTCGATCGCTTTGAGCTTGGTCAGGGCTTCTTCGGCGCGCTCGGTTTCGACATCAATCACCACATAGCCGATTTCCGGACCGGTTTGCAGGTATTGGGCGGCAATGTTGATCCCATCTGCGGCGAAAATCGTGGTGATCTGGTTCAGGATCCCCGGGCGGTTTTCGTGAATATGCAGCAGGCGTGAGCAGTTACGGTGCTCCGGCAGCGAGACTTCCGGGAAACCGACGGCCGACAGGGTCGAGCCGTTGTCTGAATACTTGGCCATCTTACCGGCGACTTCGATGCCGATGTTCTGTTGGGCTTCCTGGGTGGAGCCGCCGATGTGCGGGGTCAGCAATACGTTGTCGAATTTGGTCAACGGAGACTCAAACGGGTCGTTGTTGGTTTTCGGCTCAACCGGGAACACGTCGATGGCCGCACCGGCCAAGTGTTTGCTTTCCAGGGCGCTGCACAGGGCGTCAATATCGACGACCGTTCCGCGGGCGGCGTTGATAAAGATTGCCCCCGGCTTCATGCGGGCGAACTCTTCGGCACCCATCATATCCTGGGTGCCCGGGGTTTCCGGTACATGCAGGCTGATCACGTCACATTTATTGAGCAGTTCGCTCAGGGAAGGCACCTGGGTCGCATTGCCGAGCGACAGCTTGTTCTCGATATCGTAGAAATAAACATCCATCCCGAGGTTTTCAGCCAGGATCCCCAGTTGGGTCCCGATATGGCCGTAACCGATGATCCCCAGTTTTTTGCCGCGGGCCTCAAACGAGTGGTCGGCGGATTTCTGCCATTCACCGCGATGCGCCATGGCATTCTTTTCCGGAATGCCGCGCAGCAGCAGCAGGGTTTCCCCGAGCACCAGCTCAGCGACACTGCGGGTATTGGAGAACGGGGCGTTGAAGACCGGGATCCCGCGTCGCATGGCGGCATCGAGGTCGACCTGGTTGGTTCCGATACAGAAACAGCCGACGGCGATCAGTTTTTGTGCGGCATTGAAAACTTCTTCGGTCAGTTGGGTGCGGGAGCGGATCCCGACGAAATGTGCATCCTGAATGGCTTCCAGCAGCTCATCCCCGGCCAGGGAGCCTTTGTGGTACTCAATATTGGTGTAGCCGGCTTGCTGCAGAACTTCAATTGCTGACGGGTGGACCCCTTCGAGCAAGAGAATCTTAATTTTGTCTTTATCCAGTGAAACTTTAGCCATTGGGTTCTCATCCTTAAAAACATGAGTCGGCGCGCTCAGGCGGGAAACCAGCGTGCGGACAGAAACGGCTAGCATGTGGAGATTTCCGGCATACTGGCGGCCCTGGGCCCTGACTCAAACGTTTGCTACATGCTGGTATTAAAGTATCAAAAAATAATCACCATGGGTAAGAATATTACAATAAAGATAAGAAAAAACGGCATAAATTATGCCGTTTTGTAATCAAATAACAGGATTCAGCTGCGCAGGCTGAAGCACGGATTATTTTTCAAACTTTTTCACGCCTTCCGGAGAGCCGACCAGCAGGACGTCCGCGCCGCGGTGGGCAAACAGGCCGACGGTGACTACGCCCGGCAGGGCATTGATTTGATCTTCCAGCAGTTTCGGATCCGTGATCTGCATGTTATGCACATCCAGGATGATGTTGCCGTTGTCGGTCACGCAACCTTCACGGTAGACCGGGTCGCCGCCCAGTTTCACCAGCTCGCGGCCGATGTAGGAGCGTGCCATCGGGATCACTTCAACCGGGAGCGGGAACTGACCCAGGACGTCGACTTGCTTGGTGTCGTCGACAATGCAGACAAACGTTTTGGCAATGGCAGCGACAATTTTCTCGCGCGTCAGCGCAGCACCGCCGCCCTTGATCATGTCGAATGCGCCGTTGATCTCATCTGCGCCGTCGACGTAGATATCCAGGCTGGAGACTTCATTGGCATCGAAGACCGGGATCCCGAGCTCTTCCAGGCGTTGGGTGGACGCGACGGAGCTTGAGACCGCGCCTTCGATTTCTTCCTTACGGGTTGCCAGTGCATCGATGAAGTGATTCACGGTTGAGCCTGTGCCGACCCCGACAATGCTGCCTTTCTTGACGTAATCCAGAGCAGCCCAACCGGCAGCTTTCTTCATTTCATCTTGTGTCATGCCTTTCTCCTAATGATGACAAACGTTGCGCGGAGCGCTGATTATAGCGGACGGGAGAGCAGGCGTCAGGCGAATTCTCGGCGCTGCTGCGCCGTTACTTCCAGCTGAAATGGCAGCTCGGGGTCAGAATTTCCGGTAGCGGCACATCCCAGGCTTCAAACGGCAGGACATCCACCTGCTGGCAGTCATGGGCCAGGCCCAGCGGCTGCGGTCCCTGCCGTTCATGGTGCCAACGGTTGAGGGTGCGATCATAATAACCGCCGCCCATGCCCAGGCGCTGTCCGGTGCTGTCAAATGCCACCAGCGGCGTACAGATCAGATCCAGCTCATGAACGGGTTTGACCAGGCGAATATCCAAGCGCGGCTCTTCAATCTGGTACTTGTTGGTGGTCATCCGGGTGGCCGGTGTGTAGTGGAGAAACAGTAGCTGCCCCTTGCTGAACGGGTGGAGTACCGGCAGGTAAACGGATTTTTCCTGTTGCCAAAGCCATGCAATCAGCGGGCGGGTATCAATTTCCCCGTCATTTGCCAGATACAGGGCAATATGCCGGGCCTGCAAGGCGCTTTCTGCTTGCTGGAATTGCGTCAGGAGATCCTCGCTGGCTTGTTGCTGCTGGGCCGGAGTCAGGGCTCGACGGCGCAGACGAATGTGTTGACGGATATGCTGGCGTGGTGAAGAAGGCTGAACAGGCTGTTTCATAAGTCATCCGGTGACGATGAGAGATTCAGCAGGGAGAACAAAACAGTGTTGAAAAACAGTGTCGAGAAGTGCGCATCCGTTGCCGTTTCTCGGAAGTGATAGGGATGCCCCAAGGTGCCGTTGTGAATTGTGGCCCTTGAACCAGACGTTCAAGGTGGATCGGCAACATTAACCGTAGGCTTCTCAGTACGAGCTGAGCATGCTCAGTAGCTAATAAAAGCAGATCCCGGTTTTTTGCTTATCGGCTCGGGGACGTTAATCCACTGACGTACACCCCAGGGTCAATTCATTATCAACGCTTTGGTTGAATTTGCAATGCCTTATCCAATGTTTCTGATAGTTCATTGATTCTATTGGATAAATTTGCGTCATTCTGGTGTTGTACCTGACGCTCGCTATGCAGCTCGTTACAGATGTTCAGGCCGGTAAACATCAACAGCTGCTCGGCGTTATTGATGTTGGTCCGTTCGGACAAGTCCTGCAGACGTTGATCAAAATCTTTGGCCGCGGCTCGGAGCGCATCTTCCTGGCCGAGCGGGCAATTTACCTTTAGGTTACGCCCTAAAATCTGAATTTCAACAGCCTGAGTACTCATAAATTTATTATTTTGCTCCGTGCCAGTTGGCTGTTTCAGCCAGCGCCGACGATCCGCGATAGGGGCTAAATATAGAAAAAGCATTTTCAACATGCAAGCCCGCGCGCCATGCTTTGCCGCAAGTGGTCAGGGACTAGCCAGTTGATGATTGGCACCTGCTGGTCGCGGCGACAGTCATCGATGGCGACACGCCCGAAAAGGGGGATGAAGCCTGCGAATTGCGGCCAGGTCATTAGCCTGTTTTGCGCCTTAGTGGTAGCATACCACAATTAGATTGAGCACCAATGAAATTAAGGTAAACGCCCATGAGCAAAGTGACATTACCCGCGTATACGGCGGTGGAAGCGGCATTGAAAGATCATGGTCTGGCGGTTACGCCGTCAGAGCTCCATGGTTTGCTGAGCGGGATGATTTGTGGCGGGATGTCGGTTGAAGATAACAGCTGGGTCGGCCCGATTAGTGACTATGCCAATGAGGGCGCGCCACTGACTGACGGTGCCAAAGCTGTGGTCAGCAGTGTCTATGAAGCGGCGGCTGCGGAGCTGGGCGGATTGGTGACCCTGTTAACCACCTCGACTGCGACCGAGCTGGCCGATGCGGAGTTTCATGTGTCGCTGTTGTTGCCGGAAGCCGGGACCGATTTGATGCTGCGTGCAGAGAGCCTGAGCGAGTGGGCGACCAACTTTATTTCCGGGCTGGGCCTGATGGGGATCGAGAAACACAAGCTGTCACCGGAGGTGGCGGAAGCGGTCTCCGTGCTGGAAGAAATCGCACAACTGGGGATCGATGAAGACGATGATCTGGCCGAGCAAGCGGCATTGTTTGAAAACGTGCTGGCCTATGTGCCGGAATGTATCCTGACCTGTCTGGTCGAGCTGAGCCAACGTCCGGGCGCGCAGGAAGCTGCGGATGAGGCAGAGCCTTATATTCCGGGGATCAGCCCGGATCAGAAGCCGACCCTGCATTAATCATTAACACATAGGGACTGGATGTGAAGCAGTATGATGTGATCATTGCCGGCGGGGCCATGGCGGGGGCAACCCTCGCCATGGCGTTGGATAAGCTGGGGCACGGGCAATTGCGCATTGCCGTGGTGGAGGCGGTTGCACCGCGTTTGGATCAGCATCCGGGCTATGACGCCCGCAGTATTGCGCTGTCGCTGGGTTCGGCGGAGATCCTGGCACAAATCGGTGTATGGCAGCCCCTGGCTGAGCTGGCGACTCCGATTTCAGAGATCCATGTGTCGGATCAGGGCCATGCCGGGATGGTACATATGGATGCCGATGAGCAGGCGGTGGCTGCCCTGGGGTATGTGATCGAGCTGGCCGATGCCGGTGCCCTGTTTCATCAGCGCCTGGCCGCGTTAGCCCAGGTTGATTTGCTGTGCCCGGCAACGATTACCGGGATCGAGCGCCAGCAGGATGGGATCACGCTCCAACTGGAGCAGGGCGATCCGATCCGGGGCAAGCTGCTGGTGGCGGCTGACGGTGCGTTGTCTGCCTGCTGCGAGATGCTCAAGATCGGCCGCCAGGAGCAGGATTTCAACCAGGTGGCGATTATTGCCAATATCACCACGGCGCAGCCGCACCAGGGCCGCGCCTTCGAACGCTTCACTCCGAGTGGTCCGGTAGCATTGCTGCCGATGTCGGAAGGGCGCAGTTCGCTGGTATGGTGTATCCGTCCGGAAGATCAGCATCAAGTCCTGGAATGGAGTGATGCGCAGTTTCTCCACCAGCTCCAACAGGCTTTCGGCTGGCGGTTGGGGCGGTTGGTGAAAACCGGGGCCCGCTGTGCCTACCCGCTGTTGTTGCGTCAGGCGCAGCAGCTGACGTCCCACCGGGTTGCCGTGGTCGGCAACGCCGCCCAGACCTTACACCCGATTGCCGGTCAGGGGTTTAACCTGGGTCTGCGGGATGTGATGACGCTGGCGGAAGAGGTGGTTCGTGGGCTGGACCGGGGCGAAGACCCGGGCAGTGTAGCGGTACTGAGCCGCTATCGCCAACGTCGACAGCCGGATCGGGAGGCAACCGTCACCCTGACCTCCGGTCTGGTCAGCGTGTTTGCCAATTCCAGCTTTCCGTTAGCGGTGGGCCGCAATTGCGGCCTGATGGCGATGAGTTTGCTCGATACAATCAAGACACCGCTGGTTCGGCGGGCAATGGGACAGGTAGAAAGATAATCATGATGCAGAGTGTAGATGTTGCCATTATCGGCGGCGGGATGGTGGGCCTGACGTTGGCTGCTGCCCTGGCGGAGACCGAATTGCGGGTTGCGGTGATTGAAGGCCGGTTGCCGGAGACGGAACTGGGTCCCTTACCGGATATTCGCGTCTCGGCATTAAGCCGGGCTAGTGAGCGAATTTTGCGCCGTATCGGAGCCTGGGAAGGCATTGAAGCCCGTCGTCTGAGCCCGTATGACAAAATGCAGGTCTGGGAGCAGGACAGCTTTGCGGGGATCGCCTTCGAGGCCGAGCGACTGTCGCAGCCAAACCTGGGGCATATTGTCGAAAACCGGGTGATCCAACTGGCGTTGCTGGATCGCGTTGCCCAGTTGCCTAATGTAACCCTACTGGCGCCCGAGCGATGTCAAAGCATTGCCTTTGGTGAGCGTGAAGCCTGGTTGAGCTTGGCCTCCGGCAAGAGCCTGACGGCCAAATTGGTGGTCGGCGCCGACGGTGCCAACTCCTGGTTGCGCCAGCAACTGGATATTCCCCTGACCCATTGGGATTACGGCCATAGCGCCGTGGTGGCCAACATTCGCTGTGCGGAGCCGCACGGCATGACGGCCCGTCAGATTTTCCGCCCGCAAGGGCCGTTGGCGTTCCTGCCATTGCCGGACAGCGATTTATGCTCGATTGTCTGGTCAGTTGCACCGGAAGAAGCCGAACGCCTGGTCGCGTTGTCTGACGAGGCGTTTAACAAGGAACTTACCAGTGCCTTTGACCATCGCCTGGGGCTTTGCCGGGTAGAAGGTGCGCGCCAGGCATTTCCGCTCAAGATGCGCTATGCCCGTGACTTTGTCCGCGATCGGGTGGCGCTGGTTGGCGATGCTGCCCACACCATCCATCCGCTGGCCGGGCAGGGCGTGAACTTGGGTCTGCTCGATGCCGCCAGCCTGGCCCAGGAGATCAAGGCATTGTGGCAGCAGGATCTCGACATCGGTCAGCAAGCCCACCTGCGTCACTATGAGCGCTGGCGCAAGGCCGAGGCGGCCAAGATGATCACGGCGATGCAGGCGTTCCGCGATCTGTTTGCGGGCAGCCATCCGGCGAAAAAGCTGCTCCGGGATCTGGGCATGCTGCTGGCCGATAAGGCACCGGGCGTCAAAGATGAGTTTATGCGTCGTGCCTTAGGTCTGAGCGGGGAATTGCCGGAGCTGGCCCAATACACGCGTTAAGCGTTTGGGAGATGCCGTAGCCTTGTGAACGAAAAACCGCCGGTTGGCGGTTTTTCTGTTTCTAACGCTGCGCTAACCCACTTTGACTGAAGGCAATCCACTGGTTACTGAGCGAATGCTATGAATTTTTTGCGTACCTCTTGGTTTATCTCCTACAGTAAATAACGAACGTCTGGCGGCTGTCTGAACCGTTGAGAAGTTGACGCTGTGTTAACCGTATCTGCTTTCATCGCATGGTTGGAGTCAAGGGCGAGAGGCAGGCTTTCATAAGGAAGTTTCACGATGAGCTATATTCCCTCTGAATTGAAGTTTACCAATACCCATGAGTGGGTCCGTCCGGAAGGTGATGGAGTCTATACCGTTGGCATAACCGATCATGCCCAGTCGATGCTCGGCGATATGGTGTTTGTTGAGCTGCCTGAAGTGGATTCGGAGACAGAAGCCGGAGAAGACTGCGCGGTGGCTGAGTCGGTCAAGGCGGCTTCCGATATCTATGCGCCGCTGACGGGCTATGTTGTGGCGGTTAATGAAGAGCTGGAGAGTTCACCGGAGCTGGTCAACAGCGATCCGTACGGGGACGGCTGGTTGTTTCAGATCAAGGTCGAAGATGACAGCGAATTTGCCGATCTGCTGGACGCTGACAATTACCTGGATCTGGTGGATGATTCCGAATAACTGAGAAAGCCCGGCCGGGCTTTCTCAAGGATCGATCTGTGGATGATCGATCGGCGCATCATCCTTCGCGGCGAACAATCACTCGGTGCTTTAGGAAGTGCGGTCTTTCATACGTTTAATCTCCTGATTCACTTCATTGACGGTCTGGAAGTGGCGTTGTTGGGCTTTGACCGGCACCAGAAGGATGCCGTTGTTAAATTCATAGCCCCCGCGACCGTCGATGTAGATCCTTCCACTAAATAAACGGCTAACGTGTTTTGCTATCAGTTTGGGCACGTAGCGTTTGAACATGCGCATAAAAGCCAACCTTGTCTGCTTTGTGAATCCGTGTTTGAACGGCGCTGATTATATAAGATCGGCTATGAAACTTTTGTGACACTTACAGCATAATAATAATGTTAAATTGGTCATTACGGAGTAATTTTTTGCGCTACTGCGATCAGGTCAGAATAATATTCTGGTCGGTTGGCCGCGGTGCTCTGGGCGCGATCTTTGGGGGAGTGAATGACTCCGCTGAAAAATATGCATTATTTTCCGGATTTTTATGAGCTTAGCGGCGTTTGTGCAAGCGAGGTGCATGATCTGTTGTGGTTTAACCGGGCTGCACTTGTCCGGTATTTTAGTCGTAAATTGTAAAGTTCAGGTCAGGAAATAGCATCTTGTGCTATATCGGTGGGCTGGTCTGAGTTGTCGGCTTTTTGCTGGGTTTTCATGAGCCAGATCAATACAGGTTATTGGCATATGCCAATAATAAAGGCTGTGAATGATGACGGAGTCCCAATGCCAAGACCTCAGAAGCCCCGCCGGATCGGTTGTCGCCCGGCTTATGACTGCTTTAAACCCAATGGCGTGCCGGTGGCTCGCCTAGAGACACTGGTGCTGGCCGCAGATGAGCTTGAAGCGCTCAAACTGGTGGATCAGCAAGGGCAGCAGCAACAGGCCGCCGCCGCGGAAATGGGGATTTCCCGCCAGACCCTGGGCAACATTCTTGCCCGGGCCCGGCACAAAGTCGCTTCGGCTCTGGTCAATGGCATGGCAATCGTGCTGGCTCCGCCCCATGAGAAGGAATAACCGATGACAGTCGCCATTGCAGTCACCGCCCACCAGACCGTGGCCAACCATTTCGGCAAGGCCGCCGCTTTTCTTATTGTCGACCCGCAGGGAACCCCGCTTGCCCGGGTGGAAAATGCCGATGGACGCCAGCCGGGTTGCCGGCATAAAAAACAATTGCAGCAGGCACTGCTGGCGTATGGCGTCACCACCCTGATACTCGGCAATATCGGTCAGCGTTCGCTGGGACGGTTGCTCCGGGCGGGGCTGGCCGTGTACCGGGTGCCTGCCCGGACGCTGGTTTCAGCGGCGCTGGCCGCGGAAACTCCGAAAGAAGCCTTAACGGATCCGGCACAGGGGCGCGCTTGTTCGCGGGAAAAAGGCAGTTGTGGTTGCGGTTGCGGCAAGCCGAAACCGCCGACAGCCGCTAAAATTGGGGTACGGGGGGCGAACGCAACGGCAGGGCTGATCCGCTTGGGAGGCTGGAAATGATGACTTATGTGCTGAGCGTGTTGATTTTTCTTGTGGTGATCGGTGCGATGGCGATTGGTTGGATCGTGAAAAAGAAAACCATCCGGGGGAGTTGCGGCGGCCTGGCCAATGTCGGGATAGAAAAAGCCTGTGACTGCAAGTCGACGTGCGATCGCCATGGGCTGCATCAGATCCAGGAGCCGGGTCAACACGACGCGAAGAGATCCTGAGCGCGCGTGTTTAGGACGGCATACCTTGCTTCGCCTGCTCACCGGGATCTTGCCCGCGCAGGCCGTGGACACGGGCCGTGACCGTTTGTTGGATACACTGCCGCAGCCAGATCAGGCGGGGGTGATTGGCATTGCGTTTTTGCCAGATCAGGTTGATATCAAAGTCCGGAATGCTCACCGGCGGTGGGCATTGGGTGAGCTGATCGTCAAAGATCGCGATCCGGGCCATCAGGGTGGAAACCACGCACAGCAGGTTGCGCCCGGTCAGCAGATGGCGGATGGTCAGAAAGTTTCCGGAGCCGACGGCAATGTGGCGCGAGAGTCCCTGCGCCCGGAGTTGCTGATCGACAGCGCTCGCCAGTTGCCCGTCAGGCGTTACCAGCGCCTGGGGCGTTTTAATATATCGCGCCAGATCGATGGGCGCGCGCAGGCCGGTCGCCTGACTGTCAAACAGGCAGACATGATCCTCGGTATAGAGATACTGGCTGTCGAGTTCCCGGGGGAGCTGGGTCATGGATCCGATCACCAGGTGAATATCGTGATCGTCCATCATCGCCTGATAATTATGGCGGTCCACCTTGTAGAAGCTTAACTGGCACTGCGGCGCCTGGCTGAGAATGGCATCAAACAGCGCCGGGGCGAACAGCAGCTCGGCGTAGTCGGTCAGCCCGAGGCGAATGGTGCCCTGGTAGTTCTCGGGGCTGAACGCTTTGGGTTGTAGGATCTCGGTGGTGATCAGCCCCAGAACCTGTTCAATGATCGGCGCCAGCTCTCTGGCTTTGTCTGTGGCGACCATGTGGTGTCCGCGGCGCTCGAACAACGGATCGTTGATCAGCGTCCGTAGCCGGGACAGATTATGGCTCATCGCCGACTGGCCGATCGACAGCTTGTCTGCGGCTTTGGTGACACTGCCGGTCTCCATCAGGGCGGCAAAGGCAATGAGCAGGTTCAGATCGACCCCGCGCCAGTTAATCGTGTCCACATCGTCTCCTAGCGGCAGATATCCGCGAACAGCGGATCACACAACAGCAGAAGATCTTCCATACTGAGTTCGATCCCTGCCATGCGATCCCCGCTGCTGATGTTGACGATCGCGTACTGCAGGATCGTGTGGTCAAAAATGATCGGCATCGGCGTTTTCAGGCCAATCGGCGCCACCGTGCCGATCCGCAGGCCGGTCACGTCCTCGACATCGCGGGCGTCGGCACAGGTCATCCGGCGACACCCGAGCAGGGCGCGGACTTTTTTCGGATCAACCTGCGCCGGTCCCGGTACGCAGGCCAGCACATGAAAGCCGCTCATATCCCGCAGCAAAATCGATTTGACCATCTGCTCCGGCGCCACCCCGCGCTCGCGGGCGGCTTCGTCGATGGTTTTGGCCGGTTTGCTGTGGGGCAGAAGCCGGTAGTCGACGCCTTCCTGCTCCAACAGGAATGTCACAGGGGTTTGCATCTCGGGCTGCCTGTTACTTGTCTTCGTCCAGTGCGTACGGCAGCGGCAGCTTGTGCCAGATCGCTTCGTGTCCGGCAAGGCGGAACTGGCTGTCCTCATCCAGATCGTTCGGCAGGCCGACCAGGGCAATCGCCCGGCCATCGGCAAACTGGTAACCGGCGATGATGGTGCCGCCTTTGCGCCAGTTGTCGCCGACACTGCGCTCCAGCGCGTCCCCGGCCTGCGGGCACTGCTCGGCCGGGCCGCTGACGATATACATCGCACGCTTGTTGATCCCCCGATACTTGGCGCGGGCGACGGTTTCCTGGCCGGTATAGCAGCCTTTGGTAAAGCTGATCGCATCCAACGCCTGCAGGTTCATCGCCTGCGGGATGAACTCCAGCGCTGTGGCGTCATCGACCCGTGGGATCGCCTGGCGGATATCGTACAGATCCCACAGTGTGCTGTCGGACAGCACGGCATTCGCAGCCAGTTGACCGGCAACGGTTTCAGCGTGCTCTGGGCTGAGGATCAGCAGCCAGCGCTCGGCATCAATCTTCACCACGGTGCCGCCTTCGATTGCTCGTACCTCGCCTTCGCCGCCGAAGACCTGGTCGATGGTGGCGCCGGCATCGATGCCGGTCAGTCCCAGCAGGATCGCGTCACTTTGTTCGATATCCACCTTGGAGAACACGGCATATTTCTTCAGCTCCGGCAGTTGGGTCGCCATCACGCTGCGGCGCTGGAAGAACCCGTAGCCGTCGCGGTGGTGGAACAGGCGAAAGATGGTGCGCATTTTTCCTTTGGCGTCACAGTGGGCACCGAGGGTGGATTGATCTTGGGCCAGTGAAACCACGTCACAGGTGACCTGGCCGTGCAGGTAAGATTTTTTGTCGTCGCCCACCAGGGTGATCAGGCCCCAGTCGGCGAGGTCGACCAGCGCCAGCGCCGGCGGGGTATCTTGTTCAGTTAAGGCAATCTTGTTGAAGTTCAGAACATTTGACCAGGTGCTCATAGGATTTCCATGATGTGCGGTAACTTGCCCGGACTCAGCCTCTCGGGTGAGCGGCACGTTACTGTGGATGAATTTCGATATTACCTGCTATGTTAAATCGCGCGCGCCAGTTTGTCAGCCCAAATACTTGATTCATCGAATCAGGTATTCGCCCTACCGGTCAGTGGCGTCCGTCAGGAGACGGTGGCCGGCCGCTCTTGGTCGTTTCAGCGGGTAAAAATGCGGCGCCCCGGCGGATGCTGCGGGCATAAACCGGCGCTAGCTCTCATCTTGATGTTTTGCTCGGGCACGTCCGTAGGCGCGCCCGGTTGCGGCTGATAAGATTGTGGCCACTGGAGTCAAGGCAAGCGCGATTGGCTGTGCCCGGTATTGCGCCGCGGGCCTGCGCGTTTGAGGTTAGTACATTGAGGTTGATATGTTGAGTGCAGAAGAAAAAGCACGCGTGAAATGGGCATGCCGTCGCGGGATGCTGGAGTTGGATGTCATTATCATGCCGTTTTTCGAAGAATGCTTTGATGAGCTGAACGCGCAGGAGCAGCAGGACTTTATTTCGCTGTTGCGTTGCGATGATCCGGATCTCTTCACCTGGGTGATGTCGCACGGCCGTAGTGACAACCCTGCCCACGCCGCGATGGTGGATCGCATTGTCGCGCACAACAACAGCAAACTTCGCTGATTTTGCGGTTTATCCTTCCCGGCTGTCCGTTGCCGCACTGACGATTTTCTATCTTGGTGCGGCAGGCGGCCTGCTGCTGGCCTGGGGCCGCGGCGCGCTCCCTGTTCCGCTTTTCCTGATTGGTTGCGAGCTGCTATGGCTGGAGTGGATCGGCCGGTATCACGCCGTTTATCGTCACCAGGGGCGTCTGATCCTGAAAGCGCCGGATCGTCTTTTCTGGCAGCAACGCTGGTGGTCCCTCAGCCGTATCAAAGTCCATACCCGGTATCTGATGCTGATCGAGTTGCGCCAGGCGACCCGGCGGCGCTGGTTGCTGATCTGTCATGATGCCTGTGACGTGTCCGGTTATCGGGCCTTGTCGCTGCTATGCCATCACTTGAATAGAATAAAATAAACATCGTCTTTGCTGTTGCGGTTTAAAAGAATTAAATGTGATGTATATTCAGTATTTTATCTCTCATATGGCCGCTGAAGCGCGTTAATGTAACGCTCTTTTCCTAAAGTTTTTCGCTCATCGAACGATATCAAACTCAGATCTTTACCCCCTTGATTGTCAGGTGACAGCCCATGCCTAGGGTGCTCTGTTAGGCAGGAAGTAGTGGAAATGAAAATCAAACATAAGTTAATCGGATTAACCGTTTTGGCCGTTACGGCGTTGGTGGCCGTGTTGGGCATGAGCCAGCTGGCCAACAAACGGGTGATGATGATTAATGACTCAGCCGCCATGGTGGCGCAGCTGGAAGTCACTTTGCTGAATCTGCGTCGCAATGAAAAAGACTTTCTGATGCGGATGGACGTGAAATATCAGAAAAAATTCCAGGATAATTATCAGCGTTTCCAAACGCAGCTCACGACGCTGAAACAGGACCTGCACAGCCTGTCGATCGAGATCCCGAGTCTGGCGACGTTGCCGGGGGTCATGAACAATTATCAACAGGGGATGATGGCTTTGATCCAGGGCTATCAGCAGTTGGGGCTGACTCCGGCCGACGGGCTGAACGGTCGATTCCTGGCGGCATCTGAACACTTGATCCATGCGGCGAGCGAGCAGCAGCAGGACGTCCTGGCTGTCTTCAGCCTGGATGAAGCGGCGAAGCTGTTTATGATCACCGGCGAGCAAGCGTATCTGGATGCGTATCAGGTGGCGCAGACCCGCTATGCGGCACAGTTGCAGGCTGATTTCAGTGCTTTGTTCAGCCAGTTTGAGCAGACCTTTTCCCAGATCATCGCCCAGAAAAAGACCATTGGCCAGACCCATAACCTGGGGCTGCGCGGCGAGATCCGTAACCAGTCTCACCAGGTGGAGGCGGTGTTCGGCGAGTTGGTGGAGCAGCTCGAAGCCCAGGTGGCGGCAGAATACCGGTTGGTTAATCAGTTGATCGTGTTGGCGGTGCTGGTGGTCGTGGCGCTGCTGGTCGGTATTTCCTGGGTGATCAGCCAGTCGATCCAGCGTCGGGTGAAAAACCTGAGTCAGTTGATGGCGGCGATCGCGGAGAGCCACGATCTGACCCGCACGGCGGATCAGGAAGGCAACGATGAGCTGGCCGAAGTCGCCTCGAATTTCAACGGCCTGTTGGCGAGTCTGCGCTACCTGGTCGGGAACGTGCAGACGGCGGTCAACGAGCTCGGGGCCGCGTCGTCTCAGTTGCAGCACCGCAGCCAGGAATCGGAAGCGGCGATGGAGCAACAGTTGAGCGAGACGGACTCCGTGGCCACGGCCGTGACGGAGATGGGCGTGACGATTCGGGAAATTGCCTCAAATACCGAAAGCGCGGCCGGCAATGCTGAGCAGGGCTATCAGGGCGCGGAAGCCGGACTGAACGAGGTGAGTGCCACCAAAGAGCGGATCCGGACGTTGTCTGAAGGGCTGGCGCACACCGGCGAGGAAGTCTCCAGTTTGTCGAGCCTGTCCGGGAATATCGGCTCGGTGCTGGATGTGATCAAAGAGATCGCGGAGCAGACCAACCTGCTGGCGCTGAATGCGGCGATTGAAGCGGCGCGTGCCGGCGAGCAGGGCCGGGGATTTGCCGTGGTGGCCGATGAAGTGCGCTCTCTGGCACTGCGGACTCGTCAGTCGACTGAGGAAATCAGCACCATTATTGCCTCGCTGCAGGAGCAGACGGCCCAGGTGGTGAGCCACATTGGTCGCTGTCAGGCGCAGGGGGAGGAAAGTGTGATTCAGGCCAACAGTGCCGAGGCGAAAATCAACCAGATCATGGCCGATATGCAGCTGATCATGGATACCAGTACCCAGATTGCGGCGGCGGTTGAGCAGCAAAGCCTGGTGTCGGAAGAAATTGGCCGCAACATCACCTCGATCCGCGACATCACCAACCAGAACTCGGCGGTGGCGCATGAGAACGCCCAGGCGGCGAATGCCGTTGCTAGCCAGGCGGGCTCCCTGGATCAGTCGATTGCAGCTTTTAAGGTCTGAGTCAGCGTCAGACGGTCGGACAGACAAAAAAGCGAGCGGGGGATCCCGCTCGCTTTTATTTGATTGGGCGCTGTCCGGCGCTGGATGATCCGCGGGTTAGCACGGCTGATCCGGGGTCAGGATGGTCGGCTTGAGCGTATCGAGCTGCTCCGGGTAATCCAGGGTATAGTGCAGCCCGCGGCTTTCCTTGCGCTCCAGGGCGCAGCGGACAATCAGCTCGGCCACTTGCAGCAGGTTCCGCAGCTCCAGCAGGTTGTTGGAGACCCGGAAATTGCCGTAGTACTCGTTGACCTCTTCCTGAAGCAACTGGATCCGGCGCATGGCGCGCTCCAGACGCTTGGTGGTGCGCACGATGCCGACGTAGTCCCACATAAACAGCCGCAATTCATGCCAGTTATGCTGGATCACCACTTCTTCATCGGAATTGCTGACTTGGCTTTCATCCCAGTGCGGCAGGCTGTCGGGTAGGCTGATCTGATCCAGTTTGCTCGTGATACTTTCGGCAGCGGCCCAGGCATAGACCACGCACTCAAGCAATGAGTTGGAAGCCATCCGGTTGGCGCCGTGCAGGCCGGTATAGCTGACTTCGCCAATGGCATACAGTCCGTCGAGATCGGTTCGGCCTTGTTGATCGACGATCACCCCGCCACAGGTATAGTGGGCGGCCGGGACAATCGGGATCGGCTCTTGGGTGATATCAATACCGTAAGTCAGCAATTTTTCATGGATCATCGGGAAGTGCTTTTGGATGAAGTCCGCCGGCTTGTGGCTGATATCCAGGTACATGCAATCCGCCCCGAGGCGCTTCATTTCATAGTCGATGGCCCGGGCAACCACATCCCGCGGCGCCAGCTCGGCCCGCTCGTCAAAATCCGGCATAAAGCGGCTGCCGTCCGGGCGGCGCAGATAGGCGCCTTCACCTCGCAGGGCTTCGGTCAGCAGGAAGTTCCGCGCTTCCGGATGGAACAGGCAGGTTGGGTGGAACTGGTTAAATTCCAGGTTGGCCACCCGGCAGCCTGCCCGCCAGGCCATCGCGATACCGTCGCCGGAAGAGACATCGGGGTTGGAGGTGTACTGATACACTTTGGAAGCGCCGCCGGTGGCCAGCACCACAAACTTGGCGCGCACGGTTTCGACCACTTCCTGGTTGCGGTTCCAGATATAGGCGCCTAGTACCCGGTTGGGTTGATGGGTGTTGCCCAGTTTCTGGTTGGTGATCAGGTCCAGGGCATTGTGTCGCTCCAGCACCTCAATATTGGGGTGGTTGTGGACATTGTCCTGGAGTGTGTTCTGAACGGCCATCCCGGTCGCATCAGCAGCATGCAGGATCCGGCGGTGGCTGTGGCCGCCTTCGCGGGTCAGGTGGTAGCGCGGGGCCTCGTCGCTGTCGCTTTCTTCGCGATCAAACGGCACCCCGCCGTCGATTAGCCACTGCACGCAATCCTTGGCATTCTCGGCGATAAAACGCACCACGGCTTCATCGCATAGGTCAGCCCCGGCAATTTGGGTGTCCTGGACATGGGATTCAACACTGTCTGACTCGTCAAAGACAGCGGCAATCCCGCCCTGGGCGTAGTAAGTTGCCCCTTCGCTGCTCGGCCCTTTGCTCAGGACGATGACTTTCCCTAATGGCGCCAATCGCAGTGCCAGCGACAGCCCGGCAGCGCCGCTGCCGATGACCAGCACATCGCACTGATGTTCACGGTTCTCGTTCATATCAATATCATATCCCTGTGGTAGTGGCGCTATGGTAGCAAAATCCGTCTCATTTGTTCATTTTTGACGGCGGGTTAACCACTTCATCGCTTGACGAGATATAATCGTCCGTTAACCTAATTGCAATACCGTTTTCTTAACAATCAGAATTCGTGCAGGGTGAGCCAGAAATAATAACGATGCGCGGGAACTTTGCCTGGTGCATTGAGTCTGAATAAGTGCTCATGCTCATTAATTTCATAGATGCTTGTTTTGTCGGGCTGAAACCAGAAGCCAGGCAAAATGCCGTTGGCATCGCGCGTCGGTGGAGACTTGCGGCAGGTGCAGGAAATCACGAGTGAATGACAGATATAGGAGTACACGCTCGAATGAGCGAGCAGCAAACTGATCAGGTCCTAGTAGAGCGGGTACAGCGAGGAGACAAGCAGGCATTTAACCTGTTAGTTGCGAAATACCAGAACAAAGTTTGTAGTCTGGTGGCTCGGTATGTCAGTAACTCCGGTGATGTGCCGGATGTTGCGCAGGAAGCTTTTATCAAAGCTTACCGGGCGTTGCCGACGTTTCGCGGCGAAAGTGCGTTTTATACCTGGTTGTACCGGATTGCCGTGAACACGGCGAAAAATTACCTGGTGGCTCAGGGGCGGCGTCCCCCGGCATCGGATGTCGATGCGGAAGAGGCCGAATATTTTGAAAGCGGCAATGCGCTGAAAGAAATATCGAACCCTGAGAACCAAATGTTGTCTGACGAATTGAAGCGGGTTGTTTTCAGTACCATTGAAGCGTTACCGGATGATCTGAAGACAGCAATTACCTTGCGCGAGCTGGAAGGGCTAAGCTATGAGGAAATTGCTGAGGTGATGGGTTGTCCTGTCGGTACAGTGCGATCGCGTATTTTCCGTGCACGAGAGGCCGTTGAAAAACGAATTCGTCCTCTGATGCAGCGTTAATTGTTAAGCCAAACGGTGAACAAACATGGCTGATAAGCAAAAGATTTCGGCATTATTAGATGGTGAGGCGCTCGACCAGAGCATCGTGAATGCACTGGCCGTTGATGAGGAAAGCCAGCAAACCTGGCAGCGCTACAGCCTGATTGGGGATGTCATGCGCGGCGAAGCACCACAGAATCCGGACTGGGATATTACCGCCCGGGTTGCCATGGCGCTGGAGCAAGAGCCGGTACACAACGGCCCGGTTGACGTCGAGCCTGCACCCGTGGTGCATCTGGCCAGTGTGCGCGAGCAACACGCGTCTGCCCCGCAACAAGCGCAGCCGACCCCGCAACAGGCCAAGCGGACTTTGCCGGCCTGGCTGAGCCAACTGGGTCAGGTGGCGGTGGCCGCCAGTGTCTCCCTGGCTGTGATTGTCGGGGTGCAGCAGTATAATGGCGGTGACGAGACCCTGGTGGTTTCAGCCGAAGAGTCCCAGGTCCCGGTGTTACAGACCATTCCTTTTGCCGGTGTTGCCGAACCTGTTAGTCTGACCCGGGATTCCATCCGAAGTAGTAATCATCATGCCGCGCCGAGTGAAGCGCAGGTGATGGAACAGCGTCGTCGGATCAATGCCATGCTTCAGGACTATGAGCTCCAGCTGCGTTTAAATGCTGAAGATGGCAGTATTGACAGAACTTTGCTTGAACAAAATTAATCTGGCGGATAAATGAGAAAAATTCTGGTCGGTGCATTGACACTGGTCAGCCTGTTGATGCCATGGCAAGCCTCTGCTGAAGAGTCCACTCCTTCGGCCGAGGCTTTGTTACATCAAATGGACGAGGCTAGCCGCGCGCTCAGCTACGAGCTGTCGTACATACTCATCAAGAAAAACAGTATCGAACCGTTGCGATATCGCCACAGCTATGAAGATGGTGAGACATTTGCGCATCTGGTTTACCTGAGCGGTCCGCCGCGGGAAGTGATTCAGCGGGGTAACGAAGTGAGCTACTTCGAACCGGGGCTGGATCCGTTCACCATTCATAGCAACAAGATGGTGGCGCCGCTGCCGCCAATTATGCAAACGGACATCACGGCGCTGGCGAAGTATTACGACTTTATCTCTATGGGGCGGGCCCGGGAAGCCGGAGTGGGCTGCGATGTGGTGCGGGTTGCGCCGAAAGACGGTGCCCGATATTCCTACCTGTTGTGGGTCGATACCCGCAGCAAGCTGGTGATGCGGGCGGACCTGCTCGATCGCGACGGCGAGCCGCTGGAGCAGTACCGCGCAGTCTCCTATGTGGTGAACCCGAAGGTCGGGGAAGTGCTGCAGAGTCTGAAAACCGTTGAGCTGCCGGCAGTGGTTCAACTGCCGCCCCAGCCACAGGTTGAGCTGGGCTGGCAGGTGAAATGGCTGCCGCAGGGGTTCGAGACCGTCTCGCATAACCGTCATCGCCTGATGATGACCGAGCGCCCGGTCGAGAGCAAAATGTTCAGCGACGGCCTGTTCAGTTTCTCGATCTATGTCGCCTCGGCCGATCAATTTACCGTTCGTGAGCAACTGGTGCGCCAGGGGCGCCGGACGTTGCACAGTTACCTGGCGAAAGGCAAAGAAGTGACGGTGGTCGGGGATATTCCACCGGCTACCGCCCGTCGGGTTGCCGAGTCCGTCGCGTTTCAAACGGCCAAAGGCGAGCAGCCATGATGCGCTCACTGGCGACCGTGGTCGCGGTTGCGCCCGGTCAGGTGACGGTGAGTTGCCAGCAGGAAACCAGCTGCGGGCATTGCGCCTCCCGGGATAGTTGCGGTACCGGTATTGTCAGCAAGGCGGTGCCGGGGCGCAGCCATCAGATTGACATTGCTACCCGTGAGTCCGTCGTAGTCGGTGATATCGTGGAAATCGGCCTGCCTGAGCAAAGCATGCTCAATTCGGCCCTCTTGGTCTATGTGCTGCCTCTGCTATGCTTGATCCTGGGCGCCGCGTTCGGCCAGTGGTGGTTTGTTGATCTGGCGGGCGGCGGAGAGCCGGCGGTGATCCTGAGCGCTGTGCTTAGTGCCGGTGCCGGGCTGCTGCTGGCGCGCCGCATGGCGAGACGTCTGGAACATCAAGCCGCCTATAAACCCAACCTGATTCGGGTGTTAGGCAGCCCGCTTGCGGCAACGCAATTGATAAATGCCGCACCGAAAGATAGCAGCTAGCGGTGAAATTGGGTAGAATCGGCCAAATTGATCTGTAGATCCCATTCATTTTTAATCACGAGTTAGTCACGCCAATTCATGAAGCACATTCGTAACTTTTCGATTATTGCACACATCGACCATGGTAAGTCGACGTTATCTGACCGCCTGATCCAAGTCTGTGGTGGCCTTTCCGACCGTGAAATGGCAGCCCAGGTGCTGGATTCCATGGACCTTGAGCGCGAGCGCGGTATCACTATCAAAGCCCAGAGCGTGACGCTCGATTACCTGGCGAAAGATGGTGAAACTTATCAGCTGAACTTTATCGACACCCCGGGACACGTCGACTTCTCGTATGAAGTTTCCCGCTCACTGGCCGCCTGTGAAGGGGCGCTGCTGGTGGTGGATGCCGGCCAGGGGGTGGAAGCCCAGACGTTGGCCAACTGCTACACAGCGATCGAAATGGATCTGGAAGTCGTGCCGATTTTGAACAAAATCGACCTGCCGGCCGCCGATCCTGACCGTGTTGCGGAAGAAATTGAAGAAATCGTCGGCATCGACGCGATGGAAGCGACTCGCTGCTCGGCCAAAACCGGTCTGGGCGTAGACGATGTGCTTGAGAATATCGTGTCGGCGATCCCAGCGCCGGAAGGCGATCCGGATGCGCCGCTGCAGGCGTTGATCATCGATTCCTGGTTCGATAACTACCTGGGCGTCGTGTCGCTGGTACGGATCAAGAACGGCGTCCTGAAGAAGAACGACAAGATCAAAGTCATGAGCACCGGCCAGACCTGGGGCGTTGACCGTCTGGGGATCTTCACGCCGAAGCAAGTTGATAAAGACGTGCTGAAAACCGGTGAAGTCGGCTGGGTGGTCTGTGGGATTAAAGACATCCTGGGCGCGCCGGTGGGCGATACCTTGACGCACGCGAAAAACGGTTGTGAAAAACCGCTGCCGGGTTTCCAGAAAGTGAAACCGCAGGTATACGCCGGTCTGTTTCCGGTCTCTTCCGATGATTACGAGAACTTCCGGGATGCGCTGGGCAAATTGAGCCTGAATGATGCGTCGCTGTTCTACGAGCCGGAAAGCTCGGCGGCACTGGGCTTTGGTTTCCGTTGTGGTTTCCTCGGCATGCTGCACATGGAAATCATTCAGGAGCGTCTGGAACGCGAATACGATCTGGACCTGATCACCACGGCACCGACGGTGGTGTACGAAGTGAAGAAAACCGACGGTACCATGATGTACGTTGACAGCCCGGCGAAACTGCCGGCGGTGAACGATATCGATGTGATTGGTGAGCCGATTGCCCGTTGTAACATTCTGGTCCCGAGTGAATACCTGGGTAACGTCATCACTTTGTGTGTCGAGAAGCGCGGCATGCAGGTCGACATGGTTTACCACGGTAACCAGGTTGCCCTGACTTACGACATCCCGATGTCCGAAGTGGTGCTGGACTTCTTCGATCGCCTGAAATCGACCTCTCGCGGTTATGCGTCTCTGGATTACAACTTCCAGCGCTACGAAGAATCCGACATGGTACGTGTGGATATCATGCTGAACGGCGACCGTGTTGATGCTCTGGCGATTATCACGCACAAAGACAATGCGCAGCACCGCGGCCGTGATCTGGTGGAGAAAATGAAAGAATTCATTCCTCGTCAGATGTTCGACATCGCGATTCAGGCGGCCATTGGCAACCATATCATTGCCCGCTCGACGGTGAAGCAGTTGCGTAAAAACGTTATCGCCAAGTGTTACGGTGGTGACGTGAGTCGTAAGAAAAAACTGCTGCAGAAACAGAAAGAAGGTAAGAAACGTATGAAGCAGATCGGCAACGTCGAACTGCCTCAGGAAGCCTTCCTGGCAATTCTGCACGTCGGTAAAGACAAGTAAGTAATGACAAAACTCATGGCTGTTGTCGGTTACCTGTGGGGATCGCTTGATCGCCGGGACCATGAGGCAAGAGTCGATGAGCAGTGCAGCAAGTTCGCTTGCTGCACTGTTACATTTATTAGGGATTAAAATGGCAAATACTTTTTCGCTCATTCTGGTGCTGGCTACGCTGGTGACCGGGATCATTTGGGTACTGGAAAAATTTCTCTGGGCGCCGAAACGTCAATTGAAGATTGAAGCCGCCGCCTTAAATGCCGGCGATCAAGTCGATGCTAAAACCCTACAAGCCGTAGCACCGCAACCGAGCTGGGTCGAGTCGACCAGTTCGCTGTTTCCGGTGATTGCGCTCATTATGGTATTTCGCTCATTTATTTATGAGCCGTTCCAGATCCCATCCGGCTCGATGATGCCGACACTGTTGGTGGGAGATTTCATCCTGGTTGAGAAATACGCCTATGGCCTGCGCGATCCGGTCTTCCGACACAAGTTGGTGGAAACCGGTGAACCAGAGCGTGGTGATATTGTGGTGTTTAAGTTCCCGCCTCAGCCGAATATTGACTACATCAAGCGAGTGGTCGGCCTGCCGGGCGATACCGTTCGTTACAGCGCCTACAAACAGCTGTGTGTGGCGCCGAAAGGCAGCAATGAGTGTACCCCGGTTCCGCTGGAGAATATGACCGACAGCGAATTTAGCCAGGGGATGACCCGCTTGGTGCAATTCAATGAGCAACTGGGCGAGCAGCAGCACAAAATCCTGATCCATCCGCTTAAGCGTGATCGGGTGCTGAACTACAAGCCGCGTCCGGGGATCAGCGAATGGGTTGTGCCGGAAGGACAATATTTCGTGATGGGTGATAATCGCGACAACAGTGCTGACAGCCGTTATTGGGGATTTGTGCCTGAAGCCAATCTGGTGGGTAAGGCGGTCGGGATCTGGATCAGCTTTGAGTTTGAACGAAGTGCTGAAAGTGTTCTTCCATCTTGGATTCCTACCGGTGTGCGCTTGAGTCGCATCGGTGGCATAAACTGATCGGGAAAAAATGACGTCTCCTGCAAATAAACTGCAGCGTAAGCTGGGTTATCAATTTAACAACACTGATCTTTTGACCTTGGCACTGACACACCGCAGTGCCAACGGAACGCACAACGAGCGCCTGGAGTTTCTGGGCGATTCGATTCTGAGTTTTGTGGTTGCCGATGATCTCTACCACCGCTTTCCGGCGGTGGACGAAGGCGATATGAGCCGGATGCGCGCAACGCTGGTGCGGGGCAAAACCCTGGCCGAGTTGGGGCGTGAGTTTGAGCTGGGCGATCACCTGCTGCTGGGACCGGGCGAGCTGAAAAGTGGCGGGTTCCGCCGTGACTCGATCCTGGCGGACTGCGTGGAAGCGATTATCGGGGCGATTTACCTCGACAGCGACATTGAAGTCGTCCGAAAAATCGTGCTGAGCTGGTATCAGTCGCGCCTGGAAACCATCAAGCCGGGGATCAATCAGAAAGATCCGAAGACCCGGCTTCAGGAGTGTCTGCAGGGGCGCCGTTTACCGCTGCCTGCATATACTGTAATTAAGGTGCACGGTGAGGCCCACAATCAGGAGTTTACCGTACAGTGCGAAGTGGCAGGCCTGGAGAAGCCTGTGATTGGTAAAGGCGGCAGTCGGCGCAAGGCAGAGCAGGCGGCAGCAGAAATTGCGCTTAAGCAGTTGGAATCATGACAGACAAAACACATTGCGGCTTTATCGCCATCGTCGGCCGACCAAATGTCGGGAAATCGACGCTGCTGAACCGTTTGGTCGGCCAGAAGTTGTCGATCACCTCGCGGAAACCTCAGACCACCCGCCACCGGATCATGGGAGTCGATACCCGTGACGGTTACCAGGCGGTGTATGTTGATACCCCGGGCCTGCACATTGAAGAAAAGCGCACCATTAACCGCCTGATGAACCGTGCGGCCAGCAGCTCGCTGACCGATGTGGAGCTGGTGCTGTTTCTGGTCGACGGCACCCTGTGGACGCCTGATGACGAGATGGTGCTGAACAAGCTGGCCAAGTCGCAGTTGCCAACCGTGCTGCTGGTCAACAAGGTCGACAACGTCAAAGAGAAGTACGATCTGTTCCCGCACCTGCAGGAATTGGCGAGCAAGATGGACTTTGTCGATGTCGTCCCGGTGTCTGCTAAACACGGGACTAATGTTGATACGGTTGAGAAGATCGTCCGCAAGCACCTGCCGGAAGGTGAGTACTACTTCCCGGAAGAGTATGTGACCGACCGTTCGCAGCGTTTCATGGCATCCGAGATCATCCGGGAGAAGCTGATGCGCTTTACCGGTGATGAACTGCCGTACTCGGTGACGGTGGAAATCGAGCGCTTTGATTACAACCCGGACACCGACGGCTTTGATATCAACGGCCTGATCCTGGTTGAGCGTCAGGGCCAGAAGAAAATGGTGATCGGCAAAGGCGGCGAGAAGATCAAAACCATTGGTCGTCAGGCACGGCTCGATATGGAAGATCTGTTCGAGCGCAAGGTCTACCTGGAGCTGTGGGTGAAAGTGAAATCCGGCTGGGCCGATGACGAACGTGCCCTGCGTAGCCTGGGTTACATCGACGATCTGTAAGGGGCACTATGGAGGGGCTACAGCGCTGTTTTGTCCTTCATACGCGTCCCTATAGCGAGACGAGCCTGATCCTGGATGTCTTCAGCGAGGACTCAGGCCGTGTCACCCTCCTTGCCAAAGGCGCGCGCCGCAAACGCTCCAACCTCAAAGGCGCGCTGCAACCTTTTACACCGCTGTTCATCAAATGGTCAGGCCGGGGCTCAATGCCGGTGCTGACTCAGGCCGAGCCGATCAGTATCGGCCTGCCGATGCGCAGCTATATCCTGTACTCCGCTATGTATGTCAATGAGATCCTGGCGCGGGTGCTGGAGCCCAATACTCCTTACCCGGTGTTGTTTCTGGATTACCTGAATGTGCTGCGTGAGCTGGCGCAGGCGGAGAATCCAGAGCCTGCACTGCGGCGCTTTGAACTGGCACTGCTGTACCATCTCGGCTATGGCATCGACTTTCTTCACTGTGCCGGTAGCGGCCTGCCGGTAGAAGATGGGATGACCTATAGCTACCGTGAGCAGCGGGGCTTTATCGCCTCGATGGTGCAGGGGCAACTGACGTTTACCGGCAATCAGCTCAAGGCCATCGCAGCCAGACATTTTGACAGTCCGGATCAGCTTCGGGCCGCAAAACGCTTTACACGGATAGCCCTGAAACCGTATCTTGGCGGCAAACCATTAAAAAGCAGGGAATTGTTTACCCTCAGAGGAAGGAGTTCCGGAAAATGAACAACATTTTACTCGGCGTGAATATCGATCATATTGCGACCTTACGGAATGCACGGGGGACGCGTTACCCGGATCCGGTCCACGCAGCAGAAGTGGCAGAGCGTGCCGGTGCCGATGGGATCACCATTCACCTGCGTGAAGATCGTCGCCATATCACTGACCGCGATGTCCGTATTTTGCGTGAAACCATCCAGACCCGAATGAACCTGGAAATGGCGGTGACCGATGAAATGGTCCAGATCGCACTGGATACCAAGCCGGAGTTTGTCTGTCTGGTGCCGGAGAAGCGTGAAGAGCTGACGACTGAAGGTGGCCTGGATGTCGCCGGGCAGTTGGAAAAAATCAAAGCCGCGACGGCAAAACTGACCGAAGCCGGGATTTTAGTATCGCTGTTTATCGATGCCGACCGTGCGCAGATCGATGCCGCCGTTGCCTGTGGCGCGCCGTACATTGAGCTGCACACCGGCCACTATGCGGATGCCCAAACGGAAGCGGAGCAGCAGGCCGAGCTGAAGAAAATTGCCGCTGCGGCCAGCTACGCTGACGATCAGGGCATCAAGGTCAATGCCGGTCACGGCCTGACTTACCACAACGTGAAGCCGATCGCCGCGCTGCCGGAGTTGTACGAGCTCAATATCGGCCACTCGATTATCGGCCGTGCCGTCTTTGACGGCCTGCACACTGCCGTGGCAGATATGAAAGCGGTGATGCTGGAAGCGCGTCGCTGATGGCGATTCTGGGGCTGGGCACCGATATCGCGGCCATCGACCGGGTGGAGAACGTGTTCTCACGCACCGGGGATACGTTTGCTGAGCGGGTGCTGGCACCGGAGGAGCTGGCGGTTTTTCACGGCCTGAAGCACAAGGCCCGCTATCTGGCCAAGCGGTTTGCGGTCAAAGAAGCGGCCTCGAAAGCGCTGGGCACTGGCATTGCCTGCGGGGTGACGTTCCATGACTTTACCGTCAGCAACGATGCCCTGGGTAAACCGGTGCTGGCGCTGTCCGGCAAGGCCGGGGAGCTGGCGGCGCAGATGGGTGTGCGGCATGTTCATCTGACCATTGCCGATGAAAAGCAATACGCGGTGGCGACGGTGATCCTCGAAAGCTGAGGCACAGCCACCGGGCCGATGGCTAACTCGGTAGATACAAAAAAGGCGAGCACACTGCTCGCCTTTTTTGTATTACTCAGTTCAAGCTAAGCCTAAGGCCGGTAGGCTTTGGAGGCCTTGACGACGTTGTTCATTTCGTCGACCAGCTCAAACAGCTCGGGTTCGAGCTCATCGGTGCTGGTCCCGGCCTTGAGCTCGGTTTCGATGGTGTGGCACAGGCTCTTGAGGCGCGGAACGCCGCTGTAGGCACAGCTGCCGTGCAGCTTGTGGATCGGCGGCCACAATTCGATATCCTTGCCGTCCAGCGCTTCGTTGACCAGCATCTCGACCTCCGGCATATAGTCAAGCAGCATTTGCAGCATGTCCCGCGCCAGTTCCTCTTTCCCCGCGGCCTGTTTCAGGGCCAGATCCCAGTCCCAGCTAATATTCTGATTGAGCGGCTCTGACTCAGGCTGGGGCGCCGGGGCGGCAGACAGCTCACCGTTTGGGACAGCATCCGTTGTCGTGTCATCTGCCCGGATCCACTTGGCAAGGATCTGCTGCAGGATATGCTCTTCAATCGGTTTGGTCAGGTAGTCATCCATCCCCGCATTGAGCAGGCGTTCGCGCTCGCCGGCCATGGCGTGGGCGGTGACCGCGATCACCGGGGTGTGGTGGTTGAGGTCGGTTTGGTGGATTTCCTGACAGGCGGTGACCCCGTCCATTTCCGGCATCTGGATATCCATAAAGATCAAATCGAAGCGTTTCTGGTGGGCATACTCGACCGCTTTGCGCCCGCCGGTGGCAGTGATCACGGTCTCGACCCGCTCGCTCAGCAGGGCTGAAATCAGCTTCAGGTTGGCCGGGTTATCATCGACCGCCATCACCGTCAGCGGCAGGATACTTTGGGCCGCGGCCGGCAGGAGTTGCGGCGCCGGCTCAGCCAGCTCGTCCGGCTCGGTGATCAGGGTCTCCAGTAGCTTGCGCTGTGCCAGCGGTTTAGGCAGGCAGGCGGAAACGCCAGCATTGAGCAGGCGCTCGGACAGGGCCAGCTCGGTGGTCGGCAGGCAGACCATCACTTTCTCGCTGTGCTGCTCGGCCTTGAATACCATATCGAGCAGGGTAGCAATCGGCGGCTGCTCGCCCGGTGCCAGACAGAGCAGGGCAAACTCATGCTGCTCGGCTTCTTCCGGCATGGTCGAGCGGTAGGTGACATGGATGCCGGCCCGGATCAGGCGTTGTTGCAGGATCGAGGCGGCCTGCATGTTCGGCTCGATCAGCAGCAGTTTCTTGCCGTTGAGCGAGGCGGTGTTGAGTGGCTGCGAGACCGGCAAGTCGGTTTTGGTCAGGCGCAGGCTGAACCAGAACGTTGAGCCCTGATGTAGGCGACTGGTCAGGCTGATCTCGCCGCCCATCTGGGTGACCAGTTTCTGGGTGATCACCAGCCCCAGCCCGGTGCCGCCGTAGCGACGGGAGATACTGGCATCGGCCTGGCTGAAGGCCTGGAACAATTGGGCCTGCTGACGCTCGGAAATCCCGATCCCGGTGTCGCGGACGATAAATTGCAGCTCGACGGTTTCATCCTTGTCGGCCTTGAGTTCGACGGACACATCGATGTTGCCGCGCTCGGTGAATTTCACCGCGTTGCCGATCAGGTTGGTTAGCACCTGCTGGATCCGCAGTGGATCGCCGATCAGCCCGGCAGGGATCCGCTCGTCGATTTTCAGCGTCAGCTCGAGGCCTTTCTCGTGGGCGCTCGGGGCCAGCAGCTTCATCACTTCATCAAGCGAGTCGGTAAAGTCGAACGGAATATTTTCCAGCAGCAGCTTGCCGGCTTCGAGCTTCGAGAAGTCGAGAATATCGTTGATGATGGTCAGCAGGTTGTTGGCGGATTTCTCGATCGTCTGCAGGTAGTCCTGTTGGCTGCTGCTGAGCCGGGTCTTGAGCATCTGGCGGGTAAAGCCGATGACGCCGTTGAGCGGGGTACGCAGCTCGTGGGACATATTGGCCAGGAACTCGGATTTCACCCGGGCCGCTTCCTGAGCCCGTTTTTTGGCGATATCCAGCTCGACGTTCTGGATCTCCAGCTGCTCCAGGGTTTCGCGCAGATCTGAAGTGGCTTGATCGATACTCTGCTGCATCTCAATGTGGTATTCCGACAGTGAGATCGCCATGGCATTGATGCCGTTTTTCAGCGTGTCGAGCTCGCCCAGCAGCTGGCCTTCAATTCGTACGTCCAGGTGGCCGCGGCGGATCCGATCAACCACGCTGACCATATGGGAGACCGGCCGGGTGACATCACGCATCAGGCGGTAGGCGAACATTGAAGCCAGCGTCAGGCCCAGCAACAGCACCATCAGGGCGGTAAAGACTTCCTGGTACTGCTGCAGGCGCAGGGCGCTGAGATCAAGTTCCAGCGCAATGTAGCCCAGTGGTTTGGCCTGCATGCCCGGGGTGGACAAGGTGCTGAATTGCCCCTCGCTGAGGATCGGCGCTCTTAAAATCAGGGCATTTTCATTGAGCCGGGTGTCGAGCAGCAGTGGGATCGGCTGGTCGTCCGGGTACATCAGGGTTTCGAAGTTGCGGTGGAAATTGGAGGTGACGAACAGCTGGTTGTCGGCATCAAACACCGCAATGCTGCGGACAATTTCCGAGTGCTTGCGGTGGGCGTAGCTGATCAGGCGCCGGACCGCTTCGCGGTTTTTGTCGGTCATGCCGTATTCGGTGGAAATCGCAAGGGGCTCGATAATACTGGCGCCGGTCGACAGCAGCTGATGTTCGAGGTCTCGGTAGCGGCTCATGGTGAAAAAAGCGCTCAGGAGCAGGCCGATAATCAGCGTCGGTGCTAATGTCAGGGTGAACACCCTGGCACGAAGTCCATATTTGGTCATGGTTCTCTTAATTACAAGAATGCGATTCTGTGGGAGAATTGTCCTCCACCTGTGGCCGTTAGCTTAATGAAACTAAGGCTGCTCGACAATCAACGAATACCAAACTGCTGGCAATATCACTCAGTTTGGTCGATCTGCTCCGTGAGTCAAAACACTATGGCACGTTTTTTTAAGCCTCAGAAACGAAAATTAACCGACACCAAACACAAGGAAATGACCATTCGCCGACTCGATCACCTCGGGGCCGGGATTGGTCATCTCGACAAAAAGCCGGTATTTGTTGATGGGGCCTTACCGGATGAAACCGTGGTGGTGCAGCTGACGGAAGATAAAAAGCAGTATGCCCGTGCCAAAGTGATCAAGCGCCTGAACGATAGCCCCGCACGGACTCAGCCGCAATGCCCGATCTACGAGCAGTGCGGCGGCTGTAATTTGCAGCACTTGTCCCATGCCGGCCAGGTGGCTGCCAAACAGCAGGCACTGGGCGAGCTGATGGGTAAATTTGCCGCCACGGATCAAGGGCAGTCTGTTGAACAGGCGCCGCCCATCACCGGGGATGCCTGGCACTATCGCCGCCGAGCCCGGTTCAGCCTGCGCGCTGAGAGCGGGCCGTTGCAGTTTGGTTTTCGCCGCAAGCAGAGCAAAGCTATCGTGGACGTCAGCCATTGCCCGGTGCTGGCAGAATCGCTGAATGCATTGTTGCCGCCGTTGCGGAAATTGCTGGCGGGCCTGAAGGGCAAAAAGCATCTCGGGCATTTGGAGCTGGTGGAAGCCGACAATGGCCGGGTCGTGATGATCCGTCACCTGCAGCCGTTCAATGACGTCGATCAGGCGGCGCTGCTGGCTTTTGCAAAGCAGCATTCGGTGATCCTGTATCTGGCACCGACAGCTGACAGCCTGGAGCGCGTGACCGGCGAGGCGCCTTACTATGCGCTGAACGGACAGAAGCTCTATTTCACCCCGCGTGATTTCATCCAGGTCAACGCACCGGTCAATGCCAGGATGGTGCAGCAGGCGCTGGACTGGCTTGACGTCGGCCCACAGGATCGGGTGTTGGATTTATTCTGTGGTTTAGGTAACTTTAGTTTACCCTTAGCCAAACAGGTCCAGGCCGTCGTCGGCGTGGAAGGGGTGGACGAGATGGTCCGCCGCGCCACGGATAATGCGACGCAGGCGCAGTTGGCCAATACCGAATTTTACCAGGCCAACCTGGAAGCGGATGTCACCACCCAGCCCTGGGCGCAGGCACCGTTTACCAAGATTTTGCTGGATCCGGCCCGGGCCGGTGCTGCGGGCGTGATGTCGCACGTGGTCAAGCTGGCTCCGGAGCGGGTGGTGTACGTCTCTTGCAACCCGGCCACCCTGGCCCGGGACAGTCAGGTGCTGTTGCAGCAGGGGTATCAGTTGGCACGTTTGGGAATGCTGGATATGTTCCCTCACACCGGACACTTAGAATCAATGGCGCTGTTTATCCGGTCGGAGCAGGGCCGCAAAAAATAGTGTTGAATCACGATAGAACAACAGGATAGAGAGATGGTCGCAGTTCGCGGTGCGCACTTAAAGGAAAATGAGACATTTGAGCTGGCTGCCTGGGTTGAGAGCCTGAAGCAGGACGCCAAAGTGGCGGAGCAGATCAAACAAACCTATCAACGTTGTATCGAGCTTACGAGCGAGGAAGCGTCGGCGCCGCAGTTGCTGTGGCGTGGTCGCGAAATGGTTGAAATTCTGGTGACCCTGAGTATGGATCGGGACACCCTGGTTTCGGCGTTGCTATTCCCGCTGGTGGAAGCGGGGATCTACAGCTACGAAGCCCTGAATGAAGATTACAGCAATACCATCTTGCAGATGGTATCCGGGGTTGAGCAGATGGCGGCGATCGGCCAGCTCAAATCCACCACTGAAGGGGCGTCGCAGTCAGCCCAGGTGGATAATATTCGCCGGATGTTGCTGTCGATGGTGGACGACTTCCGCTGCGTGGTCATCAAACTGGCCGAGCGGATCTGCAACCTGCGGGCGGTGAAAGATGAACCGGATGAAGTACGCCGGGCAGCAGCCAAAGAGTGTGCCAACATCTACGCGCCGCTGGCCAACCGGTTGGGGATCGGTCAGCTCAAGTGGGAAATTGAAGACTACGCGTTCCGCTACAACCATCCTAATACCTACAAGCAAATCGCCAAGCAGCTCTCCGAGCGCCGGATTGACCGCGAACACTACATCGAGCACTTTGTCGACGATCTCGACAGCGCGATGAAAGCGTCCAACATCAAGGCGGAAGTCCACGGCCGTCCGAAGCACATCTACAGCATCTGGCGCAAGATGCAGAAGAAGAACCTGGCATTTGACGAGCTGTTTGACGTTCGGGCGGTGCGGATCATCGCTGATCAGCTGCAGGACTGTTACGCCGCGCTGGGGGTGGTGCACACCAAGTACCGTCATCTGCCGAAAGAATTTGATGACTATGTCGCCAACCCGAAACCGAACGGCTACCAGTCGATCCATACCGTGGTGCTGGGGCCGGAAGGCAAAACCATCGAGATCCAGATCCGGACCAAGCAGATGCACGAAGAGTCGGAGCTGGGGGTGGCGGCCCACTGGAAATACAAGGAAGGGGCGACCGGCGGCGCCAAGTCGGCCTACGACGAGAAAATCAACTGGCTGCGTAAACTGCTGGCCTGGCAGGAAGAGATGTCCGACTCCGGCGAGATGCTGGAAGAGCTGCGCAGTCAGGTGTTTGATGATCGCGTTTACGCCTTTACGCCGAAAGGGGATGTAGTTGACCTGCCGATGAATGCCACACCGCTTGATTTTGCTTACCACATTCACTCGGAAGTGGGGCACCGGTGTATCGGGGCTAAAGTTGAAGGGCGGATTGTGCCGTTTACCTATCACCTGCAAATGGGCGATCAGGTCGAGATCATCACCCAGAAGGAGCCGAATCCGTCGCGCGACTGGCTGAACCCGAACCTGGGCTTTGTGACTTCCAGCCGGGCCCGGGCCAAGGTGCATGCCTGGTTCCGTAAACAGGACCGCGACAAGAACATCGCCGCCGGGCGGGAAATCCTCGAGACCGAGCTGGCCAAAATCGGCGCCACCCTGAAAGATGCCGAAGCCTACGCGCTGAAGCGGTTCAATGTGCCGTCGCCGGTCGAGCTGTTTGCCGGGATCGGCAGCGGCGACCTGCGGATCAACCAGGTCGTCAACCACATTAATGCACTGGTGAACAAGCCGACGGCCGAGGAAGAAGATCAGCAGCTGCTGGAAAAACTCAGTGAAGCCGCGCCGAGAGCCACCAAGAAGCCGCAGCGGGATGCGGTGGTGGTCGAAGGGGTCGATAACTTGATGACCCACTTGGCGCGCTGTTGTCAGCCGATCCCGGGCGATGATATCCAGGGCTTCGTCACCCAGGGCCGCGGTATTTCGGTGCACCGTCAGGACTGCGAGCAGTTGGAAGAGCTGCGCCATGTTGCGCCGGAGCGGATCATCGATACCGTCTGGGGCGGCGGCTTTGTCGGCAACTATATGCTGACGGTCCGGGTGACGGCCTCGGAGCGCAACGGCTTGCTCAAGGAGCTGACCAATACCTTTGCCAACGAGAAAGTGAAAGTGGCCGGGGTGAAGAGCCGGATCGATTTCAAAAAACAGATGTCGATTATGGACTTCGACCTGGAGCTGACCGACCTGGAAGTGTTGGGCCGGGTGCTCAAGCGGGTGGAGCAGGTCAAGGATGTTGCGGAAGCCAAACGGCTCCATTAATGTCCTCCCATCACGGGATTGGAACGGGTAGCCTGGCTGCCCGTTTTTGTATCGCCAGTAGATTGAAAAGGCAGTATTTGACATGAGTGACAACACACAGGCGCCGATTGAGCAGTTGCTTGAGATTATGGCGACATTGCGGGATCCCGAGACGGGATGTCCGTGGGATCTGAAGCAGGACTTTGCCTCCATCGTGCCGCACACGCTCGAAGAAGCGTATGAGGTCGCTGATGCCATCAATCAGAAAAATTGGGATGAGGTGCGTGAAGAGCTGGGGGATTTGCTGTTTCAGGTGATCTTTTACAGCCAGCTCGGCAAAGAGCAGGGGCTGTTTGCGTTTGAAGATGTGGTTCGCGGCATTAATGACAAATTGATCCGCCGTCATCCCCATGTATTCGGAGGCACTGAATTTGCCAACGAGGCGGAGATCCTCGCCAACTGGGAAGCTGAAAAAGCCAAAGAGCGGGCCGCGAAAGCGGCAGATGCCAGCCTGCTGGCGAATATCCCTCAAGCCCTGCCGGCGCTGATCCGGGCCGAGAAAATCCAGAAGCGCTGTGCTAAGCACGGTTTTGACTGGGACAGCCTGGGCCCGGTGGTGGAGAAAGTCCGCGAAGAACTGGACGAGGTGATGGATGAAGTCATCCAGGTGTCACCATCTCAGGACAGCATCGAGGATGAAATCGGCGATCTGCTGTTTGCTGTGGTTAACCTCAGCCGCCATCTGCAAGTGAAGCCGGAAACGGCACTGCAGCGTGCTAATCGAAAATTCGAGCGCCGGTTTCGCGAAGTTGAAAAAAGTGTGCTAGAACAAGGGAAGCGTGTTGAAGACTGCTCGCTCGAGATGCTTGATCAGGAATGGCATCGCGTCAAACAGCGCGAGCGTTAACCGCCTTGCTTAGCCGTTGAACGGTATGGGGTCCCTGATGTCTGTACCCGCGGGGATCTTTGATTTGAGACAAAAAAAAACTGCCAATGCTGTGATAGTTTTCACGTTGTGGCGATAAAGTGTGTCTGGTATACTAATTTCCCGTCCAGATACTTTTTATATCCTCTATACCAATCTTCCAGGTAAAACATGACGACGAATTACATTTTTGTTACGGGCGGGGTCGTATCCTCTCTAGGTAAAGGTATTGCTGCAGCCTCTCTGGCAGCGATTCTAGAAGCACGTGGTCTGAAAGTGACCATGATGAAACTAGACCCTTACATCAACGTTGACCCAGGCACCATGAGCCCGATTCAACACGGTGAAGTATTCGTAACGGAAGACGGTGCAGAGACCGACCTTGACCTGGGTCACTACGAGCGTTTTATTCGCACCAAAATGACCAAGCGCAACAACTTTACGGCTGGCCGCGTGTATGCGGACGTGCTGCGTAAAGAGCGCCGTGGCGACTATCTGGGTGCGACTATCCAGGTCATCCCGCATATCACCAACGAAATCAAAGAGCGTGTGATCGCCGGTGCCGAAGGCCATGATGTGGCGATCGTCGAAGTCGGTGGTACTGTGGGTGACATCGAGTCCCTGCCGTTTATGGAAGCCATCCGTCAGCTGGCGGTTGAACTGGGCCGCGAGCGCGCCATGTTCATGCACCTGACGCTGGTGCCTTACCTGGCTGCTGCCGGTGAAGTGAAAACCAAGCCAACCCAGCATTCGGTGAAAGAGCTGCTGTCGATCGGGATCCAGCCGGATGTGCTGATTTGCCGTTCTGACCGCATGATCCCGGCAAACGAGCGTGCCAAGATTGCACTGTTCTGTAACGTGCCGGAAAAAGCGGTCATCTCAATGAAAGATGTCGATTCCATCTACAAGATCCCACAACTGATCAAGGCTCAGGGCCTGGATGATCTGGTCTGTCAGCGCTTTGGCATTAACGCACCGGAAGCAAACCTGGCGGAATGGGAGCAGGTGATCTACGAAGAAGCCAATCCAACGGCTGAAGTGACCATTGGGATGGTCGGTAAGTACATCGAACTGCCGGATGCGTACAAGTCGGTGAACGAAGCCCTGAAACATGCGGGCCTGAAAAACCGTCTGTCAGTCAACATCAAGTACGTCGATTCACAAGATGTGGAGTCGAAAGGCACTGAAGTGCTGGAAGGCCTGGATGCAATCCTGGTTCCTGGCGGTTTCGGTGGTCGTGGTGTCGAAGGGAAGATCACGACAGCGCAATACGCCCGTGAGAACAAGATCCCATACCTGGGGATCTGCCTGGGCATGCAAGTGGCGCTGATTGAATTTGCCCGTCATGTAGCCGGCATGGAAGGCGCGCACTCGACAGAATTTAACGCTGAGACCAAATATCCGGTGGTTGGTCTGATCACCGAGTGGGTTGACAGCGAAGGCAACGTGGAAGAGCGTACCGAGAAGTCGGATCTGGGCGGCACCATGCGTCTGGGCTCTCAGCTGTGTCACCTGGCAGAAGGCTCGAAAGCCCGTGCGCTGTACGGCAACGCGACGATTCACGAGCGTCATCGCCACCGTTACGAAGTGAATAACAACCTGCTGCCGAAACTGGAGAAAGCAGGTCTGAAAATTTCGGGTCTGTCTGCAGACAAGAAACTGGTGGAAATTATCGAGATCCCGAACCACCCATGGTTTGTGGCGGCTCAGTTCCACCCTGAGTTCACTTCAACGCCTCGCGACGGCCATCCGCTGTTTGAAGGCTTTGTGAAAGCGGCAGGCGATAACCTGCGCGGTGAGCTGAATAAGTAAGGATTACGGATAGCTGTGGCAAAAAGTGCTACAGCTATTTTTTTAGCTTTTAAATTGAAGATAAAGCAAGAGGAAACATAATGTCTAAGATCGTTAAAGTTCTAGGTCGTGAAATTATCGATTCACGTGGTAACCCAACTGTTGAAGCAGAAGTTCACCTGGAAGGCGGTTTCGTCGGTATGGCTGCTGCACCATCGGGTGCATCGACTGGTTCTCGCGAAGCGCTGGAACTGCGTGACGGCGACAAGTCTCGTTTCCTGGGTAAAGGTGTTCTGAAGGCTGTTGAAGCTGTGAACGGCCCAATTGCTGAAGCACTGCTGGGTAAGGATGCGAAAGCTCAGGCTGATATCGATCAGATCATGATTGACCTGGACGGTACTGAAAACAAGTCTAACTTCGGTGCGAACGCTATTCTGGCGGTTTCTCTGGCGAACGCCAAAGCTGCTGCTGCTGCCAAAGGCATGCCACTGTACGAGCACATTGCTGAGCTGAACGGCACTCCGGGTCAATTCTCTATGCCTCTGCCAATGATGAACATCATCAACGGTGGTGAGCACGCAGACAACAACGTTGATATCCAGGAATTCATGATCCAGCCTGTCGGTGCGAAGACGCTGAAAGAAGGTCTGCGTATCGGTGCTGAAGTGTTCCACAACCTGGCGAAAGTTCTGAAAGCGAAAGGCATGAGCACAGCTGTTGGTGATGAAGGTGGTTTCGCGCCGAACCTGGAATCCAATGCTGCTGCCCTGGCTGCAATCAAAGAAGCTGTTGAACTGGCTGGCTACGAGCTGGGCAAAGACGTGACGCTGGCGATGGACTGTGCGGCCTCTGAATTCTTCGACAAAGAAGCTGGCAACTACAACATGAAAGGTGAAGGCAAGATCTTCACTTCTGAAGAGTTTAACCACTACCTGGCAGGTCTGGTTGAAGAGTACCCAATCGTGTCTATCGAAGACGGTCTGGACGAGTCTGACTGGGACGGCTTCAAGCACCAAACTGAGCTGCTGGGCGACAAAATCCAGTTGGTCGGTGACGATCTGTTCGTAACCAACACCAAGATCCTGAAAGAAGGCATCGAGAAAGGCATCGCTAACTCTATCCTGATCAAATTCAACCAAATTGGCTCTCTGACTGAGACGCTGGCTGCGATCAAGATGGCAAAAGATGCGGGTTACACGGCGGTTATCTCTCACCGTTCTGGTGAAACTGAAGATGCGACCATCGCTGACCTGGCTGTGGGTACTGCCGCGGGCCAAATCAAAACCGGTTCTATGAGCCGTTCTGACCGTGTTGCGAAATACAACCAGCTGATCCGTATCGAAGAAGCGCTGGGCGAGAAAGCCCCTTACAACGGTCTGAAAGAAGTGAAAGGCCAAGCGTAATTCATACGTTGAATCCCGGATGGCTTTCGGTCATCCGCAATGAGAAAACCGCCTGTATCAGGCGGTTTTTTTTCGTCTGAAGCCCGGCCTGCCGAGATGAATGACTTGTGGCTCAATCTGTTATCCGCCGGTGTGTCCGCTCTGTTCTGAGCGGTTTGACGGTAACTGGCCCTAGTCACACTCAGCGCTTTATGGGATTATTAGGACTATTTTTTAAATGACCCTGCTGATTGATGACAATGATCACTGTGGGGGTCCCCGAAAGTGCAAAACACGAATGAGCATGGGAGCCGTATGCGTTTATTCATTGTCGCGCTACTGATGACACTGGCATGGTTGCAGTACGATTTCTGGCTGGGGAAAAACGGCATGGGCGATTATCTGGCAGCCAAAGATAATGTGGCGTTGCAACAACAGGCCAATGCTGAGCTGGCGCAGCGTAACCAGCAGATGTACGCCGAAATCCACGATTTGCACCGCGGCCAGGAAGCGGTGGAAGAGCGGGCACGAAATGGCCTGGGCATGATCAAGCCGGGCGAAACCTTCTTTCGGATCGTCGGCGAATAGCCGTCGCGTCCGGGCTGGTGGATACAGCAGCGCCGCAGGATGAACCCTTGAAGTAATCAGCGAAAAGCGATACCTGAATTCATGACTGAACAAATCACCGCTGTCGTACCTGCGGCCGGGATCGGCAGCCGCATGGCGGCGGACCGTCCGAAGCAATACCTGCACATTGCAGGCAAAACAATTTTAGAACATACCCTGGACCGCCTGTTAAGCCATGCGGCGATTCGCCGTGTGATTGTGGCAATCAGTCCGGCGGACCCTTATTTTCACACCTTGCCGCTGGCGGATGATCCGCGTATCACGGTGGTGGACGGCGGTGCCGAGCGAGCCGATTCGGTGTTCGCCGGGCTGGCGGCCATTGAAGATGAGGCCAGCTGGGTTTTGGTACATGATGCGGCCCGGCCGTGCGTGCGCCGGACCGATCTGGACAAACTCATCACCTCGGCCCATGGCAGCGACTGTGGGGCGATCCTGGCAGCGCCGGTACGCGATACCATGAAGCGAGGCAATGGCCGTCAGGGCATTGCGGAAACCGTATGCCGGGATGATCTCTGGCATGCGCTGACACCGCAGATGTTCCGGGTGAAACAATTGCGCGATTCACTCCAGTACGCGCTGTCGCAAGGCGCGGTGATCACTGATGAGGCCTCGGCACTCGAGTTTTGCGGTTTACAACCCCGGTTGGTTCCGGGGCGGTTGGATAACCTCAAGGTCACTCAGCCGGAGGATCTGGCCCTGGCTGAATTTTATTTACAACAATTGATGAAGGACGAGCCATGATTCGCATTGGACACGGTTTTGATGTACACAAGTTTGGTGGTGAAGGGCCGGTCATTATTGGTGGCGTGGCGATTCCGTACGAGCAGGGGCTGATCGCTCACTCGGATGGGGATGTCGCCCTGCACGCCGTGTGTGATGCATTGCTCGGCGCGATTGGCGCCGGGGATATTGGCCGTCATTTTCCGGATACCGATGCCGAATGGGCCGGTGCCGACAGTCGTTTCTTACTGCGCGATGTCTATAGTAAAGTGAAGGCTCGGGGGTATCGTCTGGGGAATCTGGATGTGACGATTATTGCCCAGGCGCCGAAAATGGCCCCTTACATTGAGGCCATGTGCCAGGCGATTGCGGCGGATCTGGAAACGGACATCGGTAATATCAATGTCAAAGCGACCACCTCGGAGCGATTGGGATTCACCGGTCGCAAAGAAGGGATTGCTTGTGAAGCGGTCGTTCTGATCCATCAACAATAATGATAATGAATAGCAGCTGGCTGTGAAGGTCAGCTGGATTGCAGCAGTGTGCTGCTGCCTCTAAATGGTGTTTGTATGTCTAGTATTATGGACGGCTTTAGCTGGTTGTATGGGAAGCCTGCCTGTCAGGGGCGCTTGAAGGTTCAGCCTGAGGATTTCGTGGTGAATGAAATTCTGGGGTATACGTTTGCCGGAACCGGTGAGCATTTTATGGTGAAAATCCGCAAGACCGGGGAAAACACCAAGTACGTCGTAAATGAACTGGCCAAAGCGTGCGGCGTGAAATCCCGCGATGTCAGCTGGGCCGGACTGAAAGATCGTCATGCCGTGACCGAGCAGTGGCTCAGCGTTCACCTGCCGGGCAAGCCGGATCCGGATTTGTCAGCATTCGAAGCCACCCATCCGGGGGTCGAAATCCTGGAAACGGCGCGTCACGATAAAAAATTGCGCCCGGGCGATCTGCAAGGCAACTGGTTTGAATTGCGCCTGACTGAGCTGGATCAGCCGCAGGAAGTGATCGCCCGCCTCGAGCAGGTTGCCGCCCGGGGCGTGCCGAACTATTTTGGGGAGCAGCGTTTCGGCCATCACGGTAACAACGTGGTGAAAGCGCGGAGCTGGGGCAACGATGAATTCCGCGTTCGCGACAAGAGCAAGCGCAGCTTTTATCTGTCCGCGGCACGCTCCTGGCTGTTTAATCAGGCGCTCTCAGCCCGGATCGCCCAAGGTCAGGTACACACGCTCCTGGCCGGCGATTATCTGCAGGCTGCGGCTGGTGGACAGGATCAGGTGATTGACGCTGTCAGTGCCGACGTTCAGGCGCAGGTGGATCGGGGTGAGCTGGCCATTACCGCGCCGATGATGGGGGACAATGTCCTGCCGACCACAGCGGAAGCCGAAGCATTTGAAATGGCCGTGGTGGAGCAGGAGCCGCTGCTGCTGAAGCTGATCCGCGATAACCGGATGCGCCATGAGCGTCGCCCGTTGTTGCTGCAACCTCAGCAAATGGCGTGGCAGCAACAAGGGGATACGATCACCGTATCTTTTGCCCTGCCGGCCGGCTGCTTTGCTACTGCAGTGGTCAGAGAATTAATGATTGAACGTGAGCGAGAGGATGGCAGCCATGCGCATTTTGATCAGTAATGACGATGGTATTTTTGCAGAAGGGATCAACACCCTGGCAACCGCATTAGAAGCATTCGGGGAAGTCACGGTGGTGGCACCGGATCGCAACCGCTCCGGCGCGTCAAACTCGCTGACCTTGGAAACGCCGCTGCGGATCCGAGAAGAAGGCACGCGGCGGGTTTCTGTCGAAGGCACGCCGACCGACTGTGTCCACTTCGCCTTAAATGAGTGGCTGGACTACCGTCCCGATCTGGTGGTCGCCGGGATCAACCACGGTGCCAACCTGGGCGATGACGTGCTGTATTCCGGAACGGTGGCAGCGGCAACGGAAGGGCACTTCCTCGGGGTGCCGGCGATTGCTGTCTCGCTGGTGGGCTCGCGTTATTTCGCCACGGCTGCGCATGTGGTGAAAGATATTGTGGCTAAGCTGGCTGAGCAGCCGTTGCCGTCCAATAAAATCCTCAATATCAATGTGCCGGATGTGCCGCTGTCGCAACTGGGCGAGTGGCAAATCACCCGGCTTGGCGCACGCCACCGGGCTGAGAAAATGATTAAAGAGACGGATCCACGCGGCAAAGCTATTTACTGGCTGGGACCGCCGGGGGCCTGCCAGGATGCCGGTCCGGGCACCGACTTTTATGCCATCGAGCACAATCAGGTGTCGATCACGCCGCTGCAGGTGGATTTGACGGCCCATGATGCGCTTGCGGGTATGCAGCAATGGCTTGAGCAAGGGGAGAGCAAGTAAGGATGCGCTATGTGGAAGAGCGGCATAGTCTGCTGACATTTTTGCATCAGTTGGGGATCCGTGACGAGCGGGTCCTCAAGGCGATGGATGCGGTTCCCCGCGAACGGTTCATCGATGAAGCGCTATCGCATAAAGCGTATGAAAACAATGCCCTGCCGATTGGCAATGGACAGACGATCTCGCAGCCTTATATCGTTGCCAAAATGACCGAGCTGCTGGCTCTGAAGCCGGATTCCCGGGTGCTGGAAATCGGTACCGGCTCGGGTTATCAAACCGCGGTTCTGGCGCACCTGGTGGAGCATGTGTATTCGGTGGAGCGGATCAAGGCCCTGCAATGGCAGGCCAAGCGTCGCTTCAAGCAACTGGATCTGCATAATATCTCGACCAAGCACAGTGACGGCTGGCAAGGGTGGCCGAGTAAGGGGCCGTTTGATGCCATTATCGTGACGGCGGCTGCCGAGCGTATTCCGCTGGGGCTATTGTCCCAGTTGGCAGAAGGGGGACGGCTGATCATTCCGGTCGGTGAGGCGTCTCAGGTCCTTAAGCAGATTGTGCGTCAGGGCGATGAGTTCAGCTACCTCGATGTCGAAGCCGTCCGCTTCGTGCCGTTAATTGCCGGAGAGTTGGCATAGCGAACGATGAAGGTGGCGGTGAACTCTGTAGCTTGGCAAAAAACAACGGTAGCAGCCCTGGTGTTGCTGCTGTCGGCCTGTAGCAACCATTCACCGGCACCGGTGACCAGCATCGGAAAAGATTATGCAAGCCTGGAACGCGGCAGTTTCCGTGGTAGTTATTACGAGGTGAAAAAGGGCGATACCCTGTACTTTATCTCTTACATCACCGGCCGTGATGTGGCAGAGATTATTGCCAACAACAAACTGACCCCGCCCTACACCATCTACCCGGGGCAATCCCTAGAGCTGTGGAAGCCAAAGTATGTCGCCCCTGCCTTTGGCAAGCCCGGTACCGTACCGGCTGTAAAAATCCCAGAAAAAACAGTCAGTACCCCAGTCAAGCCCACAGTGAAACCAGCCCCGCCCCCAGCTGTTAAGCCGACGCCGGTTCCGCCTGTGGCAAAAAATGAGCCAAAACAGGCCAAGACAGCACAAAAAACGAGCAATAAAGATGTTGATCAGGCTCGCACAAAAGAGTACTCTCAAAATTCCAAAAGTAACAAAGTTGTTACAAAAAAGGGACCGGTAAGTAACAAGGTGACCAGTTGGTCATGGCCGACTCGAGGGCGTGTGGTTGGGAAGTTCTCCAATACTGAAAACGGCAATAAGGGAATTGATATTGCCGGTCAGCGGGGACAAACCGTGAAAGCCTCGGCCGCAGGGGTCGTCGTCTATGCGGGAAATGCACTGCGTGGTTACGGCAACCTGGTGATCATTAAGCACAACGATGACTATCTCAGTGCTTATGCTCACAACGACACCATACTGGTCAAGGAGCAGCAGACGGTCCACGCCGGACAGAAAATTGCTGCCATGGGCAGCAGTGGCACCAACAGTGTCCGTCTGCATTTTGAGATCCGTTACAAAGGTAAGTCCGTGAACCCGTTGCGGTACCTACCCAAGTAGACAACATGGCACCGTAACTTTGCTATGTTTTGCTAACTCGCCATCTGGGAGGCGCTATGAGTAGAAGCAATGCAGCGACCGATATCGACAACTTCGAGTTTGAAGAAGATATGGAATTAGATGCGGAGGAGATCGAGACCAAAGCAGCCGCTGAGGAAGACACGACGACCGATGATGTCGATATTTCGCAATACGGCGGCACGCAGAAAGCCCTGGATGCGACTCAGTTGTACTTGGGAGAGATTGGCTTTTCCCCTTTGCTAACCGCGGAAGAGGAAGTCTTGTATGCTCGCCGCGCGCTCCGGGGGGATGAGGTTGCCCGCAAGCGGATGATCGAAAGTAACCTGCGCCTGGTGGTGAAGATTTCCCGGCGTTACAGCAACCGGGGCCTGGCGCTGCTGGATCTGGTTGAAGAAGGGAACCTGGGCCTGATCCGGGCGGTGGAGAAGTTCGATCCTGAGCGCGGTTTCCGGTTCTCAACTTATGCCACTTGGTGGATCCGACAAACCATCGAGCGGGCGATCATGAACCAGACCCGGACGATCCGTCTGCCCATTCATGTGGTGAAAGAGCTGAACGTTTATCTGCGGACAGCTCGTGAGCTGGCGCAAAAGCTGGATCATGAACCGACTGCGGAAGACATCGCGCTGAAGCTGGATAAGTCAGTCGATGATGTCAACCGGATGCTGCGCCTGAATGAGCGGGTCGGCTCGGTGGACAACCCGATCGGCGGTGATTCGGAGAAAGCACTGCTGGACATTATCCCGGATGAGAAGAGCGGCGGACCGGAAACGTCCACGCAGGATGATGATATCAAAGCCTCGATTGTGACCTGGCTGCAAGAGCTGAATCCGAAACAGCGTGAAGTGCTGGCGCGTCGCTTTGGTTTGCTGGGGTATGAAGCATCCACACTGGAAGATGTGGGCCGTGAAATCGGTCTGACCCGGGAGCGGGTCCGTCAGATCCAGGTTGAAGGGCTGCGTCGCCTGCGCGACATGCTGACCCATCAGGGGCTGAATATCGAATCGCTGTTTAACCAAGAGCAGTTGTAAGTCGAGATTCACTTGAAGACAAACAAAAAGGGTTGATGCGCTGGCATCAACCCTTTTTTGATCGCAGTGGTTTGGCCCTTACAGCAAGGCTTTCAGGCGGTAGAGTTCATCCAGTGCCTGACGCGGCGTCAGCTCATCCGGGTTCACATTCGCCAGCGCCGTTTCCACTTCGCTGGGCTCCGGCAGCAGGGTCAGCTGGTGCTCGGCTTTCGGTGCTGTACCGGGAACATTCACGGCTTGTTGATGGCCGCTGGCTTCCAATTGCTGCAGTTTGGTTTTGGCGCGTTTGATCACTGGTTTCGGAACACCGGCCAGACTGGCAACGGCCAGACCAAAGGACTTACTGGCCGCCCCTTCTTGCACGGCATGCATAAAGGCGATTTCGTCACCGTGTTCGACGGCATCGAGGTGAACATTGGCCAGGGCAGACATCAGCGACGGCAGCTCGGTCAGTTCAAAGTAATGGGTCGCGAACAGGGTCATGGCGGCGATTTTATCCGCCAGCCACTCGGCACTGGCCCAGGCCAGAGACAGACCGTCGTAGGTGCTGGTCCCCCGACCGATTTCATCCATCAACACCAGGCTGTTTGGCGTCGCATTGTGGAGGATATTGGCGGTTTCGGTCATCTCAACCATGAAGGTCGAGCGGCCGGAGGCCAGATCGTCCGATGCGCCGATCCGGGTGAAGATCCGATCCAGCGGACCGATCGTGACCGCTTCGGCCGGGACAAACGAGCCGACATGAGCCATCAGGGCGATCAGGGCTGTCTGGCGCATATAGGTCGATTTACCCCCCATGTTCGGCCCGGTGATGATCAGCATCCGGCGATCCCGATGCAGCGAGATTGGGTTGGCGATAAACGGCTCACTCAGCACCTGCTCCACCACCGGGTGGCGCCCGGCGGTGATTTCAATCCCGGCGGTTTTGCTCAGCTGTGGCCGGCAGTAGTTGAGCGTGTCTGCCCGCTCGGCCAGGTTGGTGAGCACATCCAGCTCCGACAGGGCATTGGCAGCATTTTGCAATGCTTCCAGGTGCGGCAGCAGTTGATCAAACAGCTCTTCCCACAGTTTTTTCTCCAGTGCCAGTGCTTTGGACTTGGAGTTCAGTACTTTATCTTCGTGCGCTTTGAGCTCAGGGATAATATAGCGCTCGGCATTTTTCAGGGTCTGGCGGCGAACGTAGTGGCTCGGGACCTGATGGCTCTGGCTGCGACTCACTTGGATGTAGAACCCGTGGACCTGGTTGAACCCGACTTTCAGGGTATCGAGATCGTGGCGTTCGCGTTCGCTGGCTTCCAGCTCTTCAAGAAACTTGGTCGCTCCGTCGGCCAGATCCCGCCACTCATCCAGTTCGGCATTGTATCCCGGTGCCAGCACGCCGCCGTCGCGGATCACCACTGGTGGATTGTCGATGATGGCACGCTCAAGCAATTCGCAGAGTTCATCCATCGGCGCGGCCAGTTGGGCCAGCTCACCAATGCGAGGTTGGGCACTGTCTGCCAGTACATCGGCCAATGCCGGCAGGTGCTGCAGGGCGGTGCGCATGCGGGCCAGATCGCGCGGGCGGGCAGAGCGCAGAGCCAGACGGGCCAGGATCCGCTCCAGATCGCCCATATGGCGCAGGACGTCGGCCACATCGGTAAACAGTCCGGTGTCTTTAAAAGCACTGATGGCATCCAACCGGGCATTGAGCTGTTTCTGATCTCGGATTGGCTGGTGCAGCCAGCGCTTGAGCAGTCGGCTGCCCATCGGGGTCGCGGTCTGATCCAGGACAGACGCCAGCGTATTGTCGAACCCGCCGGCCAGATTCTGGGTCAGCTCCAGATTGCGGCGGGTGGCGGCATCCAGGATCACGGCGTGATCTCGGGTGTCCAGGGTGATCGCCCGAATGTGCGGTAGCGCAGTGCGCTGGGTGTCTTTGACGTATTGCAGCAAGCAGCCGGCGGCGCACAGGCCGCGCTCGGCATTGTCGACGCCGAATCCGACCAGGTCGCGGGTGCCGAACTGCATCGTCAGTTGCTGGCGGGCGGTTTCTAAATCGAATTCCCACACCGGTCGGCGACGATTGCCTTTAAACGGTTGCAGCAGGCCGGGCAGAGCAAAATCTTCCGGGTACAGCAGCTCGGCCGGGCTGGTGCGCTGCAGCTCGGCCTGCATCGCTTCTTCGGTGTCCGGCTCGGTCAGCATAAAGCGACCAGAGGTGATATCCAGCGTGGCGTAACCGAACCCCTGGCTGTTCTGGTAAATCGCGGCGATCAGGTTATCCCGGCGCTCGTTGAGCAGCGCCTCATCACTCACGGTTCCCGGCGTCACGATGCGGACCACCTGACGTTCAACCGGCCCTTTGCTGGTGGCCGGATCGCCGATTTGCTCACAAATCGCCACTGATACCCCTTGCTGTACCAATTTGGCCAGATAGCCTTCGACGGCATGATAAGGCACCCCGGCCATCGGGATGGGTTGGCCATTGGACGCGCCGCGTTTGGTGAGGGAGATATCCAGCAGTTGGGAAGCCTGCTTGGCATCGTCGTAAAACAGCTCGTAAAAATCCCCCATGCGGTAAAACAGCAGCACTTCCGGATTTTCGGCTTTGATCCTCAGGTACTGCTGCATCATAGGCGTGTGTTTGGTTAAATTATCTTTCGTTGTCATGGTGTTGTATTTCCTATGATGCTGATTTCAGGTGTCGTCGGAGCCGTGGGAGCACGATGGTCATCGTCTGAGGAAGGAGCGCGACACCGTGCGATACATGCGCGATGCCATTCGGACCATTTAGGTTGACAGCGCCGCTTTCAACACGTGTGTGGGCGGATTTCGGCCAGGCCACAGACAGCCCCGAAGGATATCAAATCGCACTCCGAAAGAGCAATCAGGAAAGGTGCGCTTCTGCGTTCCCTGAACTTAGCTGACTCGGGAGCAGGCAGAGGGAGATAGCGAGGATGGCAGCGCCGCCCAGCTCGGCAATCTTCGATAGATGATTGAATAATATGTGTTTGATGGCATAATTGCCGTTTTGTGAGTGCGCGTTTGCATATGTGCGATTCTCGCGTCAATCAGGAATAATCACGATGAAGATAAAAGCAGCAGTTATGTTGTTGTCACTGGCGGTGTTGGCCGGGTGCGGCAGTGACGATGACAATAAAGATGGCAAAACCGGCCCTACGTCCCCTTATGATTTGTCCAAGATTTCTCCGACTTGTTATGTGAAGCATCAAGAAACGCGTGATAACAGCGGGCAGGGGATTTATCTGCCGACAGGGGCGAACATCTATGCCTATACATCTTCCGATCTTACGCGGCTGAACCAGTGCTCCCCTGATGGGACGGATATTCCTTCATTTTTAGTCAATGATAATTTGCTGTCTGTGTTGGCGTACGTGCAGGATGTCGACAGTACCCACTATGTGTTTGCCTATGTGTTGCCGGATCCGGCGACATCTGTGGTTGGACTCGATCTCGCGGATGAGGTATGGCCGACATCGATTGCGGTTGAGGGAACGAATGCTCAGGGAGATTATACCATCGAAATTAATCTGGAACTGAATGCCCGGGTCTTTACTCAGAACAACGATGAACCGGTTGTTGAAGTGTATACGCTGGCACAAGCCCAGGCGGAATTCCCTCATATGTTGCAGCAAGGGGACGCGATGTTCCTGTTCCAACTTGCGAACGGGCAGGAGCCGTCGCTGTAACCTCCTCGATGCCAAGGTGGTTTATACGACCTTGGCCTTTTCGCAAGCCGAACTCTCTCCCCTCTATCTTGGCCCATTTTGAACGGGGTCCAACTTCGTTACGCTCGGTTAGGCTGGTGCTTGCTGTCCGGGCGGTGGCAGCGTATGGTGAGGCCAACTTTTACAAAAGGTGGGCAAGCAGATGGCAGATATCGCGCAACTGGCCCGGGAGCTGGGAACAGCGCTGAACCGGCAAGGCTGGATGGCAACGACGGCAGAGTCCTGCACCGGTGGCGGCGTGTCGATGGCGATCACTGAGATTGCCGGCAGCTCGGCTTGGTTTGACCGGGCTTTTGTCACCTACAGCAATGAAGCCAAACAACAGATGCTCGGCGTGACCGAAGCGACACTGGCGGAGCATGGCGCCGTAAGCGAGCCGGTCGCTGCGCAGATGGCAACCGGCGCGCTGGTATATTCTGCGGCAGCGATCAGTGTCTCCGTCAGCGGGATTGCCGGGCCGGGCGGCGGCAGCGCCCTCAAGCCGGTCGGGACCGTCTGTTTTGCCTGGGCGGATCAGACGGGTTGGCTTGTCACGGAAACCTGCCATTTTACCGGAGATCGTCGTGCGGTTCGCACCCAGGCCGTCGAAAGGGCGCTCACCGGTCTGCTGCAGCGTCTGCAGCAGTTGGACTAAATCAGAGTTTCTTGTTGTCTGGCCGGACGATCGAAAAAATTTTGATCCAGTGCTGGACACTGTATGAATAGACAGTATACTAAGCTTCATAAACAAGCTCCGTTTTTTACTTTAAGCATCCGTTGGAGAGTCGAATGGACGACAACAAGCAGAAGGCTCTTGCCGCCGCGTTAGGTCAGATTGAAAAGCAGTTCGGGAAGGGGTCGATCATGAAGCTCGGCGACAACCGGGCGATGGATATTGAAACTGTGTCTACCGGCTCCCTGTCGCTGGATATCGCTTTGGGCGCGGGCGGTCTGCCGATGGGACGTATCGTTGAGATTTACGGCCCTGAGTCTTCAGGTAAAACAACGCTGACGCTTGAAGTCATTGCCGCCGCGCAGCGCCAGGGCAAGACCTGTGCGTTCATCGATGCTGAGCATGCGCTCGATCCGGTGTATGCCCAGAAACTGGGTGTGGATATTGATAACCTGCTGGTGTCTCAGCCGGATACCGGTGAGCAGGCGCTGGAAATTGCAGATGCCCTGGCACGTTCCGGTGCGGTAGACATCATGGTTGTGGACTCCGTGGCAGCCCTGACGCCAAAAGCTGAGATCGAAGGGGAAATGGGTGACAGCCACATGGGTCTGCAGGCGCGAATGCTGTCTCAGGCGATGCGAAAGATCACCGGCAACCTGAAAGCATCGAACTGTATGTGTATCTTCATCAACCAGATCCGCATGAAGATCGGGGTGATGTTTGGTAACCCAGAAACCACCACCGGTGGTAACGCTCTGAAATTCTACGCATCGGTTCGTCTGGACATCCGCCGTACCGGTGCGATCAAAGATGGCGATGAAGTCGTGGGTAACGAAACCCGGATCAAGGTCGTGAAGAACAAAATTGCGGCGCCGTTTAAGCAAGCGGAAACGCAGATCCTGTACGGTCAGGGCTTCAACCGCCTGGGCGAGCTGGTGGATCTGGGCGTGAAACACAAGATGGTCGAAAAAGCCGGCGCCTGGTACAGCTACCAGGGGGATAAAATCGGCCAGGGTAAAGCCAATGCCTGTAAATTCCTGGGCGAGCACCCGGAGCTGGCTGAAGAGCTGGACAAAAAACTGCGTGACCTACTGCTGACGCCGGTGAAGCCGGAGGATGTAAAAGCGGATGTGGCGGAGCCGGTTGACAGCGAAGAAGATCAGGCATTCTGATTCTCGAGCACATGCAGTGAGCCCTCGTTATCGGCGGTAAATTCACAGGCATGTATCACAGGCTGACGCTGGACGTCGGCGAGAAAAATTGACGGGCTTTGTACTGGGTACAAGGCCCGTTTTGTATTTATCGGCCGGAACGCCAGGGCAATGTTTCGAAGGGGAGAGAGATGAAAAAAGCACCACCCAAACAGACGGTGAAAGAGGCCGCCGTCGGTTATCTGTCACGCCGGGATCACGCGGAAAAAGAGTTGCGGCAGAAACTGAAAAATCGGGGCTACAGTACCGAGGAAGTGGCTGAAGCGATTGCGTATTGTCAGGATTACAACTGGCTGGATGATGCCCGTTATGCTGGCATGATGCTGCGAAGCGGGATCGCCAAGGGGTGGGGAAGCCTGCGGATCCGTCAGGAAATGAAGCTCAAAGGTGTCCATGACACCATTATCCGCCAGACGCTGGATGCGTGCGAGCATGACTGGTATACGCAGGCCCGCGACATTGCCCGACGCAAGTTTGGCGAGGGTTCGGCCGACACCCCGAAAGAGAAAGCCCGGCGCTTTCGTTTTCTGCAATACCGGGGGTTTGACTTTGATCAGATCCAGTACGCCCTGGGCAATGACGAAGCCTTCTGATTTTTCATGAAATTGCCGTTTGACCGGCGGGTCATCGGCGCTTTCGGGCGGATGGCCACCCGGCTAATTTACAACAATTCTTAACATAACATTTCCCGTAGCCCCCACCCTTGTTTTACAATGGTCGGCAAAGATTTTATTTTAGAACCTGACCAGCATATTTATCCCGTGCCGAAGCGGGGTTGTGGGTGACAGGTTGTAGTCGCGCTGACGCGACTTTTCAGTATTTATAAAAGTATTTATTCAGGATTTTCCCATGTACATGAGCACTGATGAGATTCGCCGCGCGTTTCTTGCATTTTTTGAGAGCAAAGGTCACCAGATCGTCGAAAGCTCTTCTCTTGTACCTGCCAATGACCCGACATTGTTGTTTACCAACGCAGGTATGAACCAATTCAAAGATACATTTCTAGGCCTGGAAAAGCGCAACTACTCGCGCGCAACGACGGCTCAGCGCTGTGTTCGTGCCGGGGGGAAACACAACGACCTGGAAAATGTTGGTTTTACGGCCCGTCACCACACTTTCTTTGAAATGCTGGGTAACTTCAGCTTCGGTGATTACTTCAAACAAGATGCGATCAAGTATGCCTGGGCGTTTCTGACAGACGTTCTGAAACTGCCGCAAGACCGTCTGCTGGTGACTGTCTACGAAACCGATGATGAAGCGTTTGACATCTGGAACAAAGAGGTCGGCATTCCGGCGGATCGCATTGTGCGCATCGGTGACAAGGAAGGCGGTAAGGCTTATGAGTCGGACAACTTCTGGCAGATGGGCGATACCGGTCCATGTGGCCCATGTACTGAAATTTTCTATGATCACGGTGAGCATATCTGGGGTGGCCGTCCGGGTACACCAGAAGAAGACGGCGACCGTTTCATCGAGATCTGGAACAACGTCTTTATGCAGTTCAACCGCCAGGCTGACGGCACTATGGAGCCGCTGCCGAAGCCATCGGTTGATACCGGGATGGGGATTGAGCGGATCGCCGCGATCATGCAGGGCGTTCACTCAAACTATGAAATTGATATCTTCCAGACCCTGATCAAAGAAGCTGCGGCAGTGATTGGTCATGATGATTTGTCGAACCAGTCCCTACGCGTTGTGGCGGACCATATCCGTTCTTGTGCGTACCTGATCGTCGATGGCGTGATGCCATCGAATGAAGGTCGGGGCTATGTGCTACGCCGTATTATCCGTCGCGCGGTGCGTCACGGCAACAAGCTGGGTGCCAAAGACGCGTTCTTCTACAAACTGGTCGGGCCGCTGGCTGACATCATGGGCACCGCCGGTTCGGAGCTGAAGAAACAGCAGGCGATGGTTGAGAAAGTGCTGAAGATCGAAGAAGAGAACTTCGGCCGGACTCTTGACCGCGGGATGACAATTCTGAACGAGGCGCTGGATAACCTTGACGGTAAAGAGCTTGACGGCGACACCGTCTTTAAGCTGTATGACACCTATGGTTTCCCGGCGGACCTGACCAACGATGTGGCCCGTGAGCGTGGCTTCACGATTGACGAAGAAGGCTTCAACAATGCGATGGAAGCCCAGCGCCAGCGTGCCCGTGAAGCCGGCCAGTTCGGCGTTGACTATAACGACGCCATTAAGGTGGATGCGAATACTGAATTCTGCGGCTATAGCGGCACGCAAGGTGAGGGTGAAGTGATTGCCCTGTACCACAACGGTGAAGCGGTCGAGTCGATTCAGGCCGGTGATGAAGCCCTGGTGGTGCTGGATAACACGCCATTCTACGCCGAATCAGGTGGTCAGTGCGGGGATGCCGGGAGCCTGAAAGCGGCTGCGGGTCTGTTCAGCGTTGCTGATACGCAGAAGTTTGGCGATGCCATTGGTCACCAGGGCACTCTGAGTGAAGGCAGCCTGCGGGTGGGCGATTCAGTGGTGGCCGAGGTTGACGCGGAGCGTCGCGGGGCCATCAGCCTGAACCACTCTGCAACGCACCTGTTGCACGCAGCCCTGCGTAAGCTGCTGGGTGAGCATGTGACGCAGAAGGGCTCACTGGTGAAACCAGAAGGACTGCGGTTCGACTTCTCTCACCTGGAAGCGGTGAAGCCGGCGCAACTGCGCGAGGTTGAGCGGATGGTCAATGCCCAGATCCGTTTGAACCATGCCATCGAAACGGAGCTGATGGACATTGAAGCGGCCAAGCAGAAAGGCGCGATGGCCCTGTTTGGCGAAAAATATGACGATGAAGTGCGCGTGCTGAGTATGGGCGACTTCTCGACGGAGCTGTGTGGTGGTATTCACGCCAGCAACACCGGTGATATCGGCCTGTTTAAGATTGTCTCGGAAGGCGGGATCGCCGCCGGGATCCGTCGGATTGAGGCGGTCACGGGTGCTGCGGCGATTGAAGCATTGCATGCGCAAGAGGCGCTGCTGTCAGAGACTGCGGGTCTGGTGAAATCCGACAGCGCATCGGTGGTTACGAAAGTCAGCGCACTGGTCGCCCAGAATAAGCAGCTGGAAAAAGAGATCCAGCAGCTGAAAGACAAATTGGCGGCGCAGGAAAGTGCGGGCCTGATCAACCAAGCGCAAGAAATTAACGGCGTAAAAGTACTGGTTGCGAAGCTGGATGGTGCGGACAACAAAGCCCTGCGTGGCATGGTGGACGAGCTGAAGAACCAGCTGGGCAGCGGTATTGTCGTGCTGGGGAATGCCAGCGACGACAAAGTCGGACTAATCGCAGGGGTTACCAAAGACCTGATCGGCAAAGTGAAAGCCGGTGAACTGGTCAACATGGTGGCCCAGCAAGTGGGTGGTAAAGGCGGCGGCCGTCCGGATATGGCACAGGCGGGGGGCTCTGATGTATCAGCGCTTCCGGCTGCGTTAGAATCTGCACAGGTATGGATCGCAGAGCGCCTCTAAGGCGCTCTTTACCGCTATGTTTAGCAACGGGGTACAAGCCCCAGGAAGGTGAAGTAAAGTGACGCAGATTGCGCGTGAATCGCTAATAGTGCAAAAGTTTGGTGGAACATCAGTCGGTTCGATTGAGCGAATTGAGGCTGTAGCCAAGCGGGTCATGAAAGCTAAAAGTGAAGGCCATCAACTGGTAGTGGTTGTTTCGGCTATGTCTGGTGAGACGAATCGTCTCCTGGGCCTTGCACAGCAAATCGATGCTGTGCCTGCAGCGCGAGAACTTGATGTTCTCTTGTCGGCGGGTGAACAAGTCTCAATGGCGTTACTCGCGATGATGTTGAATAAGATGGGACAGCCCGCCGTGTCATTGACGGGTTGGCAGGCTGGCATCGAAACGGACGGTACGTTCAATGATGCAAGCATTACCCATATTGATCCTCGTCCTATTCAACAGTTACTGGCACAAGACAAAGTTGTGATAGTAGCTGGATTTCAAGGCATTAGTGACGAAAGGGAGATAACAACCCTGGGGCGCGGTGGTTCCGATACCACGGCCGTTGCACTGGCAGGCGCTTTACACGCGGATGAATGTCAGATCTTTACCGATGTGGACGGGGTGTATACCTGTGATCCACGGATTGAGCCGGATGCTCGTCGTCTGGACGTCGTGCATTTTGACGATATGACGTCAATGGCACGAAATGGCGCGAAAGTGCTACAATTACAATCAGTTGAGCATGCGCGAGAAAACGGTGTCCCGTTGAGGGTCCTGTCTTCGTTTGAAGAGGGGAACGGAACACTGGTGAGTTTCGACTCGCGAGTATCAACTGAGGTGGTTGGGGTGGCGCTGAAAGGCCAGCAAACTTTGCTGGAAGTGGCCATGCCGATTACAGAGCTGCAAGATCAGCTCAACTTGTTTGGTCTGGCGTGTTGGTGTCAACCGACCGCGATCCAGACAACGCAATTAGTGACAGCCAACGAGCAATTGGCTCGTTTGGAGCTGGTGCTGGAGCATAAGATGCAACCGCTGGCCGGCGTTGCGACGTTGTCGCTGGTCGGAAATGGGGTGGTGGATCTGGTGGATCCAGTGTGCGCTGTCTTGGCGGAGGCCGGTATCACCGTGCGTCAGCATCTGTGCTCCGCGCATTGTCTCTCCCTGCTGGTGAGCGACAGTGATCAACAGTTGGCTGTTAATATTGTCCATAAAAGGTTTGTGGTCGAGGCCGAAAGTCTGGATAATCGACCGCTTCTCGCTGTTTCTTGAGCAGTGAATATTTACGAATTCGTAAATATTGTTGGATAATAAACATTAAACGCTTATAAAACTGAGAATACTCAAGGAGCACACGAATGCTTATTTTGACACGTCGCGTAGGTGAGACGCTAATGATTGGTGACGAAGTAACCGTTACTGTCCTTGGCGTGAAAGGGAATCAGGTTCGCATTGGTGTGAATGCACCAAAAGAAGTTTCTGTGCACCGTGAAGAAATCTATATGCGTATTCAAGCAGAAAAAGAAACCGGTTCACAGGGATCGGGCAACTACTGATTCGGAAAAGGTCGGCCTAGGCTGACCTTTTTTGTAATTATTGCAGGCTGGTGTTCCTCGCCCGTTATGTTATTTTATTGAAATCAAATGCGATATTGTGCAAGTGACGTTGGATAAATTGCCGGGTTGGCTATTAAGTATCCATCTGCGCAAGCAATGTTATTTTTTGACGATAAAGTGTTTGACTTATTTTCGGGTGGCAGTAATATGAGCCCCCGCAAGACGGTGAGGTGGCCGAGAGGCTGAAGGCGCTCCCCTGCTAAGGGAGTATACGGTTTATAGCCGTATCGAGGGTTCGAATCCCTCCTTCACCGCCATTCTTTTTCAGAATGAATGGCCTTGCATTGCGCGTCCGTAGCTCAGCTGGATAGAGTACCTGGCTACGAACCAGGCGGTCGGAGGTTCGAATCCTCCCGGACGCGCCATTATTTTTACAGACAGGACGAAGTTGTCTGTCTGACAAACCGAATTAAGTGTGCGCTCGTAGCTCAGCTGGATAGAGTACCTGGCTACGAACCAGGCGGTCGGAGGTTCGAATCCTCCCGAGCGCGCCATTATTTCGTGTGGTGAGGTGGCCGAGAGGCTGAAGGCGCTCCCCTGCTAAGGGAGTATACGGTTTATAGCCGTATCGAGGGTTCGAATCCCTCCTTCACCGCCATTCTTTGTCCGGTTTTCCGGAACAAGAATATGCCTGCGCGTCCGTAGCTCAGCTGGATAGAGTACCTGGCTACGAACCAGGCGGTCGGAGGTTCGAATCCTCCCGGACGCGCCATTATTTTTACAGACAGGACGGAGTCGTCTGTCTGACAAACCGAATTAAGTGTGCGCTCGTAGCTCAGCTGGATAGAGTACCTGGCTACGAACCAGGCGGTCGGAGGTTCGAATCCTCCCGAGCGCGCCATTATTTCGTGTGGTGAGGTGGCCGAGAGGCTGAAGGCGCTCCCCTGCTAAGGGAGTATACGGTTTATAGCCGTATCGAGGGTTCGAATCCCTCCTTCACCGCCATTCTTCTCTTCAAGTCATGCTTGAGAAAGAAACCCTGCGCGTCCGTAGCTCAGCTGGATAGAGTACCTGGCTACGAACCAGGCGGTCGGAGGTTCGAATCCTCCCGGACGCGCCATTTCCCTTTAAGTATCAACGGACTGTTACTTAATACCGATGTTGTTTCAACATCGGGGTTAGGCTTTTCCTGACCCAAGCAAAATTATTCTGCGCGCTCGTAGCTCAGCTGGATAGAGTACCTGGCTACGAACCAGGCGGTCGGAGGTTCGAATCCTCCCGAGCGCGCCATCATTAAGGTCACTGACCTGATATTGCAACTGCAATATCGAAAAGCCTGCGCGTCCGTAGCTCAGCTGGATAGAGTACCTGGCTACGAACCAGGCGGTCGGAGGTTCGAATCCTCCCGGACGCGCCATATGACATCTGCAACGTTCTGACGTTGTGGCACATCGAGATTAAGCGTGCGCTCGTAGCTCAGCTGGATAGAGTACCTGGCTACGAACCAGGCGGTCGGAGGTTCGAATCCTCCCGAGCGCGCCATCTTTAAGGTCACTGACCTGATATTACGACTGTGATATCGAAATGCCTGCGCGTCCGTAGCTCAGCTGGATAGAGTACCTGGCTACGAACCAGGCGGTCGGAGGTTCGAATCCTCCCGGACGCGCCATATTGCTTTGGCAACGCTCTGACGTTGCGAAATACCGAGATTAAGCGTGCGCTCGTAGCTCAGCTGGATAGAGTACCTGGCTACGAACCAGGCGGTCGGAGGTTCGAATCCTCCCGAGCGCGCCATCTTATCAAGCCCGGCCTTTGGCCGGGCTTTTTTATTTTCTGCGCTTTATTTTGAAAATCAGTCGGAACTGTTTATTTTGCTATATGAAGTAACGAGATGATCTATTGCTGATCGATTCCTCGCTGTCATCGTGTGCACTGGCTTACTTTCGATGTTCCCCACTGGTAAATAATCATATGTTGGTTTATTGATTTGCTGTTGCTGGGGTATTTTGGAGATATATCCTTATCTTCCCTTGTGTACTTCCTGCTTCCCTCTGCTCCTGCCCTGGCCTTAAGAGCGATTGAAATTCAGTGTGTTATGTTGATTTCGCAACTATGTTAACAAAATGATGCCAATGCGGCGTAAATTGAGGTTAAATGCAGATATCAGCGCTTAAACTGTGAATCAATTTGACATATTTTGACCGCTCGTGTTAATTCTTAGCCAGCCAAATACTCGTTATGAAAGGAATCAATAATGGCAGATTTAGGTAGCCTGCTGTGGGAGGCCGCGACAATCATGATCACCGGGATGGTGGTTGTCTTTGCCTTTCTCAGCATTCTGATCTTTCTCGTGCAACTGCTCGCCAAAGTCGCGCCCAAAGATGACCTGCCGGCATCTCAGCCTGCGCCAGCCGTTGCCAATACTCAACCTGGTGTCCAGGCGGATGTTGTGGCCGCCATCACCGCTGCGGTGCATCAATACCGTCAGCGTTGACATTCAGGTTGCCGGACGATTTTAATTACAAGGAGTTTGTGAGCATGTCCAAGTCTTTAGCGATCACTGACGTTGTGTTACGTGACGCCCATCAGTCTCTTTTTGCCACCCGTTTACGTCTTGAAGATATGTTGCCGATTGCCGAGCAGCTCGATAATGTCGGCTACTGGTCTCTGGAAACCTGGGGCGGGGCGACATTTGATGCCTGTATCCGTTATTTGGGGGAAGATCCCTGGGAACGTTTGCGGGCACTGAAGCAGGCGATGCCGAAAACCCCGATGCAGATGCTGCTGCGGGGTCAGAACCTGCTGGGTTACCGGCACTATGCCGATGATGTGGTTGATAAGTTTGTCGAGCGGGCCCACGCCAACGGGATGGATGTGTTCCGGATTTTCGATGCGATGAATGATGTCCGGAACTTCGAGCGTGCGGTCAAAGCCACTGTTGATGTCGGCGCGCATGCCCAGGGCACCATTTCCTATACCACCAGTCCGGTGCACAATTTAGATACCTGGACCGATCTTGCCAAGCGCTTGGAAGATTTGGGCTGTCATTCAATCTGCATCAAAGACATGTCCGGCCTGCTCAAGCCGTACGAGGCCGAAGAGCTGGTCAAGCGGATCAAAGCCTCCTGTGATGTACCGCTGGCGCTGCATTGCCACGCCACCACCGGCCTGTCGACGGCGACGGCCATCAAAGCGGTGGAAGCCGGGTTGGATATTCTCGATACCGCGATTTCGTCGATGAGCCAGACCTATGGCCACACCCCGACGGAAACCGTGGTCGCGATGCTGGAAGGTACCGAGCGCGATACCAAACTGGATCTCCAGCAACTGGAGCCGATTGCCGGATACTTCCGGGATGTGCGCAAGAAATACGCCAAATTCGAAGGCAGCCTGAAAGGGGTGGATGCCCGAATCCTGCTGGCCCAGGTACCGGGCGGCATGCTGACCAATATGGAAAGCCAGCTCAAGGAGCAGGGCGCAGCGGATCGTTTTGATGAAGTGCTGGAAGAGATCCCGCGCGTGCGCGAAGACTTGGGCTTCATTCCGCTGGTGACGCCGACGTCCCAGATCGTCGGAACCCAGTCGGTGCTGAATGTGCTGACGGGCGAGCGCTACAAGAGCATCAGTAAGGAAACGGCTGGGGTGCTGAAAGGGGAGTACGGCGCAACGCCGGCACCGGTGAATGCTGAACTTCAGGCCCGGGTGCTGGAAGGGGCGGAGCCGATCACCTGCCGTCCGGCGGATCGGCTGGAAGCTGAGCTGTCGAACCTGACGGCGGAGCTGACGGCAAAAGCCAAGGCGGACGGGATCAAATTGGCCGATGCGTCAATTGATGATGTCCTGACTTATGCCCTGTTCCCACAAGTGGGGTTGAATTTCCTCAAAAACCGTAATAATCCGTCGGCCTTTGAACCGGTACCGGGCTCGGAGCCTGAAGCGGTACCTGCGCAAGCGGCAGCGGCGCCTGCTGCAACCGGTGGAGTCGAAGCTTACAGCGTGCGTGTCAATGGTCAGGTCTACAATGTGGAAGTGGGGCCGGGCGGTGAGCTGTCTTCTGTCGAGCCGGCTGCTCCAACTGCTTCAGCTGCTCCAGCAGCGTCCTCGGCGGAGCCGGTTGCTGCGCCGCTGGCGGGGAATATCTTTAAGATCAATGTTCAGCCGGGTCATCAGGTTTCCGAAGGCGATGTGCTGGTGATCCTCGAAGCCATGAAAATGGAGACGGAGATCCGTGCCACTCGCAGTGGGGTTGTCCAGGACTTGCATGTCAAAGAAGGCGACGCCGTAGCGGTCGGCTCTCCGATCCTGAGCCTGGCATAAGAGGAAACCATGGAAGGTTTATTGAAACTTTGGTTAGAAACCGGGATCGCCAACTTTGAGCTCGGCCAGTTGGTGATGATCCTGGTGGGTGCCGGTCTGTTGTTTCTGGCGATTCGTAAGGGCTTTGAGCCCTTGCTGCTGTTGCCGATGGGTTTTGGCGCCATTCTGGCGAATATTCCCAATGCCGGATTTACCGAGCCGGGCGGGTTGCTGTTTTACATCTACCACGTCGGGATTGAAACCGGGGTCTTCCCGCTGCTGATCTTCATGGGCGTGGGGGCAATGACCGACTTCGGGGCCCTGATTGCGAACCCGAAAACGCTGCTCCTGGGGGCGGCGGCTCAGTTCGGGATCTTCTTCACCCTGTTCGGCGCGATTTTGCTGAACCTGGTGCCGGGGATGGAGTTTAGCCTGGCTGATGCCTCGTCCATCGCGATTATTGGTGGGGCGGACGGCCCGACGGCGATTTTCCTCGCCAGTCGGTTATCTCCGGATCTGCTCGGGGCGATTGCGGTCGCGGCCTATAGCTATATGGCGCTGGTGCCGATCATCCAGCCGCCGATCATGAAAGCCCTGACCACCCCGGAAGAACGGACCATCCAGATGGAGCAGCTGCGCCACGTCAGCAAAACTGAAAAGGTGCTGTTCCCGTTGGCCGTGCTGCTGATGACCATTCTGTTCCTGCCGTCTGCGACGCCGCTGGTCGGGATGTTCTGCCTGGGTAACCTGATGCGCGAGTCCGGCGTGGTGGAGCGTTTGTCCAACACGGTGCAAAACGAGTTGATCAACATCGTCACCATCATGCTGGGGTTGGGGGTCGGCTCTAAACTGGAAGCGGACAAGTTCCTCCAGTTCGAAACCCTGGGGATCCTGGTGCTGGGCGCCGTCGCTTTCAGCGTCGGAACCGGCGGCGGGGTTCTGATGGCCAAGTTGCTCAACCGCTACAGCAAAGAAGCGATCAACCCGTTGATTGGTGCGGCCGGGGTTTCGGCGGTGCCGATGGCGGCCCGGGTGGTGAATAAGGTTGGCCTGGAAGCCAACCCGCATAACTTCCTGTTGATGCATGCCATGGGCCCGAACGTGGCCGGGGTGCTGGGCTCGGCGGTGGCGGCCGGTATCTTGCTGGCTCTGGTCGGCTAGCACGAAAAATATCCGGGAACCCACAAAAACGGGCAGCGTCAGGCTGCCCGTTTTTTTATTTGGTATGATGCTGTGATTGAGAGACAGAAGGAAAGGTGAAGATGGAAACCTATCAGCAATTGGCGATCACCCGTTTTGGTGAACCGGCCGTCCTGGCCATGCAAACTCAGACGCTCCCGGCGCTGACCGATGCCCAGATGCTTGCGGATGAGCAGGTGCTCGCGGATGATCAGGTCTTGGTCAAGGTGGCGTATGCCGGGGTGAACCCGATCGATGCCAAAACCCGGGCGGGTCTGGGATGGGCTGCGGCGCAGAACAAGGACAACCTGCCCTGGGTGCCGGGCTATGATATTGCCGGTGAGGTGGTGGCCTGTGGTCAGGCGGTGCGCCGGTGGTCGGTCGGCGATCGGGTGTCGGGCTTTATCGGCTTCCCATTGCAGGGTGGTGGCTATAGCGAGTACGTGGTGGTTCCGGCGGAGCAGCTGAGCTCGGTTCCGGCATCGACGCCGTTGCGTCAGGCGGCGGCCTTGCCGCTGGCTGGCCAGACCGCCTGGCAGGCGCTGGAGAAAGCAGCGGTGAACGCCGGTGATCAGGTACTGGTTCTGGCGGGCGCCGGGGGCGTGGGGCATCTGGCCATTCAGCTGGCCGTTGCGCGCGGGGCCAAGGTTTTTGCCAGTTGCTCGGCAGGCAATGCCGATTTTGTGCGCCAGCTCGGTGCAACAGCACTCGACTATCGCCAAGGGCCGCTGGATACCCAGTTGAAGGACGCTGATGTCCTGATCGATTTGATGGGCGGAGATGTCGGCATTGCCGCGCTCAGTTGTGTCAAAGCCGGTGGTCGGGTGGTGACGGTGCCGACAATCACGGCCGAGCAAGTCTGCGAGCAGGTGCGCCAGTGCGGGCTACAGGCCGAAGGGATGCTGGTCACGCCGTCGGTGACGCAGAACGATACGATGATGGCCATGCTGGCTGCCGGAACCCTGCGTCTGCATGTCGATGCGGTTTATCCGCTGGCAGATGGTGCGGCGGCCCACCAGGCGATTGAAAGCGGCCACACCCGGGGCAAAATTGTGCTGGCGGTAGGTAGCGATGCGTAACAGTTGTCCGGGTTCGGCCCGGCTCCGCCTGGAGCAAGTGATCTTGTACCGGGCATTTCAATGCTAGAGTTATTTCAAGGCAGCTCAGCCCTTTGGGTGTTGTTTTCGACCGGCCTGCTGAGTGCGACCCTGCTGCCCGGCGGCTCGGAAGCCAGTCTGGTGGCGGCCTTGACGCTGGGGGAGCAGCCGATCTGGCTGCTGATCGGTGTGGCCACGGCGGGCAATACGCTGGGGGGGATGATCAATTACTGGCTGGGAAGATGGCTGCCGGATAAAACTTCTGACGAGAAAAACGGTCATAAAGCTTTGCAATGGCTGAAAAAGTACGGCTATTGGTCGCTGCTGTTCAGCTGGTTACCCGTGATTGGGGATCCGTTATGTCTGGCAGCGGGCTGGCTGCGTATGCGCCACGACTTGAGCCTGGTGCTGATTTTTCTGGGCAAAGCCGTGCGCTACCTGTTGCTGGCGCTGGTTGTCCAAGGTTTTTGATAAGGAATGCTGACGTGCAAAAGTGGATTCTAGGTGTCGCGCTGTTTTCGCTGGCAGGGTGCTCTGCCCTGGAGGCGACACAAGACAAGTCCTCCGCGTTACCCGATGGGGTGACATTCGTTGAACAGGTGACGGCCGAGCAGGGCCAGCCGGTGATCCCGTATCGCAAGTACGTGCTGGAAAACGGTCTGACCGTGGTGCTGCATGAAGATAACTCCGATCCGCTGGTTCATGTCGATGTGACCTATCATGTGGGGTCTGCCCGCGAAGCGCTGGGCAAATCCGGCTTCGCCCATTTCTTTGAACATATGATGTTCCAGGGATCGGAAAACGTCGGCGATCAGGAGCATTTCCGTTTGATCACCGAAGCCGGCGGCACGTTGAACGGCACCACCAACCGGGATCGGACCAACTATTTTGAGACCGTCCCGGCGAACCAGCTGGAAAAAATGCTGTGGCTGGAGTCCGATCGAATGGGCTTTTTGCTCAACGCCGTCTCTCAACGTAAGTTTGAGATCCAGCGTTCGACGGTGAAAAACGAGCGCGCGCAGCGCTATGAAAACCGGCCTTACGGGCTGGTCTACGAGCGGATGGGCGAAGCCCTGTTCCCGCGCACCCATCCTTATTCCTGGCAGACGATCGGCTATGTTGAAGATCTCGACCGCGTCGATGTCAATGATCTCAAAGCCTTCTTCCTGCGCTGGTATGGCCCGAACAATGCCACGCTGACCATTGGCGGTGATCTGGATGTGGCGCAGACGCTGGCCTGGGTCAACAAGTACTTCGGCTCGATCCCGCGCGGCCCGCAGGTCGACAAGCCACAGCAGCGCCCGGTCACGCTTGAGCGCGATCGATACCTGACGCTGGAAGATAAGATCCAGCAGCCGATGTTGCTGATGGCCTGGCCGACCTCGTATTTGGGGGCACAGGATGAAGCCTCGCTGGATATGCTGGCCCAGGTGATTGGCGGTGGCAAGAACAGCCTGCTGTACCAGGACCTGGTGAAAACCGGTGAAGTCAACGATGCCGGGGCCTTCCATGACTGTGCGGAGCTGGCTTGTACCTTCTATGTGTACGCGATGGCCCAGAGCGGGGATAAAGGCGATCTGAAATCCCTGCGTGCCAAAATGGTCTCCATTCTCGACGGGTTGGAGCAACGCGGCGTCAATGCCAAAGAGCTGGATGATGTGAAAGGCATGGTGGAAGCCGATGCGATCTTTGGTCTGCAAAGTGTGCGTGGCAAGGTGTCGCAGCTGGCGGCCTATGAAACCTTCTTCGGGAACCCGAACCATCTGGGAGTCGAGCTTGGAAACCTGCGCGCGGTGACGCCGGCCAGTGTCGAGCAGGTGTATCAGCGTTATCTGAACGGGAACCCGAATGTAACGCTCAGCGTGGTGCCGAAAGGACGAACCGGGATTGAGGCCGCCAAGCCGAACTATACCCCGGCGCCGCGGCTCATTGCGGCGCACCAGAAAGTCAGCGACGAGCAACTGGTGCTGCGAGAAGCCAAAGATGACTTTGATCGCTCGGTGATGCCGGAGCCGTCTTCGCCGGTGACGCCGGCGATGCCGGAACTGTATGAGTTTGCGCTGGCCAACGGGATCAAGGTACTGGGAACCAACTATCATGAAACCCCGACGGTTGAGCTGCAGATGATGATCCCGGCCGGACGCCGGTTCGAAGCGGCGGGCAAGACCGGTCTGGCCAGTCTGACGGCGGCGATGATGAACGAAGCCAGTCAGAAATCGACCGTGGAAGCCCTCTCTTCGCGCCTCGATCGTCTGGGCAGTTCGATCCATTTTGATGCCGGGTTGTACGGCACCATTGTGTCCGTGTCGTCGCTGAAGAAGAACCTGGCGGAAACCCTGGCCCTGCTGGAAGAGCGGCTGTTCTATCCGGCTTTCAACCCGGATGACTTTGCCCGTTTGAAACAGCAGGCCCTGGAAGGACTTGTCTATGAGCACCAGAAGCCGTCCTGGCTGGCCGGTCAGGCCTCGCGGGAAGTGCTGTATGGCGGCACTACATTCAGCCTGCCGCCGGAAGGCTCCACCGCTTCGATTAACGCGATCACTCTGGCGGATGTCAAAGCCTTCTACCAGCGCTATTACACCCCGAACGGTGCGGATATCGTGGTGGTCGGGGATATCCAGGCCAAGGCGCTGACGGAGCAACTGGCGTTTCTGGCGCAATGGTCCGGGATGCCGAAGCCTGAGTATGCACCGCAAACGCTGCCGACGCTCAACGGGCAGACCCTTTGGCTGGTGGACAAACCGGGCGCACCGCAGAGCATGATCCGTCTGGTTCGCCAGGGATTGCCGTATGATGCGACCGGGGAGTTGTTCGAGACTCAGCTGGCGAACTTCAACCTGGCCGGGAACTTTAACAGCCGGATTAACCTCAATTTGCGGGAAGATAAAGGCTATACCTATGGTGCCGGTGGTTATCAGGACGGCGGCAAGGAAGTGGGGCTGTCTGCGTTCTATGCCCAGGTCCGGGCGGATGCCACCCTGGCCTCCGTGAAAGAGTTTTTGGCCGAGCTCGACACGATGAGCCAGCAGGGCGTGACGGACGAAGAAGTGGCCTTTATGCGCCTGGCCGTCGGTCAGCAGGATGCACTCAACTACGAAACGCCGGGCAAGAAAGCGCAGTTGTTGGGGCAGATCCTGACTTACGCGCTGCCGCAGGACTTTGTTGCCGAGCGCAATGAAATTGTGGCGACCATTACCAAGGCCCGGTTGGATCTGCTGGCGGCGAAATGGTTCAATCCGAAGGACTACCAGATCATCGTGGTGGGCGATGCGGCCTCACTGCGGCCGCAGCTGGAAACCCTGGGGATCCCGGTGAAAGCGCTGCAACCGCGCAGTTAACGGACAGAGAAGCCGGCGTTGATGCGCCGGCTTCTTGCTTTTTTAGCCGGCTGAGCGGGAGGTCCCGGACGATGAGGATTGTTTCTGGTCAGTAAAACTGTTTCGTATGAATAATCATGGTAATCGTTAAAAATAATGATTACTCTACCTCACTTCACTCAGTAAAAGATCGAGAATGGCCTTGATGGATTTTTCACAAAGGTTGCAACAGATTTCCACGAATCCTGATGCATTGACTCAGATAGGACGTGGCCTCGAACGCGAAGCGCTACGCATTACCCCGGAAGGCACATTATCTGCACAGCCGCACCCGGCAGGATTGGGCTCGGCGCTCACCAACCCGTGGATCACCACCGATTTTGCAGAATCGCTGCTGGAGTTTATTACCCCGGTATCGCGCGATGTGGACAGTTTGTTGACGCAACTGAGTGATATCCATCAGTTTACCTACCGTAAGCTGGGCGAGGAAACGTTGTGGCCGATGTCGATGCCGTGTTTTGTCGGCAGCGAAGACGAGATCACCCTGGCCCAGTACGGTCGCTCCAACAGTGGCCGGATGAAAACCCTGTACCGCCAGGGGCTGAAGCACCGTTACGGCAGTGTGATGCAGGTGATTTCGGGCGTTCACTTTAATTTCTCGTTCCCGGATGCATTCTGGGATCAGCTGTTTGGCGAGCAAACGGCTGAAGCGCGCCAGGCCGCCGTCTCTGATGCCTACTTTGGCCTGATCCGCAACTATTACCGCTTCGGCTGGTTGATCCCTTATCTGTTTGGGGCTTCCCCCGCCTTGTGTGGCTCGTTCCTCAACAACAGTGCCTCGGCCCTGAATTTTGAAAAAATCGGCTGCGGTACCCACTTCTTGCCGAACGCCACGGCGCTCCGGCTGAGCGATCTGGGTTACACCAATCATGAGCAAAGCTCGCTGAAAATTGGTTTCAACAGCCTGGCGCAATATCTGGAAGGTTTGCAGCGTGCGATCCGCACCCCGTCGGAAGAATTTGCCAAAATTGGGGTCAAGGTGGATGGTGAATACCGTCAGCTGAACGCCAACGTGCTGCAAATCGAGAATGAGTTGTACGCCCCGATCCGACCGAAGCGAGTCGCGAAATCGGGTGAGAAACCGTCCGAGGCGCTGGGCCGCGGCGGGGTCGAGTATATCGAAGTGCGCTCGCTGGATGTGAACCCGTTCAGTCCGATCGGGATCACCGAAGATCAGGTACGTTTCCTCGATCTGTTCCTGACTTGGGCTGTACTGTCGTCTTCCGAACCGATGGATGATGCCGAGCTGGCATGCTGGCGGGATAACTGGAACCGGGTGGTTCTGGATGGCCGCAATCCGGATCTGCAACTGAAGATCGGGTGCAACGGGGAACGTCTGTCGCTGCAGTCGTGGGGGCTGCGTGTGTTCGCTGAGCTGGGCCAGGTGGCTGAAGCGATGGATCAGGCTGCCGGCAGTGATCACTATCAGCAGACCGTCGCCCGCTTGAAAACCTGGATCGAAAATCCGGAACTGACGCTGTCGGCACAGCTGCTGGCGCAGATCAAGCAACAAGCGGGGATTGGGAATGTCGGCAAGGCACTGGCCCGCTCACACGCGCAAGCGCTGCAAGCACGCGACTTCCGATTCTATTCCGCTCAGGATTTTGAGCAGGAAGCGGCGGCTTCGGTAGCCAAACAACACGAGATTGAGCAGAGCGATCGTCAGTCGTTCGATGACTTCCTGGATACTTATTTCGATTACTTGAAATAATCCGCCTTGCGCCAGCCAACGCTGCTGGCGCAAGACCGCTCAGCCCGATTGAACCGGATAAAAAAAGGGCAGCCATAGAGCTGCCCGGTAAATGAATTTCGCAGGGATGACGACAGCACGGCTGCCAGTCATAAGTTCTGACCGCCGCATTGCTGTTTGGTTCCCGTGAGGGGGACGAAATGACGCGCTTTTTGAGACGGGCCATCTTCGGCGGCTCGCTGGCCGTGCTGTTAGCCGGCTGCGCCACGCCGCCACCGAAAGATCAGTCGAACCTATGTAACATTTTTCGGTCGCAGCCGGACTGGTATGAAGCCGGGCTGGAGATGCAGGACACCTGGGGGACGCCAATTCAGGTGGCCATGGCTTTTATCAAGCAGGAAAGCAGCTTTCGCCATGACGCCCGGCCACCCAAAGACTATCTGTTGGGTTTCATTCCCTGGGGGCGGATCAGCAGTGCATACGGGTACGCCCAGGCGCAGGATCCGGCCTGGGCCGATTACCAGAAAGCCACCGGCAATGGCGGCTCCCGCACGGACTTTGCGGATTCGCTGATGTTTGTCGGCTGGTACACGCATGAAACCCAACGTCAGCTGGGGGTGTCCAAATGGGATGCCTACAACCAGTACCTGGCTTACCATGAAGGGCGCGGCGGCTATCGGCGCGGCAGTTACCGCGCCAAACCGGGGGTGATGAAGGTGTCTCGCCGGGTGGATCAGCAAGCAAAGGATTATGGTTGGCAACTGAAGCAGTGCCGACAGGAATTGGAAGACAACCGTAGCTGGTGGCCGTTTTGAGCGAATAAACGCCGGAACAGCTAAGCTATGGAGAGCAGAATGACGATGGGCAAAGGAGAAGGAAATAATGCCATTACTCGATAGTTTTACGGTCGATCATACGCGCATGCACGCCCCGGCGGTCCGGGTCGCCAAAACCATGCAAACCCCGAAGGGCGATACCATTACGGTGTTTGATTTGCGTTTTTGCCGTCCGAATGCAGACATTCTCAGTGAGCGTGGGATCCACACGCTGGAGCACTTGTTTGCCGGGTTCATGCGTAATCACCTCAACTCGGATCAGGTGGAAATCATCGATATCTCACCGATGGGCTGCCGAACCGGTTTCTACATGAGTCTGATCGGCACGCCGAGCGAGCAGCAAGTTGCCGAGAGCTGGCAGGCGGCGATGGAAGACGTGTTGAAAGTCGAATCTCAAAACCAGATCCCGGAGCTCAATGAATACCAGTGCGGGACGTACAGCATGCACTCGCTGGACGAGGCGCAAGAGATTGCCAAGACGATTCTGGCGGCCGGGATTGACGTCAATAAGAATGACGAGCTGGCCCTGCCGGCCGCCATGCTGCAAGAACTGCGTGTGAAGTAAGCTTCATCTCGCGTGCAAGGCAACCCGGGTTGCGGACTTCCAGGTTGCGGACATAAAAAAGCCGGCGCATGCCGGCTTTTTTGATCAGGGATATTAGGCGACCCGGCTTTTCTTGGCGGTGGCCGGAGGCAGGACTTTGACCAGTTTGATCATATTGTCCGCGACTTCCACGATCTCCATCTGGTGCCCGCTGACTTTGATGCTCAGGCGGCCATTCGGAATGTCCTCGAGGTGTTCGAGGATCAGGCCATTGAGGGTCCGAGGACCGTCAGTGGGCAGATCCCAGCTCAGGCTCTTGTTGAGATCCCGGATATTGGCGGTCCCTTCAATCATCAGGCTGCCGTCCGCCTGCGGCGTAATTTCTTGTGCCAGGGTCGGGGTGATCGAGGTGGTAAACTCCCCGACAATTTCCTCCAGGATATCTTCCAGGGTGATCAGGCCCTGAATATCGCCGTACTCATCCACGATCAGGCCGATGCGCTGTTTGTTGCGCTGGAATTTCAGCAACTGGATGTTGAGCGGCGTCCCTTCCGGGATGAAGTAGACTTCGTCGGAAGCGCGCAGCAGGTTCTCTTTACTGAAATCGTTCTTGTCCATCATCAGGCGGTAGGCTTCGCGCACCCGCAGCATCCCGACCACTTCGTCAATGTTGTCGCGATACAGCACAATCCGGCCGTGGGCGGAGTGGCTGAGCTGGCGGACAATGGATTTCCAGTCGTCATTGATGTTGATCCCGGCAATATCACTGCGCGGCACCATGAGATCTTCGACGGTGACGTTTTCCAAATCGAGGATCGACAGCAGCATATCCTGGTGGCGGCGGGGGATCAGGCCACCGGCCTCGTTGACCACGGTGCGGAGCTCATCAGAACTGAGTTTGGCATCATCCAGGGCATCGACCTTCAGGCCCACCAGGCGCAGGAAAGTGTTGGTGATCCCGTTGACCAGCCAGACCAGCGGGTAGAGGATCCGCATCAGAAATTGCAGCACGATACTGCTGGTGTAGGAGACGCGTTCCGGGTAGAGCGCTGCGAGGGTTTTTGGGGTGACTTCGGCAAATACCAGAACCACTAAGGTCAGGACACCGGTTGCGATAGCGACCCCCATGTCGCCGTAGAGCCGCATCCCGAGGATGGTGGCGATGGCCGATGCCAGAATGTTGACCAGGTTGTTGCCGATCAGGATCAGGCCGATCAGGCGATCCGGGCGTCCCAGCAGCTTTTCAACGCGCTTGGCCCCCCGGTGTCCTTGGTTGGCAAGATGTCGCAGTTTATAGCGGTTGAGTGACATCATGCCGGTTTCAGAACCGGAGAAGTATCCGGAAATGACGAGAAGTAATATCAGGAGGGAGAATAAGACTCCCGTGGATATATCGTCCAAAAAGTTATGCCCTTAACGTTTCTGTTACAAATAATGTGTACCCGGAGCGGGTGGGTGTCAATCGAAAGATGGCTTTCATCCCGGCGTCAGGCACCGATGATGATTTCTTTGACAAACCGGCTGCCGAAGTAAGCCAGCGTCAGCAGGAAAGCCCCGACCATGCTGAACCAGATCACCCGGCGTCCGCGCCAGCCTTTCTGATAATGTCCCCACAGCAGCACGCTGTAGACACACCAGGCCAGTAGTGACAGCACCGCTTTGTGCAGTTTGCCCTGCGCCAGCATATCCTGGATGAAAATGAAACCGGTGATCAGGGTGAGGGTCAGGAGTGAATTTCCGACCAAAATGATCTTGAAAAGCTGTCGTTCGACCATCATTAAAGGAGGAATGTTCGGGTTGATCACCAGGCTCTTTTTCTTTTTCAGTTTGTGATCGAGCCAAGCCAGTTGAATGGCATACAAGGTGGCAATCATCAGGGTGGAGTAGGAAAACAGCGCCAGGGAGATATGCAGCAGCACCTGCGGATGCGCTTCCAGATGGGTGATGAAGGTCCCCGGCAGCAAGGTGGCCGCAGACAGGTTAATGGCGGCAAAGCTGTAAACCACCGGCAGCAGAAACCAGACCCGGATGCGCAAAATGGCCACCGTGGTCAGCAGCGCGATGATCAGGCTGATCAGCGAAGCGACGTTTAGAATACTTAAGTTCTGGCCGACACCGCCGTGGATCAGGTCTTTCAGCAGCAGGACATGCAAGGCAATGGCCGCCAGTGCGGTTACGAAGACCGGTTTGGTCTTGATGCCGTTACTGTTGGTCAACCCAGGCACAACCAGCCCCAGGGCGAGGAAATATAAGCAAGCAGCCATGAAGGCTATCAACATATCCATAGTCGACTGAACAAGTTAAGGTGATTTGAACCCGCAATTATACCTGCTCAATGTCTCGCCGCCAATGTCATGGCGTCCGGAATCTGTGGCGAAGAACCCAGTTCGCAACTGAACTGAAAGTAAAGTCGCCGCCAGAACATGAAAGCAGGCGGTGGAATGCGGTATACTCACCAGATCTTGCAGATTTAGTTGCGTAACGAGCGAGTAGCACATGTTCGAAAATTTATCGGAGCGTTTATCGCGAACGCTTAAGAATATCAGCGGCCGCGGTCGCCTGACGGACGACAACATCAAGGATACGCTGCGTGAAGTACGTATGGCGTTACTCGAAGCCGATGTTGCGCTTCCTGTTGTCCGTGATTTCGTCAAACGCGTAAAAGAGCGCGCGGTCGGTACGGAAGTGTCGAAAAGCCTGACGCCGGGTCAGGAATTTATCAAGATCGTTCAGGCTGAGCTTGAACTGGTCATGGGTGAGTCGAATGAAGATCTGAACCTCGCCAGTCAGCCGCCGGCGGTGATCCTGATGGCCGGACTGCAGGGTGCCGGTAAAACCACCAGTGTGGGTAAGCTGGGTAAATTGCTCAAAGAGCGCCAGAAGAAGAAGGTGCTGGTGGTCTCTGCCGACGTCTACCGCCCGGCGGCGATCAAACAGCTGGAAACCCTGGCCAGCGATATTGGCATCGAGTTCTTCCCGTCGAGCCCGGACCAGAAGCCGGTCGATATCGCTAATGCGGCGGTGGATCATGCCAAACGCAAATTCTTTGATGTCCTGATTGTCGATACTGCCGGTCGTCTTCACGTCGACGGCGAAATGATGGACGAAATCAAAGACGTGCATCGGGCGCTGAATCCGGTCGAAACCCTGTTCGTGGTCGATGCGATGACCGGTCAGGATGCGGCCAATACCGCCAAAGCCTTTGATGAAGCGCTGCCGCTGACCGGTGTGGTACTGACCAAGGTGGATGGTGATGCCCGGGGTGGTGCTGCGCTGTCGGTCCGTCATATTACCGGTAAGCCGATCAAGTTCCTCGGTGTTGGTGAGAAAACCGATGCGCTGGAGCCGTTCCATCCGGACCGTGTGGCTTCCAGAATCCTCGGCATGGGCGACGTACTGTCGCTGATCGAAGATCTGGAACGCAACGTCGACAAAGAACAAGCCGAGCAACTGGCGAAGAAATTCAAAGAGAAGAAAGGCTTCGACCTGGAAGACTTCCGTGGCCAGCTGCAGCAGATGAAAAAGATGGGCGGCATGATGGGGATGCTGGATAAGCTGCCGGGGATGTCGCAACTGCCGGAGAACGTCAAAGATCAGGTGGATGATAAGTTGTTTGTCCAGATGGAAGCTATCATTAACTCGATGACGCCGGGCGAGCGTGAGCGTCCTGAGCTGATCAAGGGATCGCGCAAGAAGCGGATTGCTCTGGGCTCCGGCACCCAGGTTCAGGATGTGAACCGCCTGCTGAAACAGTTTACCCAAATGCAGAAGATGATGAAGAAAATGCAGAAGGGCGGGATGAAGAACATGATGCGCAATATGAAAGGCATGATGCCGGGCGGCGGGATGTTCCCGGGCCGTTAAGGCTTTCTTCATTTGCTCAGGGTTATTTTACGTTTGCTGGTGAAAATTTAGCTAAAGCGGTTGCATTCGTCAGTTTTCGGAGTAAAATTCCCGAGCTTAATTTGGCACGGGCCCCGTTATTTTTGGCGGGGCCAATTTAATTTACAGTAATGCAAAGAGGACGATATGGTAACCATTCGTTTGGCACGTCACGGCGCGAAAAAGCGTCCATTCTATCACATCGTTGTTGCTGACTCTCGCGCTGCACGCGACGGTCGTAACATTGAAAAAATTGGCTTCTTCAATCCAGTAGCGAAAGGTCAGGAAGAGCGTCTGCGTCTGGACCTGGACCGTGTTAATCACTGGGTAGGTCAAGGTGCAACTGTATCTGACCGCGCAGCTAAGCTAATCAAAGACGCAGCTAAAGCGGCTTAATTAGTCCTGTCTGGTAGCAGAAACGATGAGTTCAAGTAACCAAGACTATGTTGTTGTCGGTAAACTGGGTGCCTCCTACGGTATCAAGGGTTGGCTCAAAGTTTTTTCCTACACAGAACAAGCTGAAAGCATTTTTGACTATCAGCCGTGGCTTGTAAAAGTCAAGGGTGAGTGGCAGGCGATCCATGTTGAGTCATGGAAACGCCATGGTCAGGGTCTGGTCGCGAAGTTAGAGGGCCTGGACGTTCGCGAGGACGCTCAGATGTTCACGAACTGTGAAGTGGCAATACAGGCCGATCAACTACCAGCGCTGTCAGATGAAGAATTCTACTGGCGCGAGTTGTATGGCATGACAGTGGTGACAACCGAAGGTTACGACCTGGGGAAAGTCACTGACATCCTGGAAACAGGGTCTAACGACGTCCTGGTAGTAAAGGCCAACCTGAAAGATGCTTTCGGACAAAAGGAACGTTTAATCCCGTTCCTCGATGAGCAGGTCATCAAGTCGATTGATCGCACTGCTCAGCGGATCGAAGTTGACTGGGATCCTGGATTTTAATCCCCGGTAATAGGTGAACAAATGAAGGTCGGCATTATTAGCCTGTTTCCTGACATGTTTCACGCCATTACCAATTTTGGGGTGACAGGCCAGGCGGTAAAAAAAGGCCTTTTGTCGGTAGAAACGTGGAATCCCCGCGATTTTACCCATGACAAACACCGGACGGTCGATGATCGACCTTACGGCGGCGGACCGGGCATGTTGATGATGGTACAGCCTTTGCGCGATGCCATTCATACGGCCAAGCAGTCTGTCGAAGGTCAGGCTAAAGTCATTTACCTTTCCCCTCAGGGCCGTAAGCTGGATCAAGCGGGTGTTGAGGAGCTGGCGCAGAATGAGAATCTGATTCTGATCTGTGGTCGCTATGAAGGGGTGGATGAGCGCATTATCCAACAAGAGGTAGACGAAGAATGGTCTATCGGGGATTTTGTGCTGACGGGCGGTGAATTGCCGGCCATGACGCTGGTTGACGCAGTGGTCCGGTTTGTTCCGGGCGTACTGGGGGACTTTGCGTCGGCAGAAGAAGATTCTTTTGCCAATGGTCTGCTGGATTGTCCGCATTATACGCGTCCTGAAGTGTTGGACGGGCAGGAAGTCCCTAAGGTCTTACTGTCAGGCAACCACAAGGACATTAGCCGCTGGCGGTTGAAACAATCGCTGGGCCGAACCTGGCTGAGAAGACCAGAGCTCCTGGAAAACCTAGCTCTGACTGACGATCAGGAATTCTTGCTGGCGGAATTTGTCCGCGAATACCAGGCAAGCAATTAATTTTTTTAGTATCAGTTTATTCTAGGGTATATACCAATGAGTAATATCATCAAAGCTCTTGAGCAAGAGCAAATGAAACAAGACCTGCCAACGTTCGCACCAGGTGACACTGTTGTTGTTCAGGTTAAGGTTAAAGAAGGTAACCGCGAGCGTCTACAGGCTTTCGAAGGCGTTGTAATCGCTAAGCGTAACCGTGGTCTACATTCTGCATTCACTGTTCGTAAGATCTCGAACGGTGAAGGTGTTGAGCGTGCGTTCCAAACTCACTCTCCAATCGTTGACAGCATTACTGTTAAGCGTCGCGGTGCAGTACGTCGTGCCAAGCTGTACTACCTGCGTGAGCGTTCTGGTAAAGCGGCTCGTATCAAAGAGAAGCTTGCTAAGTAATTCGTCGCGTAAGACGTTTAGAGAAAAGCCCGCCGATTCGGCGGGCTTTTTTTATTTGCTGTTTTGTATCTGTCGTTTTTGATCTGCTGTTTTATATCCGTCTGATTGGCCTGACTGTTTTCCGTCACCCCTCCCCATGCCTGTCATCGCCGGCCATGGCAAGAAAGCTCCGAGATAATGTCATCTAGATACTGCTATCTGAATCATGTCGTTTGCTCAAGGAACCGTGCATTTTGTTCATTGGATGACGCGGGTGATCGGGCTGGCTTTCAAACAGGAAGCCGGGAGACTTGTGATTTCCTTAGGGATGGTTGAGCGCTCGGTGAGGTGTTTCGTCGCGTTTGCGTTCAGTCCTGAAGCTGTTGGGGAGCAAGGGTGTCGGACTGCGGTATCTCGTCTGTCGGGTCAGCCGGAAAATCGTGGGGCCGCCTTCATACGAAGATCATAAAGCCGGAATAAAAAGAAACCAGCCGTCGGGCTGGTTTCTGTAGATTGCGGGACTGGTCGCGGTTAGGCGGTTTCCAGCTTGCCCTTGGTTTCTTCGTCATCGGCCAGGTCGGTTTCCCCTTTGCCTTTCGAGCGCTTGATGACGAACACGGTTGCCGCCAGGGCGCCGATGATGCCGGCGATGGTCGAGATGTTCATCGGCAAGCCGAAGCCCAACTGGCTGTTGTTCAGGATGAAGCTGATACAGACCGTGGTCATGAAAATGGCCGGGATGGTGGCCACCCAGTGCAGCTTGTTATGGCGCAGCAGGTAAGCCGATGCAGTCCACAGCATCATCACTGCAGTGGTCTGGTTAGCAAAGCCGAAGTAGCGCCAAATCACCCCGAAGTCGACCTGAGTCAGGATCCCGCCGATGACGAATAGCGGAACAGCCATCAGCAGGCGGTTGCGCAGGGTTTTCTGCTCCAGGTTGAAGTACTCGGCCAGGATCAGGCGGCTTGAACGGAATGCAGTGTCGCCTGAAGTGATTGGCAGAATGACCACACCCAGGAAGGCGATGATGCCGCCAAAGACACCCAGTAGGCCGATCGATGAGCTGTAAACCACGTTACCCGGACCACCGTTCTTCACCGCTTCAGACAAACCTTCCACAGAGCCGAAGAAAGACAGCGCCAGGGCACACCAGATCAGGGCAATCACACCTTCACCAATCATGGCACCGTAGAAGACAAAGCGGCCGTTCTTCTCGTTTTCCATGCAGCGAGCCATCAGTGGCGACTGGGTGGCGTGGAAGCCGGAGATCGCACCACAGGCGATGGTGATGAACAGCGCAGGCCACAGCGGCAGATCGTTCGGGTTCATGTTGGTGAACATCTGGCTCATTTCATAGTCGCCCAGCAGTGTGTGCTCGCTGGAGAAACCAATCGCGGTGATCAGGCCGACTGACATGAAGATCAGCAGGGCGCCGAACAGCGGGTAGAAACGGCCGATGATTTTATCCACCGGGACAATGGTCGCGATGATGTAATACGCGAAGATGATGCCGACCATCGTGGTCATCGACAGGCCAATGTCGGTTTGCTCGTTGACTAGGTTGGTGATCATCCCTGCCGGTGCGGAAACGAACACTACACCGACCAGCAGTAACAGGACGATGGCGAAAATGTTCATGAAATGCTTGGCGCCATTGCCCAGGTAACGGCCGGAGATAGTCGGTACGGACGCACCGCCGTTACGCACGGACAGCATACCGGAGAAGTAGTCGTGGACGGCACCGGCAAAGATACAACCCAGGACGATCCACAACATGGCTGCCGGGCCGTACAGGGCCCCCATGATCGGGCCGAAGATCGGGCCGACTCCGGCGATGTTCAGCAGTTGTACCAGGTAGACTTTCTTGTTCGACATCGGTACATAGTCGACGCCGTCTTGTTTGCTGTAAGCCGGTGTCTGGCGGTTTTCGTTAATGCCGAACACTTTCTCGATAAATGCACCGTAGATGAAGTATCCACCTACCAGGGCTGCCACGCACATCAGGAACCAGGTCATAGGGTTGTCTCTCTTCCGATTGGACTGGGGTTGTTTTGCGACCAGGGCCCTGACTGCTTCGGGCGGGGACTCGCAAAACTTCTTTGATTAGCTGCCATGCTAACGCGGGTCTGGAAAGATGCACGCGCTAATCTGCTGAGTGGTTGTATGGCGAGATGAGCGGTCGGTATGCAGCTTGAGTGGTTTTGGCAGATACTGTCAGTGGACGGTATGCCAGGGTGAGCGGCGCTGAGCGATAGAAAGCGGATTCAGTCAGGATTCAGCCGGGCGGCTTATGGTAGTGGGGCAAATGGGTGAATGAGGAAAGCAAGGTGCTGAAATACATCTTTCAGATCAGTGTGGTGGTGCTGCTGTTGAGTGGCTGTTCGGCGCTGACCACGCAGGCGTCGCTGATGGCAGATGAAAATTGGTATCAGCTCGGTGTGAGCCAGGGGCAGCGGGGCGAGCAACCTGATGAGCAAGCCGGGTTGCAGAGCCGGGCACAGACGGTGAACGCTGCGCTGGTGGTCGATTATCCGGCCTATCGCCGCGGCTATCAAAAAGGGTTGGCATCGTATTGCTCGTTGGAGCAGATGCGTCGGCTCGGGCTGGCGCGGCGGATGGACTGGGGCGCTTGTGAATTTCGTCGCCAGGACGGGCAGTTGTACCAGAACTTCTGGCAGCAGGGGTTTGATCGTAGCTTCCCCGGCGCGGACGGCTGGTAGCTCCCGGCTGCTAAGCGCCCCGGGATTGTTCGGATCAGCTCAGGCCGAAACGGTCTTTCAGCTCTTTAAGGTAGCGGCGGCTGACCGGCACCTGGTGGCCGTGCTGGGTGGTGATCTCGGCCAGGCCGTTGTCCAGCAGCTTGATCTCGCGGATCGCCTGCGGATGGATCAGGTACTGGCGATGACAGCGGATCAGCGGCGTTTTTTCTTCCAGGACTTTCAGGGTCAACTGGGTGCTGACCCGGCTGTCTTTGGTGACCACATGCACGCCGGCCAAATCACTGTAGGCGGTCTCGATCTCGGCCGGATCGAGCAGCAGGATCCGGTTGTGCCCGGAACAAGGGATCAGCTCCAGCATCTCGCTCATCAGCGGGGAATAGTCCGGGCTCAGGCATTCTTTCTTCAGCCGTTTGATGGTTTTCTCCAGCCGGCAGGTCTCGACCGGCTTGAGCAGATAGTCGAAGGCATTATCCTCGAAGGCTTTGAGCGCGTACTCATCATAGGCGGTGACAAAGATCACTTTCGGCATGGTGTCGGGATCCAGCATGCTGAGCATTTCGATGCCGGTGATCTGTGGCATCTGAATATCAAGAAAAATCGCGTCAGGTTTCAGGGCATTGATCTGTTTCAGCCCGTCAATGGCGTTACTGCACTCACCGATCACGTCCACTTCCCCGGTGTCTTGCAGTAAGTCGATCAGCTCTTCGCGGGCATATCGTTCGTCGTCAATGACAAGGGCCTTGATCATAATACGGAGTCTCCTTGAACCGATGGCAGGGCATCGGTCGGTAGTATCAGGGTGGCTCGGGTCCAGGTTTGGGGCTGATAGGTCATGGTGAGCCCGTACTGACGGCCGAACATGTTTCTCAGTCGTTTATCGACTATTTTCATGCCCAGCCCGCTTTCTTCGCCAACCGGGGCATAGTTACCGGCATTGTCTTCGACTTCCAGGGTGATCCCTGCTTGACAGCGGTAACCGTTGATTGCAATTTTACCATTTTCCAGCAGGGACGAGGTGCCGTGCTTGATCGCATTTTCGACCAGCGGTTGTAGGGTAAAGGTCGGCAGCTTCAGGCTCAGCAGCGCCGGGTCGACGTTCACTGTCACGCTGAGTCGGTCGGAAAAACGCGCCAGCTCGATCTCCAGGTAGGCATTCACGTGCTGCAACTCTTCTTCCAGCGTGACCGTTTCAATGTTTTGCTTGAGATTACGGCGGAAAAACTGCGACAGATGCTGGATCAACTGGCGGGCTTTATCCGGATCGCGCCGAACCACGGAGTTAATGGTATTCAGGGCGTTAAACAGGAAATGCGGGTTCACCTGGGCCTGGAGGAGGCGTAGCTCGGCCTCGGTCAGCAACGCTTGCTGGCGGGCATAACGGCCGGTCAGGATCTGGTTCGACAGCAGCTTGGCAATTCCTTCGCCCAGCGTCAGGTTGACGGTCGAAAACAGTTTACGTTTCGGCTCGTAGAGCTTGATGGTGCCCAGTACTTCCTGATTACCGCCAACCAGCGGGATCACCAGTGCCGAACCGAGCTTACACTTCTCATGCAGCGAGCACTGGTAGGGAATATCGTAGCCGTCAGCATAAACCAGCTCACAGTTGTCGATAGCCCGCTTGGTGTAGCCGGAAGAAATCGGTGTGCCCGGCAGGTGGTGATCGTCGCCGATGCCGATGAACGCCATAATTTTCTCCCGATCGGTGATCGCCACCGCGCCGACACCGGTTTCCTCGTAGACAATCTTGGCAATCTTCCGGGTACTTTCTTCATTGAAGCCCTGGCTCAGGATCCCGACCGAGCGCTGGGCAATTTTCAGCGCCCGGCTGGAAAATGCTGCAGAGTATTTCTCATAAATGGTTTTCCTGTCCTGAATAATGCTCATAAACATCGCAGCGCCAAGCGAGTTGGCAATCACCATCGGCAGGGCAATTGCACTGACCAGATGCAGGGCTTGATCAAACGGCTCAGCCACCATCAGGATGATAAACATTTGCAGGATTTCCGCGACCAGGGTGATGGTGAACACGGTAAAGGGCCTGTAAATCTGATCCACCTGCCCGCGGCGAACAAAGTAGCTGTGCATCAGGCCGCCAATCAACCCTTCGACGGTAGTGGAAATCGCACAGGCCACATCGGTAAAGCCGCCCATGCTGTAGCGATGCAGCCCGCCGGTGAGACCGACGGCAAACCCGACCACAGGTCCGCCGAGCAGGCCGCCCATCACCGCGCCGATGGCTCGGGTATTGGCAATGGCATCTTCAATGTCGAGCCCGAAGTATGTGCCTAAAATACAAAAGAGGGAAAACAGCACATAACACGAAAAGCGCTGGGACAGACGGCCGGAAACCGTGGTGAGCGGCATAAACAGCGGGGTTTTGCTGAGTAAGTAAGCGATTACCAGATAGACGCTGAGTTGCTGTAAGAGGGAAAAGATCAATTCCATCGCGGTTGGCCGTGCAGGTGTGGTGGGCGCTATAGTAACTGGCTTACAGGTCAGTACCAAACACAATTGAATGTAAATATTTATTTACGATTGGCTGTTTTTGTTTACACGCTCTTGTCACCAGTAGAACTCCCTTGCTATGGTGAAGTTATGGAACAGGGCTGCCCTGTTTAACGTCGTCCGATTATTACGTGTTTATATAGATTTACAGGGAAGCCGAGATGCAAAGAGACCAGCTGAATAACATCCACATCCAAGATGAATCTGTCCTGATCACTCCGAAAGAATTAAAAGAAAAAATCCCGGTCAGTGAGCAGGCTTTACAGTTTATCCGTCAGTCCCGACAAACCATTGCCGATATTATTCACAAGCGGGATCACCGTTTGCTGGTGGTGTGCGGTCCGTGCTCGATCCATGATGTGGAAGCGGCCAAAAGCTACGCGATGAAGCTCAAGCAACTCTCTGAGGCGCTCAGCGACCAACTCTATATTGTGATGCGGGTGTACTTTGAAAAGCCGCGTACCACGGTGGGCTGGAAAGGGTTAATTAACGACCCGCACCTGGACGGTTCGTTTGAGGTGGAAGAAGGGCTGCATATTGCCCGCCAACTGCTGACTGACCTGGTCGAGATGGGGATCCCGCTGGCGACCGAAGCACTGGATCCAATCAGTCCGCAGTACCTGGGCGATCTGTTCAGTTGGGCGGCAATTGGTGCCCGGACCACCGAATCGCAAACCCACCGGGAAATGGCCAGTGGCCTGTCGATGCCGGTCGGATTCAAAAACGGGACTGACGGCAGCTTAGGCACAGCAATCAATGCGATGCAGGCTGCGGCATCGGGTCACCGCTTTATGGGGATCAACCGGGAAGGGCAGGTGGCACTGCTCAATACCCAGGGTAATCCGGATGGCCATGTGATCCTGCGCGGCGGCAAGCAAACCAACTACGACTCTGTATCGGTGAACGAATGCGAAAACGAGATGATCGCGGCAGGTCTTTCACCGTCCTTGATGGTAGACTGTAGTCACGCCAACTCGAGAAAAGACTACCGCCGACAGCCGCTGGTGGCTGAGGATGTGATCCATCAGATCCGCGAAGGCAATACTTCGATTATCGGCCTGATGCTGGAAAGCCACCTCAACGAAGGCAACCAGAGTGCTGATCTGCCTCGCGAGGAGATGGCCTACGGCGTGTCGATCACCGATGCCTGCATCAGCTGGGAAGCAACGGAATCCCTGTTACGCCATGCGCATCAGGAACTGATCCCCTTCCTGGCAGAGCGGAACGCGGTTTAAGGTGTTGGACCCGCACCCGAAGACGGATGCGGGCCAAAACTGTGCTCGACTGGCAGGCAGCCGTTGCTGTTTTGGCTGAAAGAATTCGGATAAAAGAAATCATGGTTGCAGAGTTAAGTAAATTAAGAGATCAAATTGACGAAGTTGATCAGCAGATGGTGGCGTTGCTTGCTCGCCGTCTGGCGCTGGTCGAAGAAGTCGGGCATGTCAAAAGTCAGCATGGCCTGCCGATTTACGCTCCGGATCGGGAAGCGGCGATGCTGGCTTCCCGGCGCCGGGAAGCGGAAAACCAAGGGGTGCCGCCGGATCTGATTGAAGATATCCTGCGTCGCACCATGCGCGAATCGTACGCCAGTGAAAATGACTCCGGCTTTAAATGTCTCAAGCCGGATCTGCGCCCGATTGTCGTGGTCGGCGGTCATGGCCAGCTCGGCGGGCTGTTCTGTCGTCTGTTTGAACTGTCGGGCTACACCGTGCGTAAACTGGGCAGTCAGGACTGGGATCGCGCCGACGAGCTGTTGTCTGATGCCGGGATGGTGGTGGTGTCCGTCCCAATCAACCTCACCGAGCAAGTGATCCGCAAACTCGACCACCTGCCGGAAGATTGTATTCTGGCGGACTTAACCTCGGTCAAGAGTGCGCCGTTGCAGGCGATGCTGGAAGTCCACTCGGGGCCGGTCGTCGGCCTGCACCCGATGTTCGGGCCGGATATTGCCAGTCTGGCAAAACAGGTGGTGGCCTACTGTGATGGTCGGAACCCGGAGCGGTACCAGTGGCTATTGGAGCAGATCCAGATCTGGGGAGCGACGCTCAACCGGATCAGTGCGATTGAACATGATGAAGGCATGACCCTGATCCAGGTGCTGCGCCATTTTACCTCGTTCGCTTACGGGGTGCATCTGGCGGAAGAAGATCCCAAACTGGAGCAGTTGCTGGCACTGAGCTCACCGATTTACCGGCTGGAGCTGGCGATGGTCGGTCGTTTGTTTGCCCAGGACGCCCAGCTATATGCCGATATTATTATGTCTTCTCCGCAGAACCTGGCGATGATCAAACGTTTCCATCAGCGGTTCGGGGAAGCCATCGCGATACTGGAAGAGAAGGATAAGGCGGCGTTCAAGCAGGCCTTTCATCAGGTGGAAAGCTGGTTTGGAGATTATGCCCAGCATTTTTTAGCCGAGAGCCAGGGATTACTTAGACAGGCGAACGACGCAACGCACCGAACTTAAGCCAGAGCGATCTGGAGCAATTAAAAACGAGAGCTGCTGCTCTCGTTTTTTTATGGGCTGGCGGCGTCACTCCGCCTCGATCTCGACTTCCGTCGGCTTGACGTTCTCGCTCGGGTAGCAGCCCAGTACTTTGATAAAGCGGGTCAGGCGGGTCAGCTCTTCCAGCGCCTGCTGCATCACTTCAGACTTGAGATTCACTTCCACATCGACATAGAACATCTCTTCCCACGGATTCCCGATCACCGGACGTGATTCCAACTTGGTCATATTGATCTTGAGGTTGCGCAGAACCAGCAGACACTCGACCAGTGAACCGGCTGCCTGAGCGGTGGACATGATCAGGGTGGTCTTGGCCGGGATCAGGGTGGTGACGTCAACCGGCTTGCGGGCAACGACAATGAAGCGGGTGTAGTTTTCCTGTTGATTGGCGATATTGGTTTTCAGCGGTGTCAGGCCGTACAGCTCGCCGCTGGAGGCATTGCCAATGGCAGCCACATTAGGCAGCTTCAGCTCGGCGACTTTCTGCATCGCCTCTGCGGTGCTGGGGCAATATTCCTGGGTGATCTTGCCCATGGTGTGCAGGTACTCACTGCATTGCTGATGCGGTTGGGGGTGCGAGTACAGGGTGTCAATCTGAGCCAGGTTGGTGTCGACGGCGGTCAGCAGGCAATGCTCGATCGGCTGGGTGATCTCACCGACAATTGACAGGCTGGTATGCTGGAGCAGATCGTATACCTCGTTAATCGAGCCGGAGCTGGTATTTTCGATCGGTAGCACCCCGTAATCGGCGTTCCCGGTTTCGACCACATTCACCACATCCCGGAACGTTGAGCAGCTGATCTCAACCAAACGGGTTTGTTTCTTGCTGAAATAATTGCGGCTGGCCAGATTGGAGTAGGAGCCTTTGGCACCGAGGAAAGAGACCCGGGCAACTGGCTGCAAGCTGTCCGGGTTGGTGAGCTTTTGCAGGTAGGCCTGCTGGAACAGGACAGAGTCTTCAATAATGGTGTGGAAAATCTGGGTGACATACTGAGCATCGAGTTGTTCTTGCTTGCCCCATTCGATCAGCTTGAGCAGCAACTCTTGCTCCCGGGTCTGATCCCGGACCGGTTTCGCGGTCTGGATTTTGCTTTTGGCAACGGCCAGGCTGAGCTGGCGTCGCTCTGCCAGCAGCTTGATTATTTCATGGTCGATGCGGCTGACATTGTTTCGGATGTCGTCCAGTGAATAGGTTTGCTCTGTCATTGTCTTTCCCTGTCTGAATGCGCCTGATACAAAAAAGCCTCCCGAGAAGGAGGCTGTCTGTTCGTCTTTCGCTTGTTTCTCGCGTCACGAATCGCCCCCGTTACGGTGACATAAAAAAGAAGCGAAAGAAAAACAGTTGAAATCGGCGCATGGTGTTGATGAGTTATCGTTCTATTATGTGTGAATATGATTCCACAGTATTCAGCCGCTCAGGGCTTGTCAAGCAGAAAGTAAACCGCCCTGCAAGGGCAGGGCGGTTTGAAATCCTCTCGGTTTGATTATGCTTCTTCTTCTTGTTCTTCTTCGACCTCAGCTTCAACCTCTGGTTTATTGCTGTGGCTGGCACGGCGGGCTGCCGGTTTGTGCGCCTGTTTGTTGAGCTGACGTTCCAGCTTCTGATAGACCTCGGTAATGGCGCCGTACATATCGTCATGCTCTGCGGAGGCGACGATTTGACCACCTGGAATCGCTGCTGAGGCTTCAATTTTAAACTGCTTGCCCGGCTCAGTGCTGATGGTCGCATTCTTACTGATGAGTGGGACTTGGTACTTCTCTAACTTTTTGAATTTAAATTCAATTCTGTCACGGATAGCAGGAGTGATGTCTAGGTTTTTGCCGGTAATATTTACTGTCATAATAATCTTTCCTCTTTTGCTACCCTTCGTTGGGTTAACTCCAGATTACTAAAATCAGGATTGAATAATGTGACCTAGGTCACGTTTGGGTGATTGCGATGATGTCCAGAAAAATTATGTGATCCGTCCTCATTTGTTGCAAAAATTTATGATGAAAACACTTGTCCGAGGGATGAAATCTAAGGCAGTATGAAACCAGGAAGAACGCTGGTGGCTGGTGCTGACTAGGGGCCTAATTCGATTAATAACAATAAGTTGAGCTCACTTTGACCAAGTGGGCCTGGCCCTGAGAACTCATATCAGCGTGCACTTTCACCTCTGATTTCTTCGCGGCGCGCTTGCGTGATACCGCATTATAAAAAACAGCAGCCTGAGGCTGCTGTTTTTGTTTTCGGTTGGCTCTTCTTGTGTTTACTGTGGATTCAGCGTCATCAGCTCGCGGGTATGCTCCAGCGGCTGTTGCAGGTTTAACTGCTGATAGGCGGTTTCCATCAGCGCCAGCGACTGGCGCGCGGCCTGGGTATCCGGGTAGTGACGCTGCAGCTGTTGCGCCCGGTTGATCGCGGCGACCCAGGCTTCGCGGCGGATATAGTAGTCGGCAGCTGCCAGCTCATAATCGGCCAGTCGGTTTTTCAAAAAGACCATGCGTGCTTTGGCATCGGCCGCGTACAGGCTGCTCGGGTAGCGTTCCAGCAGACGTTTAAAGTCGCGGAAAGCGCGGCGGGAAGGCTCCGGATCCCGGTCATGGCGTTCGATATTAAACAGATCGTGCAGGAAGCTGCGATCCTGAGCCATGTTGGTCAGGCCGCGCATGTAAAGTACCCAGTCTGCCTTTTCATGTGCCGGGTTCAGGCGGTTAAAGCGGTCAATGGTCGCTTCGGCCAGTGCCAGATCATCATTCTTGTAGTACGCATAAATCAGATCCAGCTGAACCTGTTCAGAGTAGGCGCCAAACGGATAACGCGAGTCCAATGTTTCCAGTCGCTCAATGGCCGTGATCCAGCTGCCGCTCTGCAGCGCTTGCTGGGCGGTGGCATAGAGTTCGGACGGTGGAATATCGGGCACAATTTCGTCAGTGCTGGAACAGCCTGAAAGAAGGGTAACGGCAAGCAGAGTCGAGATTGTCAGGCGTTTCATTGTGTCGTCTGTTTCCTTGGTCAATTTATTTTCTGTGGATCCATTACGGACAGGGCCGTTAACAGATACAATGGCACTATGAAGTTATTTTACGCAGCGTTTGACGTTTAGTCCCACGCTTTTTGAAAAAGTTCGCGATGGCACAGCAAATAGAGTTAACAAATACGGTAAACGAGAGCCAGCTAGGGCAACGCCTGGATCAGGCGCTGGCAGAATTATATCCGGATTACTCCCGTTCTCGGATCAAAGAGTGGATTCTGGATGGCAAGGTATCGGTGGATGGTGAAGTGGTCAAGAAACCACGGACCAAGATGATGGGGGGCGAGTCGCTTCTTGTTCAGGCCGAGATTGAAGATGAAGTCCGCTGGATGGCTCAGGATATTCCGCTTAATATCGTCTATGAAGATGAGCATATCCTGGTGCTCAACAAGCCGCGTGACTTTGTTGTTCACCCGGGGGCCGGTACCCCGGACGGGACGGTTCTGAACGCCCTGCTGCACCACTGTCCGGAGTTGGCAGAAGTGCCGCGGGCCGGGATCGTTCACCGTCTGGATAAAGATACGACGGGTCTGATGGTGGTGGCGAAAACCATTCAGGCGCAAACACGCCTGGTGCGCGCGTTGCAAAAACGCAAGATCACCCGCGAATATGAAGCCATTGCCATGGGCAAAATGACTGGTGGCGGGATCGTTGAAAAGCCAATTGGCCGTCATTCGACCAAACGTACCTGCATGGCCGTTCATGAGCTGGGGAAACCGGCGATCACGCATTACCGGGTGGCCGAGCATTACCGCGAGCACACGCGCATTGTTCTGCGCCTGGAAACTGGTCGGACGCACCAAATCCGGGTGCATATGTCCTATCTGTCACATCCGCTGGTGGGAGATGCCACCTATGGCGGTCGTCCGCGCCCGCCGCGCAATGCATCGGATGAGCTGATCCAGGCACTGCGCGCGTTTGATCGCCAGGCGCTGCATGCACGCATGTTACGTCTGGATCACCCGATCACCGGGGAGCTGATGGAGTGGCATGCGCCATTGCCGACCGATATGGTGGTGATGATGGATATTCTGCGCAAAGACAAAGAAGAGCACCCAGAGGACGACTACTAACATGTTCCTGACTCCCGACTGGCCGGCACCGGTGCATATCAAGGCAGTTTCGACCACCCGTGAAGGGGGGATCAGCCTGCCGCCGTATCAGGGATTGAACCTGGGCGCCCATGTCGGGGATCAGTCTGAACATGTAGCGTTGAATCGAGAAGCACTGCGCCAGGCTTTAGATTTGGCCCGGTCGCCGATCTGGCTCAATCAGATCCACAGCAACCGGGTGTTGACCCTGACGGCGCCAACTTCGGCTTTGCCGGATGCGGATGGGAGCTATACCCAAACCCCCGGAGTGGCTTGTACGGTGATGACGGCGGACTGTCTGCCGGTGTTGCTGTGCGATCAGGACGGCACGCAGGTGGCGGCAGTACATGCCGGTTGGCGCGGGTTGGCGGATGGTATTCTGGAGGCGGCCCTGGCGAAATTTACGGGACCGGGCGAGACGATCCTGGCCTGGCTGGGACCGGCCATCGGACCGAGCGCTTTTGAAGTCGGCGGTGAAGTGCGCGCGCAATTTATGGCAGTGATGCCGGAAGCGGAAGCCGCGTTTCAGCCACGGGGTGAGAAATGGCTGGCTGATTTATATCTGCTGGCCCGCCAGCGACTGGCGCGTGCCGGGGTTCATCAGATCTTTGGTGGCGATCAGTGTACCTACAGCCAGCCGGAACAATACTTTTCCTACCGCCGTGACGGCATCACCGGCCGCCAGGCCAGCTTGATCTGGATTGAGCCATCGTGAATCCTTGCCGGGCTCAGGCCTGGCATTGCGTGACCTCAATCGACAAATGATCCGGATGCTCGAAAAGCGCCGTGATAGCATCATAACCTCCTGAATAAGAAGCACTGAGTGTGATCATCAGTTGCGGCTGACCGTGTGGGTCGGTGTAGGCCGACAAATGACTTTCTATCGCTGAGCTGCGCTGAAAAGCAGAACCTGCCAAAATCCGCTGAAGGACGTCCACTTTTTCTTTCACAATGCTTCCGGCGCGGTTGCCGGGAGTAAAGTGTGCGACCGTCACCAGCGTCACCTGACCATTGAATTCTTCAAAGCACTGGCTGGCATGTGCTTCCCGGGGAAGCCCGAGCCACAACAGGGCGGCTCCAAGGAGCCTCCTGCGCCGAATGACTGCGGTTGTTTTCATCATCTTGTCCATCCCTGCCCAATGGTGCTGCTGAATTTTGAAATTATTTCGGGCTATCTGTCGGAAACCAAGCCATTACTGAGTTGGCTGCGAGGGGATTCACGTTGGGGGTGAACTGTGATGCAGGTTTACATCAAGAGTGTTCCATTTGACGCATTTCTCGGTGTGGAAAACTTGAAAATGTCGGATTCGGCAACCATATCAGTGATTGTGATCAGACAATGATAGGGGGCCGCATGCGTCTTGACCGATTTACTAGTAAATTCCAGATGGCAATCTCTGATGCTCAATCGTTAGCATTGGGGCGAGACCATCAGTATATCGAGCCGACTCACTTGATGTTGGCCTTACTGAACCAGGATGGCAGTACGATTCGACCGTTACTGACGATCCTGGATATTGATGTCTCCCAGCTTCGTTCCAGCCTGTCTGAGCAACTTGATCGCCTGCCGAAAGTGAGTGGCATCGGCGGAGATGTTCAGCTGTCTCATGGCATGGGCATGTTGCTGAACATGTGCGACAAGCTGGCGCAAAAACGCAAAGACAAATTCATATCATCCGAGCTGTTTATTTTGGCGGCGGTGGATGACAAAGGTCCGTTGGGACAGTTGCTCAAGCAGATGGGCCTGACGGCAAATAAAGTTGAAAAAGCCATTGAGCAAGTGCGTGGTGGTCAGAACGTTGATGATCCGAATGCAGAAGACAATCGCCAGGCACTTGAGAAATATACCATTGACCTGACAGAGCGGGCCGAGCAGGGCAAGCTGGATCCGGTGATTGGCCGGGATGATGAGATCCGCCGCACCATCCAGGTGTTGCAGCGCCGGACCAAGAACAACCCGGTGCTGATCGGTGAGCCGGGTGTCGGGAAGACAGCCATCGTCGAAGGGTTGGCGCAGCGAATTGTCAACGGCGAGGTTCCGGAAGGGTTGCGTCACAAGCGGGTGCTGTCGCTGGATATGGGCGCCTTGATTGCCGGGGCCAAATATCGCGGCGAATTTGAAGAGCGCCTTAAAGCGGTGCTCAATGAACTGGCTCAGGAAGAAGGGAACGTGATCCTCTTTGTCGATGAGCTGCATACCATGGTCGGTGCCGGGAAAGGCGAAGGCGCCATGGATGCCGGGAATATGCTCAAGCCGGCCTTGGCGCGCGGTGAGTTGCATTGCGTCGGCGCTACGACGTTAGATGAATACCGTCAGTACGTTGAAAAAGATGCCGCACTTGAGCGCCGCTTCCAGAAAGTGCTGGTGGAAGAGCCGACAGTGGAAGATACCGTGGCGATCCTGCGAGGACTGAAAGAGCGCTATGAGCTGCACCACCATGTAGAAATTACGGACCCGGCAATCGTCGCCGCGGCCAGCCTGTCCCACCGTTATGTGTCGGATCGTCAGCTGCCGGACAAGGCGATTGACCTGATCGATGAGGCCGCGTCCAGTATCCGGATGCAAATTGATTCTAAGCCGGAGTCGCTCGATCGCCTCGAGCGCCGGATTGTTCAGCTCAAGATTGAACAGCAGGCGATGGAAAAAGAGAGCGATGAGGCCAGTAAGAAGCGCTTAAATGATTTGCGCGAAGAGCTGGACAGCAAAGAGCGTGAATATGCCGAACTGGAAGAGGTGTGGAATGCAGAAAAAGCAGCCCTCTCGGGGACGCAGCATATCAAGTCAGAGCTGGAGCAGGCACGGACAGATATGGAAGTGGCACGCCGTGCCGGGGATTTAAACCGGATGTCGGAATTGCAGTATGGCAAGATCCCGGCTTTGGAAAAACAGCTGGACTTGGCCACGCAGGCAGAGATGCAGGAGATGAGCCTGCTGAAGAACCGGGTCACTGATGCTGAAATCGCAGAAGTGCTGTCACGTCAGACCGGGATCCCGGTGGCGAAAATGCTCGAAGGGGAGCGGGAAAAACTGCTGCGCATGGAAGAGGCATTACACAAACGGGTGATTGGCCAGAATGAAGCCGTGGATGCGGTGGCGAATGCGATTCGCCGTAGCCGGGCCGGGTTGTCGGATCCGAATCGTCCGATTGGCTCATTCCTGTTCCTCGGCCCGACCGGAGTCGGGAAAACCGAACTGTGTAAAACCCTGGCGAACTTTATGTTCGACAGTGATGACGCCATGGTCCGTATTGATATGTCGGAATTTATGGAGAAACACTCGGTTGCTCGTCTGGTGGGGGCACCTCCGGGCTATGTCGGCTATGAGGAAGGGGGCTACCTGACTGAAGCGGTTCGCCGCAAGCCGTACTCTGTGATTCTGCTTGATGAGGTGGAAAAAGCGCATCCGGATGTGTTCAACATTCTGCTTCAGGTGCTGGATGACGGTCGCCTGACCGATGGTCAGGGCAGAACGGTCGATTTTCGTAATGCTGTGGTGATCATGACCTCGAACCTGGGGTCGGATCGGATCCAGGAACACTTCGGTGAGTTGGATTATGACGGGATGAAGCAAACGGTGATGGATGTGGTCAACCATCATTTCCGCCCTGAGTTCATTAACCGGGTCGATGAAACCGTGGTCTTCCACCCTCTGGGCGAAGCGCATATCAAGAATATCGCGTCAATCCAGATGGAGCGTTTGGTGAAACGTCTGCAAGAACGCGATTACCTGCTGGAGGTGAAGGACAGTGCGCTGGAGCTGATGGCTGAAGCAGGGTTTGATCCGGTATATGGTGCCCGTCCGCTGAAACGTGCGATTCAGCATTATCTGGAGAATCCGCTGGCGCAGGACATCCTGTCGGGCAAGTTTGAGCCGGGTAAGGCCATCGCGGTCTCGGCTGAAGACGGTAAGATTGTCGCGAAGCAGTGATGCGTGATTAAACTTCCCGGAAATCGAAAGCCCTCACTTGAATAGAGTGGGGGCTTTTTATATGAGAGATTTTTTCATGTAGGAGAGCTTTGGTCTGCCTTGTTTATATCTGAACATCTGAATTGCCGGCCAAGGGCAACATAAGTGGTGAAAAAACACACTCACAAATCACGCATTGGTCAATGTTTGGTCTCTTGGCCGTTTTTGGTGATTTTTTTCTAAAAAGCCTCTTGCCAATGCGATCCAAGTCTCTATAATGCCGCCTCACTGACACGGAATGTGGCGAGATAAGCCAGTGACGTGAAAGAAAAGTTCTTTAACAATTTGACCATGCAATCTGTGTGGGCACTCGTGAAATGATAGTCAAAGCTTATTTGTCTTCGCTTTAAAAAGCGAAAGCAAACAGGTTATCAATGAACTGAGTGACCAATACGACATAGCTTCGGCTATATCGGCACAGTCAATTCGTTTCGCTCATTCTTTACGAAGTAAAGAGGAGTTGAAACAATCAGTATTCATTGAGCCAAAAAATCTTTAATTGAAGAGTTTGATCATGGCTCAGATTGAACGCTGGCGGCAGGCCTAACACATGCAAGTCGAGCGGCAGCGACAACATTGACCCTTCGGGTGATTTGTTGGGCGGCGAGCGGCGGACGGGTGAGTAATGCCTGGGAACATGCCTTAGTGTGGGGGATAACCATTGGAAACGATGGCTAATACCGCATAATCTCCTGTCTTTTGCGAGATGGGAGCAAAGAGGGGGACCTTCGGGCCTCTCGCGCTAAGATTGGCCCAGGTGGGATTAGCTAGTAGGTGGGGTAACGGCTCACCTAGGCGACGATCCCTAGCTGGTCTGAGAGGATGATCAGCCACACTGGAACTGAGACACGGTCCAGACTCCTACGGGAGGCAGCAGTGGGGAATATTGCACAATGGGGGAAACCCTGATGCAGCCATGCCGCGTGTGTGAAGAAGGCCTTCGGGTTGTAAAGCACTTTCAGTCGTGAGGAAGGCGGCTAAGTTAATAGCTTAGTTGTTTGACGTTAGCGACAGAAGAAGCACCGGCTAACTCCGTGCCAGCAGCCGCGGTAATACGGAGGGTGCGAGCGTTAATCGGAATTACTGGGCGTAAAGCGCATGCAGGCGGCTTGTTAAGCCAGATGTGAAAGCCCGGGGCTCAACCTCGGAATCGCATTTGGAACTGGCAGGCTAGAGTCTTGTAGAGGGGGGTAGAATTTCAGGTGTAGCGGTGAAATGCGTAGAGATCTGAAGGAATACCGGTGGCGAAGGCGGCCCCCTGGACAAAGACTGACGCTCAGATGCGAAAGCGTGGGGAGCAAACAGGATTAGATACCCTGGTAGTCCACGCCGTAAACGATGTCTACTTGGAGGTTGGTGTCTTGAACACTGGCTTTCGGAGCTAACGCGTTAAGTAGACCGCCTGGGGAGTACGGTCGCAAGATTAAAACTCAAATGAATTGACGGGGGCCCGCACAAGCGGTGGAGCATGTGGTTTAATTCGATGCAACGCGAAGAACCTTACCTACTCTTGACATCCAGAGAACTTTCCAGAGATGGATTGGTGCCTTCGGGAACTCTGAGACAGGTGCTGCATGGCTGTCGTCAGCTCGTGTTGTGAAATGTTGGGTTAAGTCCCGCAACGAGCGCAACCCTTATCCTTGTTTGCCAGCACTTCGGGTGGGAACTCCAGGGAGACTGCCGGTGATAAACCGGAGGAAGGTGGGGACGACGTCAAGTCATCATGGCCCTTACGAGTAGGGCTACACACGTGCTACAATGGCGCATACAGAGGGCTGCAAGCTAGCGATAGTGAGCGAATCCCAAAAAGTGCGTCGTAGTCCGGATTGGAGTCTGCAACTCGACTCCATGAAGTCGGAATCGCTAGTAATCGTGGATCAGAATGCCACGGTGAATACGTTCCCGGGCCTTGTACACACCGCCCGTCACACCATGGGAGTGGGCTGCACCAGAAGTAGATAGCTTAACCTTCGGGAGGGCGTTTACCACGGTGTGGTTCATGACTGGGGTGAAGTCGTAACAAGGTAGCCCTAGGGGAACCTGGGGCTGGATCACCTCCTTAACGATATGACGCATTGTTTGATGCAGTGTCCACACAGATTGCTTGGTCGAAATAGAAAGAACATGTTTTTCTAAGTGCCCAAACTTAGAAACCAAAGTCCCATTCGTCTAGAGGCCTAGGACACCGCCCTTTCACGGCGGTAACAGGGGTTCGACTCCCCTATGGGACGCCACGGGTCGTTAGCTCAGTTGGTAGAGCAGTTGACTTTTAATCAATTGGTCGCAGGTTCGAATCCTGCACGACCCACCATCTTCTCCTCGAAGATGGCAGTTTTGATTTCACTTTTACAAAAGTGAAAACAAGCTGAAATACGGAGGGCGATTAGCTCAGTTGGGAGAGCACCTCCCTTACAAGGAGGGGGTCACTGGTTCGAGCCCGGTATCGCCCACCACTTTTCCTTTATGCTGCGTTATCGCATTTCTCGTTTAGCGAACTAAACGTCGAAATACGAGACCTTGCCTAAAGAAAAAGCACCACATGATGGGGCTATAGCTCAGCTGGGAGAGCGCTTGCATGGCATGCAAGAGGTCGGCGGTTCGATCCCGCCTAGCTCCACCACTTTCTAAACACACTTACGAGTGTCGTTAGAAAGTGTCTGTCCCTTCGGGATAACAACACATGCTCTTTAACAATCTGGAAAGCTGACTAGTAATTCGATTTTTAGGAATCGAAATTATTGTTTCTCGAAAGAGAAACGAGTTCTCAAGCAATACACATTCAAGTGTCTTGTGTAAGTTTGTCTTCACTTTTCAAAGTGAAGACAGACAAAGAGTCCGGCAAAACAAACTATTCCATCTTTTACTCAGATGGAAACCTTGGTTGTTTACCACACAGACCCTTTGGGGTTGTATGGTTAAGTGACTAAGCGTACACGGTGGATGCCTGGGCAGTCAGAGGCGATGAAGGACGTACTAACTTGCGATAAGCGCAGATGAGGCAGTAAGAGCCACTTGAGTCTGCGATTTCCGAATGGGGAAACCCAGCTGCAGAAGCAGTTATCATTAAGTGAATACATAGCTTAATGAGGCGAACCGGGGGAACTGAAACATCTAAGTACCCCGAGGAAGAGAAATCAACCGAGATTCCGGCAGTAGCGGCGAGCGAAACCGGATTAGCCCTTAAGCTTTTTATGCGTCAGGTGAAGGCTCTGGAAAGTGCCGCGATACAGGGTGATAGCCCCGTAGCCGACAACGCATTTAAAGTGAAAACGAGTAGGACGGGACACGTGTTATCTTGTCTGAAGATGGGGGGACCATCCTCCAAGGCTAAATACTCCTGACTGACCGATAGTGAACCAGTACCGTGAGGGAAAGGCGAAAAGAACCCCTGTGAGGGGAGTGAAATAGAACCTGAAACCGTGTACGTACAAGCAGTAGGAGCACCTTCGTGGTGTGACTGCGTACCTTTTGTATAATGGGTCAGCGACTTAATTTCAGTAGCAAGGTTAACCATCTAGGGGAGCCGTAGGGAAACCGAGTCTTAACTGGGCGTGCAGTTGCTGGGATTAGACCCGAAACCAGGTGATCTAGCCATGGGCAGGTTGAAGGTGCGGTAACACGCACTGGAGGACCGAACCGACTAATGTTGAAAAATTAGCGGATGACTTGTGGCTAGGGGTGAAAGGCCAATCAAACCTGGAGATAGCTGGTTCTCCCCGAAAGCTATTTAGGTAGCGCCTCGGACGAATACTACTGGGGGTAGAGCACTGTTAAGGCTAGGGGGTCATCCCGACTTACCAACCCTTTGCAAACTCCGAATACCAGTAAGTACTATCCGGGAGACACACGGCGGGTGCTAACGTCCGTCGTGGAGAGGGAAACAACCCAGACCGCCAGCTAAGGTCCCAAAGTTATCGCTAAGTGGGAAACGATGTGGGAAGGCTCAGACAGCCAGGATGTTGGCTTAGAAGCAGCCATCATTTAAAGAAAGCGTAATAGCTCACTGGTCGAGTCGGCCTGCGCGGAAGATTTAACGGGGCTAAGCGATACACCGAAGCTGCGGCAATGTAGTTTACTACATTGGGTAGGGGAGCGTTCTGTAAGCTGTTGAAGGTGGTCTGTAAGGGCTGCTGGAGGTATCAGAAGTGCGAATGCTGACATGAGTAACGATAAAGGGGGTGAAAAACCTCCTCGCCGGAAGACCAAGGGTTCCTGTCCAACGTTAATCGGGGCAGGGTGAGTCGACCCCTAAGGCGAGGCCGAAAGGCGTAGTCGATGGGAAACGGGTTAATATTCCCGTACTTCTTACTATTGCGATGGGGGGACGGAGAAGGCTAGGTGGGCCTGGCGACGGTTGTCCAGGTTCAAGGGTGTAGGCTGATGGTTTAGGCAAATCCGGACCATCTCAAGGCTGAGACCCGATGTCGAGGTGCTACGGCACTGAAGTCATTGATGCCATGCTTCCGGGAAAAGCCTCTAAGCTTCAGATAGTAAGGAATCGTACCCCAAACCGACACAGGTGGTCGGGTAGAGAATACCAAGGCGCTTGAGAGAACTCGGGTGAAGGAACTAGGCAAAATGGTACCGTAACTTCGGGAGAAGGTACGCTCTTGACGGTGAAGTCCCTCGCGGATGGAGCTATTGAGAGTCGCAGATACCAGGTGGCTGCAACTGTTTATTAAAAACACAGCACTGTGCAAAATCGAAAGATGACGTATACGGTGTGACGCCTGCCCGGTGCCGGAAGGTTAATTGATGGGGTTATCTTCGGAGAAGCTCTTGATCGAAGCCCCGGTAAACGGCGGCCGTAACTATAACGGTCCTAAGGTAGCGAAATTCCTTGTCGGGTAAGTTCCGACCTGCACGAATGGCGTAATGATGGCCACGCTGTCTCCACCCGAGACTCAGTGAAATTGAAATCGCAGTGAAGATGCTGCGTACCCGCGGCTAGACGGAAAGACCCCGTGAACCTTTACTACAGCTTGGCACTGAACATTGACCCTACATGTGTAGGATAGGTGGGAGGCTTCGAAGCAGGTACGCCAGTATCTGTGGAGCCGTCCTTGAAATACCACCCTTGTAGTGTTGATGTTCTAACGTCGCCCCCTTATCGGGGGTGCGGACAGTGCCTGGTGGGTAGTTTGACTGGGGCGGTCTCCTCCCAAAGCGTAACGGAGGAGCACGAAGGTGGGCTAATCACGGTCGGACATCGTGAGGTTAGTGCAATGGCATAAGCCCGCTTGACTGCGAGAATGACGGTTCGAGCAGGTGCGAAAGCAGGTCATAGTGATCCGGTGGTTCTGAATGGAAGGGCCATCGCTCAACGGATAAAAGGTACTCCGGGGATAACAGGCTGATACCGCCCAAGAGTTCATATCGACGGCGGTGTTTGGCACCTCGATGTCGGCTCATCACATCCTGGGGCTGAAGTCGGTCCCAAGGGTATGGCTGTTCGCCATTTAAAGTGGTACGCGAGCTGGGTTTAGAACGTCGTGAGACAGTTCGGTCCCTATCTGCCGTGGGCGTTGGATGATTGAGAGGGGCTGCTCCTAGTACGAGAGGACCGGAGTGGACGAACCGCTGGTGTTCGGGTTGTGTCGCCAGACGCATTGCCCGGTAGCTAAGTTCGGAATCGATAACCGCTGAAAGCATCTAAGCGGGAAGCGAGCCTCAAGATGAGTCATCCCCAAGGCTTTAAGCCTTCTGAAGGGTTGTCGTAGACTACGACGTTGATAGGCAGGGTGTGTAAGCGCTGTGAGGCGTTGAGCTAACCTGTACTAATTGCCCGTGCGGCTTAACCATACAACACCCAAGGGGTTTTACGGACTCCATGAGCACTTGAATGAGTGTTTGAGATACTAGTTAACTTTTCCAGATTTAGTGTAGGGTCACATCGCTCCTTGCCATCCATGGCATCGCGATATTCGTGAATCCCTTCACGTCGAATTTGCTTGGCGACCATAGCGTTGCGGACCCACCTGATCCCATGCCGAACTCAGCAGTGAAACGCAGCAGCGCCGATGGTAGTGTGGGGCCTCCCCATGTGAGAGTAGGACATCGCCAGGCTTCCAATTTAGTGCGGAGTGGTAGTTCAGTTGGTTAGAATACCGGCCTGTCACGCCGGGGGTCGCGGGTTCGAGTCCCGTCCACTCCGCCAATCATTAAGTCCCTAGCAGAAATTCTGGGGATTTTTTGTATGCGCAGTATAGATTGGTTGTTCAGTTAGTTTTTTACCTTGAAAGCAGCGGTCTGTCACGCTGCCGAAGGCAATCGCGGGTTCGAGTCCCGTCCGCTCCGCCAATCATTAAGTCCCTAGCAGCAATGCTGGGGATTTTTTGTATGTGCAGTATAGAGCGGTTGTTCAGTTGGTTAGTTTTTTACCTTGAAAGCAGCGGCCTGTCACGCTGCCGAAGGCAATCGCGGGTTCGAGTCCCGCCGGAATGCCGGCCCAGCCGCTCCGCCATTCTTTAAAAATCCCAGAATAGGCGTCCCCGACGAAAGACTGGGCTTTTTGCTATTTGTTTCCCTGGATTGTCATACCCGTTTACAACTCTTTGCGCTGGCGCTGCAATTGGGACTTGTGGTGGCCTTAGCGATTGTGAGAGGGTATGGCCACAAACCGGAATGGATAACATCTCATGAAATTCTTTGTTGAACGTACTGAAACCGAGCAAGCAATTCAGATTGTGCTGAAGCCTCACTCTTTGTATCTCATGCTACTGATGCTCGGTGGTTGGTTGCTGAACGATCTGGTGATGCAGTCGACCCCGATTGCCCAGGTGATCATGCCGATCTTTATCGTCTTTATGGTGATCCGCTTTTTCTCGCTGATCCGGATCCAGAAAGAAGTGTTGGTAGCGATGAAGCAAAATAAGGTCACGACGACCGGGAGTAAATTCTCCTTCTCCAAGCCTTTCACGTATACCATCAATAAGTAATCCCACAGTTGTGATGCCGCCCAAATACCGGGCGGTTCCCATTCTTTCCTGTTAAGAAATAATCTCTGTAGAATACGCTGCTTCTTGTTTGCCGATTGTTATGGATAATAAATAGATCGCCCGCGTCCGGGCAGTTGAATCAAGAAGATCACAGGAGCGATATGGACAGATTTCACTGGAAACCCTTGCTGTTGGCATGTTTGATTGTCAGCATCGGTCAGCTGAGCCTCGGATTGATCTTTCCGTCATTGCCCTGGATCGCGCAGGATCTTGGGATCAGTGCCGATCAGGCTCAGTATCTGGTTTCCGGTTATTTGCTCGGATTCGGCGGCTCTCAGTTGATCTACGGGCCGCTGTCAGATGTGATTGGCCGTCGGCCGGTGTTGCTGTCCGGTTTATTGATCGCCATGGCCGGCTTATTGATTGCGGTGTTTCAGGCGGATTCGTTTACCTGGCTGCTGGTCGGTCGCTGTATTCAGGGGCTGGGCGCCGGGAGTGTGTCCGTGTTGGCCCGTGCGACAATCCGCGACAGTTACCTGAGTCACCACCTGGTGAAAGCCATGAGCTGGGTGGCCATTGTGGCGGCATTCACCCCGATTATTGCGCCCGTGCTGGGCGGATTAATCAACCACTATGCCGGTTGGCTGGCGGTTTTTGGATTACTGCTGGGATATGTTGCGGTGATCTGGTTGCTGATGGCGATGACGTTTAAAGAAACCTTGGTCAAACCGGTCCAGTCGCACTCGGTCGGGCAGTTGATGATGTCTTATGGGTCGCTGTTGCGTGAGCGCCATTTTTTGATTTTTGCCGGAATTGGTTGGCTGAATTTTGCCTTGGTTGTGCTGGCGATCTCGCTGCTGCCGTTTATCATGCAAGTGCAAATCGGGATGCCCTCCGATGAATATGCGCTGTGGGCGATGGTGCCGGCAATCGGGTTTCTCTCCGGTGGTTTACTGTGCCAACGGCTGAGTCCGAAGTTTGGGGCTCACCGGATGCTCCTCATCGCCCCTTTTCTGCAATTGACCGCGGGCCTGATCCTGATGGTATCGCCGCTGGTGCCGACATGGATGATCGCCGGCCACTTTTTTCTGGCGATGGCCAATGGTCTGGCGTTTCCCTGTGCCCAGTCATTGCTGTTGGTGCCGTACCGCGAACGATCCGGCACTGTGTCGGCACTTTCCGGCGCCTGCCAGATGATGTTTGCTTCCTTGGCCAGTAGTCTGTTGTTGAAGGCCGGGATCCAGCAACCGGCACAGTTGGGTGGGGTGATCCTGATGGCAGCCTTGACCGGCTTGCTTCTGGTCACGCTGGGGACCCGCAGTTCCAGCGGACAACAGGCGGTTGCCTCGCTGAGTGAAGTCCGGTAATGGCGAACAAGTTGAACCATAATTAAGACTGCTGAAGTGAATCTGTAATAGGCGATAAGATGTTCAAGCACAGTCTTTTAGTAGCCGGGCTCCTGTTGGCGGCCTGTGTCACCCCCTATGAAGCAGAGTTGTCACAGAAGGATGCATGGGAGCAGTTGGGGGCTTATCACGGCAAGCAGGGTTACCTGGAGTGGGATGAAAAGCGGCTCGGTAAACAGGGCGCGATGACGGAAACGGACTACGAAGAATATCGAGCCGGCTATTTGCGGGGACGGTATGAGTATTGCAGTGACAAGAAACAAGTCACCACGGTGGTGAACCCCGGTTATCCGGATGATTGCAAGCCGCACCAGGGCAGTTATGGTTTAGTAGAGCGTGGCTACTAGCGTTTGAGTTAATCCTGTCATCCGGGCATCAAAAAGGCTGCAAACGCAGCCTTTTTCGTCATTTAAGCTTGGGATTATTAGTTGTTGCTGTGCAGCTCGCTGTTCAGTTCTACAGCCGTCTTGTTGGTCAGGCACTCGATTTGGCCGGTGACGGAGTTGCGACGGAACAGCAGATCGGATTTTCCGGCCAGATCGCGGGCTTTCACCACTTCCACTTCTTGACCGTTTGCATCAAGCATACGGATTTTTGAGCCTGCTGTGACGTACAGGCCGGACTCGATGGTGCAGCGATCACCCAGCGGGAAGCCAAGACCGGCGTTGGCACCCAGCAGGCTGTTCTCACCGATTGAAACCACGACTTTACCGCCACCGCTCAGGGTCCCCATGATGGAGGCGCCGCCGCCGATATCTGAGCCTTCACCAACCATGACACCGGCAGAAATACGACCTTCCACCATACTCACACCAGCAGTACCGGCATTGAAGTTGATAAAGCCTTCGTGCATGACAGTCGTGCCTTCACCCACGTGGGCACCCAGACGAACACGTGACGTATCAGCAATGCGCACCCCGGCAGGAACCACGTAATCCACCATTTTCGGGAATTTGTCGACACAATCGACGGTCAGGGTTTCGCCGTTCAGGCGCGCTTCGATCTGGCGTTCTTCCAGCTCCGGCAGGTCGATCGGGCCTTGGTTGGTCCAAGCGATGTTATGCAGCAGGCCGAAAATACCGTCCAGCACCACACCGTGTGGCTTCACCAGGCGGTGCGAGATCAGTTGGAGTTTCAGGAAACCTTCGGCAACGGACGTCGGCGCAGCATCGCTCGCCAGCACAACAATCACCAGTGGCTGCGAAGACAGGGATGCTTTGGCGGCAAACTGGGCGCTTTTCTCCTCACCGGCGGTGTTGAACGCAGTCGCTAATGCTGCACATTGGGCCGGGGTGACTTCAATGGCCTGGTTGCCTTCTTTGTAGTCGATGACATCTGCAATCGCTGAAACCAGCGCATCAGACGGGTTCAGGACAGGTGCCGGAAAGAAAGCTTCAATGATTTTGTTATCGCGGTTTTTGGTTGCAGTACCAAGGGCGAGGGCAAAGCTGGCCATGATTGAATGTTCTCCATGTCAAAATGATTGAGCTGTGCAGTTGAGACGAGTGGTTTGTCTATGCAGCTCATCGTGAATAAACCCATCATAATGACACTTGGCGCGATATTGAAGGGGGAGCGGGTAATTGAATGAAAATTGGTGGCAGATTGATGCGGATCGCACCGGGAACTGAGGTGAGGTTTGAGAAAGTAATCAGATTGAATTGGTTTTTATGCACAAATAAACCTCCGTAAAGGAGGTTTATTCAAAAGAATGCGTTAAAGCTGAGCGGACTCAGGCAGCATCTTGCGCGGATTCTGATACTTCGTCAGCGCTGGCTTCAACCGACTTGGCCGGTTTCTTTTTCGGGGCCGGTTTTTTCTTGGCACCCAGTGCGATCAGCACGTCTTCACGCTTTTGCGCCAGGAACATTGATAGTTCTTCTTGCTTGGCTTCGTCTTCGAACAGCTCACTTTCACTCAGTAAAGCAAACATCTCGTCAGCCATATCCAGCATTTTGTCGTATGCGTCGGCTTCGGACTTAGAGGTGAAAGTCATCTTTTCTTCTCCGTTGCGCTCAACCACATATTTGACGATAACAGCCATGGTCACCCTCTCCGAAATTGATTTACTGGCTGTTTATACAGTAGCATGGTAGCTATTGTCCAGAGGGAAGCGAATTAATGTGATGGCGAGAGAAAAATTCGATCAGATTTATGCGCGTGCAGCGGCGCGTAAAGGCGGCGATGCGGTGTTGGAAAGCTTACTGGCGACACCGCTCACTGCAGACGAAATCAAAGCAATTCCGGACAGCCGCTGGCTGGCGGCTTTTTCCCAGAAAGTGTTTCAGTCCGGGATGAGCTGGAAAGTGGTGCTCAGCAAGTGGCCCAATTTCGAGGAAGTCTTCTTTGGTTTTGACATCGAGAAAATGTTGCTGATGCCGACGGAAATGTGGGAGCGCAAGGCCACTGATCCGGCAATCATCCGCCATCTGGGCAAAGTGATGACTATTCCGGCCAATGCTCAGATGATCCATGAAGCCGCGCTGAAACATGGCTCGTTTTCGGCGATGGTGGCCGACTGGCCGAGCGAGGATATCACCGGGTTGTGGCGCTATCTGAAAAAGCACGGCCAGCGGCTGGGTGGCAATACCGGCCCGTATACGCTGCGGGTGATGGGCAAGGATACCTTCATCGTGAGCCAGGATGTTGAAGCCTATCTGCGTCATACCGGGATCATCGACGGCGGCAAGGATACCCAGCGCTCGCAACAGGCGATGCAGCAGGCGTTCAGCGCCTGGCAGCAGGAATCCGGCCGACCGCTGTGTCAGATCAGCCAGATCATTGCTTTCAGTCTGGGTGACAACCGGGTGTAAAGCGCGACAGAGCGGCCGGAAGAGCCGGACTAAGGCGCTGGCCGGGCGTCCGGAAATCGCCATTCCCGGCAGAACTCGATGAACAGCTTCAGCAACGGGCTCTGGTACTTTTCCCGGTGGTACAGCAACCAGTACTGGCGGTGCATATCCAGCGGCAGCTCGAGCTGTGTCAGGCGTTGATCCTTGACGGCATGGGCCACGGCAAGCCTGGACAGGCAGGTCAGCCCCAGTCCGGCGGCAGCACAGTTGATAATGGCTTCGGTGGTGTTGAGTTCAAATGCCTGCTGCCAGTGTGCTAAGCGCGGAGCGATCCGGTTAAGGAAAAACTCCCGGGTGCCGGAGCCGGCCTCGCGGAGGATCCATTGGGACTGCTCCAAATCCGATAGTTGCAGCGCCGGCAGGCGGGTCAGCGGGTGCTCCGGGTGACACACCACCACCATCTCATCATTGAGCCATGGCTCGGCCGCTAAGTCCGGAGCCTGGACTTTGCCTTCGACCAGACCGACATCGAGCTCGAACTCGTTCAGTCTGTGGCAGATTTGCGTGGTGTTGGCGATATGCAGTGACTGCTCCTCATGCTCACAGCGGGCGCGAAAATCACGCAGCAGAAATGGGGTGATCTGGTTGCCCACGGTATCGCTGGAGCCAATCTTCAGTTGGCCAGTGATGGGACCTGCGTGATCGAACAGCTGCTCAATTGCCCGGCTGCGTGCCAGCAACTCATCGGCCAGCGGTAACAAGCGTTTGCCCTGCTCGTTGATGATCAGCCGGTTGTTGTTGCGGTCAAACAGCTTGTGCCCTAACTGCTTTTCCAGCTCAGACAGCGCCATGCTGACCGCCGGTTTGGAGAGAAACAACCGCTCCGCCGCTGCGGTGATCGTGCCTTCCTGGACCACGGCGACAAAGACGTTGAGCTGCTTGAGTGCAATCGTCATTTCCTGCTCCGTTCAATAGGGTTGAGTCTGAATCATAAGGGATTCAGCGCAGCTTAACCATGCTTGCTGTTGCCCAATGTCCTGCTCGGGGGATGCAGAAGATCAGCTGCCGGACGTGGCGTGAGTGCTTTCAAATTGATGGCGTTTTGTGTACTTGGGTGGTTCGGGATGCGTTGGTTCTGAAAAGCCGACAGTGCCTCCGCCTTTCGTTTGCAGGGCGTCGAGGATTGGTAGACAATCGGGCTAATTTTCTTTGTCTGCGAGCGACCTGCGTGTTTACTGTTTATCACTCCAATCAACTGGAACTGCTGAAATCCCTGCTGGTGGAGCTGATCCGGCTCGATCCGCTGGAGAACCCGTTCGAACAAGAGCAAATCCTGGTGCAAAGCCCGGGGATGTCGCAATGGCTGAAGTTGGAGCTGGCCAATTCCTTCGGGATTGCCGCCAACATTGAGTTTCCGCTGCCGGCGACCTTTATCTGGACCATGTTTACCCGGGTGCTGGCCGATGTGCCTGAGCGCAGTGCCTTCAACAAAGAAGCCATGACCTGGAAGCTGATGACGGTGTTGCCGGAACTACTCAGCCAGCCAGAGTTTGAGCCGCTGGCCCGCTATCTGCAGGAAGATGAGCAATCCGTCAAACGGTATCAGCTGGCCGGGAAAATCGCTGATATTTTTGACCAATATCTGGTGTATCGCCCGGAGTGGATCCAGGCCTGGGAAGCGGGGGAGATCGATCCGGAGCTGACGGGCGATCACCCGTGGCAGCCGCTGCTGTGGCAGGCGCTGTACGACCAGACCCTGGCGCAGGGCCAGTCGCCGTATCACCGGGCCAACCTGTACGATCATTTTATCGAAACCCTCGACAGCTATGCCCAGAGCGGTGCGCCGCTCCCGGACGGGTTGCCGAAGCGCTTGTTCGTGTTCGGGATTTCTGCCCTGCCACCGCGCTATCTCGACGCTTTGGCGGCGCTCGGCAAGCACATTGATGTTCACCTGATGTTTACCAACCCGTGTCGTCATTACTGGGGAGAAGTGCGGGATCGCAAATACCTCGCCCGGTTGGCGGCCCGGCAGCGCCAGCAAATCCAGTGGTGCGTTGATCACAGCGAGCGCGGTGAGCTGATCTCGCCGCTCAAAGGTGAGCTGGAAGAGAATCTGGTTGATGACACTCATGAAGGGGCGGTTGGCAATACCCTGCTGGCATCGCTGGGCAAGCTCGGCCGGGACAACCTTTACCTGTTGTCCGAGATGGAAGCCTACGATGTCGAAGCATTTGTTGAGATTGAGCCGGACACCCTGCTGCATGCGATCCAGGCCGATATTCTGAACCTCGATGATCGTCTCGATGACACCCTGACTGAATCCAGCCATCACAAGCTGGCGATTTCTCCGCAGGATCAATCGCTGGCTATTCACGCCTGCCACTCGCCGATGCGCGAGGTGGAAGTGTTGCACGATCGTTTGCTGGCGATGCTGGCCGCAGACCCGTCGCTGTCGCCGCGTGACATTATCGTGATGGTCGCCGATATCAACAGCTACAGCCCGTATATTCAGGCCGTGTTCGGCAATGCCCCGGGCGATCGTTATATTCCGTTTTCGATTTCCGATCGCAGTGCCGATCAGGAAAACCCGGTGTTGCTGGCGTTCCTGCGGCTGCTGAGTCTGCCGGAAAGCCGCTGTCAGGCCTCCGAGCTGCTTGAATTGCTGGAAGTCCCGGCAGTCATGGCGAAGTTCGGTTTCGACAGTGACCGCTTTGAGCGGGTCAAAGGCTGGATTGAAGAAGTCGGGATCCGCTGGGGGCTGGATGAAGCCACCGCCAGCGAGTTCCAGTTGCCGCGCCAGCGCCAGAACACCTGGCTGTTCGGCCTGCAACGCATGCTGCTCGGCTATGCGATGCCGCAGGAATCCGGCTTGTATCAGGGCATTCTGGCCTATGACGAAGTGCAGGGGATGGACGCCGAGCTGGCCGGCCAGCTCGGTCTGTTTGTCGAAATGCTGATGCACTATCGTCAGCAGCTGGCGCAGCCGCAACCGGCGCAGGCGTGGACCGGGCTGCTCAATGAGTTGCTGGATGATTTCTTCCGGGTCGATACCGACGGGGAAATGGTGCTGCGGATGATCCGCGATAAGCTGGAGCAACTGGAGCAGCAGCTGGCCGATGCCGGATACCGGGAAGCCATCAGTCCGGCGGTGCTGCGCAGCTATCTCAATGACAAGCTGTCCGGTGAGCGGATCAGCCAGCGCTTCCTCGCCGGTCAGGTCAACTTCTGTACCCTGATGCCGATGCGTTCGATCCCGTTCAAGGCGGTCTGCCTGCTGGGGATGAACGACGGCGTGTACCCGCGCTCGATCCCGCCGGAAGGGTTTGATCTGATGGCCGGACAGGGCCGCTACGGGGATCGTTCGCGTCGCGATGACGACCGTTACCTGTTCCTCGAAGCAATCCTCTCGGCGCAGGAAGCGCTGTATATCAGCTATGTCGGCCGTTCGATTCAGGATAACAGCGATAAAATGCCGTCGGTGCTGGTCAGCGAGCTGCTGGAGTACTGCCAGCAGGGCTACTGCCTGGAGGGGGATCAGCCGCTGAGTGCCGATGACTCGGCGGCCCGCATCGCCGAGGCGTTGCAACATCATCATCCGTTGGTGCCGTTCAGCCCGCAGGCGTTTCAGGGGCCGAATCCGAGTTTTGCCGCTGAATGGCTGCCGGTGGCCCGGCGTCATCAGGTGGTGAGCGAAGCGTTTCACAGCCAGCCGCTGGCCCGGGAGCCGGAGAGCGAGGGCACCGAGCCTGAGCTGGAGCTGGCGGAGCTGATCCGTTTCTGGCGTCTGCCGGTGCAGTATTTTTTCAACCGGCGGTTGAAAGTCTTCTTCGAGCCAGCCAAAGGGGCGATGGAAGACGATGAGCCGTTTGCCCTCGACGGGCTGGGCCGCTTCCAGCTGCGCAGTGAACTGTTGACCGCCTTTCTGGAGGCCGGCAGCCAGGGCACTCCAGCACAGAAAGACGCGCTGTTTACCCGCTTCACCCGCTATCAACAGGCCTCCGGCGCGTTGCCGCTCGGGGAGTTCGGCGCGCTGGAGCTGGCTCAGGAGCGCGGGCCGATAGAGACGCTGGCGGATACCGTGACCGGGCTGATGGCCCAGCCGCTGCCGGATGTTGAAGTGGACCTGAAGTTGGATCTCGGCGAGCGTTCACTCCGCTTGCTGGGCTGGCTCAGACACCACACGCAGGCAGGGCTGGTGCGCTATCGTCCGGGGTCGATCCGGGCGCAGGATATCTTGCAGGGCTGGATGGAGCACCTCTGTCTGGCCTTGGCCGGTCAGGCCAGGCCTACGCATTTGCTGGGCGTTGATGAGCACTACACGCTGGCCCCGGTCGACGCGGCAGATGCCCGGACTCACCTGACGTCCCTGTTGCTGGCTTATGATCAGGGACTGTCCCAACCGCTGCCGTATTTCCCGCGCACGGCACTGGCAGGGTTGCAGGCATGTCAGGACAAACAGGGGAACTGGCACAGTGACGAGGACACGCAGGAGAAAGCCCGGCTCAAAATGGCTGAAGCGTTCAACGGCGGGTATCTGTTCAGTGGCGAAGGGATGAATGTGTATATCAACCGGGTGTGGCCGGCATGGGACGATTCTGTCAGTGAATCGGCGGCGCTGGCCGCAGAAACATACCTCAAACCGGTAGTGCTGAAATTACAGAAAGTTGAGTCGTAGGGCTGGGAAAGCAGGAAAAAAGTAGCGTGGCCGCCAGCAAATCATTTTAGATTGTAGGGTGCTTGCTGTACGGCCACAGGTCCAGAGGTGACCAGATTTCGTGGGGCGAATCATAGCGAATGACGCCGGGGGAAAACGTGAAAGATCTCTCATATCAACAGATAGGAATGTTATTAAATTCGATATATTCCTTTGAATTCGCCCCTGATCACAAAAAAATATTTTGGACGAACAGGGTTTCGGGCCATAACAGGAACGCATGTATCCGATGAGTCAACAACATACATCTGCAGATCATCTTCAGGACGGCTCGGCAGTCGCGAGCACCACGCCGCAGGCGCTGGAGCCGATGACGTTTCCGCTCCACGGCAACCGGCTGATTGAAGCCTCGGCCGGGACCGGGAAGACCTTTACCATCGCCAGTCTCTACCTGCGCCTGCTGCTCGGCCATGGCGATCCCGACAGCCGTTTTCCGCGCGAATTGCCGGTCGATCAGATTCTGGTGGTGACGTTTACTGAAGCCGCCACGGCCGAGCTGCGCGATCGGATCCGACGGCGGATCCACGATGCCCGCCTGGCCTTTAATCGCGGCCAGAGCACCGATCCGGTGATTGCCCCGCTGCTGGATGAGATCCCGGACCATAAGGCGGCTACGGCGATCCTGCTTCAGGCGGAGCGGCAGATGGACGAGGCGGCGATTTTTACCATTCACGGATTTTGTCAGCGGATGCTGACCCAGAATGCCTTTGAGTCCGGCAGCCTGTTCGACAATGAATTTGTCACCGAAGAGGGCCAGTTGCGGGCGCAGGTGGTGGCCGATTACTGGCGCCGCCACTTTTATCCGCTGTCCCGCACGTTGGCTTCGGAAGTGCGTAGCATCTGGGCTTCGCCGGGCGCTTTGCTGCGGGAGATCAACCTGTTCCTCTCCGGTGCCGAGGTGGCGATCCGGGCCCCTGAACTGTCGGGCTCTCTGGAGCAGTTACATGCACAGAACATCGCCCGCATTGAGCAGGTGAAGCAGTTGTGGCGGGCCGATGCGGCTGATTTTCAGGCCCTGATTGCCGACTCTGGGGTGAACAAGCGCAGCTATACCAAAACCAGCCTGCCGAAAGCGCTGGCGGAAGTGGGGGTCTGGGCCGAACAGGACACCACGGATTATCGTCTGCCCAAGGCGCTGGAGAAGTTCTCGCAGCAGGTGCTGGTGGAAAAAACCAGCAAAGGCAATCCGCCGCAGCATCCGGTCTTTGTCGCCATTGATGACTTGCTTGAAAACAAACCCAATGTCAGGGATCCCTTGCTGGCCCATGCCATTCGCGAGTGCCGTCAGTTGCTGGCAGAGGCCAAGCAGCGCAAGGGCTGGTTGTCGTTTGATGATCTGCTGACCCAGCTGGCCGCCGCGCTGGCCAACGACAGCGATGGCAGCCTGGCGGCGCGGATCCGCAGCCAGTTCCCGGTGGCGATGATCGATGAATTCCAGGATACCGATCCCCTACAATACAGCATTTTCAATACCGTGTACGGCGAGCAGCGCCCGCAGGCAGCCGATTTAACCGAAGTGCCGGTGGACATGGCGGTACAAGCGCCGGACTGCGGCCTGTTTATGATCGGCGATCCCAAGCAGGCCATCTATGCCTTCCGGGGGGCGGATATCTTCACCTATATCCGTGCCCGGCGTCAGGTTAGTGCTCACTACACGCTGGGCACCAACTGGCGCTCGACCGCTGAAATGGTCACTGCGGTCAATTGCATTTTCCAGCAGCCGTCCCGGCCGTTTATCTACGATCGCGACATCACCTTCCTGCCGGTCAACTACAGTCCGAAAGCGGCCAATCGCAGTTGGCAGCTGGCAGGCAGCAAGCAACCGGCTCTGACTTTCTGGTCGCAGGAAGCCGATGCACCGGTCAAAAAAGGCGACTATCAGCAGGCAATGGCAGCGGCGACTGCCGCTGAGATCCAACGCATCCTGACTTTGTCACAGCAGGGCGACGCCAAACTGATGGACGGCGAGGAGAGCCAGCCGATCCGTGCCAGTGATATTTCGGTGCTGGTGCGCACCGGCAGCGAAGGGGCGATGATCCGTCAGGCACTGGCCGCGCAGGGCATTGCCAGTGTCTACCTGTCGAACCGCGACAGCGTCTTTGCCTGCGCTGAAGCTCAGGATCTGCAACGGCTGCTGGCCGCTGTCCTGATCCCGGAAGATGAGCGGGCATTGCGGGCGGCACTCGCCTCCGGGCTGTTTGCGCTCAGTGCCCGCCAGCTCGATGAACTGAATATCAGCGAAGAGAAGTGGGAGCAGCAGGTTGCAGAGTTTCGCGAGTACCGCAAAGTATGGCAAACCCGCGGGGTGTTGCCGATGCTGCGACAGGTGCTGGCCAAGCGCCAGATCTCGGAGCGGCTGCTGGCCGAAAACGGCGGCGAGCGGCGCCTGACCGATATTCTGCATCTCGGCGAGCTGTTGCAACAGGCGAGCCAGACCCTCGACAGCGACCATGGCCTGATCCGCTGGCTGGCCGAGCACATCGACATGCCGAACGGCGATGTTGATGAGCAGCAGCTGCGGCTGGAATCGGATCGCAATCTGGTGCAAATCGTCACCATTCACAAATCCAAGGGGCTGGAATATGACCTCGTCTTCCTGCCGTTTGTCTGTGGTTACCGGGCAGCAGACACCGCGCTGTTTCACGACGAAGCGACCCAGCAGGCGGTGTTGGATGTCACCGGGCAGGAAGAGACCCTCGCTCTGGCGGAGCAGGAGCGGCTGGCGGAAGATTTGCGGCTGATTTATGTTGCCCTGACCCGCGCAGTCTACGGCTGTTATATCGGCATGGGGCCACTGCGCAACGGCCTGAGTCGCAAAGAGCCGACCGGGCTGCATCAGTCGGCCATCGGCTGGCTGGTTCAGGATGGTCAGGAAGGCGGGATAGCCGAGCTGGATCAGGCGTTGCTGAAGCTGACTTCGGCCTGCGCCTCGATTGCCGTGACGGTGCCGCCTGCGTTGCCGGAAACCCCGTGGACGCCGGTTGAAAGCGAGCAGCCCGAGCTGGCAGCGGCGACCTTCCAGCAGCCTATTGAGCGCAACTGGTGGATCACCAGTTATTCTGGCCTGATCAAGCAGGGCCACCACAACCATGATGCTTCGTTCGAGATGCCGGGTTTTGATACCGACTCTTCCGGCGAGCAGCAAACCGAAGACGGCGAGGCGGAAGCGCAGCAGCTTTCCATTTACACCTTCCCGCGGGGGGCCCGGCCGGGGACATTCCTGCATACCCTATTTGAGGAGATTGAATTTACCGCGCCGGTAGACAGCGAGGCGACACGGGAGAAAATTCTGGCCCTGTTGCGGCTGGAGAACTATGACGCGGTCTGGCTGCCGGTGCTGCAACAGCTGATCGCCGATGTGCTGCGCTGCCCGCTGGATGGCGAAGCCATGTGTCTGGGCACAATCCCGGCCGCGCAACGTCTGACCGAAATGGAATTCATGTTGCCGATTAATGTCCTGTCGGCACCATTGCTCAACAAGGTGATTGCCCGCCATGATCCGCTGTCGGCCCGGGCCGGCGAGCTGGGATTCGCCACCGTCAGCGGTATGCTCAAGGGCTTTATCGATCTGGTGTTTGAACATCAGGGGCGCTACTACGTGCTGGACTGGAAATCGAATCACCTGGGCGATGATCCCGAGGTTTATCGCGGCGAGAAGCTCAATGAGGCGATGCGGGATCACCGCTACGACCTGCAATACCAGCTCTACGCCCTAGCGCTGCATCGTTTCCTCAAAAGCCGCAAGGCGGATTATGACTATGACCGCCATTTTGGCGGCGTGTATTACTTGTTCCTGCGCGGGATGCAGGCCGATGGCACCAGCGGGATTTTCAATGCCCGCCCGAGTCTGGCGCTGCTCGAAGAACTGGAAACCCTGATTGACGGAGAACCGCTTGATGCTTAAACAGCTTGAATCACTGACCCGGCTGGGGGCCATCCGTCCGCTGGATTCACAGTTTGCCCGCTTCATCGCGATGTCGGTCGCGGCCGAAGATCCCGAAACGCTTCAGCCTCTGGTGACACTGGCCGCAGCACTGGCCAGCGCCGAGCTGGGGCGCGGTCATGTCTGCCTGCTGCTGGCCCAGCTGGACGCGCAACATCTGTTCGGCCTCAATCGTGAGCTGAGTACTCAACTGAGTGAGGGACTGCCCGCAATTGAAGAATGGGAAGCGCTGCTGGCGTCATCGGCGGCGGTGTCGGACGGCAGCGAAGCGACGCCGTTGGTGCTGGCTCAGGGCCGTTTGTATCTGCATCGTTACTGGCAATATGAGCAGACGGTGGCACAGCGGTTGCGCCAAGCGGCGCAGGGCGTGACCACGGCAATGGCCGAGAGCGCCCAGATGGCGACCGAGCTGGATACCCTGTTTGCGCGCAGCTATGCCTACCTGTTTCAGGACCTGCAACAGCTGCGGGCTTCAGCGTCCGACTCGTCGCAGGCCCGGCAGCAGGCGGTGTGTGACAAGCTGGATGTGGTGGCACCGGCGCCACTGGACTGGGCCGCGATTGATGCGGTGCTGACTTCGGCGGCGCAGGTGAAAGATTTAACGGCGCTGGATGTTCTGATCCCGCCGTCCGCTTGCCTGAACTGGCAGAAAGTTGCGGCAGCGGTGGCCCTGACCCGGCAGTTTGCGGTGATCTCCGGTGGGCCGGGGACCGGGAAAACCACCACGGTTGCCAAACTGCTGGCTGCGCTGGTGACTCAGGCGATGCAACAGGGCGATGGTGATCCACAGGGCCGGGCGATGTTACCGGAAACCAAGCTGTCGGAGATCAAGTTGCCGGAGATCAAGCTGGTGGCACCGACCGGTAAAGCGGCGGCGCGACTGACCGAATCCATTGGTGCGGCAGTGGCCTCGCTGGCTGTTGACGCGTCGGTGAAGGACGCGATCCCGACTCAGTCCAGTACCTTGCACCGCTTGCTGGGGGCGATCCCCGAGCGGGTGGCGTTTCGTCATCACCGCGACAACCCGCTGCACCTGGATGTGCTGGTGGTCGATGAAGCCTCGATGGTCGATTTGCCGATGATGGCGCGTCTGCTGGATGCGCTGCCGCCGCATGCCCGGCTGATTTTGCTCGGCGACCGGGATCAGCTGGCGTCGGTGGAAGCCGGCGCGGTGCTGGGGGATATCTGCGCTTTTGCCGGTCAGGGCTACAGTCCGGCGCACAGCCAGTTGCTGAGTCAGCTGACCGGGTTTGCGTTTGTTCCCGGCAAGGGCGAGCAGAGCGTGGTGAGTGACAGCCTGTGTATGCTGCAAAAAAGTTACCGCTTCCATGCCCAGTCTGGCATTGGTCAGCTGGCCAAAGCGATCAATGCCGGTCAGCCGCATTTGGTGGATCAGGTGTGGCAGCAGGGCTATGCGGATATTCAGTTCCATCCGCTGACCACCGACCATTATCAGGCGATGATCAACCGGACGGTGACCTTTTATCTCAATTACCTCGATGGGATCCGGGACGATATGCCGCCGCGCGAGGTGCTTCAGGCGTTTTCGCAGGTCCGCCTGCTGTGCGCGCTGCGGGACGGGGATTTCGGCGTCTCCGGGCTGAACCAGCGCATTGAGCGGGCGCTGGCGAAAAAAGGCCGGATCAAACCGGACGATGAAACCTGGTATCTGGGCCGGCCGCTGATGATCACGCGCAACGATCACGGTCTCGGGCTGTATAACGGCGATATCGGGATTGTGATGCGCGACCCGGTACCAGACCCGGAAACCGGCGAGCGACGGCTGCGGGTGTTTTTTGAAATGCCGGACGGCTCGATCCGCGGCGTGCTGCCGAGCCGATTGCCTGAGCATGAAACTGTTTATGCAATGACGATCCATAAATCTCAGGGCTCGGAGTTTGCCGATACCCTGATGGTACTGCCGGCGGAGTTCAGCCCGATCCTGACCCGTGAGCTGATCTACACCGGCGTGACCCGGGCCAAGAAGAATCTGTATCTGTACGCCCAGCCGGAGGTCGTCAGCCGCGCAGTCCGGCTGCGGACCGAGCGGGCCAGTGGCCTGGCCCAGTTGTTGGCGTAAGAGCACGGCATGCGTCGCGACATCTTGCCGGTGGCTGAGTTGCGGTGTAGCGGTGTAACGGTATAGCTATATAGGTGTATCGCGGTATCGGAGTGAAGCTGTCAAAGCCAAAAACAAAGAGAGGGCGCAGCTCGGGGTAACCTGAGCTGCGCTTTTGTCATATTGGCTAGAGATCCAGGATCAGGATTTTGGAGCGGCGCTGGTAGTTATACAGCGCTTTCTTGGCCATCGGCAGCTGCTCGACATCGCACTCGTAGAACCCCTGCTCCCGGAACCAATGCAGGCTGCGGGTGGTCAGGACAAAGATCTGGCTCAGCCCCTGGGCTCTGGCTTGCTGGCGCAGGCGGTTGAGGAGCAGCACGCCGCGGTCGCCATCGCGATAATCCGGGTGGATCGCCACGCAGGCCATCTCTGCCATGTTCTCTTCTTCAAACGGGTACAGGGCGGCACAGCCGATGATCAGGCTGTCACGCTCGATAATGGTAAACTGTTCAATCTCCCGCTCCAGCTGCTCCCGGGAGCGGCGCACCAGCAGTCCTTCCTGCTCCAGCGGGCGGATCAGCTCCAAGATCCCGCCGATATCATTGATCCCGGCCTGGTGGACTTTCTCGGCGCTGGCCATCACGATTTGGGTCCCGATCCCGTCAAAGGAGAACAGCTCCTGGATCAGGGCACCGTCTTCTTTGTAGCTGATCAGGTGGCTGCGGGGCACACCGGCCAAGCAGGCGGAGATGGCCCCGCGCAGGAAGCGACCGGTTCCGCTGCCGGCGGCACCGCGGGCAATCAGTCGTTGCAGTGCGTCTTCCGCTTCGCTCGGCAGCATTTCCGATGCCACGCTGCCGTCTTCGGTCAGTACCCCTTGCTCAGAGCAAAAGCCGATGAGCTTATCGGCCTGCATCTTGATCGCCAACTGGGTGGCAATTTCTTCCGAAGTCAGGTTAAAACACTCGCCGGTCACTGAGCTGGCGATGGGGCCTAAGAGGACAATTGCCCGCTGATCCAATTGGCGGCGAATGCCTTCGATATCGATGCGCCGCACCCGGCCGCTGTGGTGATAATCCACGCCGTCATCGACGCCCAGCGGCTGGGCAATGACGAAGTTGCCGCTGACCACATTGATCTGCGCCCCGGCCATCGGGGTGTTATTCAGCCCCATCGAAAAGCGGGCAGTAATATCGAGCTGGAGCTGTCCGGCGGCTTGCTTGGCCAGCTCCAGCGCCCGGGCATCGGTGATCCGCACGCCTTTGTGATACGGGGTGGCGAAACCGTGCGATTCAATTTGCTGGGTGATTTGCGGCCGGGCCCCATAGACCAGCACAATGCGCAGCCCCAGGCTGTTGAGCAGGGCGATATCATTGACGATATGGGCAAAATTACTGTGGGCAATGGCTTCGCCCCCAAGCATGACGATGATGGTCTTCCCGCGGTGGGCATGCATATAGGGGGCAGACTGGCGAAATTCTTTGACCAGATCCGTACTTCTAAGCTTCACTGTGTAACATCCATGAACAGTCGCAGTCATTAGCGCCCGGCAGGCCGTCTTAATGAGCGAGAGGTAAATAAATATTCATCATTATTGGCTAACTATGCCTGCAAGTTCAAGCAAAATGAAACCAGCCGTGTAACGATTTTTGGATACAAGATCTCGTTATTGTATGACAAGCACGGGATTTCCCTGAATTCCCCGTTAAATGAGGTATATTGTTTTTAATTATAGATAGTTAGGGCCAGAATGACGAAAATTCAGTACAAGACACTGCAGGCGACCCTGTTGCTGACAGTGATCTCATCCGGACTGGGTTTCTCTGCGCTGATGGCGATGGGTGCTATCGGGCGTGATGTTCTGGGCAGCTTCGGCGGTACTGATATTAATATTTATGGGGTCTGGGTCGAGCGCAATGTCGCACCTTATGTGGCTGAGCAGTTTGAACTGCGCCCGGAAGGGGTGTTTGTCGGCGGTCGTCAGGTGAGCACCCAATATGAATGGGACGGCACCACCTTAACCTACCGCCGGGGGGAGCAGACCTATATCTATACCTATTTACCGGGCGAGTTTATCCGCCACGCCCCGGCACATTATGTGTCTTCGTTTACCCGCCAGGGCACAACACTCAGAGATATTAAAGCATCACAGCAAGCGATGCGCCTGTAACGGGCCTTGGCCCTTTTCCTCTGTTATTTTTGACATTCCCTCGGTTGAGTATCACATCCCGCTGACATCTCGTCGGACATTTTTTGTAAACTATCGCCTCTTTCTTGCGAGGGTTGCTTTAGGCATACTGGGCGCCGGCGCATTACTTCGATTTCATAGGTTTTTATCCGTGCTCTTAGGTTTTTCCGATTTTCGTAACGTAACAATTGCCATGATGATTCTGGGCTTGGCTGGATGTGCCAAGCCGACCGACCGTGGCCAGCAGTATCTCGATGGTGAGTTTGAACAGGTCCTGAACCCGGTGCCGGCGATCAGCTCCGACAAACCGCGTGACTTTAGCCAGTTCAATGGCCAGATGGTGAAGGTGCTGGCGCGTTCGCCGTCGATGGCGACGCAGTACGAAGGGCTGTATACGCAGGTGGAAAACTGGATTGCGCAGGGGGGCGATCCGGCGGCGCTGGGCAATTTCGGCATCGAGGCGGCTCAGATGGGCGGCGGTGACGGTTATGGTAACGTGATGTTTACCGGATACTTCTCGCCGGTGATTGAACTGCGCCATGATCCGGATCCGATTTTCCGCTATCCGGTCTACGCCATGCCGACCTGTGAGCAGCAGTGTCCGACCCGGGCCGAAATTTATGCCGGGGCACTTGAGGGCCAGGGCTTGGAGCTGGGATACAGCGCGTCGATGCTGGATATTTTCATGATGGAAGTGCAGGGCAGCGGTTTTGTTCATTTTGAAGATAACGATCAGTTACAGTACTTTGCCTACAACGGCAAGAACGGCCACCCGTATGTCAGCATCGGTAAAGTGTTGATTGAGCGTGATGAAGTGCCGCGCGAAAAGATGTCGCTCAAGGCCATTGAGACCTGGGTGAAACAGCAGGATGAAGACACGGTGCGCGAGTTGCTGGAGCAGAATCCGTCGTTTGTGTTTTTCCAGCCGCAGACCAGCCTGGATGTCATGGGGACGGCGGGGATCCCGCTTCAGGCCCACGCCTCGGTTGCCGCCGATCGGGAGTATTTGCCGATGGGCAGTGTGTTGCTGGCGGAAGTGCCGCAGCTCGACAGCGAGGGTAACTGGAACGGCCAACATGTGCTTCAATTACTCATGGCGCTGGATACCGGCGGCGCGGTGAAGAAAAACCACCTCGATCTCTATCACGGCATGGGTACCCAAGCCGGGGTGGATGCCGGCCATTACAAACACTTTGGCCGGGTGTGGAAGCTGGAGCTGCCAAATCCGGCGCAGGCGCCGCAGTTGCTGACCGCCCGGGAATAAAGTTAACCCTTGCCCCGGACTCGCCGGTAGTCTGGACAATTGTGATCAGAGCGCGTATAAAACGCGCTCATTCTTTTTCTGAACGACTGAAAGTTATGCGTGAATTAGACACCCCGGCTTCTGACCAATACGACCAGCGTTTCGGGGGCACCCGACGTTTATACGGCAACAGCGAAGTAGAGATCCTGCGCGCGGCCCACGTGTGCGTGATCGGCATTGGCGGCGTCGGCTCCTGGGCAGCCGAAGCCCTGGCGCGGACCGGTGTGGGCGAGCTGACGCTGATCGATATGGATGATGTTTGTGTCACCAATATCAACCGTCAAATTCATGCGATGAGCGGAACCGTCGGCCAGAGCAAGATTGAAGTGATGGCCGAGCGGATCCGGCTGATTAATCCGGAGTGTCAAATCAACCTGATTGATGACTTTATTACTCCGGAAAACATCGCGGAATACATCGACCACCGCTTTGACTATGTGCTGGACGCGATTGACAGTGTGAAGCCGAAGGCCGCGCTGCTGGCGTACTGTAAACGCCATAAAATCAAGGTGATCACCACCGGCGGTGCCGGGGGCCAGACCGATCCGACCCAGATCCAAATTGCGGATTTGACCAAGACGATTCAGGACCCGCTGGCGGCTAAAATCCGTACCATGCTGCGCCGGTTCCACAATTTCAGCAAAACCCGCAAGTTCGGAATTGAGTGTGTCTATTCGACTGAGCAGCTGAAATACCCGCAAGCCGACGGGTCGGTGTGCAATGTGAAAGCCACGGCTGAAGGGCCGAAGCGGATGGACTGTGCCAGCGGGTTTGGTGCGGCCACCATGGTGACGGCCACCTTTGGCTTTGTCGCCGCTTCTCGCATTGTGCAAAAGCTGATTGAAAAGCACCGGAAATAATTTCTGCGGGACCCGCCCTCAGGGAACGGACTCAAGCAAACAAAAAAGCGACGGCCAATCGGCGGTCGCTTTTTTATCTCTGAGGATCTGGGGAAAACGCTGTGCTCAGTTCGCGGCCAGCTGCTTGATCTGCTCGACAATCGCTTTGAGGCCATTGCCCCGCGATGGGCTCAGGTGAGCCATCAGCCCCAGGCGGTCAAAATAGCCGTCGATATCAAACGCGCGGATAGCCGCGGCATCTTTGCCTTCATAGGCTGCCAGCACCAGGGTGATCAGGCCGCGCACAATCCGGGCATCGGAGTCGGCGGCAAAATGAAACACGTTGTCGCGTTGCTCGTGGGCCAGCCATACCTGGCTTTCACAGCCGTTCACCAGCAATTGTGCCTGTTTATATTCCTCCGGCAGTGCCGGCAGTTTTTTCCCTAACTGGATCACTTGGCGGTAACGGTCTTCCCAGCCTTGAGCGGTCTGCATCTGGGCCACAATAGTGTCCGTGGTGATCTCGGTCCCGAAAGGGTGGGCGGGTAACTTCATTTAGATCTCCTACAGTAAATCGCAGGCTTTGTGCAGTGCGGCGACAAAGCGTTCAACATCTTGTTCGGTATTATATAGCGCCAGTGATACCCGCAGCGTGCCGCTCAGGCCGAGGGCATCAAGCATCGGGTGGGCGCAGTGATGGCCGGCGCGCAGGGCGATCCCCTGCTGATCGAGCAGGGTGGCGATATCCTGGTGATGCACACCCTCGACCACAAAGGAGAACAGGCTGGCATCGGGTTGCAGGCCGACAATCCGTAAGCCGTCGATATCCCGGATCCCGTCAATGGCCAACTGGCGCAGACGGTGAGTATGCGCTTCGGCGGCGGGGTGATCAATGTCGTTCAGCCAGTCAATCGCGGTCGCCAGCGCCAGGCTGCCGGCGACATTCGGAGTGCCGGCTTCAAATTTGCCGGGCAGGCCGGAGAACGTGGTGCCGTCAAAGGTCACCTTCTCCACCATCTTGCCGCCGCCGTGCCATGGTGGCATGGCATCGAGCAGGGCCCGTTTGCCGTATAGCACGCCGATCCCGGCCGGGGCGAACATCTTGTGGCCGGAGAATACATAAAAGTCGGCGTCCAGCGCTTGTACGTTGATGCGTTCGTGGACCACGGCCTGGGCGCCGTCAACGACGACCACCGCACCTTGCTGGTGGGCGGCGGCAATGATGGACTCAATCGGGTTGCGGGTGCCGGTAACATTGGTGATATGGGCCACGGCGACGATCTTGGTGCGTGGGGTCAGCAGGCGCCCAAAGGCATCCATATCCAGGGTGCAGTCCGGTCGCATCGGCAGCTTGACGACTTTGGCACCGGTCTGCTCGGCGACGATTTGCCACGGCACGATGTTCGCATGGTGCTCCAGCTCGCTGACCAGGATCTCATCGCCCGGTTGCAACTGCTGACGGGCGTAGGTCTGGGCTATCAGGTTCAGGGCCTCGGTCGCGCCGCGGGTCCAGATGATCTCTTCCCGTTGTGCCGCATGGATAAAGTGTTGTACCGTGGTGCGTGCCTGCTCGAACTGCGCGGTGGCAGCCGCGGTCAGGCTGTGACTGCCGCGATGGACATTGGCGTTGTGGCCACTGTAGTACTGCCGGATGGTCTCGATCACCACCTGCGGTTTTTGGCTTGTGGCGGCACTGTCTAGATAGACCAGAGGCTGGCCGTGACATTGTTGGGCCAGGGCCGGAAACTGTTGGCGAATCATGTCGATATCAAATTGCGCAGTCATGGGGAGTCACATTGCTGATCAGAAGGAGGCGATCATGCCATTATTTGCGCCAAGAGCAAGGGCTAAGGCCATTTGTTACTGGTAATTATAGGGGGCACAGCGGTTATTCGAGGGGGTTGCGAAGCGCAGGCATAAAAAAAGCACTGCGTTGGGGCGCAGTGCCAACAAGAAACTTTGACAGACAGGTCAAAATACAGGAAGTAAAAACGGTAGATGGACTACCCGTCCGGCACAACCCGGACAATATGCAAACACAACATCGCAACGACGGGTAAAAGTTCGTCAAACAATTCGTCAAAACGAAGCCTCGCTCACCGTTGCGGTGCAAATCATATGGTTTATGTAGCACTTGAACAATCGACAATTTATAATGTTAAGCATAAAAAAATCTAATGCAGGAAGGCCATGTCGAGACGTTTACCGCCACTGAATTCACTCAAAGTGTTTGAGGCCGCCGCCCGGCACTTGAGTTTTACTCGGGCAGCTGAAGAATTATTTGTCACACAAGCTGCTGTAAGTCACCAGATTAAAGCCCTGGAGGAATTTTTAGGGCTCAAATTATTTCGTCGGAGAAACCGCTCTTTGCTGCTGACCGAGGAAGGCCAGAGCTATTTTCTCGACATCAAAGACATCTTTTCAGCCATCTCCGACGCCACGGACAAAGTTCTGGAGCGGGGCTCGAAGGGGGCATTAACCATTAGTTTACCTCCGAGTTTTGCCATTCAATGGCTGGTACCGCGTCTGGCTGACTTTAATGAGCAGCATCCGGATATTGATGTGCGGATCAAGGCGGTTGACCTCGACGAGGGCTCCCTGACTGACGATGTGGATGTTGCCATCTACTATGGCCGCGGCAACTGGCCGGGATTACGTGCCGACAAGCTGTACCAGGAGTTTTTGCTGCCGGTGTGCTCGCCGATGCTGCTGACCGGTCCCAAGCCGTTACGCTCGCTGGCCGATCTCAAGTGCCACACCCTGCTGCACGACTCCTCGCGTAAAGAGTGGAAAACTTTTGTCCGCCAGAACAACCTGGAGAGTGTGAACGTCAACCAGGGGCCAATCTTCAGCCACTCCACCATGGTGTTGCAGGCAGCGGTGCACGGCCAGGGGATTGCGCTCGGCAATAACGTGCTGGCACAGCCGGAGCTCGATGCCGGACGTCTGGTCTGCCCGTTTGATGAGGTACTGGTGAGCAAGAATGCGTTCTACCTGGTGTGCCAGGAGAAGCAGGCGGAAACCGGCCGGATCCAGATCTTCCGCGACTGGGTGCTGGCCAAAGCCGCCCGTGAGCAGGAGGATCTGCCGGATGTCTGAGTTGTCTGAGTATTTGATTGACGGCCCGTCCGCCGACACGGCGCAGGCGACGTTTTTGTTTGCCCACGGCGCCGGTGCAGGAATGGATCATGCGTTTATGGCCACCCTGGCCGAGGGGCTGGCTTCACACGGGATCCGGGTGGTGCGGTTTGATTTTCCGTACATGGTCAAACGCCGGGAAGACGGCAAGAAGCGGCCGCCGGATCGCCAGCCCAAGCTGCTGCTGGATTTTCAGCGCCATATCGAGGCGTTTGCTGCCGATGGCAAGCTGGTGATCGGCGGTAAATCCATGGGCGGGCGGATGGCCAGCCTGATGGTGACAGATCTCGCGGCGGAATCACCGGGCGTGTCCAATTGTCGCGATCGGGTCAAAGGCGTGGCGTGTCTCGGCTTTCCGTTTCATCCGCCTGGTAAACCGGAGAACTTCCGCGGCGATCACCTGCGCGACATTGCGGTCCCGACGCTGATCCTACAGGGGGAGCGGGATACGTTCGGTACCCGCGCCGAAGTCGAAGGCTGGTCTTATGCCGAGACGGTTCAAACTGCGTTTTTGCCCGACGGCGATCACAGCTTCAAACCGCGTAAAGCGTCCGGCCATACGGAAGCGGGCAATCTGGCGCTGGCGATTGCGCAGCTGGCGGCGTTTATCAAGGAATGTGTAGAAGATGATTAATGGATGGAGCCGCGGCTTACTGGTGTTGGCCGCATTGAGCGGGGCGGTGACGGTATCGCTCGGGGCATTTGCGGCCCATGGCCTGAAAAGCCACTTGTCGCCATACTTGTTGGGCGTATTTGAGACCGGGGTGCAGTATCAGGCCTGGCATACCCTGGCGATCATCGCGTGTGTGATCTTGGCACGCATTCTGTCGTCAAAAGCTGTATTATACGCAGCCCTGTTTTTTGCGGCGGGGATTGTGTTGTTCAGCGGCAGTTTGTATGCCCTGGCGCTGACCGGCATCAAGTGGTTTGGCCCCATCACCCCGATGGGCGGCGTCTGTTTTATTATTGGCTGGGTAGTCCTTGCGGTGGCTGCCTGGCGATCAGCTTGAGGGTTGAAAGTGAATCAAGTTCTGTTGTACTGCCGTCCCGGCTTCGAGAAGGAATGTGCCGGTGAAGTTCAAGACAAAGCAAATACACTGGAGTTGTATGGCTTTCCGCGCGTCAAGCACAACAGCGGCTATGTGGTGTTTGAGTTTTACCAGCCGGGCGATGCAGACCAGTTTATTCAGCGTCAGCCGTTCTCTGAGCTGATTTTTGCTCGTCAGATGATGGCGGTGATGCCGATGCTGACGGATTTGCCGTCGGATGATCGCATTTCCCCGATCCTGGAAGCAGTGGCGGACTTCCCGCGCTGTGGTGATCTGCGGGTCGAAACGCCGGATACCAACGAAGCCAAAGAGCTGCTGAAGTTCTGCCGTAAATTCACGGTGCCGCTGCGTCAGGCCCTGCGTAAGCAAGGGATGATGTACGCCAAGGACAACCCGAAGAAGCCGGTGCTGCACCTGTGCTTTATCGCCCCGGGCTGCTGCTTTATCGGTTACTCGTACACGCATAACAACTCGGCATTCTTCATGGGGATCCCACGCCTGAAGTTCCCGGCTGATGCGCCGAGCCGCTCGACCCTGAAGCTGGAAGAAGCGTTTCACGTGTTTATTCCGCGCGAGGAGTGGGAAACGCGTCTGGCTTCCGGGATGTGGGGCGTCGACTTGGGTGCTTGCCCGGGTGGCTGGACCTATCAGCTGGTGAAGCGCTCCATGTTCGTTCATGCGGTGGATAACGGCCAGATGGCGCAAAGTCTGATGGATACCGGTCAGGTGAAGCACCATGAAGCGGATGGATTCAAGTTTGAACCGCCGCGCAAGAACGTGACCTGGTTGGTGTGCGACATGGTCGAGAAACCAGCCCGCGTGGCGCACCTGATGGGCAGCTGGCTGATCAAGGGCTGGGCCAAAGAGACCATTTTCAACCTCAAGCTGCCGATGAAAGGCCGTTATGATGAGGTGCTGCAGGATATCGAAAACCTGAAAGTATACCTGATTGAGAACGGGGTGAAATTCAAGATCCAGGCCAAGCATCTGTATCATGACCGTGAAGAAATCACAGTGCATATTCAGCGTCTGGATAATCGCTCAGCGTACTAAAGCGGCTTGCAAAGCCAGGTTTCAGTAAAACCTGGTTCTATTACAGCCAGGTGTTTGCAAAAAGCGCCGGCAAAACGAAGCTCGGGCACCAAAGGCCCCTGCAAAAACGCCATCCCATTTCGGTGATGGCGTTTTTTATGGCTGCGATTTAGCGATTTAGCGATTAAGCGGTGTTGGCTGAGCTGGTCACGGCCTGCTGAAAGCGGATATCCTGCAGGTTGAACCCCAGTTGCAGCTCGGTTTTCAGCGCAGCAACCTGTTTGCAGATCATCGCCTGTTCACGATGAGCGTCGATTTTTTTCTGCCACTTGGCCGGGAGATCGTCGGCGGCCAGGATGGCTTCTAAATTAGGATAATTGCTGAGCAGCTCGACGGCGGCTTTGGGGCCGATCCCGGGGACGCCGGGAATTTTGCTGGTGCTGATCCCGGCCAGCCCCCAGTAGTCACTCAGCTGCTCGGGGCGCACGCCAAATTCTTGTTCGATAAACCGGCTGTCGAGCCAGCGTTGCTGGAAGTAATCGCGGATCCGCAGGGTCGGGCGCAGCAACTGGCAGTAGCCTTTGTCGGTCGAGACGATGGTGACTTGCTGGCCGCGGTCGGCCACTTTCAGCGCCAGGGTGGCAATCAGGTCGTCGGCTTCGTCCCCGTCCGAGAGCAGCGAATCGACGCCGAGGGCCATAAAGGCATCCTGGATCACATCCATCCCGGCCTGAAGCTCGGGTGGCATCGGTTTGCGGCCTTCCTTGTAATGCGGCAGCAGTTCGGCCCGCCAGCCCCGATCGTCGCCCTCATGATCGAAGACGGCAACAATATGGCTCGGCTGGCTGACATTGATGATTTTGCTCAGGGCCTGGCAGCACACCCGGGCGGTATTCTGGACATCCGGCTCACCCGGCTGGGCGGCATGGACACGGCGGATCAGGTTCAGGGCATCAATGATGACAAGGTGGATAGACATAGCGGAATATCAGGTCGTGAAAAGGGCCGATTCAGGCCCTTTATTGTACATGGGTGAGCCGGGGTGTCATCCCCCCGGCCCGATGGCATGGGGTTATTTCCCGGCTATTTTCCGCCGATTGGGGTGGTGATGATCTCGTAGCAGGGCTCGTAATGAGAGCCGGGCAGTTTCATCCGCTGCTGCTCGACAAAGCTTCTGAGCAGTTTGTCCATCCGCTTCATCAGGGTTAAATCGCCGTTGATCTGGAACGGTCCTCTGCGCTCGATCAGTTTCATCCCTTCTTCTTTCACGTTCCCGGCGACAATCCCGGAGAAGGCCCGGCGCAGGCTGGCCGCCAGATGCTCCGGCCGCTGGTTCATGTGCAGATCCAGGCTGGCCATGGTGTCGTGGTTGGGTTCAAACGGCAGCTGGAATTCCGGCGGGATCTTCAGCGACCAGTTGTAGCTGTAGGCATCGCCGGTGGCCTGGCGGTGCTCCTTGATGATCGGCATCGCCGATTTCATGATCCGGGCGACCTCGACCGGGTCGTCGATGACGATTTCATAATGGCGGGTGGCGGCTTCGCCCAGGGTGTCGCGGATAAAGCTGTCGAGCGTGCGGAAGTACGGCTCGCTCTCGCGCGGCCCGGTCAGCACCACGGGCAGTGGCTGATCGGCATTTTCCGGCTCCATCAGGATCCCGAGGATGTACAACAGCTCTTCGGCGGTCCCGGCCCCGCCGGGGAAAATCACAATGCCGTGACCCGAGCGCACGAAGGCTTCGAGCCGTTTTTCGATATCCGGCAAGATCACCAGCTCGTTGACGATTGGGTTCGGCGGCTCGGCCGCAATGATCGACGGTTCGGTCAGGCCGATAAACCGGCTGCTGGGAAAGCGCTGCTGGGCGTGGCCAATCGCGGCGCCTTTCATCGGACCTTCCATCGCGCCCGGGCCGCAGCCGGTACAGATATTGAGCTCGCGCAGGCCCAGCTCGTGGCCGACGTCCCGGGTGTATTGATATTCGACCGGGTTGATCGAGTGGCCACCCCAGCACACCACCACATTGGGATCTTCGCCGGAGCGCACGACGCGGGCGTTGCGCAGGATACTGAAGACAAAATTGGTGATATGCGGGGCGCTGGTCAGATTGATGTCCCGCCGTTGCTCCAGATGCATATTGACGTAGATGATGTCGCGCAGTACGGCGAACATGTGTTCCTGGATCCCGCGGATGATTTTGCCGTCGACGAACGCATGCTCGGGCGGGTTCATCAGCTCCAGCTTGATCCCGCGCTCGCGGCGCAGCACGTTGACATCAAAACTCTTGTGTCTTTCCAACAGTTCTTTGGAGTTGTCGGTGTGGCTGCCGGAGTTGAGGACCGCCAGTGAGCAGTTGCGGTACAGACGGTATAAGTCGCTGGATGCCGTTGCCTTGAGCAGGTCAACCTCCAGTTGAGAAAGCAAATCCATCGCGCCAACAGGACTGATATGCGTGATCATGGGTACCTCCCTGGTCTAGAAAAACGGCCGTATTCATGATTTCGAGTGATTGGATGTAGAAATGAACCAGCCGGAGAGAGAACATCGCAGAGGGTTTTTAAGCCGGTTCCCGTTGATACTTGAATCTCGGGAATCTCGGTGTCTTAAAAATCAGTCTGTTATTTCAACATACACAGGGAAATGGCATTTGACCAGTAAATGATGAGTCGGATGATAGGCCGGTGGTTGTCACGCGGTCGGGAAAATGGCCCGGCGGTGGATCAGGTGAGCCAGAGAATGCGGCCTTTGCCGGCGTGCCGGGCGCTTTGCAGCGCTTTGTCCGTCCGCTCCAGGATGTCGCTCGGGGTGTCGTTGCCGTCAAACACCGTGGCGCCGATGGAGACGGTGACCGACACATTCTGCTCCCGGAAGCGGAACGGCAACTGGGTGATGGCCTCGCGGATCTTGCTCAGGGTCTTATTGCGGCTCTCTTCGCTGGCATCGGGCAGGATCACCATGAACTCATCGCCGCCGAAGCGGGCCAGGAATTCAGTTTCGCCGAGCTGCTGGCGGATCGCGCGGGCAATGATTTTCAGCATTTTGTCGCCGGCCAGATGGCCGTAGCTGTCATTGATTTCTTTGAATTGATCAATGTCGATCAGGGCCACGCAGAGCGGGTGCTGATAGCGCAGCCAGCGGCGGTACTCGTGCTCCAGGCGTTCGTTGCAGGCCGCGCGGTTGTAAACCCGGGTCAGGTTATCGAGGAACATCCGGCGCTCCTGATCCTGCAGACGGTGGCGGTAGCTTTGGGTCTGCTCGAACAGGTGGGTGATCTTGTTCTGGTTGTAGCCGAGCTGTTCAATCAGGGCTTTTTCCCGTTTCTCCAGCGCCCGGTGACGCTCGGCCAGCACCAATAACTCTTTGGTCAGGGTGGTCAGCGTCGGACGCCAGTGTTCGAGGTTATCCTGATCCTGCAATCCCTGGCGGATCTGGCCGGCCAGCTCTGTCAGCTCGCCGGTCATCGTACTGCGGTGCTCATACAGGGTGCTGCTTTGCTCGACACTCTGGCTGGTGGTTTTTTGCAGCGTGGCCAGATCACTGTTGACGCCGTCGAGGAACTGCTGGGAGCTCTGGCGCTCGCGGCGGGTGCCGTCGACCACCAGGCGCAGGACTTCCAGTGACAGTTCGACCAGCGCCTGTGGCGCAACCCCGTGCAGGAGTTGGTTGCGGATCGTCAGCAGCTTGTCTCCGGCGTCGCCCTCAAAATCCAGCTCTGAAATCAGCTGTTGTAACTGCGCGTTGAGTTGCAGCAGGAGATCGTGCTCCAGGGCGTTTTTCTTATCCAGGACATCGCTGGACACGGCAGTCATTTTCAGCGCCCGCTCGTACAGCGCCAGCAGGCGAATGGTCTGATGGTGGGTCTGGGCCAGGGTGTCGGATGGCTGGCTGAGTAGGTTGCGCAGCTGGCGTTTGAACTGGGGTGGCAGGCCATGCAGCCGCTTGAGGGTTTCGCCGCTTTGGCGGCACTGCTGCGCCAGCTGTTGGTTTTCCTGATCGATAAAGCTGGCCTGGCGGATCACCAGGCGTTCAATGACGGCCAGCCGGGGGATCAGCCGGCTGACATCGCGTTGCTGCTCGAGCTCGGTACGCAACTGGTCCATTTTCTGATCCAACTCGCTGTCCAGGCCGCGGCAGGCGACAGATAAGCGGCTAAGCAAACGTTTCAATATCACGATTTCGCGGCGCGCTTTCAGCGAGGCATCGCGATAGGTGAGTTGAGCCTGGTCGAGACGCAACCTCAATTTACTCATTTCAGAGGCTACGGCGGTTATATCAGTCACGTTAGATTCACATTACCCTGCAAGAACGCTCTTCATATTCAGCAGCTTAGTCGAGGAAGGACGAAGCATATTAACAAAATAGCGAAAACACTGCATGGTTATCGATGATCCGAAATAGAACTGGTGAACTCTAGCTGACATTTTTGTCAGATTCGTGATCATTATTCCAGATGATGTCCACCGTCGATGAACTCTGGACTTTCACCAGACCGTTATCTATCCCCTGCAGGCAGGCTTTGCGGATATTGTCGCAGGCAAAGCTGGCGGCCGGTGCGGCATCAATCGCACTGAGGTGGACCCACTGGCTGCCGGGATCGGTTTTGCTGATCAGCCGCGCGGCGTTGGCGGCCATCAGCAGAATATCCAGCAGCTCATGGTCGTTGATGGCGGTATAAGCCCGGGGCAGGAACGGATATTCAGCCATGCCGATCCGGACCCGGTTATCCAGCCGGTGCTTGATCAGGAAGTTATCAACCAATTGCTGGATTGAGTCGGCCAGCTGCTCCGGTGCGGTCTCCAGGCGGGAGTTCGGCTCGATATAGAGGAACATGGCATCGGAGAAATGATACAGCCGGGCCGGCTTGCAGACTTGTGCCTTCAGGTACTCGCCGAACTGACGCTCCAGCTCCAGTCCCTTCTGGTAGCCGTGCTCAAGGTAGATTTGCTTGAGTGACGGCACTTCGAACAGGGCAAAGCGCAGCCGATCGCTGAGCGGCTCGTTGATGATTTCGCCCAGGTGCCACTGCTCAAAGTTGGCGCTGCTTTGTTGCAGGGAGTTCGGCAGGCGAATGGTCAGCATCCGCAGGTTTCGCAACCCGCTGCGCGGATGGGTGTAAAACTCGGTGCGCAGGCGTAGCAGGCGCTCCTGGAACATTTTGGCGGTTTTATGGCGCCGGAGCAGCACGATCAGCACCACACACAGCACACTGAACAGGACAATGGAGATGTTCTTCTGTTTATACAGGGCTTTGTCGCTTTCGAACTGCTTGCGCTCCATTTCTTCGAGTAGTAGTGAGCGCTCCAGCATCCGTTGTTGCTGCTTGAAGACGGCGACATTACTTTTGGCCTGATCTTCCTGCTTGCTGGAAAACAGTTGCTCATAGCGGCGCTGGCTGAGCAGGGCATTGTAGTAGTCGTTTTGTTGTTCGAATGCGTCCGAAAGCACCGATTCACCCATCAGTTGCAGATCGCGATCGCCAATCCGGCTGGCGGCGATCAGCCCGGCCTGCAGGGTCGACACCGCAGTTTCAGTCTGCCCCTGGGCTAATTCCAGTCGGCCTTGCAGCAATTGAGACTCGATCTGGATTGCTTCATTGCCGCTCTGCTTGGCCAGCTGGCGGGTGTGTTGTAGGTACTGCTCCGCTTTCGGGTAGTTATAGAGCTGAAGATAAACCCGGGCGATATTCAGCCGCAGCTTGGCCGAGCGGGCATCGTGATTGAGCTGGGTTTCCTGATCCAGGGCATTGAAATAGTGGACCAGGGCCAAATTGAAGCGCCCCTGCTGTTCATAGATCGAGGCGATGAGCGCCAGGGTTTTGGCCAGCGGCCGGGCCTGGTTAAAGTGCTCGAAAAATTCACCGGCCTGGGTGGCGTGCTCCAGGGCGCGGTCAAACACTTTTCGCTGTTCGAACAGATCTGCAAGCGCCAGGTTGGTTTGTGCCACCATGGCGTTGTTTTCCTGCTCTACGGCCAGCCAATGGCTGCCCAGCAATTGATCCAGGGCCAGATCATAGTGCTGATGACGCAGGTAGTGCTGGCCCAGCGCCAGCTGGAAGTCGATCATCGCGCCGCTTTCTTCCAGCGACGGCAGATAGCGTTTGGCCTGGGTAAACAGTTTTTCGGCGTCAGCTTCCTGATCAAGGCTGGAGGCAATCTCGGCCCGCAGCATTACCGACTGGTATTGCAGTACTTTGACCTGCTTGGTCAGCTGCAGGGCCTCGGATTTAGCAATATCCTGATCGATTTTATCCAGCATCCGCAGCGCGGTGGCGTTGTTCTTCAGGTTTTCCCAGTAAATCTGAGCATGGATCAGGCGAGTTTCCAGAATGGTAAAGGCCAGAGTGTTGTCCTGTGCCAGCCGCTCCGCTTCGCGCACGGCGCGAATGGCTTGCTCGGGCTGGTTCAGCAGCGAGTAGGCCCGGGCCTTGATTTGCAGTGCATTGATGGTATTGAGCGGGGTACGCACGGTGTGATCGGTTTCGTCATTGACGTGCACCCGAGAGAGCTCTTTGGGATTGCTGAGACGGCGCTGCGCTAAATAGCGGTTGGTCATCTCCAGTGATTTTTCCGGACTGGTGAGGAGCAGCTCGTTGGCGTCGGCCAGGATCGGCGTGGTATAGATTTTTGCGTGTGCAGTAAAAGAGGCGGCCAGGATCACCAGCGCGCTTACCAGCCAGCGGCTCAGACTCATCGTATTTCTAAATTCCTAAAAAAACTTGGGTCTAATATTACTGGCTCCGGCAACCAAGTCCAGCAAACTACACGGGTTTGCCGGACTTATTCTGTGCGATCGCGGCTATTGGCGTGCCAGACGGAAGTTATTGCTCGGGGTTTTCCCCATATTGGTGCGGTATGGGTTGATATCCAGGCCCCCGCGGCGGGTATAGCGGGCATAGACGGTCAGCAGTTCCGGCTGGCAATACTTCATCAGGTCGGTGAAGATCCGCTCGACGCATTGCTCGTGGAACTCGTTATGGTTGCGGAACGAGATCAGATAACGCAGCAACTTCTCGCGGTTGATTTGCTTGCCGGTGTAGGAAATCCGCACGCTGCCCCAGTCCGGCTGGCTGGTGATCAGACAGTTGGATTTCAACAGGTGGCTGTGCAGCTCTTCAGTGACCACGTCCCCTTCGGCAGCGTTCTCCAAATAGGCCGGGTCGAAATCATAGCTGGTGATTTCGATATCCTGGTTGTCGATACACTCACCGCTGAAGTTAACGATTGGCTGATCGTCGAAATCTTCCAGTGGCTGGATGGTGACATCCACCTCAGCACCGGCACAGGCCGACAGATCTTGTTGCAGGGTATCGGCAATGTGCTGCCAGCTGTCAAAGCGGGTCTGGTTAAAGCTGTTGAGGTAGAGCTTGAAAGACTTTGACTCAATCAGGTTCGGGCTGCTCGCTGGCAGGCGTACTTCGCCGATGGCAACCTGAGGCAGGCCCTTGCTGTTTAGCCACGACAGCTCATACAGTGTCCAGATATCATAGCCGGTAAAAGGCAGTGACTCGCCCAGATCCAGATCGTCGCGGTTCAGACTGCGTGGCACGGGCTGAAGCAGTGAAGCGTCGTACTGATCTTTGTACTCGGTCTGCTGGCCGAGGGTTAAACCTGCTAATTCTTTAGCGTCTTTATATTTGCTCATACTGTCCTGGACACTCTTGGATTAGAATGTGCAAAGTGTACTTAATCTTGAATGAGGTTGCGAATGAATCATCCTGTTGCGGACGCTTTATCTGCGTTCTCCGCGCGCTTTTTGCAGGCCTGGTGTGATGCCGGTCACGATTTTCCGGTCAGCGACGATCTGGTAGGGCTGGCGTCGCCCTGCGTGATCCGTGATACCGGGGATGTGGTGGCCTGGCAACCGGTTGTGCGGGAGCCGATGGGCGATCTGGCGGCAGTGGAGCGGGGCATTGAGCTGCGGTTGCACGAAGATATCAAAGTTTTTTACGGCGCCCAGTACAGCGGCGATATGACGGCCCGCTTCCGGACGCTGACGTTCGACTTGCTGCAGGCCTTCAGTGCCCGGGACGAGCAACGGCTACAGGAAAATATCCTGGGGCATCTGGTAATGCAGCGCCGGCTGAAACAGAAGCCGACGGTGTTTATCGGCGCGCTGGACAGCGAATCGCAAGTGATTGCGATCTGTAACCTGACCGGGCAGGTGATCCTGGAGACGCTGGGCAAAGATCAGCGCGAGGTGCTGGCGGCGGACGTCGAAAGCTTCCTGATGCAACTTGAGCCGGTGGTGAGAGCGAGCTGAGTTATGTACGTCATCGAAATGCAATTTGAGTGTTTTGACAACACCACAGTGTCCGCGGTGGACACCGCCGTTAACGGCCTGATGGATGCACTGCGCTATAACGGCCAGATCCTCGGCCGGGAGTTTCCGATCGTGATGGATGAGGGGATGTTCCGGGTTCGGGTGGTGTGCCCCGAGCAAGACAGTCTGCATCCGCAGTTTCACAGTGCGCAGGTCAAGGCCTGTCTCAAGCGCCTGAGCCAGGCCAGCCTGCTGGCGCCGAAGGTGAAGCTGCTGGGGCGGGATATCAATTCTGAAGCGGCGGCGGAGAACTTTACCCCGTCGTGGCAAATCATCTACACCACCTATGTCCACACCTGCTCGCCGCTACGCTGTGGCGAGACCTTGATGCCGATCCCGTTGTATCGAATTCCGGCGACCTTCAACGGCGATCATAAAGCGGTGGTGAAGTGGCAAACCGAGTGGCAGGCCTGCGATGAAATTCAGATGGCTGGCGGCTGCCAGGCAGAGCATGCGGCGCTACATGAGATCCGTGATGTTGACAGCGATTTGTTCCGTCGTGGCTGGGATCTGCGTGGGCGGATTGAGTACCTGACGAAAATTCCGACTTACTATTACCAGTATCAGGTGGGTGGGCAGAGCCTGGCGCAAGAGCAGCAGCGTCCGTGCCCGAAATGTGGCGGCGCCTGGTATCAGGAAGAGCCCCTGCATGGCATTTTCCACTATAAGTGCGATGAGTGTCGCCTGGTGTCAAACCTGTCGTGGGATTTCCAGTAACCGCTGTAACCGCAGTTCATCAGTGAGCGCAGGGAAATCACTGCATTGCGCATCCGGCTGGTACCGGATGCGCAGTTCAAGTTGAGCGGCTCCGGGTGAATTACGGATCGGCCGCGCGCTTTTCCAGTTGCGCCAGCCGCGCGGTCAAGTCCGCGACTTGCTGTTCGAGTTGGGCAATCCGGGCCTCCTGCGTTTGCGGGGCGGCGCATTGCTCAATTTTCGGAACTTTGGCACTTTTCTTCCAGGCCTGCAGGGCCTGAATGATCAGTGGCATTGGCAGCGGCCGGGACAGGCGGGATTTAATCAGCGCCACTGAAGGCTCCTTGCCTTCGGCAACAAGGGCGGCAATGGCCTGCTCCAGGGCCTGGGTGATCTCGGATGACATAACGCTTCCTGACGTAGTGAGAGAGGGGTTATTTTCGTAGCAAAGCATCTAACTGATCAATCACTTCGCACCAGTCGGCATCTTCTGCCACAGATTCTTTGAGAAATCGCTGTTGGGCCGGTTGCCAGAAATGGGCCTCCGCCAATTGCTCATGCTCTTCCAGGTGATGTTTTTTGACAAATTCCTCGATGAACTCCTTAGAACTGTTTAATCCTAATTGATTGAATAAATTCGATAAATTGTGGTTAAAGGTCTCCATTGCGCACTCCTTTCTTATGATTGTCATCGCGGTTTATGCCTAAGTATAGAGAATATTTGTGTCCTGATATCTGCTGCGCTTGTGCGAGATCGCTTACACGTGCGTAGGACATCGCAACGTTGAGGACTCGGGTATATCTGATGGTTTTAATATAAGTGAGTGATTTTATTTGTGTTTTTATTATTTCTATCGTTGTGTTTGTAAAAAACATTGGTTTTTCGCCAGGCGGTAGCATTGTTCTGCCGCCGGGAAACCGTATGATGGACCCTGTCGGAAGGAGCTGACGGAACGGAACAGGAACTTTGCCAAGGATTTGGGCAGTCTCAGGATGAGACCGGTGTACCAGGACGGTATATCGAACATGGACTGTGAAGGGAACCACCGAAGGACTCGGTACAGCAGGCAGGATGTTTGCTGGTCAGGAAGACACCAGGACCGCTTCAGGAAGAAGCCAGGGACACCGCCAGGATGGTCGAAGAGAGTCAGGACAGGACGGACTGACGGGTCAGGAGACCGAAGGACATCTTCAGGATGAAGACAAAAAAGGATCGCTGAAGGATTCAGCACAACGGAATGTTGCAGGGAGCACTTTCGTAGCGGGAATGCTGCATGTAAGACCTAAGGGCGCGACGCAAGTCGCGCCCGTTTCTTTTTGGGCGCGTGAATGGATGTGCTCTGCCAAACCCGGGTTGCAGCAATCGCTGATTTGACCCTTCCCCCTTGCTTTTTGTTGATCCCAACTTGTTTGATTCTCCTGATGGTTGAACTGCATTCCATCTTGTCACTGCATTTACCTTCATTTTTTCGCTGCGTTTAGCATTTTTTCTGGTTTAACCGTGATTTAACAGATTTTCTGACAATGTAATCGGTTACTGGATATATGCCAGGGTGGCTGTAAGAGATCTCTTACAGCCGCGTGGGAGAAAGATGTGTCTCATTACCTCAATTCACTGCTGTCTTCATGTTTTATTTTTTAAAATCAGGTGCTTAATTGCATTGTTGCGAGGTTGTTGTTGATTCTGCACCGCGACGGGGGGAGTGAGGATGTTGTTCGGCGGGGGGAACCGCGTAAGATGTCTCGTGTCGCAAGGGAAGCGCGATAAGGACCACGGCAGTACAGGATGTGCTGACCCCGAGTGGGACGTTGTTGGCAAGGTATGCCGGCAGCCAGGAAGGCAGAAACGAGCAGGATATCGGCAGCGGGTCGGAGACCGGCTGGCAGGAAGAGCCAAGGACCGCACCGGGATGGTGTTTCAAGGAATAGCTTCGGGATGAAGTCAGGGACCGCACCGGGATGGTGTTTTCAGGAACAACTTCGGGACGAAGTCAGGGATCGCACCGGGATGGTGTTTTCAGGAACAACTTCGGGATGAAGTCAGGGACCGCACCGGGATGGTGTTTCAAGGAATAGCTTCGGGATGAAGTAAAAGGACACCGCCAGGACAGGATAGAGAGAGCCGTCATCGGAGATGGCGACGGGTCAGGGTTAGACCACAGGACACTCTGGGATGAGTTCAGGGACGGTCGCAAAGGGATGCGTAGAACATGGATGCCGGCAGGGAGCATCAAGCGTAGCGGGAATGCTGCAGAAAGACCTCAGGGCGTGACGTAAGTCACGCCCGTTTTTTTATGGGCCGGTTACAGGTTCTGATCCCCAGGCAATGGAGTGCTCTTGAGCCGCATGATGTTTCTCGATTGTCTCGTAACTTTGTAAGAGATCTCTCACAAGGTTGTGGGATAAACAGGAAATATGACATAGAAAAACACCATGGATGTAATTTTAAAGTTTTGTTTTCAAACGACTTTGTTGTTATTTGATGTCGGGTGCGACCCGCCGGGGACCGATTTTCTCTGTCAGCCGGGTTCTTTTCCGACAGAAACTGCGTAATCTTAAAGGTGTCGGAAGGAGCTGACGGAACGGAACAGGAACTTTGCCAAGGATTTGGGCAGTCTCAGGATGAGACCGGTGTATCAGGACGGTATATCGAACATGGACTGTGAAGGGAACCACCGAAGGACTCGGTACAGCAGGCAGGATGTTTGCTGGTCAGGAAGACACCAGGACCGCTTCAGGAAGAAGCCAGGGACACCGCCAGGATGGTCGAAGAGAGTCAGAACAGGACGGACTGACGGGTCAGGAGACCGAAGGACATCTTCAGGATGAAGAGAAAAGGATACTGCTGAAGGATTACAGCATATCAATGGAATGATGCAGGGAGCACTTTCGTAGCGGGAATGCTGCATGTAAGACCTAAGGGCGCGACGCAAGTCGCGCCCGCTCTTTTTTAGGGGCCCGAAAAAGAGTCCAACTCAGGCCTGCCTTGGCCAAACGGCCTTCACTCCCGGCTGACTCTTTGCCACCTTGGTCCCATGCGGAATTACCGTTATTCCGGCATCCGGTGCGAGGGAACCTGAAACTGGCTGGGCCGAAACCCTTCCATCACTACATAGCCCTGGTAGGCATCTGCCCCATCGGCCGAAAACTCAAACACATACACCGTATGCCAGTGCCAGCGTCCTTGCGGGTCTTTCAGCTTGTGCGCGCCACGGGCAATGCTGAGCAATTGCAGACCGAGATGTTCGCAGCGTTGCTCGATAAACCGCTGCGCAAACTCGGTCTGGCGGCGCTGTTGCCAGTACAGGTAGCCAAACAGCGCCAAGAGTAAAATTCCCAGTAGATTATCCATTCGTTGTTATTTATCCATCCGTTGATGGCCTTTCGTCCCCGCTAGGGGCTTCAGGCCTTGCCGCGGGCGTGCTGCTGAAGTTTGGTGATGGCCTCAACCAGCGCCGGATCCGCCTGACCGTGGAGAATTTGCAGCATCATACCCCGCAGGGCCGGCAGCATCACCAAGTCGGCAAAGAGTTGGTTGAACAGGGCCTGATCGCCGGTCTGTGCCAGACGGAGCAGGAAGGTCCGAGCAATGTCGGGGTTGGCCAGTCCCTGCCAGCAGCGTCCGGCAATCGCCACCAGAATTTCCGGGTGACACAGGGCCGGGTTAGCCAGCAGTTGCGTCAGCTGGTGTTGTAGCTGGGTTGGCTCGGCACCGGACAGGGCGCGGATCAGCGCCGAGATCAGGAACAGATCCGGCTCGGCTTGCTCGACTTCGCGCGTCAACCGCTCGAGCAGGCGTTGGCTGAGCGCCTCCGGTAGCTCACAATGCTCCAGGCAGCCCAGTAGCGCATAAAGCGGGGTCATCGGCAGGTTATTGACGGCTTTGCGCAGTTGGGTGCTGTTGTTTTCCTGTTTCATCCGGGCACACACATCCGCCAGGCCCTGCAGGCCGACGCCCTGCCACTGGTCCCAGCCTAAATCACCGGTCAGGTAATGCTGGGCATGCTCGTAGTACTGGCTGGCCGGCAGAGCAAGCTGGTGACGTAAATGGGCATGGAACATCGCCATCTTGTCGTCTTTGGGCTTGAAGGTGTACGGGTTGGCGGCCAGTTTTTCCTGCTCTTCTTCCGTTGGCGTGCTGTTGAGCGTCGCGCCCATGGCTTCAATCACATACTTGATGAAATCCCCGACGGCCGCTTGCTTGAGCAGGCCGCGCTCATCGAGCGGCAGGCGCAGAAACCAGATCCACGGTGGGTTGCCGGCTTGCCAGAAAGAGATCGACAGGTGCGCATGTTGCTGCAAAGGCCATGGATAGGGCTGGCGGTTCTCTTCGACCGCTTTGAACTGGTCGATATCGATTTCACTGACACGGCGGCCGAGATCAAAAATTGTATACTGGCAACCGGCGTTATCCAGTAGCTGGGTCAGGGTATGAAATTTATCCATGGACATCATGCTTACTCCTCAATGATGGGCGGATTATAACCTTAACTTCGCTCAAGATGCTCGTCTGCACACGATTTTCTGGGGCCGGGCGGTGCTAGGGGCTGGCGCGTTTCGATGGTATCCTTGCGCGCTTTCTGTAAGGAGAATGGGGCTTTGAGCAGAGTGAATGCGTACTGCGGGGAAAATATGATGGATAAATATCACCAGTGTCAGGCTTTGCTGACGGCACTTGAAGCCGCGTTGCGTCAGGCCGGGTTGTGGGAGACCGACGCGCCGACGCCGACCGCGCTGGCCAGCACCGCACCTTTTGCAGTCGATACCCTGACAGGCGGTCAGTGGTTGCAGTGGATTTTTCTGCCGCGCATGAACGCGCTGATCTGTGCTCAGGCGCCGCTGCCGGACCAGTTTGTCATTTCCCCTTATCTTGAGGAAGCCCTCAATGGGCATGCCGGTTGTGATGCTGTGCTTGCTGTGACCCGTCAATTGGATGCGCTGCTCGGCGCCCGTGAAAAATTGAAAGCGAAGAAGTGATGGAATTAGAAATCCTGTATCAAGATACCGATCTCGTGGCGGTGAATAAACCGGCCGGGATGTTGGTGCACCGCTCCTGGTTGGATCGGCACGAAACACAATTTGTGATGCAAACCCTGCGCGATCAGATCGGCCAGCATGTGTTTCCGTTGCACCGTCTGGATCGCCCGACTTCCGGGGTATTGCTGTTTGCCCTCTCCAGCGAGGTTGCCGCACAAATGATGCCCAAGTTTGCCGGACGCGACATCAAGAAAACTTATCACGCCGTGGTGCGGGGATGGATTCAGGAAGCGGCGGTCCTGGACTACCCGCTCAAAGAAGAGCTGGATAAAATTGCCGACAAGCAGGCGGCTCAGGATAAGGACGCTCAGGAAGCGGTGACGGCCTACGCGCCCCTGGCGCATGTCCAAACGGATATTGCGATCGGCCGCTACCCAACCAGCCGTTATACCCTGGTCGAGATGAAGCCGGAAACCGGGCGAAAACACCAGCTCCGCCGTCATATGCATCACCTCAGCCACCATATTATCGGCGATGTGAATCATGGCGATGGCCGTCATAACCGCAGCTTCCGCCAACATTACGATTGCCACCGGCTGATGTTACACGCTTCCCGATTGCAGTTGGTGCATCCGTGCACCGGCGAAGCGCTGGATATTCGCGCCGGTACGGATGCTGCCTGGGGGCGGGTGATGGGCGCTTTTGATTGGGGCAGGCACCTGATGCAACCCCGCGATTAACGGTCTCAGCGCCGGGTAAGGAGCGCATCCCGCGAGGTGGGTGTCTCTTCGGACAAGGTGTGATAGCCGATTGATTTTTCAGGCGGCTTTGGCCGGCAGTCGGGATTTTCATTTGCATCCGCTGGCGGGAACCTTCACAGTAGGGAGACGTTGGGCAACACGGAGCAGCAATCGATGGCAAAAATCGGCGTATTTGTGGGAACGGTATACGGCGGCGCGGAGGAAGTGGCGCATGACGTGGTTGATCAACTGATTGACAAGGGCCATGCCGCTCAGCTTTATCTCGAACCGCTGCTGGAGGATTTTCTTGAGTATCAGCATGATGTGGCGCTGGTGATCACCTCAACCACCGGTCAGGGGGAGATCCCGGAAAATCTGTTGCCGCTGTTTGTGGCACTCAAGGACCGTTTTCCGTTGATGCCGGCGCTTCAGTATGCCGTGATCGCGATGGGCGATTCCAGTTACGGGGAAGAACGGTATTGCGGGGCCGGTCGGCAGTTTGACGAATTGCTGGCGGAGTTACAGGGCCAATCGCTGGCCGTGCGGCTGGATGTCGATGCCTGTATCCATTTTGACCCGATGGAAGTCGCTCAGCCCTGGCTGGAGGCGCTGGTGGTGGCACTCAGCTAAGTCTGGCGGTCATGGGGCGGTTTTTTTCAGCCGCTCTTCGTTCCGCTCCTTGATGATGGCCCTTTCATCGCACTCCGTTTGCAGCGACCTTATCATCGCGACCTGTTTAGCGAGCTGGAAACTGAGGTGTCAGGGGAGGTTGAGAGAGGAGGCTGCGCCGTCACAGGTTCAGATGACGCAGCCGCTCGGGGATCATTTCAGCTTTTCTAAATCCGCTTCAATTTCGGCAATCTTGTGAGTGACCACCTGCTCCAGATGACGTAAATCCTTCAGGATCTTCTTCTTCAGATCGACCTCGGTGTGCTTGCGCTGGGTGATTTGATCCAGCTCATCAATAATAAACGTCAGGTTGCGGTTGATCTCCGTGATTTCTTTATATTCGCGACTGCCGCTGTTGACCACCACCGACTTGCGCTGGCGCGGGAATTTGAATTTCACGCTTTTGGCGAACAACTCCCCTTTCTGCTTGGCAAAATAGACCTTCAGAATGTCGTTGGCCGCTTCCTGGCGCAGGCTGTAGCGTTCGATGGATTTTGGGTTTTCAATACCGATACTGGTGAGGTGTGGATACATAGGTGCCTCGTTGCTTCTACTGCATGGTTTCTACTGCTTGGATGTTGTTCAATGTAGCAATTACCGCAGAGGCTGTCTTGAAGTCGCGCGTCAGGTTGTGAGGTGGGTGTCATCGCAGCACGAGAAGCTGCCGGACCAGGGGGAGCCGGTCCGGCGGGTGGCTATTTTTTCGCCGCATCAATCCGGGCGATCAGGGCTTCGCGCAGCTGGGTTTGCTGGGCGTCACTGAGCTGGGTACCTTCTTCGTTGACCAGGATAAAAAAGTCTTCGGCGCGCTCGCCAATGGTAGTGATTTTGGCGGCCTGGAGGCTGATTTTCTGGCGGGCAAACACCGAGCCGACCCGGGCCAGTAACCCGGGCATGTCCAGGGCGACCAGCTCCATCAGGGTTTTCTTACCGGTTTTGGTCGGCAGGAAATCGACCTGAGTGTTGACGTTGAAGTGCAGCAGTTTGCGCGGCGGGCGTTTTTTCTTGCGCTCTGATTTCATGTGGGTCAGGGCCTTGGTCAGCGCCCGGCGCACGGTACTGTGGCGGTTGGCGCTGAGGGCCTCGCCGTTGTGATCCAGCACCATAAAGGTATCGAGGGCGAAACCGTCCTTGCTGTTCATGATCTGGGCATCATGGACGCTGAGGTTTTTCTTATCCAGCTCGGAGACCACAATCGCAAACAGTTTGGTTTTGTCTTTGTTGTAGACGAAGACCTCGGTGCCGCCCCGGGTGGCTTTCTCGCTGATCAGGATCAGGGGCTTGTCCGGATCCTCGTGGCTGAGAATCGCCGCGGCGTGCCAGGCGATTTGTTTGTGGGTGTGGCGCAGGAAGTAATCGGCTTTAAAGCGTTGCCACAACACTTCGATCTCGCGCGGGGTAAAGCCCTGGCTGCGCAGCAGGGCCGAGGCCATCTGCTGATTGTGGCGGATCCGCTCCCGCACATCCGGCGGATTTTCCAGTCCGCGGCGCAGAGCTTTCTGGGTGGAGTAATACAGCTCGGCCAGCAGGGTGCGTTTCCAGCTGTTCCATAGCTCCTGGTTGGTGGCGCAGATATCGGCCACCGTCAGGCAAATCAGGTAGTCCAGCCGCTCTTCGTCCCGGACTTTGGTCGCAAAGTCGGCCACGACGTCCGGATCATAGATATCCCGGCGTTGGGCGGTGACTGACATCAGCAGGTGCTGATTGACCAGCCATTTGACCAGGTTGGCTTCCGGCTTTGACAGGCCGTGCTGAAGGCAGAACCGGTAGGCATCTTCACCGCCGAGTTCGGAGTGGTCGCCGCCGCGCCCTTTGGCGATATCATGGAAGATCGCCGCTAAAATCAGCAGCTCTTTCTTGACAATCCGCGGGTAGACTTCGCAACAGATCGGGTGGCGCTCGCGGTTGGCCGGATCGCTGAACTTGTTGAGGTTTTTCAGCAGCCGGACACTGTGCTCATCGACAGTATAAACATGGAACAGGTCAAACTGCATCTGGCCGACAATCTGGCTCCATTCCGGCAAATAAGCCGACAGGACACCGTGGCGGTGCATCAGACGAAAGGCGCGTTGCAGGGCGTTGGGCTCGCGCACCAGATCCATGAATTTTTCCCGGGCCGCCGGAATATCGACCAGAAACCGGTTGAGCCGGCGCCGGGCCGTGCGCAGCTGGCGCAGGGTCGGGGCGGCAATGCCTTCGATGGCGCTGTTGCGTGCCACATGCAGGCACATGTCGAGAATGGTTTCCGGGCGGGCCTGGAACAGAGCGGGCTTGGTCGCCTCGATCAGGTTGCCGCGCAGTTGGAAATCGTCATCGAGCGGGGTGGCCTCGACAATCTGGCCGTTGTTGAGGATGGCCTGATCAAACAGTTGCAGCAGCATTTTGTTGAGTTCGGAGACCCGCCGCAGGGTACGGTAGAACTCTTTCATCATCATCTCGACCGGGCGGTTGCCTTCGCCCTGGTAACCCAGCTGACGGGCGACCGAGGCCTGATGCTCAAACGTCAGGCGGTTGTCGTAGCGGCGCAGCTCGCAATGCAGGGCAAAGCGGATCCGCCACAGGGAGTCCTGGCACTCGACCAGCTCGCGGTATTCGGCATCGGTCAGAAAACCGAAACGGCTCATTTCCAGCAGGCTGGTGGCGCCAAAGTGGCGACGAGCCACCCAGCTCAGGGTATGGATATCCCGCAGCCCGCCGGGGCTGGATTTTATGTCCGGCTCCAGGTTGTAGGTGGTGTCGTGGTAGCGGGCGTGCCGCGTGCGCTGCTCTTGCAGCTTGGCCTGGTAAAACGCTTCGCTGGGCCAGAACTTACCGGAGTTCACCTGCTCTTCCAGGCACTGGTAGGTTTCCGGATTGCCGCACAGCAGGCGGGCTTCCTGCAGGTTGGTGGCCACCGTCAGGTCGGTCAGGCCAATCTGGATGCAGTCATCAATCGTACGGACGCTGTGGCCGACTTCCAGTTTCAAATCCCACAAGAAGGTGAGAAACGCACTGACGGTTTGGCCGCTCTTTTCATCCAGGGGCGTGGCACTGAGCAGTAGGATATCCACATCGGACAGCGGGTGGAGCTCCCCGCGGCCGTAGCCGCCGACGGCCACCAACGCTAATTCGGGGTGGGTGTCGAGGCCAAAATGCAGCCACAGGCGCTGCAGCAGGCTGTCAATAAAACCGGCCCGCGCTTCAACCAGCATGGTGACTGGGGTATGCTCGGCAAACAGTTGCTGCTGCTGGGCACTGAACTGTTCTAGCTCCTGGCGCAGGGCGCTCTGGGTCAGGGGCGTGGCAGTAGGTTGGGGAGAGGCTGAGAATGTATCGGTCATCGCAATCCGTGCCATGTGGTGAAGTGATGGTCTTACTATAACGGTAAAGACTGAAATGAAAAGGTGTAAAAAAGCCGGCGGGATGCCGGCTTAGGGATTCAATCGTTGTGATTAGTTGTGCATGATGCGCGGAATACTTTCTTCCTGGCGCAGGGTCAGTACTTCACAGCCGGTGTCGGTCACCAGCAGGGTATGCTCCCACTGGGCCGATTTCTTGCCGTCGACCGTGTACACGGTCCAGCCATCGTTGTCATCGATGTCACAGCCGAATTTGCCGGCATTGATCATCGGTTCGATGGTGAAGCACATCCCGGCTTTCAGCACGGTGCGGTCGCCGTTTTTGTAGTGCACCACTTGCGGCTCTTCGTGGAACTCGTTGCCGATCCCGTGGCCACAGAAGTCTTTGACGATAGAGAAGCGGCTGTTGCCGTTTTTGACAAACTTCTGGATTGTCGTACCGATTTCGCCCAGCTTGGTGCCCGGCTTCACTTTTTTCATCGCCAGATACAGCGATTCCTGGGCCACGCGGCACAGGCGCTTGTCTTCCAGCGACACTTCGCCCACTTCAAACATCTTCGAAGTATCACCGTGGTACCCGTCTTTGATCACCGTGATATCGATGTTGATGATGTCACCGTCTTTTAATACAGCCGGTTTATTGTACTTGTCACTGACAGCCTCGTCCTGCTCGGCCGGAATGCCGTGACACACGACATGGTTGATCGAGGTGCAGATCGATTTCGGGAAGCCATGGTAGTTCAGCGGTGCCGGGATCGCGCCTTGCTCTTTGGTAATGTACTCATGACAGATGCGGTCCAGCTCTGCGGTGGTCACGCCTGGCTTGACGTGCGGCTCAATCATCTCCAGCACTTCGGCAGCCAAACGACCGGCGACGCGCATTTTTTCGATTTCATCAGCCGTTTTGATCTTGATGGTCATTCAATCTTCTCTACATGGACTGTTGCTCTTGTTTACATGGTAACAGTGAGGGGCCGGGATGGAAACCAAGTTTATCGGCCTCAACTATAATTAGGCTAGATTTTAGCTGGCAAAATATGGTATAAAGCGCGCCGGAATTGTCTGATGTGCGTTTCAGCCCGTCAGTTAATTTCGGTTAACTTTTATATTAAATCACTCACACATATCGACACATTCTCCGGGGTGCCCATCAGCCGAATGGCTGTCCGTTTGCCGAATCTGGCAGGCAATATGGGTCGGTAGAGTGGGGTATGTGGACGCCTAACCCCATAGAGGAATTTTCAATGGCAACTGTATCAATGCGCGACATGCTGAAGGCTGGTGTACACTTCGGTCACCAAACTCGTTACTGGAACCCTAAGATGAAGCCGTTCATCTTCGGTGCTCGTAACAAGGTGCACATCATCAACCTTGAGAAAACTGTACCAATGTTCAACGACGCTTTGGCTGAACTGAACAAAATTGCTGCCCGTAAAGGTAAAGTACTTTTTGTTGGTACAAAGCGCGCAGCCAGCGAAACAATCAAAGAAGCTGCAACCGGCTGTGACCAGTACTACGTAAACAACCGCTGGTTGGGTGGTATGCTGACTAACTGGAAAACTGTTCGTCAGTCTATCAAGCGCCTGAAAGACCTGGAAGTTCAGTCTACTGACGGTACTTTCGACAAGCTGACCAAAAAAGAAGCGCTGATGCGTACGCGCGAAATGGAGAAGCTGGAGAAATCTCTGGGCGGTATCAAGAACATGGGCGGTCTGCCAGACGCAATGTTCGTCATCGATGCTGATCACGAGCACATCGCAATCAAAGAAGCGAACAACCTGGGTATCCCAGTATTCGCGGTTGTTGATACAAACTCTAACCCAGACGGCGTTGACTTCGTTATCCCAGGTAACGATGACGCAATCCGTGCAATTCAGCTTTACACTGGTGCGGTTGCTCAAACTGTGACTGAAGCTCGTAACCAAGACATCGTTGCTCAAGCTGAGCAAGACGGTTTCGTAGAAGCTGAGTAATAGCCGGCTCCTTTGAGCATCTTAAGTTACCTTGTGTAAACTAAGAATGGTTACCAGGGGCCGATCATGGCCCCTGATTTTTACACCAAGTATTCAAAACTGAGGATATAACAATGGCAACAGTTACAGCTGCCCTAGTTAAAGAACTGCGTGAGCGTACTGGCGCAGGCATGATGGAATGTAAAAAAGCGCTTGTTGAAGCGAACGCTGACATCGAGCTGGCGATCGAAAACATGCGTAAGAGCGGTGCTGCGAAAGCTGCTAAAAAAGCAGGTAACGTAGCCGCTGAAGGCGCAATCCTCATCAAAGAAGGTGAAGGTGTAGCTGCACTTCTGGAAGTAAACTGCCAAACTGACTTCGTTGCAAAAGACGGTAACTTCCTGGCGTTTGCAAACGAAGTAGCAGAAGCTGCTGTTGCAAACCAATCTGACGTTGCTGCGCTGCAAGCTGATTTCGAAGAGAAGCGTGTTGCTCTGGTTGCTAAAATCGGTGAAAACGTTTCTATCCGTCGCGTTGAGTACATCCAAGGCGAAAACATTGCTTCTTACCGTCACGGCGACCGCATCGGTGTTGTTGTTGCAGGTAACGGCGACGCTGAAACGCTGAAGCATATCGCGATGCACGTTGCTGCATCTCGTCCAGAGTACGTAAACCCAGAAGACGTACCTGCTGACGTTGTTGCCAAAGAGCGTGAAGTTCAGGTTGAAATCGCGATGAACGAAGGCAAGCCTCAGGAAATCGCAGAGAAAATGGTTGAAGGCCGCATGAAGAAATTCACCGGCGAAGTTTCTCTGACAGGTCAGCCGTTCATCATGGAACCAAAGAAATCTGTTGGTGAGTTCCTGAAAGAAAAAGGCGCAACAGTTTCTAGCTTTGTACGTCTGGAAGTAGGCGAAGGCATCGAGAAACAAGAAGGCCTGAGCTTCGCTGAAGAAGTAGCACTGGCGCAAAAAGGTTAATCCTTAGCGAATTTGCTTATACAGAAGACCGTGGCCTTGGCTGCGGTCTTTTTACAACTCCCTATCTCAAAGTAAGCCTGGAAGGTATCATTAATGACCACGAATCCTAAACCGACTTATCAACGAATTTTGCTTAAGCTGAGCGGTGAAGCGCTGCAGGGCGATGAAGGTTTTGGTATTGACGCAAATGTTCTTGACCGTATGGCGCAAGAAATCAAAGAATTGATCGAACTGGGTGTACAAGTTGGCTTGGTTATCGGTGGTGGTAACCTGTTCCGTGGTGCAGGCCTGGCTGAAGCAGGGATGAACCGAGTTGTGGGCGACCACATGGGCATGCTGGCGACCGTGATGAATGGCCTGGCCATGCGCGATGCGCTGCACCGTGCCTATGTGAACGCCAAGTTGATGTCTGCAATTCCGCTGAACGGTGTTTGTGACAGCTACAATTGGGCTGATGCGATCAGCCAGCTGCGTCAGGGCCGTGTGGTGATTTTCTCTGCCGGTACCGGCAACCCGTTCTTTACCACAGACTCTGCTGCCTGCCTGCGCGGGATCGAAATTGAAGCAGATGTGGTGCTGAAAGCGACAAAAGTTGATGGTGTGTTCACAGATGACCCAGTGAAGAACCCAGAAGCTGTTCTTTATGATAAGCTAGGCTACAATGACGTTCTGGACAAAGAACTGAAAGTAATGGACTTAGCGGCGTTTACGCTGGCTCGTGACCATGGCATGCCAATCCGTGTGTTCAACATGAACAAGCCGGGTGCGCTGCGCCGCGTGGTGATGGGTGAGCAGGAAGGCACGCTCATCTGCAACGATTAAGTGGCCGACGATTAAGTTCTAATCACTCTTTCTGGCCGGGAGCGACTCGCGCTCCCGCGATAGCCGAATCATTAAGGGTATAAACCGTGATTGATGAAATTAAACAAGACGCTAAAGAGCGTATGGGCAAAAGCGTAGAAGCGCTGAAAAACCAACTGAGCAAAGTACGTACCGGTCGTGCGCACCCAAGCCTGCTTGACGGTCTTCAGGTGGAATACTACGGTTCAAACACACCGCTGCGCCAGGTTGCCAACGTGATTGCTGAAGATGCACGTACGCTGGCCATCACTGTGTTCGACAAAGAGCTGACGCAGAAAGTTGAAAAAGCGATCATGATGTCAGATCTGGGCCTGAACCCAATGTCTGCCGGTACCGTGATCCGTGTACCGTTGCCACCGCTGACTGAAGAGCGTCGTCGTGATCTGGTGAAGATCGTGCGTGCCGAAGCGGAGCAGGGCCGTGTTGCCGTGCGTAACATTCGCCGTGACGCCAACGCAGACGTGAAAGGCCTGCTGAAAGAGAAAGAAATCTCTGAAGACGATGATCGTCGCGCGCAGGACGATATCCAGAAGCTGACCGATGCGGCTGTGAAGGAAATCGATGCGATCCTGGAAGCGAAAGAAAAAGAGCTGATGGAAGTATAAGACGCCACGTCTTTGTCATTAGCGAAAGAGAGGTCAGGCGCTGTGCGTGCAGCACAGCGCTTTTTTTTTGAGGAAGCTCTATGGCAGAACCAGAAACAATGCTTTCTGCTGATAAGCTGCCCAAGCATATTGCTGTGATTATGGATGGCAACGGCCGATGGGCGAAATCGAAGGGCAAAGCCCGGGTATTTGGCCACAAAGCCGGTGTGGAAGCAGTACGAAAAACAGTGTCGGCCGCCAGCCGGCTCGGGATCCAGGTGATCACCCTGTTTGCCTTCAGTAGTGAAAACTGGCGGCGTCCGGAAGAAGAAGTCTCCTTGTTGATGGAGCTCTTCATGACGGTACTGGGTCGAGAAGTGAAACGTCTGCACAAGAACAATATTCGCCTGCGCATCATTGGCGACACCACCCGCTTCAGTGCGCGCCTGCAAAAGAAAATTGCGGAAGCGCAAGCGTTAACTGCTGAGAACACCGGACTCGTCCTGAATGTTGCGGCGAACTATGGCGGTCAATGGGATATCCTGCAGGCAGCCCGGCAACTCGCGCAGCAGGTGGCTGAGCAGGCGATGCCGGTCGAGGCCATTACGGAAACGACCCTGGCGCAAGCCCTGTCGACTGCCGGTCTGCCGGACGTCGATTTGTTGATCCGAACCAGCGGCGAGCGGCGGATCAGTAATTTTATGCTGTGGCAGATGGCCTACGCTGAACTGTACTTTACGGAGCAGCACTGGCCGGATTTCGACGAACAGAGTTTGGCGGATGCGATTGCCTGGTATGTGAACCGCGAACGTCGGTTCGGGTGTACCGGCGAACAGATACAGGCTTTATTGGAATCATAGCCACGACGAGAATATCGTGACTCAAGGTGGCTGAAACCAAGGCACAACTGATTCGAGTGTGCCTTGTGCTCCGCTGCCACGGCAGCACTGACAGCAAACGATATGCTGGGCTGTTACCGAATATAATAAACAACGAGAGGACGCAGCTTGCTTAAGCAACGTATTATTACCGCGCTCATCCTCGCGCCGTTAGTCATTGCAGGGATTTTTTACCTTCCTTTCCCTGCTTTTGTTTTTGCACTGGCGGCAGTGACTTTGGCCGGTTTTTGGGAATGGACGCAATTTGTAGACGCTAAATCGCGTTGGGGCGCGATGTTAGTCCCGACTTTGGTACTGGGGGGCTCCATGGCTTGGTTACCCATGGATGTAACCGCCCTGTCTGAACTGGCTCGCTCGCATCAGTACATGCTCGCGGTGGGTGGGATTTGGTGGCTGGTCGCTTCGCTGCTGGCAATCACTTACCCGGCCAGTGCCACATTTTGGTCAAAAGCCACCTCATTAAAATACCTTTTCGGCTTACTGACCCTGATCCCGTTCTTCTGGGGCGTGCTGATGCTGCGTGCCGTCAATTACGCCGAAACGCCGTATCACGGTGCTAAATTGGTCCTCCTGGTCTGTATTCTGGTGTGGGCTGCGGATACCGGCGCCTACTTTACCGGCAAGCGTTTCGGAAAGCGGAAAATGGCGCCGTCTGTCAGCCCGAATAAAACCATTGAAGGCTTGGTTGGCGGCGCAACGCTGGCTGTACTTGTTACCTGGGGCAGTGCCGCCCTGATGGATATTCCATTTGGTAGCCTGGGCAGTCTGTTGCTGATTGCGGTGATCACCGTGGTGGCTTCGGTGCTGGGTGATCTGGTTGAAAGTATGTTTAAGCGGGCAGCCGGTGTGAAAGACAGCGGTAGCCTGCTGCCGGGTCACGGCGGTATTTTGGACCGTATCGACAGCCTGACCGCCGCCCTGCCTGTTTTTGCTTTGCTCTATCTTTGGCTTGTCTGATGCATAGCGCCGGGTCCGCCACAGCGGTGGATCGGGGCTTCGCGCCAAGTCTACCCCCGTGTTTCTGAGCAGCCTGCGGGCTGCTTTTTACAGCTGGATGTAAGTGATTTTATGCGTAAATTAACGATTCTTGGTGCGACCGGCTCCATCGGCGGAAGCACGTTGGCAGTTGCCGCTCAAAACCCGGACCTGTTTGAGGTGGTGGCACTGGCGGCAGGGACAAACAGCGAGAAAATGTTTGAGCTCTGCCGGCAGTGGCAGCCGAAGTATGCGGTGATGGCGTCTGAGCAGGCTGCCGCGACGCTGAGAGGCCAATTGAATCAGCATAATTTACCGACGCAGGTGCTGGCCGGGGTTGACGGGATGTGCCAGGTGGCAGCGCTCGATGAAGTGGATACGGTGATGGCGGCAATTGTCGGTGCGGCCGGGTTATTGCCGACCATGGCTGCAGTTCGTGCCGGAAAACGAATTCTGCTGGCCAATAAAGAAGCCCTGGTGATGTCAGGGCAGCTGTTTATCGATGCCTGCCGGGCCAGCGGCGCCGAATTGTTGCCGGTCGATAGCGAGCACAACGCGATTTTCCAGAGCTTGCCGGCGCAGATTCAACAAACCCTGGGGCATTGCGATCTGGATGCGCACGGGATCAGTAAAATTCTGCTGACCGGCTCCGGTGGTCCGTTCCGCTATACCGAGGTCAGCGAGCTGGCCAGCGTAACCCCGGCGATGGCGATTGCCCACCCGAACTGGTCGATGGGGCCGAAAATTTCGGTTGATTCGGCCACCATGATGAACAAGGGCCTGGAATACATTGAAGCGCGCTGGTTGTTTAACGCCACGCGTGAGCAAATGGAGGTGATCATCCATCCGCAGTCGGTGATCCATTCCATGGTGCAGTATAAAGACGGTTCGGTGCTGGCGCAGATGGGGCTGCCGGACATGCGGACCCCAATCGCCTGTGCGATGGCCTATCCTGAAAGGGTAGATGCCGGTGTGGCAGCGCTCGATTTCAGCAAAGTCGGCGAGTTTACTTTCCTGCAGCCGGATTTCTCCCGTTATCCGTGTCTGAAGCTGGCGATGGATGCCTGTTACAGCGGGCAAGCGGCCACCACCGCGCTCAATGCCGCCAATGAAGAAGCGGTTGCGGCGTTTTTGGATCACCAGCTCACATTTACGGACATTGCGCGGGTCAACCAGCAGGTTCTGGAGCTGGCGCAAATGACGGAGCCCACTGACTTGGAAAGCGTCATTGAGCTGGATAGAATGGCGCGAGTTTTGGCTCGGGAAGTGATTGGTAAGGTATCGTTATGATGGGTATTTTGTGGAACCTGGGCGCATTTCTCGTTGCGCTGGGAATATTGATTGCTGTACACGAATACGGTCACTTTTGGGTCGCCCGCCGTTGTGGTGTCTATGTCGAGCGCTTCTCGATTGGTTTTGGCCGCGCGCTGTGGCGCAAAGTCGGCAAAGACGGCACAGAATATACCCTGGCGATGATCCCGCTGGGCGGCTATGTCAAAATGCTCGACGGCCGGGTGGATGATGTCCCGGTCGAGAAACAGCACCTGGCGTTTAATCACAAGCCGCTGTGGCAGCGCAGTGCGATTGTGGCTGCCGGACCGCTGGCTAATTTCCTGTTTGCGATTTTTGCTTACTGGGTAGTGTACCTGATCGGCGTGCCGGCGGTTCGCCCGGTGGTCGGGGAAGTCGCCCCGCAGTCGATTGCGGCCGAGGCAGGAATTCGCAGCGGGATGGAACTAAAATCCATTTCGGGAATCCAAACCGCTGATTGGGAATCTGCCAATATGGCGATGATCTCCCACATCGGTGATCAGGAAATGGTGATCACGGTTGCAGAGGCGGAAGGTGGTTATGAGATCCGCCGGACGCTGGATTTACGCTCCTGGTCCTTTGACCCGGACCGCGAGCCGGTGCTGACGTCGTTGGGGATCACCCCGTACTCACCGCCAATCACCCTGGTCATTGCCAGACTGGTGGAAGGGGGCGCGGCTCTGACGGCGGGATTACAGCTTGATGATGAGATTGTGGCCATTGCGCAGGTTCCGGTGACCGAGTGGCAGCAAGTGGTGGATGCAGTGCGCGCCCACCCGCAGCAACCGCTGGCACTGACGGTGCGCCGCGATGGCCAGACATTACCACTGACGCTGGTGCCAGACAGTAAGACCCTGGGTGACGGACAAGTGATCGGGTATGCCGGGTTTGCCCCGCAGGTCGAACCTTGGCCGGAGTCATACCGGATCAATTTGCAATATGGCCCGATTGCGGCTGTGGGGAAAGCGGTTGAAAAAACCTGGCAACTGGTCACCCTGACATTCGACATGGTCACCAAGTTGGTGACGGGTGACGTTGCGATTAAAAACCTCAGCGGCCCGATTTCCATCGCCAAAGGGGCGGGAATGACGGCAGATTACGGGGTGGTTTATTTTCTGGGGTTCCTGGCGCTGATTAGTGTCAACCTGGGGATTGTGAACCTGTTACCGCTGCCGGTGCTGGATGGTGGACACTTGATGTTCTTCGCCATTGAAGCGGTAACCCGTCGTCCTGTTTCTGAACGTGTTCAGGAGATAGGCTACAGAGTGGGCTCAGCCATTTTGGTTGCGTTAATGGCCGTTGCGCTATTCAATGACTTTACCCGCCTTTGAACAGTGCTTAAGCGCGATTTTTAGCAAGGAATAATCAGAACACTAATGGCGATAAAAAATTTATTGGTCGCATCACTGATACTCGGTAGTAGTGTTGCGCAGAGCGCGGAACAATTTGTAGTTGAAGACATTCGTTTTGAAGGCTTGCAGCGCGTCACCTTAGGGGCGGCTTTGTTGGCCATGCCGGTCCGCGTTGGCGATGGCGTGGATGAGCGCGATATTTCGGAGGTGATTCAATCCCTTTTTGCATCCGGCAACTTTGAAGATATCCAGGTGTTCCGCGACGGGGACACCCTGTTGGTCAAGGTGCTGGAGCGTCCGACGATTGCCAGTATCACCTTCTCCGGCAATAAGGCGATCAAAGAAGAGCAGCTGAAGGAAAACTTGGATGCCTCGCGCATCTCGGTGGGGGAAGCGCTGGATCGCACCACCCTCAGTAAGATCGAAAAAGGGCTGGAAGACTTCTATTACAGCGTCGGAAAATACAATGCGACGGTTAAGGCTGTGGTCACGCCGTTGCCGCGCAATCGCGCGGACTTGAAGTTTGTCTTTACCGAAGGGGTGTCTGCCAAAATCCAGCAGATTAACTTTATCGGGAACACTGTCTTTACCGACGAAGAGCTGCAGGACAAGTTTAACCTCCAGGCGGAAGTGCCGTGGTGGAACTTCCTGGCGGATGAAAAATATCAGAAACAGGTGCTGGCCGGCGATTTGGAAACCCTGCGCTCGCAGTACCTGAATAATGGTTACCTCAAGTACAAGCTTGAATCGACCCAGGTGGCGATTTCACCGGACAAGAAAGGGGTGTATATCACCCTCAAGATCAATGAAGGTGAGCAGTACCGCGTTCAGGGGGTCAGCTTTCGCGGCAACCTGATGGATAAGGGCGACGAGCTTGAGAGCCTGGTGACCATCAAGGGTGGTGAAGTCTATAACGGCGCCAAGGTGACGGCGCTGGAAGAAGCGGTGAAGCGGAAGCTGGGTGAGTTGGGCTATGCCTACCCGCAGGTGACCACTATCCCGGATTTCGATGATGCCAACCAGCAAGTTTCCCTGATTGTGAATGTCGATCCGGGGAAACGGATTTATGTCCGCAATATCGGTTTCTCCGGCAACGTCTCGACTAAAGATGAAGTGTTGCGCCGGGAAATGCGCCAGATGGAAGGCAGCTGGCTCAACTCCAAATCCGTTGAGCGGGGTAAAGAGCGTCTGAACCGGACCGGTTTCTTTGAAACGGTGGATGTTCAGACGGTTCGGGTACCGGGCACCGACGATCAGGTTGATCTGCAATACTCTGTGAAGGAAGCCAACGCCGGTAACATCAACTTCGGGATTGGCTACGGCACCGAATCCGGGATCAGTTTCCAGGCCGGGATCCAGCAGGACAACTTCCTGGGGACCGGGAATCGCTTCGGCATCAGTGCGATGATGAACGATTACCAGAAAAATATCAGCATGGAGTATCGTGACCCGTACTTCACGCTGGACGGCGTCAGCTTGGGCGGGAAAGTTTACTACAACGAGTTCGAAGCATCGGATGCGAACATTTCGGACTATACCAACCAGAGCTACGGCACCAGCCTGACCTGGGGTTTCCCGTTTGACGAGCTGAACTTCTTCGAATTTGGCCTGGGCTATGATCACAACAAGATCTCCAATACCCAGGAGTATTACCAGATCGAGAAATTCAAGGCGATCCACGGTTTTGACCGTGGTGATAATGTGATCGAGCTCGATGACTTCGACTGGTCGGTTTCCTGGACCCGCAATAACCTCAACCGCGGCTATTTCCCGACGGCGGGGAATCACCAGCGGGCGTCGTTCCGGATGACGATTCCGGGCTCAGATGCGCAATATTTCAAGGTGCAGTACAACGTTCGTCAGTACTATCCTCTGGATGAAGACCATCACTTCAGCCTGCTGCTGCGCGGTAAGCTGGGCTATGGTAACGGTTACGGCACCACGGATAACGGCAGTGATCACCTGCTGCCGTTCTATGAAAACTTCTATGCCGGTGGTTTCTCGACCCTGCGTGGTTTCCGCTCGAACACGGTGGGTCCGAAAGCCGTCTATATCGGCGGTTGTCCATCCGGCGGGATCGGTGGCGGCGGGAATAACAGCTGTGCAACCGGGACCGATGATGCGGCCGGGGGGAACGCCGTGGCGCTGGGAAGCGTCGAACTGATTGTCCCGACCCCGTTTGCATCGGAAGAAGCCCAGAACCAGTTACGCACCAGTGTGTTCGTGGATGCCGGGACGGTATGGGATACTGAATATGATCTGACGGATTCGGATGGGAGATTCTTGAATGACTACTCTGATCCATCCTTGATCCGGGCATCGTATGGTGCTGCATTGCAGTGGATGTCCCCGATGGGGCCGCTCGTATTCTCGGTTGCACGTCCAATCAAGAAATACGAAGGGGATGATGAAGAGTTCTTCACCTTCACCATCGGTCGCACATTCTAATCAATTAAGGAGAGTCTTTTGAAACAGTGGATTAAAGCGGCAGGCCTGAGCCTGGTGATTATTTCTTCATCGATGTATGCCAATGCTGCGGAAGCTGCGCAAAAAGTCGGCTATGTTGCAACTGGTCAGGCTATGGCTCAGCTGGCAAAACGGTATAATGTGCCACAAAAGCTGCGCAATGAATTTAAAGATCGCATCGACGAATTGCGCGGTATTGAAAATAGCATGAAGACGAAAGTCGAAAAGCTCAAGCGTGATGGCGAGCTGATGAGTGCCGCTGATCGCACCAAGCTACAGCGTGAAATGGCTGCCCTGGAATCGGACTATAAGCTGAAAGCCAAGGCTTTGCAGGAAGATCAACGTCGTCGCGGCGCTGAAGAAGAGCAGAAACTGGTTCAGAAAATTCGCCAGGCAATTCAAGATGTTGCCAAGCGTGAAGGCTATGATTTGGTGCTTGATGCCAATGCCGTGCTGCATGCCAGTCCGAAAGATGACTTGTCGTCGAAGGTGATTGCCGCGGTGAAATAAGCAGCGCGCAACATCGGGTTGAGCATGGCAGTAATCAAGTCGAAAGCGGATGGTCATCTCGGGTGGCCATCCCTTTCGCTTTGCTGTTTCTGGGAGACCCTCAGGGGCGCCAATCACCGCTGAACAATGATAAAAAATTTAAGGTAACACATGGCTGGAATTACTCTTGCTGAAATAGCAGCGAAACTGGGGGCAGAGCTACGCGGAGATGGCACTGTCAGCATTGAATCGATCGCGGGCACCAACCAAGCCGGGCAGGGTGACATCACGTTTTTGTCGAGCAGCAAATACCGCAAGCATCTGGCCGAATGCCGGGCTTCGGCGGTGATCCTCAAAGAAGCGGATCTGCCTTATTTTGACGGCAATGCCCTGGTGATGAACGACCCGTACCTGGGCTATGCACTTGTGGCTCAGCTGCTGGATACCACGCCAGCCGCGGCGACCGAGATTGCCCCAAGTGCTTATGTCGCTGATGACGTGGTACTGGGCGAAGGTGTGGCCATCGGCCACAATGCCGTGATTGAATCCGGTGTGACGCTGGGCGATCACGCCCAGATTGGCCCAGGGTGTTTTGTCGGTAAAAATGCAGAGATTGGCGCGCGGAGCAAACTCTGGGCCAATGTGAGCATTTACCACAACGTAGTGCTGGGCACCGATTGTCTGGTACAGGCCGGCACTGTGATTGGTTCAGACGGCTTCGGATACGCCAACAACAAAGGCGAGTGGGTCAAGATCCCGCAACTGGGCAGCGTTCGCATTGGGAGCCGGGTGGAAATCGGTGCCGGGACGACCATTGACCGGGGTGCCCTGGAAGATACCATCATTGAAGATAACGTGATTATCGACAACCAGATGCAAATTGCCCACAACGTGCAGATTGGTTACGGCACCGCGATGGCGGGCGGCACGATTGTCGCCGGCAGTACCAAAATTGGTAAATACTGTATTATCGGCGGCGCGTCCGTGTTGAACGGTCATATCGAGATCGCCGATGGCGTGACCATCACCGGCATGGGGATGGTGATGCGCAGTATCGAAGAGAAGGGGATGTACTCTTCCGGGATCCCGTTGCAGCCCAACAAAGAATGGCGCAAGACCGCGGCCCGCACCATGAAGATTGATGACATGAATAAACGGCTCAAGGCGGTTGAGAAGAAGCTGGACGAAAACAGCTGATCGCCTTCGCCGAATCAACAGGTCCGCACACTCTGCGGATCTTTTTGCGGTAGAATGAGCCCATATTGACTTTTATTTAAGACAGGAATGCAGTTTTGACGAGCGAAAACAAGACGCTAAATATCACAGAGATTCAGGAACTTTTGCCACATCGCTATCCGTTTCTGATGATTGATCGCGTAACCGACTACGAAGAGGGTAAAACCCTGACCGCGATTAAGAATGTTTCTGTGAATGAGCCGCAGTTTACCGGCCACTTTCCGAAGATGCCGGTTTTCCCGGGGGTCATGATCCTGGAAGCCATGGCTCAGGCGACTGGTCTGCTGGCGTTCAAAACCTTTGGCGCGCCATCGGAAAATGAACTGTATTACTTTGCCAGCATTGATAACGCTAAATTCCGCAAGCCGGTGGGCCCGGGTGATCAGCTGATCATTGAAGTGGAATTCCTGAAAGAGCGCCGCGGTATTGCGATGTTTAATGGGGTTGCCAGAGTTGATGGCGACGTCGTGTGCTCTGCCGAACTGAAATGTGCAAGACGAGAGTTTTCATGATTCACGAAACAGCCCAAATCCACCCGTCGGCGGTGGTCGAAGCAGGGGCAATTCTCGGTGCCAACGTGAAAGTGGGTCCGTTTAGCTACATCGGTGCTGATGTTGAAATCGGTGAAGGGACAGAAATTATGTCCCACGTGGTAGTGAAAGGTCCGACCAAGATTGGCCGTGAGAACCGCATCTTCCAGTTTGCTTCCATTGGCGAAGAGTGCCAGGACCTGAAATATGCCGGTGAGCCGACCCGTCTGGAAATTGGCGATCGCAACACCATCCGCGAAAGCGTAACCATGCACCGCGGTACGGTTCAGGACAACGGGATCACCAAAGTCGGCAATGACAACCTGTTCATGATTAACGCCCATGTGGCGCATGACTGTGTCGTCGGCGACCGCTGTATTTTTGCCAATAACGCAACCCTGGCCGGTCATGTGACCGTGGGCAACCATGCGATTGTCGGCGGAATGTCTGCGATTCACCAGTTCTGTACCATTGGCGATCACTGTATGCTGGGCGGTGGCTCGATTGTCGTTCAGGACGTCCCACCGTACGTGATGGCGCAGGGTAACCACTGTGCGCCGTTCGGCATCAACGTCGAAGGCCTCAAGCGCCGTGGCTTTGAGAAAGAAGATATCAAAGCAATTCGTGCGGTGTATAAGGCGCTGTACCGCTCAGGCAAGACCCTGGCGGAAGTGAAGCCGGAAATCGAAGCCCTGGCGCAAACGCATGCCCCGGTGCAACGGTTTGTCGACTTCTTCGAGCAATCAACGCGCGGAATCATTCGCTGAATATGACCAAGCCACTTCGAATTGGAATTGTCGCCGGGGAAATCTCCGGCGATATTTTAGGTGCCGGGTTTATCCAGGCCATCCGGCAACAGTATCCGGACGCGGAGTTCGTCGGTATTGCCGGCCCGCGGATGCAGGCCGCCGGGTGCGAGACCCTGTTTGATATGGAAGAGCTGGCGGTGATGGGGATTGTTGAAGTCCTCGGCCGCCTGCCGCGCCTGCTGAAAGTCAAAGCCGAGCTGGTGAAGTATTTCAGTGACAATCCGCCGGATGTGTTTGTCGGTATTGATGCCCCGGATTTCAACCTGCGTCTGGAGCGCGATCTGAAGCTGCGCGGGATCAAAACCGTGCACTACGTCAGCCCGTCGGTTTGGGCCTGGCGCCAGAAGCGGATCTTCAAGATTGAAGCCGCCACCAATCTGGTGCTGGCGTTCCTGCCGTTCGAGAAGGCTTTCTACGACAAATTCAATGTCCCGTGTGAGTTTATCGGCCATACCATGGCCGATGCGATCCCGCTGGAAACCGATCAGGGGGCGGCCCAAGACCTGCTGGGACTCGATCGCAGCAAACGCTGGCTGGCCGTATTGCCGGGCAGCCGGGGCAGCGAGATGGGCATGCTGGCCGCGCCGTTTATCGAAACCTGCAAGCTGCTTAAGCAAAAGCACCCGGATCTCGGATTTGTGGTGGCGCTGGTCAACCAAAAGCGCCGGGAGCAGTTTGAGCAGGCCTGGCGCGAAACCGCCCCGGAGCTCGATTTTGTGCTGGTGGACGATACGGCCCGCAATGTCATGATTGCTTCGGACACGGTGCTGCTGGCTTCGGGCACCGTGGCACTCGAGTGTATGCTGGTCAAACGGCCGATGGTGGTGGGCTATAAGGTCAAACCGCTGACCGCCTGGCTGGCCAAGCGCATGCTGAAAACCAAGTATGTCTCGCTGGCCAATATTCTGGCCGATCGCGAACTGGTGCCGGAGCTGCTGCAGGACGACTGCGTGCCGGAGAAGTTGTGCCACGAAGTGGATCGCTTCCTCAATGCGGACAACAGCGCGCTGATGGCTGAGTTTGCCCGCCTGCATCAGCTGATCAAATGTAATGCAGACCAACAGGCCGCGGCAGCGGTGCTGAAATTGATAGGCAAGTAAATGGCAACACCTTTGGAACCTTTTGAATACCCGGCAGCACAGTGCATTGCCGGGGTGGATGAAGTCGGCCGCGGGCCGCTGGTCGGCGCGGTGGTCACCGCCGCGGTGATTTTAGACCCGGCCAACCCGATTACCGGATTGACCGACTCCAAAAAACTGAGCGAGAAAAAGCGCAACGCCTTGTTTGATGAAATCAAGGAAAAGGCCCTGGCCTGGTCTTTGGGGCGTTGTGAGCCGGAAGAGATCGACCAGCTCAATATTTTGCAGGCCACCATGGTTGCCATGCAGCGGGCGGTCGCGGGCCTGTCGGTCCAGCCGGATTTTGTCCTGGTTGACGGCAATAAGATCCCGCAGCTGCCGATGGCGGCCCAGGCGGTGGTGAAGGGCGATTTGCGGGTGGCGGAGATCAGTGCCGCTTCGATTCTGGCCAAAGTGACCCGGGATCGGGAAATGGAAGCGCTGGACGCCCAGTATCCGGATTACGGGTTTGCCCAGCACAAGGGCTATCCGACCAAGGCCCATTTTGAAGCCCTGGAAAAACTCGGCGTAATTGAGCAGCACCGCAAGAGTTTTAAACCCGTCAAACGCATTCTCGGGATTGACTGATTTTTCCGCAGGACGGCGCCCCATCGCTGAGGTATTCGCCACGTACGCGTGGCGTTTTGCCCGATTGCATCGCATGCGGTGATGCGCGGCGTCCTTTAGGCTATAATCCTCGCTTAACGATTTAAGTATTTATCAAATCTGGTTAGTCATGGCTGAACCCCGCTTTATTCATCTTCGTGTCCACAGTGATTTCTCAATGGTTGACGGCCTGTCAAAGGTCCCGCCGCTGGTCAAAAAAGTCGCGGCTATGGGCATGCCGGCCATGGCGCTGACCGACTTCACCAACCTGTGTGGTCTGGTGAAGTTCTACAACAACGCGCATGGGGCCGGGATGAAACCGATCATCGGGGCGGATTTCAAAGTCCGCTCGGATGAGATGGGGGACGATCTGACCGAGCTGACCGTACTGGCCGCTGACAATGATGGTTATCGCAACCTGACCCTGTTGATCTCGGATGCGTATCAGCGCGGTCATGTGCAGCATCAGCCGGTGATCGATAAAGACTGGCTGGCTGAGCGCCATCAGGGATTGATCCTGCTCTCTGGTGGTAGGCGGGGTGATGTCGGCCAGGCGCTGCTCAAAGGCAACCAGAAGATGGCCGAGTGTCTGGTGGCGTTCTACCAGACCCATTTTCCCGACCGATATTATCTTGAGCTGACCCGCACCGGCCGACCGGACGAAGAAGCGTATCTGCACTTTGCGATCGAACTGGCGGCGCAAATGGCGTTGCCGGTGGTGGCGACCAACGATGTGCGCTTTATTTCGCCGGATCAGTTCGATGCCCACTCGATCCGGGTGGCGATCCATGATGGCTACACCCTGGCCGATCCGAACCGGCCGCAGCTGTACAGCGCCCAGCAATACCTGCGCAGCGAAGAAGAAATGTGCGAGCTGTTCGCCGACATTCCGGAAGCGCTGGAAAACAGCGTCGAAATTGCCAAGCGTTGTAACGTCACGGTCCGCCTGAATGAATACTTCCTGCCGAACTTCCCGACCGGCGATCTGAGTACCGAAGATTATCTGGTCAAAATGTCCAAAGAGGGACTGGAGCGGCGTCTGGCCTTCCTGTTCCCGGATGAAGCGGTGCGCCAGGAGCGACGTCCGGAATACGATGAGCGCCTCGACATCGAGCTGGAAGTGATCAACCAGATGGGGTTCCCGGGCTACTTCCTGATCGTCATGGAGTTTATCCAGTGGTCGAAAGATAACGGGATCCCGGTCGGGCCGGGCCGGGGCTCCGGTGCCGGCTCTCTGGTGGCTTACGCGCTGGATATCACGGATCTGGACCCGCTGGAATTTGACCTGCTGTTCGAACGTTTCCTGAACCCGGAGCGGGTCTCCATGCCCGATTTCGATATCGATTTCTGTATGGACAAGCGGGATCTGGTGATCGACCACGTGGCTGAAATGTACGGCCGGGATGCGGTATCTCAGATCATCACCTTCGGGACCATGGCGGCCAAGGCGGTGATCCGCGATGTCGGCCGGGTACTGGGGCACCCGTACGGGTTTGTCGATCGCATTTCTAAGCTGGTGCCTGCTGAGCCGGGGATGACGCTGGCCAAGGCGTTTGAGGCCGAGCCGCAGTTGCAGGAGTCGTATGACGCGGACGAAGAAGTCCGGGATCTGATCGACATGTGCCGGGTGCTGGAAGGGGTAACGCGAAACGCCGGGAAACACGCCGGTGGGGTCGTGATTTCACCGACCACCATTACCGATTTTGCGCCGCTGTACTGTGATGCTGAAGGCCATCACCCGGTCACCCAGTTCGACAAGAACGACGTTGAAACTGCCGGGCTGGTCAAGTTCGACTTCCTTGGCCTGCGAACCCTGACCATTATCGACTGGGCGCTGGGGATGGTGAACCCGCGCCTGGAAGCGCAGGGCAAGCCGCCGGTCAATATCGCCGCCATTCCGATGGATGACGCGAAATCCTTCGCCATGCTGCAACGCTCTGAGTCCACCGCGGTGTTCCAGCTCGAATCGCGCGGGATGAAAGATCTGATCAAGCGTCTGCAGCCGGACTGCTTTGAAGATATGATCGCTCTGGTGGCCCTGTTCCGTCCGGGCCCGCTGCAATCGGGCATGGTGGATAACTTTATCGACCGGAAGCACGGCCGCGAGGCGGTGTCGTACCCGGATGAAAAGTGGCAGCACGAATCACTGAAAGAAATTCTTGAGCCGACCTACGGCATCATCCTGTACCAGGAGCAGGTGATGCAGATCGCCCAGGTGCTGGCCGGTTATACCCTGGGCGGCGCGGACTTGCTGCGCCGGGCCATGGGTAAGAAAAAACCGGAGGAAATGGCCAAGCAACGGGCAATTTTCGAAGAAGGGTCGATCAAGAACGGCGTCGACGGCGAGCTGGCGATGCGGATCTTCGACCTGGTAGAGAAATTTGCCGGTTACGGATTTAACAAATCCCACTCCGCGGCTTACGCGCTGGTGTCGTACCAGACTCTGTGGCTTAAGGCGCACTACCCGGCAGAATTCATGGCGGCGGTCATGACCGCCGATATGGATAACACCGATAAGATCGTCGGTCTGGTGGATGAGTGCCACCGGATGAAACTCGAACTGTTGCCGCCGGACGTCAACAAGGGTCTCTATCGCTTCAACGTCGATGACAACGGCGCCATCGTGTACGGTATCGGTGCGGTGAAAGGGGTCGGTGAAGCCCCGATCGAAAATATTATTGCGGCACGCGAGAAAGGCGGCCACTTTAAAGATCTGTTTGATTTCTGCGCCCGGATTGATACTAAAAAAGTCAACAAGCGGGTGCTGGAGCGGCTGATCAAGTGCGGCGCGTTGGATCGCCTGGGTCCGAACCGGGCCGCGATGATGGCTTCCCTGGACGATGCCCTGAAAGCGGCGAGCCAGCACCATCAGGCCGAAGCCTTCGGCCAGACCGACATGTTCGGGGTGTTGACCGAAGCGCCTGAAGAAGTTGAGCATGCTTATGCCAATATTCCGGAATGGCCGGAAAAAGTCTGGTTGGAAGGGGAACGGGAAACCCTTGGCCTGTATCTGACGGGCCACCCGATCAACGTCTATGTGCCGGAGCTGAAACACTACACCACCTGGCGCCTGAAAGATGCCCATCCGACCGGACGGGATAAAGTGGTGACCGTCGCCGGGCTGGTGATCGCCGCCCGGGTGATGACCACCAAGCGCGGCACTCGCATCGGCCTGCTGAGTCTGGACGATCGATCCGGGCGGATGGAAGTGATGTTATTTTCCGATGCGCTGGAAAGATACCTCGATTTGGTCGAGAAAGATCGCATTTTGGTCGTTTCCGGACAGGTCAGCTTTGATGATTTTAACGGTGGCCTTAAAATGTCGGCGCGAGAAGTGCTTGATATCTCAGAAGCCAGAGAAAAGCATTTGCGAGGACTTGCCATCTCTGTGACAGAGAGGCAAATTGATGAACAGTTTTTTGAGCGTTTCAGCAAAGTGCTGGAGCCGCACCGCGCAGGTACTGTGCCGGTAAATATGTACTATCAGCGCTCTAATGCGCGCGCCAAGTTGACCCTCGGGACCGAGTGGCGCGTTACCCCGGCCGATCAGCTGATTTCTGATCTCAAAATCTTGCTGGGTGAAAAGCAGGTAGAGCTTGAGTTTAATTAAATGTGCCCATACTTATTGTGCAATAGCCAATAAGCATGAGCCAAAGGATTGAAGTGGTATGAGCCTGAACTTCCTTGAGTTTGAACAGCCGATTGCGGAACTAGAAGCCAAAATTGAAGCACTGCGTGAAGTGTCGCGCCGTGATGAATCAGCATCGGTTGATCTGGACAAAGAAATTGAACAACTGGAAAAGAAAAGCCTGGAGCTGACCAAGAAGATTTTTGGCGATCTGGGTGCCTGGCAGGTTGCTCAGTTAGCCCGTCATCCACAGCGTCCGTACACTTTTGATTATGTTGAACATATGTTCACCGAATTTGACGAGCTGGCCGGTGATCGCGCGTTTGCCGATGACAAAGCCCTGGTGGGCGGGATTGCGCGTCTGGAAGGGCGTCCGGTGATGGTGATTGGTCACCAGAAAGGCCGTGAAACCAAAGAGAAAGTGCTGCGTAACTTCGGGATGCCAAAGCCGGAAGGGTATCGCAAAGCGCTGCGCCTGATGAAAATGGCGGAGCGGTTTAAGATGCCGATCATCACCTTCATCGACACCGCGGGTGCTTACCCGGGCGTGGGCGCGGAAGAGCGTGGCCAGTCTGAAGCGATTGCGACCAACCTCAAAGAAATGGCTGGCCTGACAGTGCCGGTGATCTGCAACGTGGTCGGTGAAGGCGGTTCCGGCGGCGCACTGGCCATCGGTGTCGGTGACTGTGTCAACATGCTGCAATATTCTACGTACTCGGTGATTTCGCCGGAAGGTTGTGCCTCCATCCTGTGGCGCGACTCGGATAAGGCGCCGCAAGCCGCAGAAGCGATGGGGATGACTGCGAATCGCCTGAAAGAGCTGGAGCTGATCGACAACATTATCGATGAGCCGCTGGGTGGTGCACACCGCAATGTGATCGAAATGTCTGAGAACCTGAAGAAGCAAATTCTGGCGACGCTGGAAGAGCTGGACGGTCTGGATACCGAAGCATTGCTGGAGCGTCGCTACCAGCGTCTGCTGAGCTACGGTTACTGCTAACTGCTAGCTGTTAACGGCTAGCCGCCGCACTGCAACACGATGGACAGAAGAACGGATCACCCAGGTGATCCGTTTTTTTTTATGGGTCACTCTGGTATAAGAGCTTCACTGTTATCGATGTGAGCTGTCCCATGTTGTATTCCCGATTCGCTGCCTTTCTCCAGCCCTATGGCGAACGTCCGCGACGTTTTGTGTTAGCCCTGAGCGGTGGGTTGGATTCGCGCGTGTTGCTGGCGTTGCTGGGGCAGTTTATCCGAAGCCACCCGCAACATCAGGCGCAGGTGGTCCATGTCCATCACGGCTTGAGCCCCAATGCCGATGCCTGGCTGGCGCGTTGCCGCGACTGGAGCGCGCAGGCCGGTCTGGCGTTTGCGGCAGAGCATGTCACGTTAACGCTGGGCGCCCGGATCAGTGTTGAGCAACAGGCCCGCGAGCAGCGTTATCAGGCGCTGGCCCGGCATGTGAACGACGGGGATCTGCTCCTGACGGCCCAGCATGCCGATGATCAGCTGGAGACCTTCCTGCTGGCGCTCAAACGGGGCAGTGGCCCGGCGGGGTTGGCTGCGATGGCGCCGGAGACGCCTTTTAGCAAAGGAAAACATCTTCGGCCGTTGCTCTGGGCCACCCGGGAAGAGATTGAAGCGTATGCCCGCGGTCAGGGGCTGACGTGGATAGAAGATGAGAGCAATCAGGATACCCGGTATGATCGGAACTTCTTACGCCATGAGATCACCCCTAGGTTGGTGGCACGCTGGCCCGGGCTGCGTAAGTCTGTCGCGCGCAGTGCGGCTCTGTGCGGTGAGCAGGAAGCGCTGCTGGCAGAGTTGCTGGCCTCCCGGCTGGCCGAGGCCGTACAGCCGGATGGCAGTTTGGCGATCGCCGCACTGGGCCCGGAACGAACAGGTAAGCAACTGATCCGTTTGTGGCTGCGTCAGCAGGATGTCTTGATGCCGTCTCAGGCACAGCTCAGTCAGATTTGGCACAGTGTGGTGATGGCCCGGGCGGATGCCAACCCGCAGCTTCGCTGGCAGCAGGTTGAAGTACGCCGTCACCGCCAGTGCCTGTATCTGATCCGGCAATGGCCGGCGATCCACCATATTCAGCTGCCATGTACGCTGGGGATGCCATGTCACTTGCCTCAGGCGCTCGGTACCGTGCTGCTTCAGCATACCGGGCGGGGGCAACTTCGATCTCCGACGCCGGATGAGCCGGTGACGGTGCGTTTCAATCCGGAGGGCATCGAAGCCAAACCGGTTGGCCGGATCGGGCGGCGCAAGCTCAAGAAACTGTTTCAGGAATACGGCGTGCCGAGTTGGAATCGCCGCCGGACGCCGTTAATTTTTTATGGCGATCAGTTGGCGGCTGTGGCCGGGTTATTTGTCGTCGATGCGTATCGGGGTCAAGACTGTGACCTGACTTGGCAGAATGATGTATTTGATGTGCAATGTTAGGTTAAAGAGTGCACAATCTAACTTGCTGGTTTTTTTATCGTAAATTGAAAGACCACCTTTAGGATAAACAAAATTATAAGAGGACATGATGAAAAAAGTTCTTGCAATAGCAGTGTTAGCAACCGTGATTTCTGGCCCTTCACTCGCTGCGGATGCAGCCGCAGGGAAAGCGAAAGCTGCGGTTTGTGCCGCATGCCATGGCGCGGATGGTACGGCGATGATCCCGACTTATCCGAACCTCAAAGGCCAGAATGAGCAGTACCTGGTCGGAGCCCTGAAAGCCTACAAAAACAAAGAGCGGACTGGCGGCATGGCGATGGTGATGCAGCCACAGGCAGCGATGCTGAGCGATAGCGATATTGCCAACGTAGCCGCTTATTATGCCTCGCTGAAATAATTTCTCTGTTTGTCTTGCGAGACACAGACAAAAAAGCCGCTTCCTCTCCGGGGAAGCGGCTTTTTTATGCACGTCAGGAATCACTGAAATCAGAATAAACGTGATACTTTTCGCTAGGTGGTTATGTTTTAGCCAGTCGGACGTTCTGGTGTTGATTCGAATACAGGGATGGATTATTGTACTAGCACGCTGATACATCTAGGTAAGGGTCATGGCAGGAAACAGAGAACATTTTGGATCACGGATAGGGTTTATTCTGGCAGCCGCCGGTGCTGCAGTGGGCCTGGGCAATATCTGGGGATTCCCGACGCAGGCCGCCAGCAACGGCGGTGGGGCTTTTTTGCTGGTTTATCTGTTGATGATCCTGGTGGTGGCTTTTCCGATGCTGATTGTCGAAATGGCAATCGGCCGTCACGGCCAGGCGAACCCCATCGACAGTATGCGCAGCTTGTCGGACAACCCGACGGCAAAAAAGGCCGGGGCACTGGTCGGCTGGATTGGTTTGATGGTCCCATCGCTGGTGCTGGCGTTTTATAGCATTGTCGCGGGGTGGTTGATTTGTTTTATGCTGGCTGCCGTCACCGATATGATTGGTCTGCAGGCTGCTTCTGAATGGTTGAAAGGCTTCTCGGTTTCCCGAAATCTGTTCGGTGCCGTGGTGTTTTACCTACTGACGATCCTGATTGTCCAGAGCGGGGTGAAGCAGGGAATTGAAAAATGGTCCACCCGTTTAATGCCGGCGCTGTTTGCACTGTTCGGTCTGCTATTTCTCTACATCATGACCCAAGACGGGGCGATGGAAGGCCTCAAGCACTACCTGGTGCCGGATTTCAGCATGGTGTTTGATCGCCAGCTGCTCCTGGCAGCGATGGGACAGGGGTTCTTCTCGCTGACCATTGGTGGCTGCTCCATGCTGATTTACGGCTCGTACCTGAGTAAGAAAGAAAGCCTGCCGAAAATGGCACTGAGCGTGACGCTGGTAGATACAGCTGTGGCCTTTATTGCCGGCTTGGTGGTCCTGCCTGCGATGTTCGTTGCCATGAACAAAGGCGTGGCAATTTATGCTGAAGACGGTTCGCTGCTGAGCTCGGATACCCTGGTCTTTACCGTGTTGCCGATGCTGTTTGACAGCCTGGGTATTGTCGGCCAACTGGTGGCACTGGTGTTCTTTATCCTGATGACCATTGCTGCGTTGACCTCATCAATTTCGATGCTGGAGTGCCCGGTGTCGCTGGTGAGTGAGCGCTTTGCGCTGGGCCGTAAGCCGACGAGCTGGTTGCTGGGTGGGGTGATTGCGCTGTTCAGTGTGGTGATTATTTTCAACTTCGGCGCCTTGTTCGGCCTGGTGGCGAAAGTGGCGACCCAATACTTCCAGCCGGTCGCAGCACTGCTGTTCACCCTGTTCGGCGGTTGGGTGTGGTCACGTCACTCGAAGCTGAAAGAGCTCAGTGCCGGGAGCCCGGATCTGCAACACAGCCTGTTCTGGAAAATCTGGCCGCTCTACGTCAAGGTGGTGTGTCCGGTGCTGGTGGCGACGGTGCTTTACGCTTCTCTGGGATAAACGGATCTTGAACATCAAAAACGGAAGCCAGGCTTCCGTTTTTGTTTTTAGGTGTCGGGCGTAGGGTACGCTCGCACGGGATCAGCGAAACTGCTTGGCGTCCGGCAGGTAATCAAACCCGGCGGCCGCGAGGCGAGCGACCAGCTTGTCTTTGTCGATCCCGTAGTATTTGACCAAGCTGTCCAGGGTGCCGAATTCATCGCGGATTTTCATGTTGACGATGCTCATCAGCATCACCGGATCCATGGTTTCAAACTTTGTCACATCCATTATTGGTCCTCGTGATCACTCATTAACAGGTTCGCGGCGGCAAATGCAGCCTGCTCACGCAGCGCCTGCGGAACTTGTTCATTGGCGGCAATCTCGTTGAGTGCCTTGACGGCACAATGAATCGCATTGGGGATATATCCCAGTTCACCGCCACCGATCTGGGCATAGGTCATCCGGATCAGCTCGCAGCATTCATAGACTTTCATGGTCTTGTCCTTCTTGATTCGTTCACTTCCGATAGACACCGGAATATCCATGGGAAGTGCGGCTGCGTGCGCCTTGCTTGGCGGTGCGTCAACCCCAGCTATCTTAGCAAAGTTGTAGCACGGCTTGGGGGATGAGATCAAAATCTGGTGCGTTAACGGGCCCGTTTATGGCGGTAAAGCTGGCGGTCGGTGCGGTCAACCAGGGTCGTGCTGGTATCACCTTTCTGGTATCCGGCAAATCCGATCGAGACCCCAATCCGTAAGTTGCGCAGGGTCGGATCTTCCTGCATCAGCTGGTCGACCCGCTCACTGACGTGCATGGCAGATTGGTCCGTAGCAGGCTGGAGCAGGACGGCAAATTCATCGCCGCCGATGCGGTAACAGCGGTCGGAGCTCCGTACGGCTTGTTTCAGCAGACTTGAAAAACGGCGGATCACTTTATCACCGTCCAGGTGGCCGTATTTGTCGTTCACTTGCTTGAAATTATCCAGGTCAAACATCATCAGCACCAGGCCGACATTGCGCCGCTCGCTCATGGCGATGGCATGCTGGATATCCTGCTCGAAGCTGCTGCGGTTGCCGAGGCCCGACAGGTAGTCGCGCAGCGCCATGTTCTTGACCCGGCGATATTCGATGGCATTCGCCAGCGGGCCGGCAAATAACCGGTGGTAGGTGTGCAGCAGGCTGATTTCGTCTTTATCGAGCGGGTAGGGGGTGGCATATTGCAGCTTGCCCAGTTCGTTGTCGCCAAATCGCAGGACAAAGGTTTGCCGGTGTGGGGTCGCCTGGCCCCGGCGGATCAGGGAGGTGGTTTCTTCGTACGCCCAGACCATGCGGCTGACATCAATCTGTTTTTCGACTTCGCGGGCAAAAATCTCAAAAATTAAGCCGAGCTCCAGCTTGCCCTGGAATTTTTGCAGGATCAGCAGGCGTTGATCAGCCCCAAGGGGTTTGGTCCTTGGTTTGCTGCTGTCGGCAAAGATATTACTCCAGACTTTCGGATCCATAAGGGCGTCAAAAAAAGATCAGGGGGTTACTATAGGCAATTATTAAGCCATTTCAACACTTATCATGGGTTTTTATCAATAAATATAAGGATTTATTGCAGGAAATTGCGAAGGATCGTTTCTTTTTCCAGGGCGTCGTGATATCCCAGCTCGATCAGGGCGTGAATATATGCTGGTTCGAACAGGATATAGCTGGTGATGGCAGCATCATCTTTTGGACTCAGGCCGGTCAGACGCATTAATGCCCGGGTCATCGGTGGCATCTGACAGTAATATTTCTGCGCCAGAGGCTCAAAAGATTGGCTGGGATAGAGCAGGAGATGATCGACGATCTTCATCCCCATTTTTTCTTTCTCGGTTGGCGGCAGGGCCTGGATCAACTGATTGGAGCGCGCCAGATGCTCCAGATCCGCGGCCAGAGTATCACTGAAAATGGTGTCCATCAGGTGGCCGCCCAGGGTTGCCAGCCCGGGCGCTTTGGTGTGATCCATTTCATTGATCTTTTGGTTGATCAAATCAATGGTCAGGATCTTGTCGGCGCCCATTTTCAGGGACGGACGTAGGGGAGCGAGTTGGTGGATCGAGCCATCGCCGTAATAGGTCCGGCCGATCCGCACCGCCGGGAAGACCACCGGGATCGCGGCCGAAGCCAGCAGGTGCTCAGTGGTGATCAGGGAGCGGCGGCCCTTGGACTTGGCCCGGTTCCACTCGGAGATTTCCGGCTGGCCCTGAAAAAAACTGACGGACTGGCCGCTTTTGTAGCTCGAGACGGTGACGGACAGGCCGTGCAGGTTACTGGCCAGGATCTGCTTTTCCAGCCGCTCATAATTGTTGACCTGATTGAGCAACTGGCGCAGCGGACGGCTGTCGAGTAACCCAAACGGCGGGCGTTCATGATAGTCGGCCTGCAGACGGGCCAGCCATTGGTGGGCGAGGTAACCGGTCATGCCCAGGGCACTGGCCCGGAACACCCGGCGGCTGTGGAGCCGGGCCCAGATCCATTCCAGCTTTTTGACTCCGAGTCGAAAGCAGGAGGCATAGCAGGCCATGGCGGTGGCATTGATGGCCCCGGCAGATGTGCCGGAGTATATGGTAAACGGGCTGTGGTGAACGCGGGGATACCACTCGGCAATCGCCTTCAGCACGCCAACCTGATAAGCGGCGCGGGCGCCCCCGCCGGGTAGTAGCAAGCTGATCCTGGGCTTATCCTTCGCCATGGGGTTTATCCTTTTCTCTTTCTCGGCTCACTATATACCGGATTTATCTGACATTGGACAGTGGCAGCCTGCTTCTGAGATCTGCGGCAGGTGTCCTGGAGTCCGCCGTGGGTCAGGAAAACGGTCATCAAAAAAGCCTCCGCAAGGGAGGCTTCATTGCATGAGAGTGGTGGATTAAGCCAGCTTTTGCTGAATAAAGTCCACGATTTCAGTCACAGGTACGCCTTCTTTGGTGCCGGCACGACGGTCTTTATATTCCATCTCGCCGTTTTCCAGGCTGCGGTTACCAATGACGATGGTGTGCGGGATCCCGATCAACTCGTGGTCGGCAAACATCACGCCCGGACGCTCTTTGCGATCGTCAAACAGGACTTCGATGCCAGCAGCGGTCAGGTCAGCGTACAGCTTTTCAGCAGCGTCGCGGACTTCGTCTGATTTCGCCATGTTCATCGGCACAATCGACACCTGGAACGGGGCAATCGCATCCGGCCAGATGATACCGTTGTCGTCGTTGTTCTGCTCAATCGCCGCAGCAACCACACGGGTACAGCCGATGCCGTAGCAGCCCATTTCCATGATCACGTTTTTGCCATCCGGGCCCAGTACCGCCGCGTTCATCGCTTTGGAGTAGTTGTTGCCCAGCTGGAAGATGTGGCCGACTTCGATGCCACGCTTGAGCAGCAGGGTGCCTTGGCCGCATGGGCTTGGGTCACCTTCCACCACGTTACGCAGATCTTCGACCTGGCCCAGCGCCACGTCACGATCCCAGTTAATGCCGAAGTAGTGTTTGCCGTCGATGTTGGCACCGGCACCGAAGTCACTCATGACAGCGACAGTGCGGTCAACAATAAACGGTACCGGCAGGTTGACCGGACCCAGTGAGCCAGGGCCGGCATTCACGATGGCACGGATTTCTTCTTCGGTGGCAAACTCCAGTGGCGCAGCAACGCAAGACAGGTTCTCTGCTTTGATTTCATTGAGCTCGTGGTCGCCACGGATGATCAGGGCGATCAGTTCTGCTTCAACGTCGTCCGAAGCTTTCACAAACAGGGTTTTCACGGTCTTGTCGATCGCGATCCCGTGCTGTTCAACCAGCTCGTCGATGGTCTTGGCGTTCGGCGTATCCACCAGCGTCATCTCCTGGGTCGGCGCAGCGCGCTCGGTTGCCGGTGTCAGTGCTTCTGCTTTTTCGATATTGGCCGCGTACTCAGACTCAGTCGAGAAGGCGATCAAATCTTCACCGCTCTCGGCCAGAACGTGGAACTCGTGCGAGCCGGAGCCGCCGATCGAGCCGGTATCAGCCAGTACTGGACGGAAGTCCAGACCCATACGGCTGAAGACGTTGCAGTATGCCTGATGCATGATCTCGTAGGTTTCAACCAGGCTCTCTTTGTCCAGGTGGAACGAGTAAGCATCTTTCATGATGAATTCACGCGAGCGCATTACCCCGAAGCGTGGGCGTACTTCGTCACGGAATTTGGTCTGGATCTGGTACAGGTTCAGAGGAAGTTGTTTGTACGACTTCACTTCGTTGCGAACCATGTCGGTGATCACTTCTTCGTGCGTTGGGCCCAGCACAAACGGTCGGTCGTGGCGGTCAGCGATACGCAGCAACTCAGGACCGAACTTGTCCCAGCGACCGGTTTCTTCCCACAGCTCAGAGGGCTGAACCACGGGCATTAATGTTTCGACTGCACCTGCATTGTTCATTTCTTCGCGAACAATGTTTTCGACCTTACGCAGAACACGCAGACCTGTAGGTAGCCAGGTGTATAGACCTGAAGCCAGCTTACGGATCATACCTGCACGTAGCATCAGCTGGTGGCTGATCACTTCTGCGTCGTTTGGAGTCTCCTTCAGCGTTGAAAGAAGATATTTACTGGTACGCATTGATGGTATCCGTTGGTTAGATGAAATGAATTGGATTCGGGGCCAGCCCCGCCCGCCGTTTTAGGGCGATAACCGCATATATTAACAGCCTATTGCCGGTTCGCCAAAGAGAACAAGCGGTTGGCGGCTGTTATTTTGTGACCGGACGCGCCAGCGTATGGACGGTGATCTGCGCGTCGCTGACACTGAATTTTACATTGTAGTCGAACAGGTGCACGGCGTACTCCTTGGGATCCGGCTTGCCTTTTTTGTAAGCCGGGCGTGGATCCTGCGCCAGTACTTCTTCAATCACCGCCCGTTGACGGGCCAGGTGGCGGCCGTGCAGTTGTGACTCGGCTTTGGGACTGAAGTGTACCGGTAGCGTCGGCGGGCTCTCACTGGCAAACCCGCCGATGGCGTCGGGCAGACTGTCGGAGTAGGGAATATAGGGCTTGATGTCGACTATCGGGGTGCCGTCGACCAGATCCACGCCACCGAGTTCGAGGATCACATCGCCACCATGCTGGCGCACGCCGATCAGTTCAACCGCGGACATCCCGATCCCGTTGGGACGAAAGGTCGCGCGGCTGGCAAATACGCCGATGCGTTCATTCCCGCCGAGGCGCGGCGGCCGAACGGTCGGACGCCAGCCTGCCTCCAGGTTCTGATCAAACAAAAACAGCAACCACAGGTGGCTGAACTGCTCAATGCCCCGGACAGCCTCCAGGGCATTGGCTTCCCCTTGGAGCACCAGTTCCGAGCGGGCGCTGGGGACCAGTCCGGGCTGGCGCGGGACGGCAAATTTTTCTTTATACGGCGAGCGGATCACGCCAATCGGATCAATCTGATAACTCATGATATCGGGCCTTTTTCAGTCTGGCGCTGACGATAGCATAAAAATAGTGCTTGATCTTTTAATGAGAATTGATGTCAAATAATATGTTATAACATAACAATCCGGTTTGTGGTGTTCACTGGCCGGACATTGCTCAAGGAGTTCAAATGAAACCAGGTATTCACCCGGAATATCGCACCGTGGTCTTCCACGACACCAGTGTGGATCAGTATTTTTTGGTCGGCTCGACGCTGAAGACCGAACGCACCATTGAATGGGAAGACGGTAACACCTATCCGTACTACACGCTGGATGTGTCTTCGGCTTCGCATCCGTTTTACACCGGCAAGCAGCGGGTGGTCAGCAGTGAAGGGCGGATGGCCCACTTTAACCGTCGATTCGGTCGCTTCGGCGCCAAGCAGGAGGGGTGATCATGCAAGTACTCAGTTCACTCAAAAGTGCCAAATTGCGCCATCGGGATTGCCAGGTTGTGAAACGGCGCGGACGGATCTATGTGATTTGTAAATCCAACCCGCGGTTCAAAGCGGTTCAGGGACGGGTAAAAAAACGTTAACGAGATAGAGCCGGCAGCAAGCGCTGGTCGGCAGCGATAAAAAAGCCCCTCCGATTGGAGGGGCGAGGCTTGTTTCAGGAAGGAACAGTCGCCTTGAAGTGATCAACTTTGAAGTCATCAACCTTGAAAAAACGGGCCTTGAACTTACCAGCCTTTCACGACGCCGCCCTGGAAGATTTCTTTGGCCGCTTCATACACGGTTTCAGATTGGTAGGCTTTGACGAAAGTCTGCACGTTTTCAGCATTCACGTTGTCTTCGCGGGCCACAATCAGGTTCACGTAAGGTGAATCTTTGTCTTCGACGAATACCCCGTCACGCTCTGGTGTCAGGTTGATGCTGCTGGCATAGGTGGTGTTGATGATCGCCAGTTGCACATCATCCAGTGAACGCGGCAGTTGGGCTGCTTCCAGCTCAACAATCTGCAGATTCTTCGGATTCTCGACAATATCCAGCACGGTTGCCGTCAGGCCAGCCCCGTCTTTCAGGGTCAGCAGGCCCTGCTGTTGCAGCAGCAGCAGTGAGCGGCCCAGGTTGGTCGGATCGTTTGGTAGCGCGACTTGATCGCCTTCTTTCAGCTCATCGATGGATTTGATTTTGCTCGAGTAAGCGGCGATCGGGTAGACAAACGTGTTACCGGCAATTGCAAATTTGTAGCCACGGTCAGTGATTTGCTGATCCAAGTATGGTTTGTGCTGGAACGCATTGATGTCGATCGAGCCTTCTTCCAGTGCTGCGTTCGGTGAGACGTAGTCGGTGAAGGTGATCAGCTCAACATCCAGGCCGTATTTGTCTTTGGCTTCCTTGGCAGCCACTTCAGCCACCTGTGCTTCTGCACCCGCCATGACACCGATTTTAATTTTGCTGTTGTCTACCGCAGCTTCTTTCTCGCCGCAGCCGGTCAGAACCAGTGCCGAGGCCAGGCCGGCAACTGCAAACAGGTTTTTCAGATTAAACGCCATGTTACTTCTCCTTAAAAGCGGGATTTCCATAATCCTAGTCGTAAATTGTTTTGTTGTGCTTACGTTGTGGTTCGTATCGGGTGGACTTAGCGGTGATCGACACGCTTGACCAGATGATCACCGGCAGACTGAATGCATTGCACCAGAATGACCAGCATGACCACGGTGATGAGCATGACGGTGCCGTCGAAACGCTGGTAGCCGTAGCGGATCCCGACATCGCCCAGACCGCCGCCGCCGACAGTGCCGGCCATGGCGGAGTAGCTCACCAGGGTCACCAGCGTAATCGTGATGGCGTTGATAATCCCTGGCAGGGCTTCCGGCAGCAGCACCTTGCTGATGATCTGGCGCGGTGTGGCACCCATCGCCTGGGCAGCTTCGACCAGGCCGCCTGGTACTTCCAGCAGCGCCCCTTCAACCAAGCGGGCGATAAACGGAATGGCGCCAACGGTCAGCGGCACAATTGCCGCGGCGGTCCCAATTGAGCTGCCAACCACAAAACGGGTAAACGGAATGATGGCAACCAGCAGGATAATAAACGGGATCGAGCGGCCGATATTGGTCACGGTCCCCAGAACCTTGTTCAGCGTCGGGTGCTCCAGCAGCCCGCCTTGTTTGGTCAGGTGCAGGGCGACACCGGCCGGGATCCCGATGGCGAAGCCTATCAGGCCGGAGGCAAACACCATCACCAGTGTTTCACCCAGCGCCTCAATCAGTAAATATGTCAGGCGTTCATTGGCCTGCCACCAGTTCGCAATTGTTTCAAGCAACATAACCCAGTACCTCTACATTAACCTTGTGATCGCGCAGGAAGGCAATGGCCAGCTCTGCTGCTTGTTCGGTGCCGAAAAACTCCGCCAGCATCAGGCCGAATTTGACGCCGCCGGCATAATCCATATCGGAGCTCAGAATGCTGATATCGATATTAAATTCGCGGGCCACCTGGCTGATCAGCGGAGCGTCCACGGAAGCGCCGGTAAATTCCAGGCGAACCAGCGGGTAGCTGTTCTCAACCCGGGTGTCGGTGAGCCGGGCGCGGTAGTCTTCCGGGATTGACAGATCCAGGGTTGAGCGAATGAACTCCCGGGCCAGATCCGTTTTCGGATGGGCAAAGATGTCGCCGACCGGACCTTTCTCGACCAGTTCACCATCGCCGATGATTGCCACTTGGCTACAAATGTTTTTCACCACATCCATTTCGTGGGTGATGAGCAAAATAGTCAGGTTCAGCTTGCGGTTGATCTCTTTGAGCAACGCTAGAATTGACTGCGTGGTGGCCGGATCCAGCGCACTGGTCGCTTCATCACACAGCAGGACTTTCGGATCGGACGCCAAGGCCCGGGCGATGGCTACCCGTTGTTTCTGGCCGCCGCTTAGGTTGGACGGGTAGGCACTGCTCTTGTCGGCCAGCCCCACCAGTTGCAGCAGATCAGTAACCTTGCTTTTGAGGTCCGCTTTTTTGGTGCCGGCCAGTTCAAGCGGCAGGGCCACGTTGTCGAACACCGTCCGGGAAGACAACAGATTGAAGTGCTGGAAGATCATCCCGATTTTACGCCGGGCTAACGTCAGCTCCTGGGCGGAAAGCTGAGTCAAATCGACACCATCGACAATCACATGGCCGCTGGTGGGTTTTTCTAACAGGTTCACGCAGCGGATCAGGGTACTTTTCCCTGCACCGGATGAACCGATCACGCCGAAAATTGTGCCTTGCTCAATGGAGAGGTTGATATCACGCAGCGCGTTGATTTCCTTTTCTCCCTGATAGAACACTTTGTTCACTCTATTGATTTCTATCATCGAACTTCCTGAGCTGTTTGCTGCTGCCCAATACAATTCACCGGGCAAAAATGGGTGATAATGGTTTAATTTGTTGCTGTTTATTGTGTTTACACTGTAATTAGTTTGTGCGTAAAGTGTTTCCTAAACGCTTATGTGGTTGATGCTAGGGTGTCTAGACGGCTAAGTCAATAGATATTTTTACGTCTGGACGTCTAAAAGGCTTTCTTGACTTGAGCCAAAATCTGTCGCCCTGGCAGAAACCGGACGGATAAACGGATGAATCCCGGGGTGAGCCGTGTCATAATCGCGCCAGTAATGTAGACAGACAGAGGGCTGACTTTTGGCCAAACCCGCAGTTTTTATTGATCGTGACGGCGTGATTAACGTGGATCATGGTTATGTGCACACCGTCGATGATTTTGAGTATGTCGACGGTGTTTTTGAGGCGTGTAAAAAGCTCAAGGCGATGGGCTATTTGCTGGTCCTGGTCACCAACCAGGCGGGGATTGCCCGTGGCATGTACAGCGAAGATGAATTCCTGACCCTGACCGAGTGGATGGACTGGAACTTTGTCGACAACGGGGTGGAATTTGACGGGATTTATTACTGTCCGCACCATCCGACGGAAGGGAAAGGGGATTACCTGCAGGATTGTAACTGTCGCAAGCCGAATCCGGGGATGTTCATTTCAGCCCGCGATTTCCTGAAAATCGATATGGCCAACTCGGTGATGATTGGTGACAAAACCGATGACATGAAAGCGGCGCAGGCGGCAGACGTCGGCACCAAGATCCTGGTGCGTACCGGTAAACCGATCACCGAAGCCGGCGAAGCACTGGCCGATACCGTGCTCGACAGCGTAGCGGATGTTCCGGCCTGGCTGGCTGCGCGTTAAACCGCAAAACAGTACACCACTTCCAGAGATAAAAAAACAGGTCGCCGAGGCGACCTGTTTGCTTAAGGTTTGAAGAGATTAGCGATTATAAATTGGCAGGATCTCCAGGACATCTTGATAGCGTTGCATCTTTTTCAGCATGGCTGGCTGCTGCGCTGGATCCTCAAAGTCGGCCAAATCAATATACTCTAGTTGTAGCGTATTGTTATCGGTCGCCGGATCGCGCAGTGCCTGGAACTCTTCCAGCGTTTTGATCATCTCAAAGGCCAAGGCATTGTTCGGTGTAGCATAGTAGTAGCGGCCATCCTGACGTTGATAGCGAACGGTCTCTGCCAGGTGGTCGTCATTGCTACGGATGGCGACGTACTGGGCACGTTCATTGCCGCGGGTAAATTCGCCGTTGTCACTGCTGCGGAACTGAACCACCAGGTTGAGCAGGGCTTCGATTTCGCTGTATTCCCCTTTGGCCGGCAGATCAAAATAGCGCTTGATCGAGCGGGCATAATAGGGGGCTGCCTCGACTTTGGTATCCGGGTCAAAGTGGATGAAATCACCTTGCGGTTTTGTGACCTTTCCTTCGCTGTCACGGAACAGATCCGGATAGAAGACCTGGTTCATGATGTTGGTACCCAGCGCGATATCCTGAAGCAGGTATTTGAAGACATCATAGCTGTAGAAGGTACCACCGTCGCCCGGCACGACATACGGGAGATCCGCCAAGGCGGTATCGGTCCGGTCGGTGGTGCGGCGGATGCCGTCCCGCTCTAGCAGGGTTGCCATGGAAGCGAACTTGTCCGGCCAGAATCCGTAGTAGTCGAACATGCCGACGTAGTTGTACTTTGGATTGGTATTTGGCGCTTTGCCGCTGTTGAGCATCTTACCCGCTTCTGCAGTGACGGTCAGGCCTGTTGAGGCCAGATACTTACTAACTTCTGGGTGGAAACAGCTGTGCGGAACCTCGCCTTGCTTGAGGGCGCTGCGCAGTGCACTCTCGTTGATGATGTCGTGCAGGCGCTGGTACTGAACGTCACCGTCTGCATCTTTGACTTCACACACTTGATCCGGCTGGAGCACCACCTGGATCAGGTTATTGCGCAGCTCATCGACAGCTCGGGGCAGGCCACAGTAGAAGTCATAGTTAAAGTCCGACTCCGGCCATAATGGTTTGGCATTACAGGCTGGATCGACTTTATGCAACAGGAGCCAATTATTGGTATTAAACGGAAGGTACTGTTTCATCCGATCGAAGTTTTGCAGTACTTCCCGCCAGCTCATAAAGTCGTTGATCCTACGCTGGGCATAATCTTCCAGGCTGCTTTCGTCAAAGTTCTTTTTACCCATACGGTTGGTCCGCATGTCGTGCTGCTCGTAATAACGCTGCCAGTAGAAACGGTTAATTTCGGCGTGGTTTCGGCCTTCATCGTGGCGGTTACAATCTGTATTCAGGCTGACATTCCCGTCGGTACAGTACTTATACTCGCGCATCACTTTATCGCCCGGGGCTTTGTCGCTCCATTTGTCATCCAGTACACCGTCTACAACGGCTGCGCTGAGGACGCCGTCACTGAGGCGCTCCGGCAGGTACGATCCTGCGGCGAAGAAGGTGTTTTTCAGCTCTTCATCATAATGATTGAGCGTGTAGAACTGAGGCGATGTTTTAGCTTCGGCACCTTCGGCGCTGTCATGTAGGGAATACTCCACCTGGCGCTTGTAGGCAAATCGCAGCGCCGCGGTGTCATACAGACCAAATACGGGCAGTGCATCCAGCAGCGATGGGTTATAGTCCATGATTGAGCTGTAGGCTGGAACATATTCCAGGCCGTGGTTGTGGGCGTGCGCTTCAGAGAAGTAGTTCTGATCATCATTACTGCCTTTGAAATTGTGGCGCAGGCCCAGGTTATGGCCTAGTTCATGCACCAGTGTTTTGGCGTAATAGATCCCGGCAAGTACTTGCCCGACATGATGTTGCTGGCTCAGATCGAGCGCGTCCCAGGTTTTCAGCTGACTATGCGCCTCATCTGCCCAGACATACGATTGCGGGCTGTCAAAGTCGATCGATTGACCGGCGACCACCATTCTCGGCAAGTATTTCTTTGTTGCGCTCGACCACAAGCTGGCGATCGGGTACATATTGTGCTCGCTCCAGACCTGCTGCTCCAGCTCGCGGAGCTGGATAATATCCAGGGCGCTCATATCCTGTTCCGGGACTTGCTGCAGGGCAACGTAATCACGCAGAACCGTTTCAAATGACTCTTGCTCTGGTTGGCTCAGAACTTTTGGCAAAGTATCGGCTGTCGGGTGATAGAGCCCGCTGTTATGTGTCTGGCGCTGTAGCTGGGCTGTGGTGTCCCTTGCTGTATTGATGCTGGTGTCGGACTTGGCAGACGATGTGGTTGTCGTTTGCGCAGTAACGATATTGCCGTTGTTGTACTGATTGGCAATCCGATCCCACAGGACATTGGCGATACTTTCCAATCCGCCGGAGTACTGGTTGACATGGGCGTGAACAATCTCGCCTGTGACCGGGTTCACCGCGGACGGACCATATCCGGCCAGGCCGTTTGCCAGTGGTTCGTCAATCAGGTTAATCACGTTATAACGCAAGTCACCCGAGCGCTTGCCGGAAGGATCGTGCAGTTTAATTTGCGGGACACCAGCTTTGGCTAGCTGTGGGTTAATTCGGGCAATGACATCTTTGGTGATTTGCTTATAAAACGCGGTCGATGCGTTGAGATCGAAGCTATCTGAAAGATGGTAGTCAATTTGTGCCTGGCTGGGATTAAAGCGGTGCATATATTGAACGCGGTTGCCATCCAGGGTGTTATTACCGAGCTGATCCGGGCGGGAAACCTCGGTGGCAAACATACCGAAGGTATCTTCATCGCCTTTCGGGTACAGGATCGGCTCATACTCGGCGCTCCGGATCTCGTTGAGCGGGACAAACGAGTAGTGGTTGGAGACGGTAAAGGTCAGGTTGTTAAAGTCGAGTCCGTCATCGCTTTGGAATAAGGCGTTGATCAAGCAATTCCATTGATTGGTGATCTGGTAGTCCTGTTCAATTTCAATGTTCAGGGAGCCATCAGCTGCCACTTCATAGCCTTGCCAGTCGCGGGCCAGTCGTGCATCACCAACGGGAGTGTAACAACCGGTCGAGTAAGTCAGGAGATCATCAATATCGCGCTCCACCACTGCTAATTTTTTATACTCCGGCGTGAAGAAGGTTTTTTCCTGCCAGGTAACATCATCGTCCTTGTTTTCTTCTTCTTTGTTGACACAGTCGCCGTAGCTGTCTTCTTCACAGCGGTATTCCTGGTAAGTCCCGGGAATCTTAACCAGAGGGCTGTTATCTGTTTCGACATCGGTCCAGCGCCCGAGATCATGGTCGCTTATCTGAGCCTGGCTGATCACATCCGGACTGATTTGGCGGACTTCCAGGCCATCCTGGGTATAAATCAGGCGAACCAGCTTTTCCTGTCCCTGCATAAAGGGCGCCATGCTGACGGCGTAGCGTGGGGCTTTGGCCATCGAAGGCATATACAGGTAAACCTGCTCGGTGTTGAGGTCTGTTTTTTTGATCTGCTCTGCCTTTCTCGGCACGCTTTCATAGGCCTGATCGTCGGCACCGCATCCGGCCAGAATCGCGGTACAGAGCACGCTTAACGTAAAGTGCTTAGGGGTCATACAAGTTCCTTTTGTGTACTTAGAATGTATATCCGAGCGAGAGTGAATACACGGTGGTGTCATCGTTGAAGAGGTCGATGTCGCCGACCGTGCCTTGTTCAGCGTCGAAGTAAACGCCGGAATTGGAAAGAGATAGTCCGGTATAGAAATGTTCAGTTATCTGCCACTGGGCGGACACGGCGCCGGAGTAGGTCCAGTCCTGCCGGGTGTGCTGGTAACTCCAGGATGTCCCACCCAATAGTGAGGCACTGAGGGTTAATTTGTCCCATTGATAGGCAATCCCGGCGTTGAGGGAAACCAGCCATTCAGGAAGTGATTTTTCTCCGGCCGTTTGGTAACGGTGAAAATTCTTCGCCAAACGGGGGCTGATGAAATAGCTGACTTGTCCGGCGTCTGCAGCATAGTTTAGGGCGAGCCGTACTCGGCTTTCGAGTTCATCGTCGCGGGATAGCTCTGACGTTGGCAGGGTCAGTTGGACGTTGTATTTGAGTTTCCCGCTGCCGCCGAGCGTCGCAAGCTGGCGATCCTCGAAGCCAATGACAGTATCGGTGAAGAAGTCTCCGGTTTCATTTTCATAGACTCGGTATCCGCCTGATGTCAGGTAAACAGCGTATGATTCTGTCAACGAATACTTGAGTTTGCCGCTCCAGTTAAGGCTGCGTAAACTATTGTGACTGCTTTTGTCATAGGTGTTTGCTATATAACTTGCTGATAAATCACCCCTCCAGCCAGCATCGTCTGATTCGCTGGCAAACGCGGGCAGGGAAGTGAGTAAACTGAGCCCGATAGCAAGATTGACTATCGGGATCGTGATGGTCTTGTCCTTATTCGTTCTCATTGCGTGTTTCCATACTATTTTTTCTAACTTCCTGTGTTTTATGAAATTATCGCCTGTCTAATAGTGGTTTTTTATAATGTTCTGAATATAAAAGTAAATAGCGATAGATAGGCTGAATGATATTCATCTGGGTGATTGAGTAGAGTTTCATATCAATAAAGCTTCTGGTTCTGGTCATAGATGATCGTTCTTATCTATCTCCTTGGATTTATTTGCTTTTTATTTTTGATTTTATAAATGAAAGCATTTTTTCGAATGTGGTCTGATCTGTAAGCAAAATTGTGATGGCAGTGGGATAAATTTGACACCTTCCTGAGTTGACTGCTTAAACTTTACTCTGGGGTTTGTTCTTTTTTTCCCCAGGGGGCGGCGGATGTCCGTTGTCCCGACAGTCTTCTCTGACTCATCAGCATTGCCTGGATGTCAGTGTTCATTGCCAGGAGCGGGCCGATACATGCTGTCGTATTTATTGCATCGTATGGCGTTGGTCATACCGACATTCTTAGGCATTACCGTGCTGATCTTTGCCATTACCCGGCTGGTGCCCGGCGGGCCGGTCGAGCGGATGCTGGCGAACATGCAGTTTCAGGGCGATGGGGCGGCGGCGATGACGACTGCGGGCGGCAGTACGGCCTTGTCTGACGAGCAATTGGCGCAGCTCAATGCGTTTTATGGCCTGGATAAACCGGTTCACCAAGCGTACTGGGAGTGGCTGAAGAAGCTGGTGCGTTTCGACTTAGGGGAGTCGACCCGGTATTACGAGCCGGTCACCGAGATGATTGCCGAGCGGCTGCCGATCTCGCTGTTCTATGGTGGGATGACCTTCTTTATCAGCTATTTTATTTCCATTCCTTTGGGCTACTTCAAAGCCATCAAGCATGACTCGGCGTTTGATTCCGGCTCTTCCATTCTGATCTTTGTCGGCTATGCTCTGCCGGGGTATGTGGTCGGGGTGTTGCTGATCACCTTGTTCAGTTATCACCTGGAATGGTTTCCAATGGGCGGTTTCGTCAGTGATGACTTTGATGATGATGACACCCTGCTTGAGCAGGTACGAGATGTGCTCTGGCATGCGGTCTTACCGCTGATTTGTTATCTGATCGGGGATTTCGCCACCCTGACCATGACGATGAAAAATAACCTGATGGAGAACCTGTCCTCGGATTATATCCGCACCGCGATTGCCAAAGGCTTGCCATTCCGGACCGCGGTGCGAAAACATGCTCTGCGCAACAGTCTGATCCCGATTGCCAGCCATTTCGGCAATTCCCTTCTTTTCTTTATGACCGGCTCGTTTTTGATCGAGGTGATCTTCAATATCGACGGCATCGGCTTGCTGGGGTATGAGTCGATCATGCAGCGTGACTATCCGGTGGTGATGGGGATTGTGGCCATTAATGCGGCGCTGCTGATGCTGGGCAATATTGTTTCGGATATCTGCGTGGCGGCGGTGGATCCGCGTGTGCGGTTTGGAGCCTGATGATGCTAAGACTCAACCCGCTGACCCGAAAAAAACTGCGACGCTTTCAGGCGATTAAGCGAGGGTACTGGTCATTTGTCCTGCTCTCGGGGTTGCTGATGTTATCGCTGGTGGCGGAGCTGCTGATCAACAGCAAAGCTTTGGTGGTGAAATACAACGGTGAATACAGCTTTCCGGTGTTCAGTGATGTGAAGGCCGGTACCGATTATGGCTTTGATTATCCCAGCGAGCCGGATTACAAAGCGATGCAGCGTCAGTATCAATTGGAGGGCGGCGAGAACTTCGTGATTCTGCCGCTGGTGCCATGGGATCCCTTTGAGCAGGACTTCAGTGGTGATTATCCGCCGACGCCGCCTAGTCTTCAGACTCAGCACTACCTGGGAACCGATGTGATTGGCCGCGATATTCTGGCGCGACTGGTGTACGGGTTTCGCACCGCGATGGGGTTCGCCCTGCTGACCATGACGGTGTCTTACGCCATCGGCACGGCGGTCGGATGCGCGATGGGATTTTTCGGTGGCAAGTTTGACTTGCTGGTCCAGCGTTTGATTGAAGTGTGGTCCATGGTGCCATTTCTGTACGTGATTATGATCCTGGTGTCCGTAACTCAGCCGACGTTCACCCTGTTTGTCGCGATCAATGTGCTCTTTGGCTGGATGGGCATGACCTGGTACATGCGCACCATGACCTATAAAGAGTCTGCCCGTGAGTATGTGATGGCAGCCCGGGCGCTGGGGGCATCGACCGGGCGGATCATCTTTCGTCATATTCTGCCCAATACTACGGTGATGATCGTGACCCTGGCGCCGTTCACCATAGCTGCCAATATCACCGCCCTGACGGCGCTGGATTATCTGGGCTTGGGGCTGATGCCACCCACGCCGAGCTGGGGGGAGTTGCTGCAACAGGGGAAATCGAACCTGGATGCGCCCTGGATCGTCGGCTCAGTCGTGACGGCGATTGTGCTGGTGCTGGTGATGGTGACCTTTATCGGGGAAGCGATCCGGGCGGCGTTCGATCCGAAAAAATTTACCCGTTATATCTGACGCTTTCGACAGGATGTGAACATGAGAAGTCGAGAACTGTGGTTGTTTTGCCTGATGGTTTTGAGTTTCCGGCCTGCTTTGGCGGTGGACTTACCCCAGGATCTGGTCTGGATCTCCAATATGGAAGAGCCATTGTTTGCCTCCGAACAGGCCAAGCATGGCGGCACCCTGCACACGTTTATGGCCAGCTTTCCCCAAACGTTGCGCAGTGTCGGGCCGGATGCCAACTCAGGGTTGCGGCATTACTTTATGGACGGGACGCCGAAGCTGGCAGCCCGGCATCCGAATACCGGCAAGTGGATCCCGCAGTTGGCGCAGGCCTGGGCGTTTGGCGACGACCATCAAACCGTGTACTTCAAGCTCAACCCCGACGCCCGTTGGTCGGACGGTAAACCAATCACGGCAGATGACTATCTGTTTATGCTGACCTATTACCGCTCGAAGGACATCATCGATCCCTGGTATAACGACTTTTTTACCCACTCGATCAAGGCGGTCGAAAAATATGATGATGACACCATCGCGATCGTCTCTGGTACGCCGAAGAGTCAGGATGAGCTGATGGTGCAGATCAACCTGCCCAGTAATGGCCTGCAACCCCGCCCGGCCCATTTTTTCAAACCGAAGAAAGACGCCAACAAAGACGGCATCGATGATGATTTTGTCCGCCGTTATAACTTCAAGAGCGAGCCGACGGCCGGGGCGTATTACCTGTCTGACGTGAAGAAAGGGAAAAGCGTGACCTTCAAGCATGTCGGCGCGGACTGGTGGGGATACGGGAACCGTTATTACCGCAACCGCTATAACGTCGATCAGGTCCGGATTCGGGTGATCCGCGATAACGACATCGCACTGCGATATTTTGAAAAAGGCCAGCTCGATACCTTTGGCTTGATCCTGCCTTCCCTGTGGCATGAAAAGTCGGACAGCGAGCCGTATCGTAAAGGCTACATTCATAAATTTTGGGGCTACAACCAGGTGGCTCAAGGGGCGGGGGGATTGTGGATCAACACGGCCAAGCCGCTACTGGACAATCTGGCGATCCGGCAGGGGATCACCTACGCCACCGACTTTGACGGCATGATTCAGCATGTCCTGCGCGGGGATTATGTCCGTAAGCCTCATGGGCTGGGATTCGGACATGGGGAGTATGACCGCCCGGACAATCGCCCGCCACCATTTGATCCGAAGCTGGCGGCGAAGTACTTCACCGACGCCGGCTTTGACCGCATTGGTCCGGACGGGATCCGGATCAACCAGCAGGGGCAAAGGCTCAGTTTTGCCATTACCTACGGCTATCCGGTGTGGACCCCGCGTATTGCGTACTTAAAAGAGCAGGCCAAACAGGCCGGGCTGGAGTTTACCCTGAATCTGGTCGACGGCTCGGCGGCGTTTAAATACATCCTGGAGAAAAAGCACGATCTGGCTTTTTTGAATATGAGCGGCGGGGAAATCCCGGCTTACTGGGAATATCTGTATTCGGACAATGTGAAACCGCAAACCAATAATCACGCCAGTTACAGTTCGCCGGAGTTAGACCAACTGATTGATGCGTTTAAACGTGAATTTGATGTCCAGAAGCGTTACGAGCTGTCGCGCCGGATCCAGAAACTCGTCGCCGATGCTTTCATTATTGTGCCGGGTTATATGGTGCCCTATACCCGGGAAGCGCACTGGCGCTGGGTGAAATATCCGGATCCGGGCATGACCAAAAGAACCGAAGTGATGTTTTACCCGGTGGAATACGGCACCTTCTGGATTGATGAAGCGGTTAAGCAACAAACCCTTAAAGCCATGGAGGACGGCAAGACCTTTGAGCCAGTCACCGTGATTGACGACCGATTCAAGCTTTGAGGAAGTGCGTATGACGGATGATGTGATCCTGCGTGTCAGTGATCTCCATGCGGCGTTTATGACCGATGACGGTGTGACGCCGGTCTTGCATGGGGTGAATTTCGAGGTGCGCCGGGGCCGGACGCTCGGGCTGGTGGGGGAGTCCGGTTGCGGTAAGAGCGTGACGGCAATGTCCATTATGGGATTGCTGCCCAAGCCTTACGGGCGGATCACCCGGGGACAGGTGCTCTATCGCGGGACGGATCTGGTGACGTTGCCGCCGGGGGAGATGTACGCCATGCGGGGCAATCGGATTTCAGTGATTTTTCAGGATCCGATGACCGCACTCAATCCGGTTTACTCGGTTGGCCAGCAACTGGCTGAAGTATTGGCGCTGCATCGCCCGGAGCTGACGAAGAAAGACAGGCTGCGCCATTGCGTTGCATTGCTGGCGAAAGTGAAGATCCCCGAGCCGGAAACGCGGGTTCATGAGTATCCGCATCATTTATCCGGCGGCATGCGGCAGCGGGTGATGATTGCGATGGCCCTGGCGTGCCATCCCGATATCTTAATTTGTGATGAGCCGACAACCGCGCTGGATGTCACCGTTCAGGCTTCCATTCTGGACTTAATGCTGGATCTGCAACAGGAAACCGGCATGGCGATGATTTTTATCACCCATGATTTAGGCGTGGTGGCGGAGATCTGTGATGACGTTGCGGTGATGTATAACGGACGGATTGTCGAGCAGGCGGATGTCTTTACTTTATTTGATTGCCCTCAGCATCCTTATACGCAGCGGCTGCTTGGCCTGATGCCGGGCTTGGAGAGTGAGCCGAAGCAGCTGATTGACATTAAGCCGATTGATCCCGAGCTGTTTCCGGCGTTCCGGTCGCCGCAATCCGATTGATGGCGTGCTCGCGGCAGGTGAAGGAGAAGCGGGATGAAGACTGTGCTGCACGTAGAAAACCTCAAGCAACACTTTATTTCCGGTAAGGGGATTATTAAGAAAGGCTATACGGTAAAAGCCGTCGATGGGGTGAGCCTCTCGGTGGCCCGGGGGGAGACTCTGGGTCTGGTTGGTGAGTCCGGCTGCGGGAAAAGCTCGTTGGGGCGGGCGATATTGAAACTGCATGAGCCGACGGCGGGGCAGATCTTTTTTGAAGGTCAGGAGATCACCCATTGGACCGCCCGGCAAATGCGTCCCTTACGTCGGGAAATGCAGATGGTGTTTCAAGATCCGATGGAATCGCTGAATCCACGCCATACGGTGGGGATGATCCTAGAAGAGCCGTTTGCCATCCACCAAGTCGGCACGGCGAGCGAGCGGTTGGTATGGATCAAGGCGTTATTGGATAAAGTCGGCTTACCGGCAGCATCGGTTCATAAATATCCGCATGAGTTTTCCGGTGGTGAGCGCCAGCGTATCGGGATTGCCCGGGCGATTGCTTTAAAGCCCAAACTACTGATTTGTGATGAGTCCGTCTCTGCGCTGGATGTCTCCGTCCAGGCCCAGATTTTGAATCTGTTGCTTCAGCTACAAAGCGAGATGAATCTGGCGATGATTTTTATCTCGCATGATTTGTCTGTGGTTCGGAAGGTTTCCGATCGGGTAGCTGTCATGCACTTCGGGCAAATTATTGAGAGTGGAACAGTAGAAGAGCTCTATCATGCACCGCAGGCGGACTATACCAAAACCTTGTTATCTGCGATCCCTGTGACACATCCGAGGGACAGACGGCGAAAAAAGCCCCGAATGCTGGCTAAAGGACGTGCCGAGCATCAAATTTAGCGGATAACTGCATGTTGGGATGACAAAGTATGATGAAAAAACGACGGATTCAAATGATGTTGTTTGCTTTTTGTTCGCTTGGTAGGGGCTTGTCATAAAACCTGAAAAAAAGGATTGCGCTACTCTGAATACTCCCTATAATGCGCCTCCGTTGACACGATAAACGGTTCGCAAGAAACGTTGTGAAAACAAGTTCTTTAACAATTTGACCATGCAATCTGTGTGGGCACTCGTGAAATGATAGTCAAAACTTATTTGTCTTCGCTTTAAAAAGCGAAAGCAAACAGGTTATCAATGAACTGAGTGACCAAAACGACATAGCTTCGGCTATATCGGCACAGTCAATTTATTTTTGCTTCTGCTTTTTCTTAAAAAGCGGAAACAAGAAATCAGTATTCATTGAGCCAAAAAAATCTTTAATTGAAGAGTTTGATCATGGCTCAGATTGAACGCTGGCGGCAGGCCTAACACATGCAAGTCGAGCGGCAGCGACAACATTGACCCTTCGGGTGATTTGTTGGGCGGCGAGCGGCGGACGGGTGAGTAATGCCTGGGAATATGCCCTGATGTGGGGGATAACCATTGGAAACGATGGCTAATACCGCATAATCTCCTGTCTTTTACGAGATGGGAGCAAAGAGGGGGACCTTCGGGCCTCTCGCGTCAGGATTAGCCCAGGTGGGATTAGCTAGTAGGTGGGGTAACGGCTCACCTAGGCGACGATCCCTAGCTGGTCTGAGAGGATGATCAGCCACACTGGAACTGAGACACGGTCCAGACTCCTACGGGAGGCAGCAGTGGGGAATATTGCACAATGGGGGAAACCCTGATGCAGCCATGCCGCGTGTGTGAAGAAGGCCTTCGGGTTGTAAAGCACTTTCAGTCGTGAGGAAGGCGGCTAAGTTAATAGCTTAGTTGTTTGACGTTAGCGACAGAAGAAGCACCGGCTAACTCCGTGCCAGCAGCCGCGGTAATACGGAGGGTGCGAGCGTTAATCGGAATTACTGGGCGTAAAGCGCATGCAGGCGGCTTGTTAAGCCAGATGTGAAAGCCCGGGGCTCAACCTCGGAATCGCATTTGGAACTGGCAGGCTAGAGTCTTGTAGAGGGGGGTAGAATTTCAGGTGTAGCGGTGAAATGCGTAGAGATCTGAAGGAATACCGGTGGCGAAGGCGGCCCCCTGGACAAAGACTGACGCTCAGATGCGAAAGCGTGGGGAGCAAACAGGATTAGATACCCTGGTAGTCCACGCCGTAAACGATGTCTACTTGGAGGTTGGTGTCTTGAACACTGGCTTTCGGAGCTAACGCGTTAAGTAGACCGCCTGGGGAGTACGGTCGCAAGATTAAAACTCAAATGAATTGACGGGGGCCCGCACAAGCGGTGGAGCATGTGGTTTAATTCGATGCAACGCGAAGAACCTTACCTACTCTTGACATCCAGAGAACTTTCCAGAGATGGATTGGTGCCTTCGGGAACTCTGAGACAGGTGCTGCATGGCTGTCGTCAGCTCGTGTTGTGAAATGTTGGGTTAAGTCCCGCAACGAGCGCAACCCTTATCCTTGTTTGCCAGCACTTCGGGTGGGAACTCCAGGGAGACTGCCGGTGATAAACCGGAGGAAGGTGGGGACGACGTCAAGTCATCATGGCCCTTACGAGTAGGGCTACACACGTGCTACAATGGCGCATACAGAGGGCTGCAAGCTAGCGATAGTGAGCGAATCCCAAAAAGTGCGTCGTAGTCCGGATTGGAGTCTGCAACTCGACTCCATGAAGTCGGAATCGCTAGTAATCGTGGATCAGAATGCCACGGTGAATACGTTCCCGGGCCTTGTACACACCGCCCGTCACACCATGGGAGTGGGCTGCACCAGAAGTAGATAGCTTAACCTTCGGGAGGGCGTTTACCACGGTGTGGTTCATGACTGGGGTGAAGTCGTAACAAGGTAGCCCTAGGGGAACCTGGGGCTGGATCACCTCCTTAACGATATGACACATTGTTTGATGCAGTGTCCACACAGATTGCCTGGTTAAAATGTGAAGAGCGGAACGATGCTGGGTCTGTAGCTCAGGTGGTTAGAGCGCACCCCTGATAAGGGTGAGGTCGGTGGTTCAAGTCCACTCAGACCCACCACTTCCTGCCCAAGGGAAGCTGGTGAGGCATCGGAATCGTCGGGGCTATAGCTCAGCTGGGAGAGCGCCTGCCTTGCACGCAGGAGGTCAGCAGTTCGATCCTGCTTAGCTCCACCACTCTTTAAAAACATTCTGATGAGTGTGTTTAGAAAGTGGTTATCTGACGATAAACACATGCTCTTTAACAATCTGGAAAGCTGACTAGTAATTCGATTTTTAGGAATCGAAATTATTGTTTCTCGAAAGAGAAACGAGTTCTCAAACAATACACATTCAAGTGTCTTGTGTAAGTTTGTCTTCACTTTTCAAAGTGAAGACAGACAAAGAGTCCGGCAAAACAAACTAATCCATCTTTTACTCAGATGGAAACCTTGGTTGTTTGAACATATGAAACCTCTTGGGGTTGTATGGTTAAGTGACTAAGCGTACACGGTGGATGCCTGGGCAGTCAGAGGCGATGAAGGACGTACTAACTTGCGATAAGCGCAGATGAGGCAGTAAGAGCCACTTGAGTCTGCGATTTCCGAATGGGGAAACCCAGCTGCAGAAGCAGTTATCATTAAGTGAATACATAGCTTAATGAGGCGAACCGGGGGAACTGAAACATCTAAGTACCCCGAGGAAGAGAAATCAACCGAGATTCCGGCAGTAGCGGCGAGCGAAACCGGATTAGCCCTTAAGCTTTTTATGCGTCAGGTGAAGGCTCTGGAAAGTGCCGCGATACAGGGTGATAGCCCCGTAGCCGACAACGCATTTAAAGTGAAAACGAGTAGGACGGGACACGTGTTATCTTGTCTGAAGATGGGGGGACCATCCTCCAAGGCTAAATACTCCTGACTGACCGATAGTGAACCAGTACCGTGAGGGAAAGGCGAAAAGAACCCCTGTGAGGGGAGTGAAATAGAACCTGAAACCGTGTACGTACAAGCAGTAGGAGCACCTTCGTGGTGTGACTGCGTACCTTTTGTATAATGGGTCAGCGACTTAATTTCAGTAGCAAGGTTAACCATCTAGGGGAGCCGTAGGGAAACCGAGTCTTAACTGGGCGTGCAGTTGCTGGGATTAGACCCGAAACCAGGTGATCTAGCCATGGGCAGGTTGAAGGTGCGGTAACACGCACTGGAGGACCGAACCGACTAATGTTGAAAAATTAGCGGATGACTTGTGGCTAGGGGTGAAAGGCCAATCAAACCTGGAGATAGCTGGTTCTCCCCGAAAGCTATTTAGGTAGCGCCTCGGACGAATACTACTGGGGGTAGAGCACTGTTAAGGCTAGGGGGTCATCCCGACTTACCAACCCTTTGCAAACTCCGAATACCAGTAAGTACTATCCGGGAGACACACGGCGGGTGCTAACGTCCGTCGTGGAGAGGGAAACAACCCAGACCGCCAGCTAAGGTCCCAAAGTTATCGCTAAGTGGGAAACGATGTGGGAAGGCTCAGACAGCCAGGATGTTGGCTTAGAAGCAGCCATCATTTAAAGAAAGCGTAATAGCTCACTGGTCGAGTCGGCCTGCGCGGAAGATTTAACGGGGCTAAGCGATACACCGAAGCTGCGGCAATGCAATTTATTGTATTGGGTAGGGGAGCGTTCTGTAAGCCGTTGAAGGTGGTCTGTAAGGGCTGCTGGAGGTATCAGAAGTGCGAATGCTGACATGAGTAACGATAAAGGGGGTGAAAAACCTCCTCGCCGGAAGACCAAGGGTTCCTGTCCAACGTTAATCGGGGCAGGGTGAGTCGACCCCTAAGGCGAGGCCGAAAGGCGTAGTCGATGGGAAACGGGTTAATATTCCCGTACTTCTTACTATTGCGATGGGGGGACGGAGAAGGCTAGGTGGGCCTGGCGACGGTTGTCCAGGTTCAAGGGTGTAGGCTGATGGTTTAGGCAAATCCGGACCATCTCAAGGCTGAGACCCGATGTCGAGGTGCTACGGCACTGAAGTCATTGATGCCATGCTTCCGGGAAAAGCCTCTAAGCTTCAGATAGTAAGGAATCGTACCCCAAACCGACACAGGTGGTCGGGTAGAGAATACCAAGGCGCTTGAGAGAACTCGGGTGAAGGAACTAGGCAAAATGGTACCGTAACTTCGGGAGAAGGTACGCTCTTGACGGTGAAGTCCCTCGCGGATGGAGCTATTGAGAGTCGCAGATACCAGGTGGCTGCAACTGTTTATTAAAAACACAGCACTGTGCAAAATCGAAAGATGACGTATACGGTGTGACGCCTGCCCGGTGCCGGAAGGTTAATTGATGGGGTTATCTTCGGAGAAGCTCTTGATCGAAGCCCCGGTAAACGGCGGCCGTAACTATAACGGTCCTAAGGTAGCGAAATTCCTTGTCGGGTAAGTTCCGACCTGCACGAATGGCGTAATGATGGCCACGCTGTCTCCACCCGAGACTCAGTGAAATTGAAATCGCAGTGAAGATGCTGCGTACCCGCGGCTAGACGGAAAGACCCCGTGAACCTTTACTACAGCTTGGCACTGAACATTGACCCTACATGTGTAGGATAGGTGGGAGGCTTCGAAGCAGGTACGCCAGTATCTGTGGAGCCGTCCTTGAAATACCACCCTTGTAGTGTTGATGTTCTAACGTCGCCCCCTTATCGGGGGTGCGGACAGTGCCTGGTGGGTAGTTTGACTGGGGCGGTCTCCTCCCAAAGCGTAACGGAGGAGCACGAAGGTGGGCTAATCACGGTCGGACATCGTGAGGTTAGTGCAATGGCATAAGCCCGCTTGACTGCGAGAATGACGGTTCGAGCAGGTGCGAAAGCAGGTCATAGTGATCCGGTGGTTCTGAATGGAAGGGCCATCGCTCAACGGATAAAAGGTACTCCGGGGATAACAGGCTGATACCGCCCAAGAGTTCATATCGACGGCGGTGTTTGGCACCTCGATGTCGGCTCATCACATCCTGGGGCTGAAGTCGGTCCCAAGGGTATGGCTGTTCGCCATTTAAAGTGGTACGCGAGCTGGGTTTAGAACGTCGTGAGACAGTTCGGTCCCTATCTGCCGTGGGCGTTGGATGATTGAGAGGGGCTGCTCCTAGTACGAGAGGACCGGAGTGGACGAACCGCTGGTGTTCGGGTTGTGTCGCCAGACGCATTGCCCGGTAGCTAAGTTCGGAATCGATAACCGCTGAAAGCATCTAAGCGGGAAGCGAGCCTCAAGATGAGTCATCCCTAAGGCTTTAAGCCTTCTGAAGGGTTGTCGTAGACTACGACGTTGATAGGCAGGGTGTGTAAGCGCTGTGAGGCGTTGAGCTAACCTGTACTAATTGCCCGTGCGGCTTAACCATACAACACCCAAGGGGTTTTACGGACTCCACGAGCACTTGAATGCAGTGTTTGAGAAACTAGTTAACTTTTCCAGATTTAGTGTAGGGTCACATCGCTCCTTGCCATCCATGGCATCGCGATATTAGTGAATCCCTTCACGTCGAATTTGCTTGGCGACCATAGCGTTGCGGACCCACCTGATCCCATGCCGAACTCAGTAGTGAAACGCAGCAGCGCCGATGGTAGTGTGGGGCCTCCCCATGTGAGAGTAGGACATCGCCAGGCTTTGAACATCAACTTGATTGAAGCATCAACAGTAAGACTTCGATTAGGTGCCGTGTGGAGCGGTAGTTCAGTTGGTTAGAATACCGGCCTGTCACGCCGGGGGTCGCGGGTTCGAGTCCCGTCCGCTCCGCCACTCTTTCTAGGGGTGTAGCTCCAATTGGCAGAGCAGCGGATTCCAAATCCGCGTGTTGGGAGTTCGAATCTCTCCACCCCTGCCATATTTGAAACCTCAGCAGAAATGCTGAGGTTTTTTTGTATTTGCGCTGATTGGCAGAGCAGCGGATTCCCCTGATATTCAAAACAGCGCGTGTTGGGCGTTCGAATCTCCGGAATGCCGGCCCAGTCCCCCCAGCCACCTTTGAAACCTCAGACTGCGCGTCCCGGCAGAAATGCTGAGGTTTTTTTGTATTTGCGCTGATTGGCAGAGCAGCGGATTCCCCTGATATTCAAAACAGCGTGTGTTGGGCGTTCGAATCTCCGGAGTGCCGGCCCAGTCCCCCTGCCATCTTCTGAAGCCTCAGACTGCGCGTCCCGGCAGAAATGCTGAGTTTTTTGTTTTCGCGCCTAACGGCAGAACAGCGGATTCTCCTGATACTAAAAACAGCGCGTGTGGGCGTTGAATGTCCGGAATGCCCAGTCCACCCCGCCATATACGAAGCCTCAGAGTAGCGTCCCGGAGAGAGACTGGCGCTTTTTTGTGTCTAGCGTGATGAAAAATAGTACCTTTCCGATCTCATACCCATACCACCCATAGAAATTCGAAAATTCTCATCAAAATCGCTTCATACAGCTATCCAAATTAGCCTCTGGTACATATTTGTCTCTTCTGGTTTCATACCAATCACAGTAAGTCAGTGATCTGAAATAGCGCCGGAAAAACATTTGAGATCAAGGCAGGGTTTTTCGATAAGTAGCAAAAATTCTAACGCAGCTATCGAGTGTTTTAACAGGCTAGGATGACCAGTTTTTTACTACGATTGGTATCACTCCGTCGTGAGCTCAAACTGTGCTTGTGTACATCTAGGGCAAATATTGCCAACAAACACCCGGCATGGAAATTTGATACTTGGTGAGATCTGCTCATGATGAATTATATGCACAGTAGTTGATACTTTCTGCGCAGCTGGTACGATGAGGTTAATTTTGTAACAATTTCATAACAAGGGGTAGCATGGATATCGACACGCTGATTTCAAAAGCCAGGGAAATCGTAGGCACAGAAAAAACGATGGCACTTCCTCAATCTTGGGGACAAGGCAGAACAGTATTTGGGGGTGTTTCCGCCGCATTACTTTATACGGCAATGAAAAGTAAGATTCGTGATGGGAGACCTATACGGTCATTGACGACCAACTTTGTTGGCCCGCTGTTACTCGATACTCCTTTTTTGTTTGAAGTCGAAGTACTCAGAGAGGGGAAGAATGTAACTCAGGTAACAGCCAGAATCATCCAGGATGGTATGGTTGCCGTTATTCAACAGGGTTGCTTTGGCAATGAACGTTTTTCAAACATAGAAGTCCAAAATCATGCAAGCCATGACATAGACTTACCCGCCAAATGCCAAGGGGTACCTTTTATTGAGGGAGTTACACCTAATTTCCTGACGAATATTGATTTGTCTATTGCGAAAGGCGCGATGCCGTATAGTGGTGCAAATACCTCGCAGTTAGATGGTTGGATGCGCTTTAAAAATGAACCCGATAAAATGACGGATGCCCACTTAGTTTGCTTGATCGATGCTTGGCCACCAGCGGTGCTTCAAATGATGAAGAAACCCTCACCTGCAAGCACCATGATGTGGAATTTAGAATTTATTTATCCACATGATCAGTTTTCTACGAGAGATTGGTTTGCATATAAAGTTCAAACCAGGCAGGCAGCGGGAGGTTATGCTCACCTTGAGGCTGATATATGGGATGCGTCTGGAAATTTAGTTGCAATTAGTCGGCAGAGTGTCGCTATATTTGAGTAGCTAAAGGGACTGAATAAGAAAAAATATCCGTAACACATACATCTACCAATATCTATGAAGACTCTGATGTTACCCGCAGAGGAGTCTACATCTTCATCTGACGAAGCAAATGATTAACCTTTTGGGTTATCAAACACTCCCACAACAAGGCGCGGATATCGAGCATGAGATGTGGAAGCTGAGCAGGTTCTGCAACCTGCAGAGCCTGCTCCCTCAACAATGAGGTCAGTTCTTAGAGATGGGAGTTCCGTAGAAATGAATTAACGACTGCTTGGAGTAAGTGTTCAGTAGCTCGTTGAATCGCTTAATCTCTGTTGGTTGTATCGTTTGTGCTGGTATTTTTAAGCGAGTTAGTATCGTCAGTTTGGTTGGAGACACACGTTCAACCGTTCTTTCCATGGAGCCGAATGGATGATCGAAGTTCAGGGATGGCGGTAGATCCGTGAACTCCCATAAACCATTGGTATCATAATTGAACTCGGAGACGACATTGAGGCCGGGAAAGACTTCTTCATACCTTTCGTTACTGAGCCGGAGATCTGATAACTCGTCACGAATCCAGGCATCGTTTTCCATATAATTCAATGCTTCCTCTACTTTCAAAAAGGATGGCAAGGTTGCTTCAGAGGTAATGCTCAGGGTTTCGGCCATTTCGTCAAGCTGATCAATATTAAATGCCGGTTCCGCGAGTTCAGAGACGACATTGCGGTACTGTTTTTGCAAATATGCTTGCCGATCCGATTCATTATCTTGATAGAGATTGGAGCGGAGTGTGGATGCGTATTCGCCCGAGTATGTACGTTGTTGGATCTCTTCTTGTCCCCCCTGAGCATTGAATACAATATCAGTGCGGGTACCGAGTCGCCAGCGATAACGGCTTGTCTTCATGGGATGCGGAATATATCCACTTTCTAAAGGCAGGATGACTTTACCTTGAATCCAGGCCGGTGTGTGCTTCCAATGAGTTTGGGTATCTGTAGGATCCACACAGTATTCCTGGCCTTCCAAATTGAAACACACAATGACGTGGTTATATGCATTCATGGTCGGTACTAAGAATTTTCGGTCATCGGTCCTTTGGGTTGAAACGAGTACCAGCCTGGGGCTTAGCCCGCTTTTTTGCAATAAGGCTTTGAGTAAGACTGATTTGTCCTTACAGTCACCAAAACGATTTTCAATCGTTTCAGCAATCGTATGAGGCGTCATAGCATTACCATGCTCCGACATCGAGACGTAGCGAATATCTCTGGAGACAAAATCTAAAATATTGGCGATGTTTTCCTCGATTGAACGTGTTCCCCTGGTCAGCGAATCAGCGAGCGATACTAAACCGTCGGTGTTATTATTTGCCTCAGCCATCGCCTGAGATGCTTTTTCAATAACTTGTTTCCAGCTATCCAACACCCCGACAGAGACTCGACCAATATGATCGCGCCAGTACGCTTGATAGTCACCTTGATAGGCGGGCAGGTCGTCACCATGACAGGTCAGAGAGCGACCTTGCTGTTCGCAATGTACGCTTTCGGAGTCGGTTGCCCAGTTGATCTGCTGCGAGCTGTCCCAAGAGATATTTAGCCGGTAATGCTGAATTGGGTAATTGCCCTGCGTGTAAAGTTCTTCAGACCAGTCCGACTCCATCAGCCCACGTTGGGTAATCACTTCGTACTCCAAAACCGCGAAGCTGCCTTCGGCTAAACCTGGGAGAGCGAGAACGACTTCCTTGTCACTACTGAATGTATTGTATTCGTTTGTATCCAGTACTTGTGCCCGAGAAGGATCGATTTGCTTGATTTTGCCCTCTCGAGTGATCGAGGCCGCTGAGATTACCCGGAGGTTTTGAAAGCGAGGGTTGTAGTAAATACTCTGTGAGCCGTAATTTTCCGCATCGACGAACCTCGGGAAATAGTTCACGATCTTCTTGCGCATGGTGACGCTATCCGGCCCAATGTGGAATTGCGTATCCCGCAGCAGTTGCGTCATTTCCGTTGGCAGTTGATTGCTGGACAACAAATCAATGGCTTGCGATAGGTTGTTATCGGTAAGAGTCCAGCGTATATCCTCTTTATTTTCCGCATGTACATCAGCTGTAGATATACCAATCAGTATGAATAGCGTATGAATAAGTGTTACTTTCATTGTGCGGTGAACTCCCTGGCCATCGCCTGATAAGAATCAAGCCATTGCTTATACGTGTTATTGGGCGCAGATAAGACACCCAGCAGCTCATAGTTATGATCCTTGGTCTGGAGCAAAGTAATGAGTGCGGCTGATGGCGCTAAAGTCATGCTCCCTTTACACACGAGTTCAATTTTGAGGTTCATTGAACCTGGCACAAAACTTCGCGCTTCAGTACAGTGCGCGTCAGTGACGTTTTCCTTTACCCAGTCACGGCGTTGCCTCATGTGCTCATCAATGTCCTGGATATTATTGTTTTTAAATAGCAAGAAATAAGAGTTCGGGACGCCGTTCGTAAATTCGGTTAACGCCGTGCCATCGCTGTAACTGCCGGGCTCTACGCGATACCAGCCGTCTCCCCTGAAGGTCAGTGAAAAGCCTTCATTGTTCAAGCGATAAACTGAACCGCTGCTATGGTGTTCCAGTTTATCGACGAGAAATGGAGAGACTGAAGCGTAGGTGAATATACCCAATACTGTTGGAAATAAGATGATCACCAACACCCACTCGATGAAGGAGTAGCCACTTTGTTTTCCCTTGAACTCGACGTTATTCAAGCTGCGCTTTACATCGTTCATTCGGCTGGTGATTAAGACGAAAGAGAAGGTATAAACGAAGAAGAAAACGAACTCTAACCAAGAAGCCACAGCCCACTTAGATGACACAGAAAAAAAGAGTATCGAGAGAACAAAGCCCCAGGAACCAATGAAATAGCGGCGTCGGCTCCGTAGCGCAGTTTCTTGGTGTTCAAATTCTTCCAGCGTTTTTCCCAGCTTTTTCAGGGCAAATATTTGGAAAACTGCGATTAGCGGGGCAAAAAGCCATAGCCAGGGGATGAACTTGGATTTGGAAATTTGATTGAGTTCCTTAGCCCGACCGTAAAACCAAAAATTTGAATAAAATCCCAACGTACTGAACATCAGAAACCAGTCCCAGATCGCTGCTCTTGGCGCTCTGATGGTAACCGGCTCATGTCTTTCCGATTGGGATTCGGCTTCCTTGTTTATTTCGTAAGGCGTCGTGCTTATCTCTTGCATAGACGGGATCCAAGTCGATCTAAATGACTAAAAATAAAAAACATGCGTACCGACGGGCTGCTTTGAACAGACACAATCACACTGATGAACAAGGTTCTGGCGTGTGTTTTGAAGAAAGCATGATGAACAGAACAATAATCCTGAACAGCCCGCTAACTTGATGAAATATCAGGGAAGCTATATTAGCAAAGGTGCATCAAAACAGGAATCATATGGCATGCAAAGCTTGAGATTTGAAATCAATTGTCGAGCGGAGTGATTGATTGTAGCTGATCTGTCCCGGTCAACCTTCAGGTTGCTGTATATGAGCGAATGGGTTGAAGAACCTCAACATGGGGATGCGGTGGACACTTATCTTGGATCATTGGAGTTAAGCCCGTCCAGTACGTAATAATTTGCCCAAAGTGTGATCTTGGTTCAGGTTGTCGATTTCCTCCAGTCATCAAATCATTAGCGCCGGAACTACACCGCAGCGCCGAGTTTTGGCGGGAAATTTACCGGAGCAGGGGGAGAAATTACTGCGCTTGCGCTTATTTCGATGGTATCTTGTGGACTTTTAAGAGTCAGTGATTTGGGAGTCACCATGCCGCATCTGCGTTTTCGTGCCGTTGAATTTGATAATGTGAAGGCGATGTCCACCGCGTTGGTGGATGAACTTCAACCCTTGATGGCGTGTCCTCGAGAAGATTTCACCGTGGAGCATGTGTCAACCACCTTTATTTTTGATGGTGAAGTGTCTGATGCTTACCCATTTGTGGAAGTGCTGTGGTTTGACCGCGGCCAGGAAGTCCAGGATCAGGTCGCAGAGGTGATCACCCGGCAAGTCCGTGAGGAGCTGGAAGATACGGAATTAGATGTGGCGGTCATTTTTACCCCGCTATCGCCAGCCGCCTATTACGACAACGGAACTCACTATTAATTGATGATGTTCACGTCAGGGATGACGTTGATGGCCTGCGGGCCGTTTTGCTCTCTTTGCCTTTAAGCTGTAGGTCTTTGTGATGTCTCGATATTCTAAGGTTATTGCTGGTGTTGGTGTGGTCGCTGGTGCGTTGGGGGTCAGTGCGTTGAATCTTTCCTTCGACGTCTCTGAGGTGCCGGAGGTCAGCCAGAATGTGCTGGCGCCGCAGTTCTCCTACCAATGCATCGAGAGTGATATCGCCCTGCCGTTGGATCGGGATGGCCAACTGTCGGTATCCGTCTGGAATATCTATAAGCAACAGCGAGAGAGCTGGCGGGATGCCCTGGAGCAGTTCAGCCAGCGCAGCGAGCTGGTCCTCCTGCAGGAGGCAAGCCTGACGGCCGGACTCAAAGCCTATCTGGACGAGGCGCAATGGAAAGTCAGAATGGCGAATGCCTTCAAGTTTCTCAATACCCCGGCGGGGGTGATGAACCTGTCGACCGTGAATGCCAGAACCACCTGTGCTTACCTGGCCATGGAGCCCTGGCTGCGTCTGCCGAAGTCGGCCTTGCTGTCGGAGTTTAACCTCAGCAACGGCCAGACCCTGGTTGTGGTCAATTTACACGGGGTGAACTTTGCGCTTGGCCTTGAGGAGTATAAAGCGCAATTTCGCGCGTTAAAGAAAGTGCTGGATAATCACATCGGTCCGATTATTCTGGCCGGGGACTTTAATACCTGGCGTCAGGCGCGCCTGGATGTGGTTAATGCATTTGCGCAAAGTCTGGGGTTGGTGGATGTGACGCTCCGCCGGGATCAGCGGGTTAAGATCCTCGGCAAGCCGTTGGATCATTTGTATTATCGCGGGCTGGAGTTGGTTGATGCTCAGGCGCCGCAAACCAACGCATCGGATCATAACCCGATTATTGCCGATTTCAGATTACAGTAACGTCAGTCGCTCCGGTGATGGTAGGCAGGCTATCGAAAGCCATGGAATCGAAAAAGAAAAGGCTCAGCGTTTGGCGCTGAGCCTTTTTGTTGGGCTATAGAACGAGACGGAGCGATTAAGCGCTGACTTTGGTCACGTCAATGTAGAGTTTCAGCTTTTGTCCCGGCTTGAGGTATTTCTGATCCTGGATCTGGTTCCACTTCACGACATCAGATACTTTGACTTTATAACGCTGGGCAATGGCGCTCAGGTTATCACCGGAGCGAACCTGGTAGTACACCGTGCGGATCACTGCGCCGGCCTGGCTGTCTTTCCATAAAGTCAATTTCTGGCCGGCCCGGAGTGCTTTGCTTTTGCTGATGCCGTTCCATTTGGTGATCTGATCGATTGTCACCTTCTGGTTCCGGGCAATCGTCCACAGGCTGTCACCCGGCTTCACGGTGTAAGTCACCCGATAGCCGTTGCCATGGGTATTCCGGCTCCGGGATGCCAGGCGGTTGGCCAGCAGCTGCCCGTTGTCAGCCATAGCGACCGGGATCAGCAGGTGACGGCCGACCCGGATATTGGTGCCGGTCATATTGTTGGCCCGCTGGATCAGCTTGGTGGTGGTTTGGTGTTTCTGCGCCAGGACGCTGAGCGTGTCGCCGTTTTGGACTTGATAGCGCACCACCTTCATCCCTTGTTTGCCGTTGTCGACAAAGTTGGTCTGAAACTGCGCGGCGTGCTCGACAGGCAGCAGCAAATGATTCGGGCCATCCGGGGCGGTGGCCCAGTGGTTATAGGCCGGGTTCAAGCTTTGCAGCTCACTCAGTTTCAGGCCGGCGTACTGGGCGGCCATGGCCAGATCCATCTGCGTCCCGGGTTGGATCAGCTTGACGGCAGGTTTGTTGGCAACCTGAGGGATCTCGATCCCGTATTGCTCCTGATTGCGGATCACGTCGGCCACAGCCAGCAGTTTCGGCACATAGCCGCTGGTTTCTTTCGGCAGATCCAGCGACCAGAAGTCGGTTGGCTTACCGGCGCGCTTGTTGTTGCGAATGGCACGGAATACACGGCCTTCACCGGTGTTGTAGGCGGCCAGGGCATGCAGCCAGTTGCCATCAAATTTGCGATGGAGGTATTCCAGTAAGTCCAGGGCAGCCTCCGTTGAGGCGACGACATCACGACGGCCGTCATACCACCAGTTCTGTTGCAAGCCAAAACGGCGACCGGTATCGGGAATAATCTGCCACAAGCCTGCGGCCCGGCCATGGGAGTAGGCAAACTGATCAAAGGAGCTTTCGACTATCGGCAGCAGCGCGAGTTCCAGCGGCAGGTTACGCTTTTCAACTTCTTCGGTGATGTAGTACAGGAAAGGTTCGGCACGGTTGGCGACGGTTTTCAGGTGACCCGGATAGCGGAGGTACCAGTTCCGGTAATGGCGAACCTGCTGGTTATCCGGGATCGCCGTGGTGATCTGCATGGTGATCCGTTGCCAGAGATCGGCCTGCTCCTGAGGTGTCGGTACTTTGACCGGTGGCTTGACCGCTACCGTTGTACTGTCAGGTATTGGGGATGGCGTCGGGGTGAGCGGGACCTGCACTTGGGCAGGGGACTCATTGTTATTCGTGCCGTTGGTTTGCTCTTCTTCTGTATTTGTCGTATTTAAAATTTGGCAACCAGCCAGTAATAGCGCACTTGCTACAAAAAATCGGGACTTCATGGAACCTGCCTATAGCCAAAATAGTTGGAGATGATACTTGTCCAACGACCTTGGTTACAAGTGATGCAGGTTCAAAATTCATCTTTCCAGCGGCGCAGGGCAGCGAAGGTTTCCAGGTCGCTGTCATCAAATGCTTTATCTGCAACGGATTTTTTGATACTGGCCTGATCGCAGCGCAAGAAAGGATTGATCAGTTTTTCCTGGCGCAAGGTCGACGGGATGGTGCTGATCCCCTGGGCACGCCGGCGGCTGACGTCTTCCCGGTAACGTTGCAGGTGCGGATTGTCCTGCTCAGCGACCAGCGCAAAGGCCAGGTTACTGCTGGTGTATTCGTGCGCGCAGTACACTTCGGTTTCATCCGGTAGTGCGGCCAGTTTTTGCAGGGATTGAAACATTTGCTGTGGGGTACCTTCAAACAGGCGGCCGCAACCGGCGGAAAACAGGGTATCGCCGCAAAAGAGCTTGCCGTCGCCGACGTAGGCCACATGGCCGGCGGTATGGCCCGGCACGCCCAATACCATGAAGCGCTCTCCGAAAATTTCGACCTGGTCGCCGTCTTCGACCGTCTGGGAGACGCCCGGGATCGGTTCATTGACCGGGGCGACAATATTGGCATGCGGGAAGCGGCGTTTCAGCTCGCTGATCCCCCCGATATGATCGTGGTGGTGGTGAGTTACCAGAATGGCATCCAGGATCAGTTGCTCTTCCTCTAACACCTTGATAGCCGGGGTGGCATCCCCTGGGTCGACGAGCACGCAGTGATTCTCCGGACTGTGAATCAGCCAGATGTAATTGTCATTAAATGCAGGTATGCTTTTTACAGTCAGCATGAAAATGTCTCCAGCCTTGAAGGTGTTGAGCGATAACGTATGAAGCCTGCCCGTGTACTCACAGAGATAGATCCCCCATCTTCCTGGTCCCAGATCACCAATGGCGAATGGGCGGCTGAGCTACTTCAAGCGCAGCTTGATGAATGGTGGCCCAAGCTGTTTGGGTACCATATGCTCAAGCTGGGCGGGTTAAGCTGCGAGCTTGCCAGCGGCCATTGTAACATCCAGCATCAGATTTGCATTGATAAGTTCAATCCGCTTCATAACGTGATTGCGGAGCATTTAGCCTTGCCTTTCGTGGAGAAGTCCTTTGATGCCTGCGTGATCGCCCATCAATTTGATTATTGTCCGGATCCCCACGGTTTGCTGCGTGAGATTGACCGGGTGATGGTCGACGATGGCTATCTGTTGATCAGCGGTTCAAACCCGCTCAGCTGGCTGGGAGCGCGTGGTTTGCTGCCCTGGAATCGCAAGCGCTTCCCGTGGAAAGGGCGGATGTTTATGCCGATGCGGGTGAAAGACTGGCTGGGCGTCCTGAATTACGAAGTGGTGTTTCATGAAAATTTTGCGGTGTTGCCAGCCACCCGGCACCAGGCCTGTGCGGCCTGGGCAGAGAGTCTGCTGTCAGAGAACCTGGCGTCATTCGGCAGCCAGTATCTGATTGTCGCCCGTAAACGAACCTTTCCGCTCAAACCGATTAAGCCGACCTGGAAGCTTCGCCGGCAGCTGACCCCGTTGGGACTGAACTGCCGGACCAAAGCGAGCCAGAAGACGCAGAGCCAATAACAATAAACTAAACGTTTGTTCCGCTCGGTAGTCAGGACGCGGCTTGGTAGCCGGTATCGTCCTGGGTTGGTGATTCCGCTGCCGCTCGGGCCAGTTCATCACAGCGTTCATTTTCCGGATGTCCGGCATGCCCTTTGACCCAGTGCCAGCTGACTTGGTGGCGTTGCGTTTCCGCATCCAGGCGCTGCCAGAGATCGGCATTTTTGACCGGTTTCTTGTCGGCCGTTTTCCAGCCGCGTTTTTTCCAGTTATGGATCCACTGGGTGATCCCCTGGCGCACATACTGGCTGTCGGTGGTGAGATCAACCTGGCACGACTCTTTCAGGCTTGCCAGGCCAACAATCGCGGCCAGCAGCTCCATCCGGTTGTTGGTGGTCAGAAAAAAGCCTTCGCTGAGCTCTTTTTCATGTTGCTTGTAGCGCAAAACGGTCCCGTAGCCGCCGGGTCCCGGATTGCCCAGGCAGGATCCGTCGGTGAAAATTTCTACCTGCTTCGTCATCTTTGGTAGTATTCGCTTTAGGAAAAACTTTAGTCTGACACAATCGATACTATGAAAGCTACTAACGACCGCATTATTGTATTCGATACCGAAACAACCGGTATGAATATGACCGGCCCTCATTATGAAGGGCACTGTATTATTGAGATCGGCGCGGTTGAAATTATCAACCGCAAGCTGACCGGGAACAGTTTCCACGTCTATATCAAACCGGATCGCACGATTGATGCCGAGGCGATCGATGTCCACGGGATCACCGACGAATTCTTGCAGGATAAGCCGACCTACGCGGAGGTCCATGATGAATTTATGGACTTCATCCGGGGGGCCGAGCTGGTCGCCCATAACGCGCCCTTCGATATCGGCTTTATGGATTATGAATTCGGCAAGCTGAACCGGGGGCTCGGCAAAACCGAAGACTTCTGCAAAGTCACCGATACTCTGGCGATGGCCAAGCGGCTGTTCCCGGGTAAACGGAATAACCTGGACGTGCTGTGTTCCCGTTACGGGATTGATAACTCGCACCGAACCCTCCACGGCGCATTGCTCGATGCCGAAATTCTGGCTGATGTCTATCTGATGATGACCGGTGGCCAGACATCACTGGCACTGAGCTCTGGCGAGGAAGAAAGTGATGCGGGTGCCGAAAATGCCATCCGACGTCTGGCATCGGGCAGAAAATCGCTAAAGATCATCCGACCATCGGCCGATGAATTACAAGCGCATGATGCGCGTCTGGATTTGATCGAAAAAAGTGGTGGCGCCCCGATGTGGCGTCAGTAGAGGTTTTATGCGGCGGTTATTACTCATCGGGTTGTTGTTACCTGTGCTGTCTTGGGCGAAAGACAGCACGGTAATGTCGTGGCTGGATAACCGCTTTAGAATTGACCCATCGGTCGAGCAGGCCTCGTTTATGGTGAAGCGGGCTGAGAACAGCCAGCCGATTGTTCTGGTGCGGCCGGATGGTAAAAAGTATTACTCGATTCGCCATCCCAAGCACGTGTCTTGGTATGAAGAGCCGGGGATGGACATTATCTCGATTGAAAATCCGATGCCCGGGCCATGGCAGGCGGTGGGGCAGGTGACCCCGACCAACCGGATTGTGGTGCTCTCGAATCTGACACTGGAAGTGGCCGACATGCCCGCGCGTCTCTATCAGTCAGAGACCCTCAAATTTACCGCGCGACTGTTTGAAAACGGCCAACTGCTGCACAACCGGGATTTTATCGACCGGGTGAAAATGTCGGTGGTGTTTTACGAATTTATCGAAGGCAGTGAAGACTTACCTCGTGAAGCCTGGCCCAGCCCGATCCCGCTGGGCGAGTTCGCCGATGACGGCCACAATTACGATGAGGTGCCGGGCGACGGGGTGTTTACGGTGGCGATGCCGATCACGGTTCAGCCGGGGAAATACCGGGTCAGAATCACGTCCGGCAACGGCATTTTTCTACGTACCGTCGAGCAGGAAGTCCTGGTGTATCCGACCCCGATGACCGCCAGTTTTATTCAGGGGCGGGGACACAATGAATCGCATCAGGTGGTGGTGGAAACCGAAGCCGGATCTCTGAAGCCGGGTTCACTGGCGGCGCATATTGTGCAGACCAACCCGGAAGGGAAAATGCGCATCAGTCAGCAGCATGCGATGCCGGATGAAGACGGTTTGACCGTGCGTCTGCCCAATGGCGAAGCGCCGGGCCGCTACTCCTGGTCGGGGTGGCTGTACGGCACCGATAATTTCAATGAGCGTGAGCTGATTTTCCAGCTGCCGGAAACCAATTTTGCGGTGATGGCGGAGCTGCAACTGGATCGCAACCTCGAAGACTTCCGGGCACAGCAGGAAGCCAGAGCAAGGCAGGAAGAGCTGCTGAGACAGGCTGAGGAAAGGCAGGCCGCCCGGGATAAGGCAGTGAAGATCGTGCTTGGTGCGAACCTGCTCATTGTGGTGCTGGTGGTTGCCGGCGTCTTTTTGTGGCGTAAGCGGAAAATGAAGAAAGTGCTGGAAGAAGACTCTTTGGTTGTGCCGGCAACCTAGGGAAGCTGTCCGGCTTCTATGGCATCTGCCATAAGGCAGCAAGACCAGCCATGAAAAGGGATCCATGAACACGAAAAAGGGAAGCGGTTGCTGCCCTTTTTCGTGTTCATGAGGCGGAGGCTCGCTGAGGTTGCCAGCATGTGGCAGTCGTGGACCACTATCGCTTCATCCCAGTAGCCGATGCTTGAGCCTGCGAGGATCTGCTCAGTCACATTCGCCACATGACCAAAGCATCAGTCGATAATAATCCCAATCACAGTAAGTAAGTGATCAGACATCGCGTCGGAAAAACGCAGTTATCAGGCGTTTTAACAGGCTAGGATGAGCAGTGATTGACGACGATTGGTAGAACGAACCCAAGAACAAAGGGAAGCCGAGGCTTCCCTTTGGACGTTGTGGCGGTCTGCTTAGGCCGCGATATCGTTTTTCTCGGCCGGGTACGCTTTGGCAGCCAGCTCATCCGAGTCAAAGTCGTCGACATTGATGGTGCGCAGACGGCCTGCTTCGGCACGGCGCAGCAGCTCGGCTTCACTGTCATTGATCGCATTCAGCTCCAGGCCAACCGCGGCAATCTTATCCAGTTGCATGAACGGATACTTCTTACCGGCCGCCTGGCAGATGCGGTCATAGACCGGCTCGGCAGCCAGGATATCTTTCAGGGTTTCCTCAATCATTCCAACCGCATTGTTCTCGCAGGCTTCCAGGAACTGGCCGCGACCAATCCGCGAGCGGGTTTCGCTCGGCGTCTGGATGATCCGGGCCAGCTGATGATCCAGCTTATCGGACGGTTTCACGCGACCCTGGCCCAGCGGGAAGATCACGGCACGCATCAAGGCGGCAATCGGGCGATTCGGGAAGTTACGCAGGAACTCATCGAGCGCGACCTGAGTCTGATACAGCGAGTCTTGCAGGCCCCAGTGAACCAACGGCAGATCGTCTTGCTTACAGCCTTCATCGACATAACGTTTCAGGGTTGCCGAAGAGAGATACAGCTGGCTCAGTACATCCCCCAGACGAGCCGACAGACGTTCTTTGCGCTTCAGTGAGCCGCCCAGAACCGCCATGGAAATATCAGCCAGCAGCGCCAGGTTGGCACTGTAGCGGTTCAACTGCTGGTAGTAGCGGGCGGTGGCATCTTTGCGCGGGGCAGCGGAGCCGCGACCGTCCGTCAGACCCAGCCAGAATGAACGTACCATATTGCTGATCACGAAGCCGACGTGGCCGAACAGCGCATTGTCAAAGCCGATCAGCGCCTGGTTGGCATCTTCCTGGTAAGCCGCTTCCATTTCTTCCAGCACATAAGGATGGCAGCGGATCGCACCCTGACCAAAGATGATCATCGAGCGAGTCAGAATATTGGCCCCTTCCACGGTCACCGCAATCGGTGCGCCCTGGTAGCCGCGGGCCAGGAAGTTGCTCGGCCCCATACAGATCCCTTTGCCGCCGACGATGTCCATGGCATCGATCACGCCGCGCTGGCTACGGTGGGTACAGTGGTATTTGACGATGGCGGAAATCACTGAAGGTTTCTCACCCAGATCGATCCCGGAGACGGTCAGACTGCTGGCCGCATCCATCACATAGGCGTTGCCGGCAATGCGCGCCAGCGGCTCTTCGATCCCTTCCATCTTTCCGATCGGGAGTTTGAACTGACGGCGGATCCGGGCATAGGCGCCGGTTGCCATCGCAGCGGTTTTCAGACCGCCGGTTGAGTTGGACGGCAGGGTGATCCCGCGGCCTACCGACAGACATTCAACCAGCATCCGCCAGCCCTGGCCGGCCATCTCCTGGCCACCAATGATGAAATCAATCGGCACAAAGACTTTCTCGCCTTGGGTCGGCCCGTTCTGGAACGGCACGTTGAGCGGGAAGTGACGGCGACCGATTTCCACCCCGTCGATATCTGTCGGGATCAGGGCACAGGTGATCCCCAGCTCTTCTTCATCACCCAGCAGGTGATCCGGATCCGACAGTTTAAAGGCCAGACCCAGTACCGTGGCAACCGGAGCCAGGGTGATGTAGCGCTTGTTCCAGGTCAGCTCCATCCCCAGTACTTCTTCACCTTGCCAGAGGCCTTTTTTCACGATCCCGAAATCCGGGATTGAGCCGGCATCAGAGCCCGCTTCCGGGCTGGTCAGGGCGAAACACGGGATCTCTTTCCCTTCGGCCAGGCGAGGCAGGTAGTGCTCTTTCTGGGCTTTGGTACCATAGTGTTGCAGCAGCTCACCCGGACCGAGTGAGTTCGGCACGCCGACGGTTGAGGACAACACGCCGGACACCCCGGTCAGCTTCTGCAGCACCAGGGACTGGGCATAAGCCGAAAATTCCAGACCGCCATATTCTTTTTTGATGATCATGGCGAAGAATTTGTGATCTTTCAGGTACTGCCATACTTCCGGCGGCAGATCGGCCAGCTCGTGGGTGACGCGATAGTCGTTGACCATCCGGCACACTTCATTGACCGGGCCTTCGAGGAATGCTTTTTCTTCCGCGCTCAGACGTGGCGCCGGAATATCATGCAGTTTGTTCCAGTTCGGCGCCCCGCGGAACAGATCCGCTTCCCACCAGACGGTCCCGGCATCAATTGCTTCTTTCTCGGTGCGGGACATCTCCGGCATCACGCCCTTGAAGGCTTTCAGCGCCGGCTTACTGAGCAGGTTTCTGCGCAATGAGATGAGGTTGAGCGGAACAGCAATCAGGACAAAAGCCAGCCAGCTGTATTGGCCGATGACATCCAGCAGTGAGCCCAGTGCCAATGCGGCCGCCAGGGTCACGGTAAAGGTTTTGAGGTTGGCTCGGTGGTAGGCGAGCACACCTGTGATACCAATGAGCCCTAGCAGGTACACGAGTGTTACCATGTTGATTCTCCTTATCGGGGCATGAATGTTGTTATTCTTGGGTACAGTTTATGCAAGGTAAGAGGTCTTACCACTTGTGGTAAGTGTAAGGTGTTTTTTAAGGAAATGTAAAATAATTTTCTGGTCTGAAAGCGGTCCGTTATCGCGAAGTATCGTTGTAATCCTTGTGAAATCAGGGATTGCGCCAGATCATCAAGCAAGAAAAATGAGGTTGCGAAAATAACTCATACAATTAATATGGTTTAATCCTGTGACCGAGTTCACGCTCTCGGGTGTGCTGACACGAGAGTGCGCGATCGGCTCACAGCTGCGTTAGCTGAACTCCCCCCGACTTCCGACTGACAACTGCCCGCCGGATCCCGCTTTCGGGGATGACAGCCAAGTGAAATTCATTTCTTTTGTACGTCGGTACAGGGGTAAGTCGTGTTGATATTTGATGCATTAAAACAGGCGTGGCGGGAAGGCTATTCTTTTGCTGCGCTCCGGGCTGATCTGGTGGCGGGGATGACCGTCGGGGTAGTCGCAATTCCGTTGGGAATGGCACTGGCGATTGCGATCGGGGTGCCGCCTCAGCACGGTTTGTACACGGTGATCGTCGCGGGGCTACTGGCGGCCCTGTTTGGCGGCTCGCGCTTTAACATCAGTGGGCCGACAGCGGCATTTGTGGTGATCCTGTTGCCGATCACCCAACAATATGGACTCTCCGGCCTGATGCTGGCGACCTTGATGTCCGGGCTCATCCTGTTACTGATGGGCGTGTTGCGGCTGGGGCAGTTGGTTGCCTATGTCCCGTACCCGGTGACGACCGGCTTCACCGCGGGGATCGGTCTGGTGATCGCTTTCCTTCAGCTGAAGGATCTGTTGGGGCTGCAGGTGAGCGGCAACCCGATTCATTTCCCGGAAAAAGTGATGGCTTTCGGCTGCGCCTTACCGAGCGTGAACTGGGCCGATGCCGGTGTGGGCGTGGCGACCATCGCCGTGTTTATCGGCTGGTCGCGGTTGAAACAACGGATACCGGCTCATGTGGTTGCCCTGGTGGCTGGCACGGTGGCGGCGCTTGCGCTCAATCAGTCAGACCGTTTGCATGTTGCTTTGTTGGGAGAGCGGTTCCAGTACCAGATTGGCGATTTGATCGGCCAGGGGATCCCACAGGTACTGCCGTCTCTGATGCTACCGTGGCAAGAGACGCCGATCACCACCGAGCTGGTGGTGGCCCTATTGCCGGCGGCATTTACCATTGCCTTGCTCGGTTGCATCGAGTCGCTGTTGTGTGCCGTGGTGGCTGACGGGATGACCGGGACCAAGCATAACCCGAATGGCGAGCTGGTGGGTCAGGGCCTTGCCAACCTGGTGGTACCATTTTTCGGCGGGATCCCGGCCACTGCTGCGATTGCCCGGACGGCAACCAACATTCGCGCCGGGGCTTTTTCGCCGGTATCGGCAATTGTGCATGCCCTGTTTGTCCTGGCGGCCATGTTGCTCCTGGCGCCGGTGCTGGCCTACATCCCGATGAGTGCGCTGGCCGGGCTGCTCATCATGGTGGCCTGGAATATGTCGGAGGCCCCGCACTTTGTCCATACCATGAAGGTGGCCCCGAGACGGGATGTGGCGGTTCTGCTGGTTTGTTTCAGCCTCACCGTGGTGTTTGATATGGTGATTGCGGTCGCGGTCGGGCTACTGTTGTCCGGAATTTTGTTTATTCAGCGCATGGCTTCGCTGACGTCTGTCACGGTGGTGGCACAGACGCACCCGCATCTGGATTTTGGCGAGGATGTGGTGGTGTATGATATTAACGGCCCGCTGTTCTTTGCTGCCAGCGAGAAAGCGCTGAGCGTGATTGGCCGTCTGCCGCAGCCGCCCCGTGCGCTGGTATTGGATTTTACCGATGTGACGACCATGGATATTACGGCGATTCGGGCCCTGGATATGGCCCTGGCCAGGGCCGGGGATTATCCGGTGTATCTGCTGGGGGTTGCGGCGCACGTTGAGCGGAAGCTGGCGGCCGCCGGGGTCCTTGCCGCCACGCAAGTTCAACTTTACTCATCTCCGCAGTCATTACGTGAGCATTTGAGCACAAAGCGTCACAATGTGGCGCCTCAGGAGTCGACACCTTCTGTGGTTTCTATGTACACTGCGGGCTAGGGCAGAGAAGCCTCTGCCGGGCGGGATAGCTGCCTGGCCGGGGCTCAGAACCGTAAATCAATAATAGAGATGAGCCTATGTACCAAGACCTGATCCGTGCAGAGCTGACAGAAGCTGCTGACGTACTGAACCGCTTTCTGAGCGATGAGAAGAACCTTGCTGATATTGAAGCGGCGGCGAAGCTGCTGGCAGCATCGTTTAAGCAGGGTGGTAAGGTATTGTCCTGCGGAAACGGCGGGTCCCACTGTGATGCAATGCATTTTGCCGAAGAGCTGACGGGTCGTTACCGTGAAAACCGTCCGGGGTATCCGGGCATCGCCATTTCTGATCCAAGCCACCTGTCTTGCGTCAGTAATGACTTTGGCTACGAGTACGTCTTTTCGCGTTACCTGGAAGCCGTCGGTGCCGCAGGCGACGTGCTGTTCGGTCTGTCCACTTCTGGAAACTCAGGCAATATCCTGAAAGCGATTGAAGCGGCAAAGGCCAAAGGCATGAAAACCATTGCCCTGACCGGCAAAGATGGCGGCCAGATGGCTGGTTTGGCCGATGTGGAAATCCGGGTTCCTCACTTCGGATTTGCTGATCGTATTCAGGAAGTTCATATTAAAATTATCCATATTTTAATTATGCTGGTTGAAAAAGAAATGGCTTCGGCGTAAGTCCGACCATCGAGACAACCGGGTCAATGAGAGTATAAAGGACTATGTGTGAGCTACTTGGCATGAGTGCCAATGTGCCGACGGATATTTGTTTCAGCTTTACCGGGCTGATGCAGCGGGGCGGTAAAACCGGCCCGCACCGGGACGGGTGGGGGATCACGTTCTACGAAGGACGGGGGTTTCGCACGTTTAAAGATCCCAATCCCAGCTGTTACTCGCGAATTGCCGAACTGGTTCAGGAATACCCGATCAAAAGTTGCGCCGTGATCAGCCATATTCGCCAGGCCAACCGCGGCGGCGTCAGCCTGGAGAACACCCATCCCTTTACCCGGGAATTGTGGGGCCAGTATTGGACGTTTGCCCATAATGGTCAGCTGACCGGCTATGACGCGCTTGATACCGGGCGTTTCAAGGCGGTGGGCGATACCGACAGTGAAATTGCATTTTGCTGGTTGCTGAATCAACTGGAAGCCCGCTTTCCGGAGCAGCCTGAGCAGATGGAGCCGTTCTACGCATTCGTGGCGACGTGCTGTGATCAACTGCGCCAGCTTGGTGTGTACAATATGTTGCTCAGTAATGGTGAGTATGTCTTTACCTACTGTACCAACAATCTGCACTGGATCACCCGCCGGGCGCCGTTTGGCCGGGCATCGCTGATTGATGAAGACGTGACGATCGACTTTCAGCAGGAAACCACGCCGAATGACGTGGTGACGGTGATTGCAACCCAGCCGCTGACCAATGATGAAAGCTGGCATAAGATGCAGCCCGGCGAGCTCAGTGTGTTTTATCTGGGTGAGCAAATCTTTAACCGGGTGGTGACGTCGACCTGAGTGGCTCGCCGCAATCCAACGGTCGTGCCCGAAGCACAAAGATAAAAAAACGCGACCCGGAGGTCGCGTTTTTTATGTTTTATTATCCATGCGGTTCCGGCCAGCGGTTTAGGACTCGTCCGTGGCATAGCCGGTCGGTGGCAGGATTTGACCGTCAAGGATCGCGTGCTCATCGGCCATACTCAGACGCCCTTCGGTAAACCAACGGGTGACGAGTGGGTAGATGCGGTGTTCCTGCTCCTGAACCCGGGCCATCACTTCTTCGGCGGTATCCCCGGCGAAAATCGGCACCTTGGCCTGGAGGATCACCGGTCCGCCGTCGAGCTCCTCGGTCACAAAGTGAACGCTGGTGCCATGCTCCGAGTCACCAGCATCAATGGCGCGCTGATGGGTATGCAGTCCGGTATATTTCGGCAGCAGAGATGGGTGAATATTCAGCATCCGGCCCCGGTAGTGGCGAACGAACTCATCACTGAGAATCCGCATGAAACCCGCCAGGATCACCAGATCCGGGGCAAAGGTGTCCATCTGCTCGGCCATCGCGCGGTCGTAACTGTCGCGATCGCTGAATGTGGCTGCCGAGAGGTGCACGGTCTCGATCCCGGCCAGGCGCGCACGCTCCAGACCATAGGCATCTGCTTTGTTGGAAAGCACCGCCGCGATCCTGGCATTGGGAAGACGACCTTCCGCGCAGGCATCAATCAAAGCCTGAAGGTTGGAGCCGCTCCCGGAGATCAGGACAACGATGTTTTTCATCGTTATTTGATCTCCACTTGCTCTTCACCCGCGTCAGCGGCCGCGATTTCACCCAGCAGCCAGGCATTTTCGCCTTCCGCGTTCAGGATCTCAATTGCCTGCTGCGCCTGGGTTTGCGGCAGAGCAATCACCAGGCCGACACCACAGTTGAAGGTGCGGTACATCTCGTAAGTGTCGACGTTCCCGGCTTGTTGAAGCCAGCTGAACACTGCCGGCCATTCCCAGCTGTTGCCGTCAACCACCGCTTTGGTGCCTTGTGGCAGAACGCGTGGGATGTTTTCCCAGAAACCGCCGCCGGTGATATGAGAGATCGCATGCACCTCGCAGCTTTCCATCATTTTCAGGGTCGATTTCACATAAATTTTGGTCGGCTCCAGCAGGTGCTCTGCCAGAGGTTTACCGTTCAGGTCCTGGTTCAGATCGGCTTGTGAGACTTCAATAATTTTGCGGATCAGCGAGAAACCGTTCGAGTGCGGACCGCTTGAAGCCACGGCAATCAGGGCATCACCCGCCTGGACTTTGCTGCCGTCAATGATCTCGGATTTCTCAACCACGCCAACACAAAATCCGGCGACATCATAGTCTTCACCGTGGTACATGCCCGGCATTTCTGCAGTTTCCCCGCCAATCAGGGCACAGCCCGATTGTACGCAGCCTTCACCGATCCCGGCCACCACGTTAGCCGCGGTGTCGACGTCCAGTTTACCGGTGGCGTAATAGTCCAGGAAGAACAGCGGCTCGGCGCCCTGAACAATCAGATCATTGACGCACATCGCGACCAAATCGATCCCAATCGTGTCATGTTTGTTCAAGTCCATCGCCAGGCGAAGCTTGGTCCCAACCCCGTCGGTACCAGAAACCAACACTGGCTCTTTGTACTTGGTCGGCAGTGAGCAAAGCGCTCCGAATCCCCCGATGCCGCCCATGACTTCCGGACGGTGGGTGCGCTTGACAACCCCTTTAATACGATCAACTAAGGCATTGCCCGCATCAATATCCACACCAGCATCTTTGTAACTAAGAGAAGAGTTGTTGCCGCTCACAAGAGATCCCTCATCGCATTAAAGTAAAAAAGCGGGGCTATGATAACAGCAGTCAAACCAGAAAGGAAAACGTTTGCGTCAATAAATTTGCCTGGGTAAAACCTGAGCAAACGCAATGCATACCCCTACACGACAAGATGTAGTCTAGTGTATAATAGTGCGATTTTTTGAAAATTTGCTTGCTTAGGAGCCAGACATGAAAGTCGTTGAGGTAAAACACCCACTGGTAAAACATAAGATTGGTCTTATGCGCGAAGGTGACATCAGCACGAAACGTTTCCGTGAATTGGCAACGGAAGTTGGTAGCCTGCTGACTTATGAAGCGACTTCAGACTTCGAAACAGAAAAGGTTACTATCGAAGGCTGGAACGGTCAAGTTGAGATCGACCAGATTAAAGGTAAGAAAGTAACGGTTGTTCCGATCCTGCGTGCAGGTCTGGGGATGATGGACGGCGTGCTGGAGCACATGCCAAGTGCCCGTATCTCAACGGTGGGGATCTACCGCGACGAGGAAACGCTGGAGCCGGTTCCGTATTTCCACAAGCTGGCTTCTAACATTGATGAGCGCATGGCGCTGGTGGTTGACCCGATGCTGGCAACCGGTGGCTCGATGATCGCCACAATTGACCTGCTGAAAGAGCACGGCTGTAAATCCATTAAAGTGCTGGTTCTGGTTGCTGCACCAGAAGGGGTTGAGGCTCTGGAAAAAGCGCACCCGGATGTTGAGCTGTACACTGCGGCAATCGATCAGAAGCTGAATGACAAAGGATACATCGTTCCGGGTCTGGGCGATGCCGGCGATAAGATCTTCGGTACCAAGTAAGCATCAACATCAGTGACACAAGAACCGGGCCCTGCCCGGTTTTTTTCTGTCTGAGATCTGCCGAACCCTTATCCGGTGCGGGACATGTCTCTGACTCCAACCTCTGAATCTTCACCGTGCGCCCGGCTGTTTTGAACCAATCAGGTCAATCAGGGAGTAACGGATTGACCTGGGCTAACTTAACCGACGCGGCCTGATGGGCTGGCCATAAAAAACGCAGAAGCGGGGGCTTCTGCGTTTTGGGGGATCTTGCCTATTGTTTGCGAGAGGCTGGGACTTAGCGCGTGGACTCTTCCATTTGCGCGTTGTCGACCACGTGGTTCTCGCCCAGATTGTCCGGCAGAACCAGGTTCAGCACAATGGCGACAATGCCGCACAGGCTGACGCCTTGCAGGCTGAATTCACCGATGCCGAATGCCATGCCGCCGATGCCGAAGACCAGGGTTACCGCGACAATCACCAGATTACGTGCTTTGTGCAGATCCACTTGGTTCTTGATCAGGGTGTTGAGGCCAACGGTGGCAATGGAGCCGAACAGCAAAATCATGATCCCGCCCATCACCGGCACCGGGATGGTTTGCAGCGAAGCGCCCAGCTTGCCGACAAAGGCCAGCACCAGCGCGGTAACGGCAGCCCAGGTCATAATCACCGGGTTGAAAGCTTTGGTCAGCATCACCGCACCGGTGACTTCTGAATAGGTGGTATTTGGCGGCGCGCCGAATAAAGAGGCAGCCATGGTTGCGACCCCGTCACCCGCCATGGTCCGGTGCAGGCCCGGCTTTTTCAGGTAGTCTTTCCCGGTGACGTTGGAGATGGCCAGCATATCGCCGACGTGCTCTACCGCCGGGGCAATGGCGACCGGGATCATAAACAGGATGGCATTGATGTTAAATTCCGGGAACGTGAAGTTCGGCAAAGACAGCCAACTGGCCTGGGCCACTGGCGTAAAGTCGACCACACCGAAGAACAGGCTGGTGGTGTAACCGGCAACAATCCCGCCCACAATCGGGACCAGCTTCAGGAAGCCTTTGGCGAAGACGCTCAGCACAATGGTGACCAGCAGAGAGATCGTCGAAATCCACAGCGCAGCATCACCATCGATCAGCTGTACGGCACCGTCTCCGGTTTTCCCCAGCGCCATATTGACCGCAACCGGTGCCAGACCCAGACCAATCACCATGATCACCGGGCCAACCACCACCGGTGGCAGCAGTTTATGAATAATGGCGACACCGCGCACTTTGATCACGGCACTCATCAACACGTAAACAACCCCGGCAGCCATCAGGCCACTCATGGTCCCGGCAACACCCCAGGTTTGGACGCCATACATAATCGGAGCAATAAACGCAAAAGAGGAAGCGAGAAAGATGGGAACGGAGCGTTTGGTGATGAATTGAAAAAGAAGGGTACCAATACCTGCGCCAAATAGCGCCACACTCGGATCCAGCCCGGTTAATAGTGGTACCAGAACCAATGCACCAAACGCGACAAACAGCATTTGAGCGCCCTGTACAACCTGCATCATTGTTGTTTCCACCCTGTCTGAAAAAAAATCGCGGAATGCTATCACGGATGTAATCGTTTGCCCATTTGCCGGACAGGAAAAAACCACTTGCTCATCAGGGATGTTGAAAAGTTTAATTTTGGTCACCTTTTAATGTAACGATTGTATTTCGTTGCATGCATTGGTGCGGTTGTTTCGGTCGTCTGAGGCGGCTCAGGTTACGGGAGTTGGAAGAAAGCGCACGCCTGGCGTGGATTTTCTCACGCTAGCAGTTGCCGATACTGGCTGGTTCATTCTATGATCGGGCATTAAGTCAATGATGATATGAGTCTTCTAATGCTGCGTATTGCTCTACTCCTGTGCGCTTTCCTGGCCTGGCCATTGAAAGCTGCAACAGTGACCAATCTGTATCAGGCGGAAGTGGTGTTGCCGGATACTGATCGGGCGTCTGAAACGAAAGCGCGGGAAGCTGCGCTGGCGCAGGTGCTGGTCAAAGTGTCGGGTCAAAGTACCATTACCGAGAATGAAGTGATCCAAAAGGCGATGGCCAACAGCCGCGTGTATGTCAGCCAGTTTGGTTATGGTAGCCAGGATGGCCAGCAAACCCTGGCGCTGGCGTTTGACCGGGGGCAAGTGCGTAATCTGCTGACCCAGGCGAATGCCACTCTGTGGCGGGAAGAGCGGCCGAGCGTGTTGGTGTGGCTGGTGAAAGATGCCAATCGCAATCGGGACATTGTCTGGGATCAGTCCGGCAGTGTGCTGACCGCCCAACTGAAACGGGCTGCTGACCAACGCGGGGTGCCGGTGATGGTGCCGATTGGCGACTTTGAAGATGTTACCGCGATTAATATTCCGGATCTGTGGGGCGGTTTTGTGCAGCCGATTGCAGGCGCCAGTGCCCGATATCAGCCGGACGCCATTCTGGTGATCCGCATGCGCCAGTCTGCGGCTGATAATGTCGATCTTGGTTGGCAGCTGTTTGCCGATACTCCGGAGCAGTTGGCGAATTCGCAAACCATGCCGGCAGAAGGTCGCGCGGCGGGCAGTACGGCAGATGCCCTGAAGCAGATGATGGATCAGGTCGCCGACACGCTGGCGGCCAAGTATGCGGTACCGCTGGGCGGCGCGGCCAGTGATGCTTTCGCCATTGAGGTGGCCAATATTCGCACCACGGAAGACTTCTTTGCCCTGGAGCGGTTGCTGACCAATCTCACGTCGGTCGCTTCGGTTAATGCCAGCCGTGTGCAAGGGGACAGCGTGATCTTTGCCGTGAACCTGTTGAGCACAGAAAACGCGTTTTATCAGGAGCTGGGCCGGGATACCCGCCTGAGCCGGGCAGCGGCGGCGTTGCCGGGTACTGAGCCGGGGGGCATGTCTCCGGAAGAGAAGCTGCAGGTGTTGTACGCCGGTGTTGAATCGGACACGGCTCTCGACCCGGATGCGGTGGATGTGTCAGCGACCCTGGCTCAGCCTCGGATCGAGCGGAACCAGTTCTACTGGCGCCCTTAGTCCGCTCCCACGTAGCGGCACCGTGAATGATAAAAAAACCGGCCCTCTCTGAGAGGCCGGTTTTTGTTTTTGTCAGCTGCCGAGGTGACGTCGGGTTACTTTTCTTGTTTCTCGTGGGCTTCCCGCTCTTCTTTTTCGACCTGGGACAGTCTTTTCAACTTAATGCCCAGCTCCCGGCCACGCTGACGGGCAAACAGGATGTTGGCGATAAATGCGCTGGCGGTAATGCCCAGCTCAATGAGGGCCAGCAGGCGTTCTCCATCGTCAATCCACAAAATCGTCAGGGCGTGGAGGAAGTAGAACATCAGAATGAAATTGGCCCAGGCGTGGGTGTAGGGCTTCCCTTCCAGGATCCCTTTGAGCGGCAACAGCATCGGCAAGACCCACATCCCGGCCACGACCAGATTGTTGAGGTGCGGGTGCGGGGAGATCGCACTTTGCCACAGGCCAACCCAGAGGATCAGCGACAGGTTGGCGGTCAGCGCGAAGTAACGCAGGTTTTGCGTTGAAGGGCTCATTGGTGTCATGCATTGATCCTTTTATGCCTGATGTAGCTTTTTGGCCGTGTCAGCCAGGCGCTTGCCCAGGGCCTGTGCCAGGGCGGTTTCATCTTGATCCAGCCCGAGGCTCGGACTGTGGTTGAGGTGCGACGCGCCGTAGGGGGTGCCTCCGGAGCGGGTGGTATGTAGCTGGGGCTCCGAGTAGGGCAGGCCGACAATCAGCATACCATGGTGCAGTAAAGGCAGCATCATCGACTGCAGCGTGGTTTCCTGTCCGCCGTGCATGGAAGATGAGGCGGTAAAGACGCAGGCGGGCTTGCCGATTAAGGTGCCCGAGAGCCAGTGCGCACTGGTACTGTCGATAAAATGCTTGAGCGGCGCGGCCATGTTGCCAAAGCGGACCGGGCTCCCCATCGCCAGACCAGCACAGGTTTTCAGATCGTCCAGGGTCACACAGGGATCGCCTTCGGCGGGCGATCCTGTGGTTTGACCCTGGCTGTCGATGTCCGCCACCGTGCGCAGGACCGCTTCGCAGCCGGCTACTTGCTCAATCCCGCGGGCAATGTGCCGGGCCAACTGGCGGGTGCTGCCGTGGCGGCTGTAGTAAAGCACCAGGAGTTTCAGCATTACAGAATTTCCAGCACTTGCTCTGGTGGGCGGCCCATGGCGGCTTTGTCGCCATTGACCACGATCGGGCGCTCAATCAGTTTCGGGTGAGCGGCCATAGCCTCGAACAGCTGTGCTTCGGTGATCCCGGCCTCGCCCAGTCCCAGCTCTTTATACAGCTCTTCTTTGGTCCGCATCATGTCACGGGCAGAAGTGTAGCCCAGCTGGCTGAGCAGGGTTTGCAGCTGCGCGACACTCGGGGTTTGCTCCAGGTATTTGACAATCTCCGGGGTGATCCCTTTCTCTTCCAGTAGGGCCAGGGTCTGGCGGCTCTTTGAACAGCGCGGGTTATGGTAAATAGTTACGGCCATGAGATCTCCAATCGATGAGGTGCATCCTGCTGAACCGGTGGGTTAGCAGGATGGAAAATAAATGTTGCAGCCCTATTGTAGTGGAACTGCAACCTGGAATAAAAGTGAAGTGGCTCAGAGATCTGCGACTCTGGCGCGGGCGAGGCGCAGCTGATCGATACGGGCATCATAGCGGGCCTGATCCAGGGAATTGATTTCCACCAGTTGGCTGGCCTCGATGTAATACTTGATGGCTTTATCCCATTGGCCACGCAGGGCCATCAGCTCGGCCCGCGCCGCCAGCTCAGCATCGCGGCGTCCGCTGTGTGCATAGGCCTGGGCCAACAGGTACCAGCCATTGGTATCGTCGGGATGATCATGGCTGTAGCGGTTCAGGATCGGGATGCTCTCGCCCGGACGTCCGGCTTCTTGCAGGGCGTTGGCCAGGTTCAGGCGCAGTACCTGATGTTCCGGATTGGCCTTGAGAGCTTTTTCCAGTCGTGAAATTGCTCGATCGAACTGTTTCTCGTACAGATCAAGATCGGTGGCGGCATCAATATAAAAGCGGTTGTTCGGATCGCCGGTCAGCAGGGGATCCAGCAGCGCATGGGCTTGCTGATACTGGCGGGCATCGATATACACCAGTGCCTTGCCGTAGTTCAGCGCGTCTTTGCGGGCGCCGCGGGCTTTTTTCAGCTGGCGATCAAACCAGTCCTGGGCGGCATCGCTGTCGATCCCGGCGTAGCGGGCAACGATTCGGGCCCGGGCCAGCTGGTAGCGGGCTGAGGTTTCGTTTTTTTGAACCGGATACTGATTGGCCCGGCTGCGGGAGTCGGAAATCCGGGATTCCGGCAGGGGGTGAGTCAGCAACATGGCCGGCGGTGTGCTGGCATAGCGGTACTGATCGGCCAGACGGCCGAAAAAGCGCGGCATGGCCTGAGCCTCAAAGCCGGATTTGACCAGCGTGGCAATGCCGATTCGATCCGCTTCTTTCTCGTTACTGCGGGTATAGTTGATTTGCCCTTGGGCCGAGGCTGCTGTGGTGGCGTGAATTGCCGCTATTCCGGCTTCCGGGGAAGCAATGGCCAGCATCATTGAGCCGACCAGGGCGGCCAGGGTCACCGGCGATTTGCGGGCCTGATCTTCCATGCTGCGCGCCAGGTGGCGCTGGGTCACGTGGGCAATTTCGTGGGCCACGACCGAGGCCAGCTCGCTTTCGGTATTGGCGTGCAGATATAACCCACTGTGGATGGCGACATGACCGCCGAAAAAGGCGAAGGCATTGATTTCGCGGTTTTGGATCAGGAAAAAATTAAACGGGGTGCGCACATCATTGGCATTGGCAACTAAGCGGTGGCCGAGGTCCTGAATATACTCTGAGAGCAAGGGGTCGCTGATCACCGGCATGCTGGCTCGCAGCATGCGCATGTAGGCGTCGCCATAGACCATTTCTTTCTCGATGGTCAGGGTCGAGGCCGCGGTGGTCCCGATCTCCGGCAGGGCATTGAAATTATCTGCCCGGGCTGCCTGACCCGGACCCAGCAGGGCGGCCAGCAACAGGCAGAGAGGTGCTTTGGTCAATCGAATCATATCTTTAATACAGCCACCTGTCTGAGGTCCTTTTTTGCATTCCGGCAAGGCTGGCAACGGCGCTCAGTCGCCGTGCAAACCTCTCGGGAAAGGTATAACTTACAGAGATATGACAGCAAAACCACTGTCAGGTTTCTTTTTTGTGGTGACAATGTCCATTACAATACTCCGATGGATAATAACTGTCAGCATACCGGAATGGAAATCCCATCGCTCGATTTGACGGCGGAACGTTGCCCCATGGCTTTATTATTGGCGAAGCGGGCGACGAAAGCACTCCGATACGGTCAGCGTATGAAAATACATCTCTCTGACACGGGGGCCAGGCAAGATATTCCCCGATATCTGTTAAACCACGGATTTACTCTCGAAGAGTTGGTTGCCGATGCGCAATCGCTCGTAATTATTGTGACCAGAAGGCAGTAACGAATTTATGCTGGAAATGCTAAACCGCTGGTATCAGCGCCGATTCTCTGATCCTCATGCCGTCAGTCTGGTGGCCATTCTGCTGTTTGGCTTTCTGACGATATATTTTTTCGGCAACTTGATCGCCCCGTTGCTGGTCGCGATTGTGCTGGCTTACCTGCTGGAATGGCCGGTGATGATGCTGGTCCGGTTGCGGGTGCCCCGTCTGCTGGCGGTGATCCTGGTGTTACTGCTGTTTGTCGGCCTGATGGTGATGGCCGTGTTCGGGTTGGTGCCGACGATTTGGCATCAGGTCGGGAATCTGATTGCCGATGTGCCGACCATGTTTAACGGCTTGCAGCAATACGTCTCCAGCCTGCCGGAGCGTTATCCGGATTTTGTGCAGCCGCATCAGATTGACACCTTCATGAACACCCTGCGCGAAAACGTGCTGGGGATGGGGGAGCGCGTGGTGAAAAGCTCGCTCTCTTCGCTGGTCAGCCTTGCGACGCTGGCAGTGTACCTGATCCTGGTGCCGTTGCTGGTCTTTTTCCTGCTCAAGGACAAGGATGAAATGCTGATCACCTTTAAGGGCCTGCTGCCGAAGAATCGCCGTCTGGCGAGCAAGGTGGGGGTCGAGATGAACCAGCAAATCTCGAACTATATCCGCGGTAAGGTGACGGAGATCTTTATCGTCGGGATTGTCAGCTACATCACCTTTGCGGTGATGGATTTGCGCTACGCCGTGTTGCTCGGGGTGCTGGTGGGCTTCTCGGTGTTGATCCCGTATATCGGTGCCGCTGCGGTGACCTTGCCGGTGGCCATGGTGGGCCTGTTCCAGTGGGGGATCAGCCCGGATTTCTGGTGGCTGCTGGTGGCGTACGGCATTATTCAGGCGCTGGACGGCAACGTGCTGGTCCCGATCCTGTTCTCTGAAGCGGTAAACCTGCACCCGGTGGCGATCATTGTTGCGGTGCTGGTCTTCGGTGGTCTGTGGGGATTCTGGGGCGTATTCTTCGCGATCCCGCTGGCGACGCTGGTGAAAGCCGTGTGGAATGCGCTGCCGTCGACGGAAATTCAGGAGCCGACGGATCACAGTGCGTCCTAAGCGCTGTCAGTCTGCCCATACAACAAAGGCCGCGTGATGCGGCCTTTTTGATCGGACGATAAGATGCGGGCGATACTGAAATCTGGGGATAGCCTCCAGAGCAGACCGGGCAACAATCAATCGTTCTGGTTCAGGTAATTCAGCACCACCTCGTGGTGGTCTTTGGTTTTGAACTTGTTGAAGACGTGTTCAATCGTGCCGTTTTCGTCAATCAGGAAGCTGATGCGGTGCAGGCCGTCGTACACTTTCCCCATGAATTTTTTCTCGCCCCAGACACCGAACTGGTCGGCCACGGCATGGTCTTCGTCTGACAGTAGGGTGAAGTTCAGGTTGTCGCGCTCGATAAACTTCGGCAGGCGTTTTACCGGATCGATACTGATCCCCAGCACTTCGACATTCAGCGCATCCAGCTCAGCTTTGCTGTCCCGCAGGGCACAGGCCTGCGTGGTGCAGCCCGGCGTCATCGCCTTGGGATAAAAATACGCCAGGACTTTTTTCCCCCGGAAATCAGACAGCGCGACAGGCTGGTTGTCTTGGTTCAGCAACGTGAAGTCTGGCGCAGGCGTACCGGCGGTCAAGGTCTTCATAGCGGTTTTCCTTATTGATTATGGCCGATAAAAGTCACGTTGCCGGTGACCAGCAGGTCCTGGCAAAGTGCTTCATATTCTTCTTGTAAGGTCATCAGGTTACAGCCTTCAGGCAGGTTGGTGCTGATCTGTAACTGGAAGCGGCTCGGGCCGCCGGCCTGCTCGGCCTCGTGGGTATGGGCGCTGAGCGAGGCAATGTCCACCGCTCGGGTGGCAAAGAAATGGGTGAACTGTTCAATCAGCCCCGGGCTGTCATCGGCCTCGATATGGAAATCTGCGGTGTAAGGGAAGTAGCGGTACTCATGCTTGGTCGTTCGCTTCATTACCGTGAGCAGATCATGTTCCTGCGCCTTGAGGGGCAGGGTCGACTCCACCCGGGAAATGGCGTTGCTGTTGCCGCACAACAGCATGATGAGGGTAAACTCACTGCCGAAAATGGCAATCCGGCTATCGACGATATTACAGCCGCAATGGGTAATAAGCCGGGTGATTTCGTCTGAGATGCCCGGGCGATCCGTACCAACGGCCGTGATGACTAGGTAATGTTCCATATTTATACACATCGTATTTTTGATTATCTTCAGCATGGTAGCACAGTCATTGCAACTCAAGCCAATGGGGGGACCCGCGTTTCTCGGATCCTGTGTCAGCGCAGACA